>NZ_CP012369.1:1350000-1950000 GCF_001267405.1 Moorella thermoacetica
GTCTTCTCCGGTGCCAGGTCGTATTTATTAATACAAACGGCTACCGGGACTTTAAAATGGCTGGCGAGACTTAATACCCGTTCCAGGTCGTGCCGGCCGGCGACCGTGGGCTCGGTTACTACCAGGGCCAGGGTCACTCCCGCCAGGGAGGAGATGACCGGGCAGCCAATGCCCGGCGGGCCGTCGGTAATAATCAGCGAGGCATTGTTTTCTTGCGCCAGGCGCCGGGCCTCCTGGCGCACTAACGTCACCAGTTTACCGGAATTATCTTCGGCTATACCCAACTGGGCATGGACCAGGGGGCCGTAAGGGGTATCGGAAATGTACCAATACCCCGCCAGGTTCGGTTCCATGGTAATGGCCCCGGATGGGCAGGCCAGTTTACAGGCACCGCAGCCTTCGCAAAAGACCGGGTTTACCCGTAACTCCTTAATGGCCTCATAGCGGCAAACCTCCAGGCATCGCCCGCACCCGGTGCAAATCCCGGCGTCAATTACGGCTTTATTTGAACCGTAAAACTCATTGACGCTTTCCACTTCCGGCCGCAGGAGCAGGTGCAGGTCGGCGGCGTCGACGTCGCAGTCGGCCAGGACTTTATCTGCGGCCAGGGCGGCTAGGGCGGCAACAATGGATGTTTTGCCCGTCCCGCCCTTGCCGCTAATTACCAGCAATTCCTGCATGTTGGGCCACCAACCTCTCTATTTCCCGCCAGAGGCCGGCAAAGGCCGGTGCCCACTCCGGGTATTCTTGTACCAGGCATTTGCCCTGGGCGTAGGTAGCGGCGTACCTCTTATTAAAGGGGATTTTCAGCAGCACCGGGATACCCTCATGGCGGCAGTAACGCTCCACCCGCAGGTCCCCCAGGGTGGACCGGTTGATAACCACGGCAAAGGGAATACCCAGTTCCCGGACCATGCCGACGGCGAGGCGGAGGTCGTTGAGACCGAAGGGGGTGGGCTCCGTCACCAGCAGGCAAAAGTTGCAATCCTTCACAGCGGCTACCACCGGGCAGGAAGTGCCCGGTGGCGCGTCCAGGAGGGTCAATCCTTCGCCGCGGGCCTGCTTTTTCACCGCCCTGATAACCGGCGGCGCCAGGGGCACACCTACATCAATCTTGCCCTGGACGAAATCAATCCGACCCGCCCGGCCCCTGGCTACCACTCCGATGCGGTGGGGCTTTTCCGCCAGGGCTCCCTGCGGGCAGGCGGAGATACAAGCGCCGCAGCCGTGGCACATCTCCGGAAAGGTGATTACCCGGCCCCCGGCAACGGCCAGGGCATGAAAGGCACAGGCCTCGCTGCACCTGCCACAGCCATCGCACCTGGCATTATCTACTTCCGGGACCGGCAGGGTCACAGGCTCTTCATCTTGAAAGACCGGCTGCAGGAAGAGATGGGCATTAGGCTCCTCGACATCGCAGTCCAGGACCTGGACTGGTATTTTCTCTGCCAGGGCCAGGGCCAGGTTGACGGCGATGGTGGTTTTACCGGTGCCTCCTTTACCACTGGCCACTGCTACAAGCATAAAGCTTCACCACACCTCAATCCAGGCTAATAGCTTCATTGGGGCATTCGTCGACGCAGGCACCGCACTCCAGGCACTCGTCGGGATCGACAATCGCCACCTCGTTCAGGGTAATGGCTTCTGCCGGACATACTTCCGCGCACCTGCCGCAGCCGGTGCATTTATCCTCGTCGACCCTGGCAGCCATATTATCTCTCCTCCTCGCTTTTTAATGTTCGCAGCCCTCATGCCCTTCGTGATCATGGCTGCAGGTACTACCTGTGCTTTTGAGGGTACCGCCCAAGTAGGCGCTGACAGCTTCCTCGACAGGCCCCCTCGCACCGGTTATCACTTCAATACCCCTCACGCCAAACAGTTCTACCGCCCTGGCGCCGATACCGCCGACAATCACGCAATTAACCCCCAGGTCGGCCAGAAAACCCGGCAGGAATCCCGGCTGGTGCCCGGGATTGGTAATAACCTCCCTGCCTATTACCTTTCCACCTTCAATGTCAAAAAGGGAGTATTGGGAGCAATGGCCAAAGTGCTCGGCTACCATTTGCCCCTCGGTTGCTACGGCGATTTTCACCATCTGTTACCTCCTCGACCCATACCGAAATGAGATCCCACTGTTGCCTGGGATAAAGGGGAAACGCCCCCGGCCTGCCACTGCTGCAACGCTGCCTGAACCGTAGGAGCTGCAGTAGAGTAAACCTTTATCCCGGCTTCTTGCAAGACCCGCAGGGCGTTGGGCCCGACATTGCCGGTAAGGACCACTTCTACGCCGGCGTTGACCAGTGCCTGGGCAGCAGCGACGCCCGCCCCGCCGCCGGCATTCTGGTTAGCGTTGGCTATGGCTTCAAAGGTACCCTTTTCTACATCGGCAATGACAAAATACTGGCAGCGCCCGAAACGGGGATCGGCCTCTGCCTTAGGGTCATTACCCCGGGCCGTAATAGCTACCTTCATCCTGACAACCTCCCTCCTCGCTTAATGGGCATCTGTTCAATTGCATTATAATAGCTATTATGGCCATATGTCAAGAAAACATTATAAGCCAGCTATTTTTAAAAAAGGGGCCAGGGCAATATTGGTCCCGGCCCTGGCTTTTAACCCGTTCTCTACAGATCTTCTTCCTGACCAGGTGCATCTTGATCACGGTTATCCTGCTGCCTGGCTTTCAGTTGTTCCTTAACGGCCTGTAACTGGCTTTCCAGCATGGCGGCCTGCTGCTTCAAGAATTCCACATCAGGCGCCGTGCCTTGCGGAGGAACCGCACCGGGAAAGGGTGCACCCCACCAGCCTGCCGGCAACCAGCCATAAGCTGGCGGGAAAAGGCCCCAGGCCAATCTACGACCCAAACCCGGCCCGCGGCCGCGACCTAGACCCACTCCCCGTCCAAAGCCGGGGGCTGGATTCATAAAGCCCGGTACAGGGAAACCGTTACAATACCCGGCACCGCGACCGGTCCGGGGTCCCAGTCCCCAGGGACCCGTCCTGTCACCACGTGGCATCTTCCTTGCCCTCCTTTCGGTCTTATGTTCATTATTAGTATATGACTATTTTGGTCATAAGTCAATAATAAATGCAAAAAAATATGCTAAGGAACAGCCCTTACCGGCAAATTAGTTGGTTGACAGAAGATAATCGACCTTGCCCAAGTAGTAATCTATTTCGCCCAGCCCTCCCTGGTACACCTTTCTAACCAGCTCCATGGTATCCTCCAACTTTTTGCCCACAATACCCGTACCGGCCTCCAGGTTTATCCCCTGACATGCCATGTAGCCTGCCCGGACTGCTTCAACGGCTGCAGTGCTTATTTTTAAAGCACAGCTTTCCTTGGCTCCGTCGCATATAACGCAGCAAAGATTACCCAATACGATTTGCATAGCGTTAATGATTTGCTGGCAGCTACCTTCCAAAAGCCAGCAAATGGCTGCCGCCACACCGGCACCCCCGGTCACTGCCCCGCATAATGGTGATAGCTTCCCGGTATAGGCCTTCAGATACATGTTGGTAAAGTGAGCTATTGCCAGGGCCCGGGTCACACTCTCCGGACCGGCTCGCAATTCCTGGCCTGCTAATAGCAACGATACTGCTGCCAAGATACCCTGGTTCCCACTGCCGGCGCAGGTCAAGACGGGGTATGTAGCTCCCGCCATCCGCTCTGCCACCGCGATACCTGTGAGGTTACGGATAAGTACTTCTAAACTTTCCCCTCCACTTTCTGTTCGCCTGAAAAACGAAGCCATGGCGGAAAGGGGATTCCTACCGCCTTGATGGATTTCCCGGGCAAAGGTTAGAATATCTTCAGCCCCTTGGTATAAAAAATATAGCTCCTCCGGTGATAGGGATAAAACTTGTTTTAGCAGGGACTGGTAGTCCTGCGCCAACAACGCTTCCAGTTTTAAATTTAAATTCTCTCCTGCGCCTCCTGCCATCCTCCCATCCAACCATAAGGCCGAGAAGTTTTTATGGCTGCCGTTTAACTCGACTATGGCCTCATGCTGGTTGGACCGGGCCACAGCCCGGGCATATAAACCCTCCTTGGCGGCAACAACCCCGACCTTGACAACTCCCTCCCGGACCAATATCTTTGCCTGTTCCACCTGCACGGGAGTTAAAGCGGCCAGCAGGCGCTGGCCTGCCTCTACCGGCGCCAGCAATCCCATGGCCGCCGCCATTGCCAGGCCCTTCTCTCCGGTTCCCGGCAAACCAACCCGGCGAGCATTCTTCCAAACCGCCGAACTCACGGAAATGTCCACCAGCCGCGGTAAAGTACCCAGCATATCCCTGGTTTTAGCAGCGGCCAGGGCCACCATTACCGGTTCCGTACACCCGATTGCTACATCGGCTTCTTGATGTAATAAATTTATCAAAGTTTGCTGATCAAGCAAGTTCATTCACTCCCTGTAACGCGACCCGAACTCCCGCCTCTCCCGACTGCATTCCGAAAAACACCTCGCATCGTAGTTAAACTAATTTCCCTGCCGGGCCGCCAAAATTATGAGTATTAAAAAACTCGCATCAATTTAGCAGGTCATTACACCTGTACTAAATTTTCGGGGTTAATTATTCACCTCCACTAACTATAGTATAAAGCCATAAAGAGCATACGTCAATATTTTCGAAACCAAAAAACAGTGCTAATTTCGCGGTAATAAAAATAGCCCCGGAGAGTTTCTCCGGGGTCACGGGGGCTTTCTACCGCCAAAGAGGTATTTTAAAGGATTGAATCCAGGGAGGCGGCTAATCTATTCACGACAGGCGGGACAATAGCCAAAGAAGATTATTGAAGCACTGATAACCTCAAAACCGGCCTTTTCTATCTCCCTTTCCGCCAGGGGTTCCTGTCTCCTGCGAAATTCGTAGGTACGACCGCACTTGAGACAGATAAAATGATTATGGGGGGTTTGGTTCATCTCATAACGGGCCGTCCCGTTCAGGGTCGGGGCCTTTACAATAATACCCATCTGGACAAAGAGATCGAGGGAGCGATAGACAGTAGCCATCCCTACCGTCGGGCAATACCGCCGGGCTACATGATAAATAGATTCGGCCGTAGGGTGTTCCCGGGATAATTCCAGAAAGGCCTTAAGCACCGCCTGGCGCTGGGGGGTTAAACGCCGCTCGCTCTTTTTAAACTTTTCCGGATCCAGGGCTACCCCGGCGACCATTTTGCTGCCCTCCCGCCTGCATTTTTGCCTGGTAGTTACGGATTGCATCATGGAGGGCGCTGGCGCCCAGGTTGGAGCAGTGCAGTTTAACTTCCGGCAAACCGCCGATGGCTGCCGCTACATCAGCGTCGGTAATGCGCAAGCCCTCCTCTAAAGTTTTTCCGCGGGCCATCTCCGTAAGGATGCTGCTGGTGGCTATGGCTGCCGGGCAACCATGCACCTGAAACTTAACATCGACCAGGCGGTTATCCCGGACCTTGATATAGATGCACAGGTAATCGCCACACCCGGGATCGCCTATAGCACCTATGCCATCGGCATCTTCTATACGCCCCACATTACGTGGATTAAGAAAATGATCTATAACGAGGTCGCCATACATTGACTTTTACCCCCAGGAAGATGGTTTAGGATTACTAAATCTATTGCCATTATAGACCTGTTTTGGCCATACGTCAATAACAACATGGACTTAATTCTTCGCGTTGACTTGACCTATGGCAATAATGCCAGTCGACCCGCAGAAATCTAAAGGGGCGGGTAATCCCGCCCCTTCCAATGGCCATTTCACTGACCCCTAATTATGCGCGACCGCTCCGCCGTTCCCTTCCCAGGCGATAATGGCAGCTCCCAGGGCGCCGGTAATCTGGGGTTCTGCCGGCACCATCACCTCTACTCCCAGTTCGGCCGCCAGGGCGCGGCGCAGGCCCTCGTTCTTCGCCCCGCCGCCAGTAAAAACCACCGTAGCCGGAGCAGTGTTTTTCAGCATGCTTTTTACCCGGCGGGCCACGGCCCGGTGCAGGCCGGCGACAATCTCTTCCCTGGCCACCCCGCCGGCCAGAAGGCTAATGACCTCGGATTCGGCAAAGACGGTGCACATGCTGCTGATGTTGACCGGGTTAACATTCTCCGGCAAACTCCCCAGTTCGTCCACATCCATTCCCATGGCCGTGGCCATTACTTCCAGAAAGCGCCCGGTACCGGCGGCGCACTTGTCATTCATCACGAAATCAACTACTTTGCCTTGCTCATTGACCGTTATCACTTTGGTGTCCTGGCCGCCGATATCGATAATGGTCCCTGCCTTGCCGGTCAGGTAATTAATACCCCGCGCCTGGCAGGTAATCTCAGTTACAGCCTGGTCGATAAAGTTTAGGGCCACTCGCCCGTAGCCGGTGCCGACGATATTGGCCACCTCCCGGCGGCTTAAGCCCGCCTTATCCAGGATCTCGGCCAGGACTTCTGCGCCGGCCTCCCTGGGGCTCCAGCCGGTGGGCTGGATGGCATACACCTTTATCCGTCCGTCGAAAAGAACCGCTTTCGCCGAAGTAGAACCGACATCAATGCCAACTACTAACAATACCCTGCACCCCGTTCAACCATCCTATACCTTTGTTCCCGGCGTTATCCTTCACGCCGGCGATAGCCCGGCAGCGCCGCCAGGGCGTTGTCGCGGCTAGGAAGCGATCATTTCCAGGAAGGCCTCGATCCGCGTCTTGAGCTGGGCTACGTCTTCCTCGCTGTAGTCACTTTCCAGGCGCAGCACCGGCACCCCTGCCTCCTGGAGGGCCCTTTCCACCAGCCTGCCCTCGACGCCAAAGGGCTGGCAGAACTGGAGGGAGAAATAGATCACCCCATCGGCTCTGGCATCCCTTACCAGGCGCAGGATATCCTCCACCCGTTCCTTGTTGGGTGTAAAGCAGGCGCAGTTAATGGCCGTCAGCCGCCGGGCCAAATCTTTCACCTGCTCCTCTACCGTCCGGCCGTCTTCCGCCACCCGGCCGGCAAAATACCTGGTGCCGGTGCAGGTCTCCTCGCCGACGATTACCGCCCCGCTTGTCTCTACCAGGTGGTGTAATTTCCAGTAAGGCAGGGCCATGGGCGTCCCGGTAACCAGGATGCGCGGTGCCCCTTTCCTGGCGACGCCTTCGCCCCTGGCAATGCGATCCTCCAGCTCGTCGCAAAGGCTGTTTACCTGTGCCGTAAAGCGTTCCGGGTCATCAAAGAAAGCAAGCTGGGAGATGAGCAGGGCGTCCTTACCGCTGATGGGAACGGGGTCGGCCCAGCGGGCCCGGTAGAGGCGCGCCAGGGCGTCCCGGCGGGCGTTGGCCATTTTAATCCCCGATGCCAGCCGGTCCGCGGTGATTTCCCGGCCGGAGCGGTGCTCGATCTCTTCCTTGAGGCGGTGAATCTCCCCCTCCCAGAGGGTCAGATCGGCCGTTCCTTTTTTCTGGGGCAGCTCCATAACGTAAGTCGGCACGTATTCGTTGAGGATTTCCCAGGTCTTCTTCTTGCCGTCGCAAGTAGTCTCGCCGATGAGAAAGTCGACGGCCTGGAAATAGGGGCAGATGCGATCCAGTTTAAAGCCCATAGCCGATTTAATCAGCGGGCACAGGTTGCGGGGCAGTACCTGCTCGCCGGTGGGAACGGTAAACTGGGCCCCGCCGCATAGGCCGATGCTGATGCCGTCCACGGCGAAAATAAGTTCTTCCGGGGCAAAGACGCAGAAGGTGCCGGCAACCATCCTTCCGGCCTTTTTCCCCGCCAAGATTTCCTGGATCCGGCCGCCGTGGGCCTCGGCCAGGGCATTGTCGAAATAAGCCATCCCAGCCGGCCGGTTTTCCTGCCGCAAGAAAACTTCACCAAAGGCCACCGGCAGGGTCCCCAGAAAAACGTCGTGTTTCTCCAGGTCCATATTAAGCTCGCGCCACATTTCCCGGTAAGTGTCGCTCAAGGGGATCAACTCCTTTAAATGTTTTTGATGCACTGCAGCTTATTTCCTCTCTAACTTCTCTAACTGAATAATAATTAACAGTCGTTAGGGTAACCCCCCACGTAAACCACACAAAAGCAATTCGCGACGCGCCAAAAATACCCTTTATTTTTTATATTCCTTTTTGTAATGTTATGCGGTTTGCGGTACCCAAAAAGTAGGTTTGCAAAAAAGAGCCAGAACGTTGCTTGGTGATGTCTACGAAATCCCGTTAAAAGATCAATCAGTGGATCTTGTAATAAGTAGACCTCTAGTTATGCCCGTTTTTTGTTTTATTTGTTCCGCAATGACAGGATAAACCGGAGCAAATACCTCCCGGGCGACCCTATCAAATTCTTCGACATTAATTTCCACTTTAATGCCCTCGCTTTCCATATAGCAACGTCATGTTCCGGCCGGAAAACTGCGGGACGGGTAAACCCGCTCCGCCCCTTCTCTATTTCCCCCTGGCCCCGGCCAGGAGGGTATCAGCTTCCTGATCGGATAAGTTATAGTGGTAGAACCTGGCATAAAAATCCTTGACCGTTGCCACCAGGTCATAATTAAAAACATCCGGGTAAAGGAGATTGGCCAGCCACTTCACCCCGATGATGCGGTTGACAGAGGGCGGCCGGTCGAACCAGTTGAAGGGCCCGTGGGGAACCTGGTAGACGCGGTGGCTTTTCACAGCTCTAAGGTTCTGCCATTTTGGGTCTTTAAGGATAGTTTCGTAGGCGCCTCCCTGGGCTACGTTCCAGAAGAGAATCACATCGGGATCCCAGGATAGCACCTGTTCCAAAGAGACGGAGCTCATCCCCATGCCCCCTGGGCCGCGCTGGGGTGGAATGGCCGCCACGTTGATGCCGCCGATAAAATCCAGCACCTGGGTATGCTGGGAAGAAGCGGGATCCGTTTGCAGCCCGGTAGGACCTTCGGCGTAGTAAACTCGGACCTTCCTGTCCGCCGGCATCGCCTTAACTTTAGCGGCAGCTTCATTGATAGTGTCCCGGCAATAAGCCGCCAGTTCCTTGGCTCTTTGCTTCTCTCCCAGCAGGTCGCCTAAAAACTCATAAGCCTGGTCCAGCTTTGTCAGTTCACCGTCAACCATCACCACCGGTATTTTAAGCTGCTCCTGGATCTGGTCAGCCTGGGAACGGGCCGTGTTATCCATGTAGCCCATAGAAAGGATAACCTCAGGATGAATTCTCAGGATCTCTTCGATGTTGGCCGTATTCTTGGCATACCAGCCGCCCAGATTGGGTAGCTTCTGGTACTCGGGCAGGATAAACTTCTTCTCTACCTCATTTAGCTCATAGTTCCATCCCGCCAGTTTCTCCGGCGCCAGGGTGTAAACCAGAATGGTTCCCACCGGGCTGGTGGCAAATACCTTCTTGATCTCGACCGGGACGGTAATATGGCGACCGGCCATATCGACTATAGTCCTGTTAGCTGCTGCTTGACCGGCAGAAGCCTGGCCGGTTGCCTTCTGGCCACTCCCTTGCGAGCCGCAACCCACCAGGGCGGCAGTCAAGATCAAGATGGCCAGGAGCAGGCTGACCAATTTACAGGTAAAATGCTTAAACATGATTTTCCCCTCCCGTGTTATGTTTATTAAATTGTGCCGCCATGATCCGAAAGCCGTAAAACCATCATCTCAGCCGCGCGACCATAGAAATGGTACCCGGAGCCGGCTTCCGCCAGAACATCCAGTAACTCGTCCGGTTTGGTAACCAGGGTGCCTCCCAAGAGGTTGACACCCCGGCGGAAGAAAGCATCGGGGAGCATGCTCGCCGTTGGTCCAACTACCACCACCTGTGCCCCGGGCTTAACAACGCTCAACAAACCTTCTAAGGTATCGTTGATCAGGGTAGTCCCGGTGATAATCAGGAGGTCGGCCCAAGGTATCACTTCCGGGGCATCCTCTGGCGGTCGATAAAACGGTAATTCATCCTTTTTAAGGGTGGCAGGATCTAGTTCAAGAATAGTAAACCGGCAGTCCTGCCTTTTTAGGACCTTAAGGAAAGGAGCCAGAGCGCCAACAACCACTACCTGACCCTCACCTGGTATTATTACCTGGTCCAGGGCATTGGCGCCTGTTTTAAGAGTATAGTTCATGGGCGGTCGCACCTGCCAACAGGTGGCCGACAGGGCATTGAGTACGGCTATCCCCAGGGCCCTCCGCAAAGCCTGATCGGCGAACATCCCTTCAAGGAACGCCGTCGCCTTCCGGCCCCTCAACTCTCCCGAGGCGGGCATAGCCCTGGCAGAACTGGGGCAGCATACAGCCCCGGGAATTGCTTTTATAGGTGTAAAACACAAGCCGCCCTGGCCGTTACTCAGCTTTACACCCGTATAGAATACCCCGATAACCACCCGCTCCACTGTTAAATCATCCAGGGAATCGCCAAGGATGTTGCGGATAGAATGTATGGTTTCCCGCAGGATCGTACCCGGTTGATAGCTAACTCCCGCCATTACCATTTCTATTTCCCCTCCGGTTTTCAAAATACCATCCCTTTCAGCCAAAAACCCCAGGTGCAAATTTGCAAGGGCATTTTCATGTTAGCAGCAGGCGCTGCAACTCCCCGGCATCATAGCCTTTGTTGATGCCAATCCTTTTTTAACAGCAAGGTGCAATTTCGCCATACCATAGGCGCTGGGAACATCAAGTAACTGCCACAGGCTAAAGCCGGTAGTAGCCAACAGGTTATTGAATTCCTCCATATGGCACAGGGGATGGCCAAAGCTATGGATGGATCTATCGAGTTCCCGCAAACCATCTCCCTCTGATCCACAACCCGGGGCGCAGAACCAGTGATTGCACGCCAGCAGGCCGCCGGGCTTCAGGGCGGTAAAGGCTTTACCAATAAATGCCGCTAATTCTTTGCGGTACTTGTAAAGCAAATGAGAAATAAGGACTATATCATAGCCTCCTCCCCATTCTTCCGAACACGCATCGCCCCCCTGGACTATCACCCGGTCTTCCAGGCCGTACTGCCGGATAAATTCCCTGGTGCAGGCAATAATGTGGGGTTTATCGAAAACAACGGCTCTGAGGTTAGGATTGACCTGGCACAGGGCTATGGCATAAAAACCGTGCCCGCCTCCCAGGTCAAGGAGCGTCCTGGCCCCTCTAAACCCTTCCCAGGCGACTATGCTGCGGGTGACTGCCTGCAACTCTCCCCGGAGGGAACGCTGGGCCAGGGCTTTAATAAAATCGGGGGTTGGAACGGCATCAAAGTCCTGTTCCGGGGGTTTTATGACGGTAAGGGTGTCTTTAAAGTTATTCCACCAGGAATCAGGCCGGGCGGTGCTCAAGAATAGATCTCCCTGGTAGCAAGGGCTCCGCCGCACCAAGAAATCTCTCGCCAATTCGGTTAACCTGTATTTTTCGCCTTTGCAGGTTAAAAAGCCGAGGTCCACCAAGGCCTGGAGAAAACTACGGGTAAACATGCCGTTTAACTTGAGGGCAGTGGTGATCTCCTCCCGGCAGCCGGGACCATTTTCCGCCAACCAATCAAACAGCCCCAGTTCCAGGGCGGCCCTCAGTACCTGGTAAGCCTGATAACCGGCTGTAATGCTGTCAATCCTTTCAACCCCCTGGGGGCAAGCCAGGTCCATTAAACTTTGCGGGTGATTGGACATGATAAACCCTCCATTTAAATTATTGCAAAGGACCGGGATTGAAAAATTCCTTAACGTCTTGTTCCGTCAGGTTGTAGTGGTAAAAAGTTTGGTAGAACTTAATCGTTTCCTGAGTCAAATCTACATCACGAAAGTTTTCGGGGTAAAGGATTTGGGCCAGCCACAGGATACCGAGAATGCCCTCTGGCGAAGGCCGGTCCCACCAAAAGGTACCAATGGGACATTGATAAAGCTGGCCCTCCTTTACAGCCTGCAAATCCTTGAATTGAGGGTTGTTTTTTACTTCAGATATAGGAATAAAGCGGCCTTCATTGCTACTGATGATGATTACATCCGGGTTCCATGTTAAAAGCTGTTCAATATTAATATCTCTACCTTTACCAATCTCACTGGCTACATTGAGGCCACCAGCAGCGGTAATTAAAGTTTGACCCCACCAGGCACTGCCGTTGGTATGAAGCGGTGCTCCCAGCATGTAATAAACTCTTTTTCTTTTTGCTTCAGGTATCTTAGACACCCGCTCTTTGATGGTCTTCAACCAGTTGTCCCAGTACGATACCAGCGCATTGGCCTCGTTAGATTTATTCAAGACCTCCCCCATCATCCGGAACTCTTTTTTTAAAGCTTCAATATCCGCTACGCCCGTACTAACGGTAATCACCGGGATACCGGCTTCTTCAATTTTTTGATTGCCTTTCGTTGAAGTTACACTGGCCACAACCAGATCGGGTTTTAATTTTAAGATGGCCTCAATATTGACATTGTCAAAAATACCTGGATCCGGCAAATCTTTAAAGCGGGGCATCATTTTCACGAGTTGAGGAAATCTTTTCATGGATGGCTGGGCAACGATTTTATCCCCGGCGCCCAGAACTACCAGCTCGTGACTGGCACCGCCATAACAGGTCACAATCACCCTGTCTATGGAAGCCGGTAGCTTTACGTTTTTACCGGCCATATCCATAACCGTTTTTTCCGTTGCAGCCGGCGGTTTGTTTTGCTGGTTACCGCAACCGGCAAGTATAAAAGACGTCATTAAAAGCAGCATACTGATCAACGAAAAAGTTACCAACTTTTTGTTGATAGCTCTATACACTTTGTTCCTTCCTCCTTTCATTTTTAAAACCATAAGGCATTATCTGCCCGAAATGTAAATATTGTTAACATTAAGATGATTGTACCAGTTTATAGAGGCCAATAAACGCTATTACTCACCTGCTCACCGGAATGCAGACCTGCGCTTTCTGCTCCCCCGGTAAGCTGGTGCTGATTATCTTCACGTCTACACCGTAAAGGTTTTTGAGGCTTTCTTCGGTCACCGTCTCCTCCGGCCGGCCCAGGCTATAGACCTGGCCCTTCTTCAGAAGCATTACTTTACTGGCATAGAGGAGGGCGTGGTCGGGAAAGTGGGAAGCCATGATGATGGCCAGCCCCATCTGCGCCAGCCGCTTGATGTGGCTTAAGACCAGGAGCTGGTTGCCGAAGTCCAGAGCCGAGGTGGGTTCGTCCATAATAAGGAGCCGGGGCTCCTGTGCCAGGGCGCGAGCGATGAGGACCAGTTGCCGTTCACCACCGCTGATCTCCGTATAGATCCGGTCCTCCAGGTGAGAGATATTGAGGGTGGCGATGGCCCGGCGGGCGATGGCCACATCCTCTCGGCCCGGCGCGGCCATGGTGCCCAGGTGGGCCGTGCGGCCCATGAGGACCACGTCCAGGACTTTGAAGGGAAAGGGCGGGTTATGGGCCTGGGGAATGTAGCCCATGACCCTGGCTATCCGGGCCTGCGGCCAGCCGCAGATATTTTTACCTCCGAGGAGGATATCCCCCGCCTGGGGTTTTATCAGGCCCAGTATAGTTTTGAAAAGCGTCGTCTTCCCCGAACCGTTAGGCCCCAGCAGGCACATTATTTCCCCGGACTCTACCTCCATAGATACCCCGCTGACGACCGCCCGGCCCCAGTAGCCACAGGTCACGCCTTTAAGCTCCAGCTTCATAACCATCCCCTCCGGGTATGCTGTAATAAATACAGAAAAAAGGGAGCGCCAATCAAAGCAGTAAGGATACCTAGGGGGATTTCCACCGTTGCCAGCACCCGCGCCAGGTCGTCAACCAACAGCAGGTAGGCGCTGCCCATCAGGATGGTGGCTGGCAATAAAACCTTATAATTGGGCCCTACCACCATGCGGGCCAGATGGGGAACCAGCAACCCCACCCACCCAATCATGCCGCTGATGGAGACGCAGGCTGCGGTCATCAGGGTGGAGCACAGGATCACAATCAACCTTAACCTGGCGGTTTCCAGGCCCAGTGCCCGGGCTTCCTCTTCCCCCAGAGAGAGGACGTTAAGGCGCCAGCGCAGGAGGTAAAGGGGTATTATTCCCAGCAACACAGGCACCAGGGCCGCATAAACGTCCCGTGGAGAAATGGACGCCAGGCTGCCCATGAGCCAAAAAGTAATGGCTGGTAATTTATCGTAGGGGTCGGCCAGGTACTTGATTAAGGAAGTACCGGCAGAAAACAGGGTACCGGTGAGGATGCCGGCCAGAACCAGGACCAGGGCAGGGTCGTGGCGGATCCGGTTGCTTAAGGCGTAAGCCAGAAATACGGCCAGGAGGCCGAATAGAAAGGAACTGACCTGGATACCGACTACACCCAGGGAGAAATAGATAGCCAGGGCAGCGCCGAAACCGGCCCCGGCCGAGGCCCCCAGGATGTCCGGCGAAACCAGGGGATTCTTAAACATTCCCTGGTAGGCAGCGCCGGCGGTGGCCAGGGCGGCCCCAACCAGCATGGCAGCGATAATGCGCGGCAGACGCACCTGGAAGACTACTGTTTCCATGGTGGCCGGCCAGGTGGGTTCAATGGGAAATACCTTTGCCGCCAGGATGGTTAGGAGTTGCCCGGGGGATATGGTATAACGGCCCAAAGGAAAAGAGAGCAGGAATACCAGCAGCGGCAGGGCCGGCAAAGCGATTTCTCTCCAGCGGTACCCCCTGGCCAGGGGTATATCAGGCGAAGTTTTCCTGGCCAGCGCCAATCGCACTAAACCTCCTCCCCATCATTACTTGAACGGCCTGTTCCCGGCTCTGCCTGCTCAATGCTACAGCAAGCCCTTCATCCCGGCTCACCTGAACCATACGGCCGCCGCGCTTGAATATCTCCAGGCAGCCGCCTTCTTGAACTACCCGCCGTATCAACTTCGGTTCCACAACCACGGTCCCCGCCAGGGTATCAATGCCGTAGTGGAACAACACAGGAGTCATAGGGGTGCTGGGACCCACCAGGATCACTCGCGCCCGGCGGCTGAGCTCCATGAGCCGGGGAAAGGTTTTATTGATCAGGGTGGTAGCGGTTATAAATACATAATCCTGCTCCGGGAGAATATACTCACAGGCAGGGTCGGGTAAATCGCCTTCGCGGGGGCGGCGTTCTAAAATTGTGAGTTTACAGTTGCGCGCCAGGGGGTCCAGGTCGGGAAAATGGCCAATAACAGTTACCTTTTTGCCCCGCACCTGTTCCTGAAAGCAGGTAAACGCGTTCATCTGGGGCTGGCTGCTTAAAGGCCGGCCGCAGAGACTCTCTACTTGTTCCGGCGTGTTCAAAACAGAATTTATGGCCGCCAGGCCCAGGGCTGCTTCAAAATTATTCCAGGACTTAATGTACTCCGCCAGATCCCGCACGGGCATGCCCTTTATTTCCCCGGCCAGCTTGATGCGCGGATGGCCCTCCAGGGGCGTCATCACCAGGCCGGTAGCCCGGGAACGGACCAGGATCCAGTTAAGGCCGACGATGCAATCTTCTACCTCCAGATCCGGCGGCACCGCCGCGATTAATTCATCATAGACTTCCCACATAGCTTTGCCTCCTTATCCTCGCTCTGCCATTTAGCACCACCTAAAACTAAAACCCCACCTGTAGGAAGGTGGGGCTAATAAAAGCCATAAACAGCCACTAATCAGCCACCTCCTTATACTCAAACCTGGGAAGGCATACCAGTTTCCCGGTATACCCCGTGGGCCTCTCAGCCCAGGCCGGCCACCATAGATCGCTCCTTAGGTTAAACCGGCTCGGAGATGTCAATATTTTATTTTATGCCCTTAAGTCTAATTAACCATATTCAACATACGTTCTAAAACTCCTGCCTGTCGGCATAAAATTCTTATTCCTGCGCGCCACCGTTCAATGTTATCTGGTCACCCACTTTTACCCGGCCTCTTTTTACTACCTGGCAATAAATACCTTCGGTTTTATTTCGACATATGATAAATAACTGCTCGGTATTATTAGGGTTTTCCTTTGGCTAGATCGACTTTACCTGGCTGGTAAAGAAGCCCAAGTCAAAACTGTGGAAAATATACGGCCGGAAGGCTAAATGTTTAAGGCAAAAACAGTCTTACTGCCGCTAATACAACTCATCTTCCGCTCTTTTACTCACAATTATATTATTTTTTATTTTGATACTATGTCAATTACTATTTTTAAAGCATATAGCCTCTAAAACAGCTTTTGGGTCGTAATATTCCTTCATAAGTTTGTTTTATTTGGCGTAGATTTTCGGAACAACGATTTTCGCGGTTTTTAAACGCCTTGCTATTTTTGCAAAGGTAATCTTAAAAATAGCTCTAAAGCGTCTGTTTATCGCCGGCAATGATTGTCGCCCTCAAAACATCGAAAATTTACGCGGTCAACCTAACGGCGGCTATTTCCCTGGCGAGGGGGTATTAACAACAAAAATCCCCGCTAATAAAAGGCGGGGACCAAATACCTAAAAATCGCAGTTCTTTAGCCACCATTACAATTCTTTACCCAAATTATCGCCAGGTTGACAAACATAAATATTGGTGATTTCTATAAGCACAGCAGATTTCGGCTGCAATACCGGCATTTCTCGCTTTACCCACGCCACCGCCTCGTCAAAAATCTGACCCGAAGTATGGATGGCGGCTTTCCCTTTTATTTGATAAGCCTGCTTGTCTTCCATACTCCAAACACATATAGCGACATAAGGATTATTTATTAGATTGTCCTTTGATTTCTCCATAAAGTTATCCACGATTAAAAGATGTTCGTCATCGTATACTTTTACAAAAGTCATGGGTACAACATTAGGTAACCCATCCTTAGACGCAGTAGCCATAGGAAAAACTCCCTGTTTGGCGATTACATTTTTAACTTCCGAATTTAATTTTGCCATAATTATCAACCCCTTTACCTAACGAAAATAATTGGATTTCAAGGAAATTATACTTTTTAAAAGAACATATGTCAAGTAAATGCATAAATGCACTTTCTTCTCCTTACCAGCTTTTGATCTGGATTTTGTTCTATCCACTTTCGTCAATCGCTAAACGTAAAAATTACCCAACCCACCTTGATTTTTCCTGTTTACGGGCGACCATTTTGGAGCTTGTAATAAACTTCTTCCTATACACATTGCCGGCAAACTGGCCAACAATTTCTGTCCTGCTACCCATCCGGGCAGCTATTCTTTCCATTTGCTCCTATTTCAGAGGTCTGGCAAAAGCCTCCGCAGGTGTTATTTTAGCGCAATTTATCCCTGCCGCCCAAAATGCGCCTGGTCATGTCTGCAATCCAGTCCCAGTGCAGATAAAGATGAACTAAAACCAGGCCCACCATTACTATCGCCAGCAAGCGGTGTATTTCCACCCATCCTTGGCGGCTAAAAATAAAACCTGGAGCAAAAGCTTGTCTACCATATCTCCCTGCCGGAAGAATCAACCATGGTATGAAACCAGAAAGGGCCAAGCCCAGGGCACTCAAAAAAAGAGCCAAATCGAGAAAATAATTAACCTTCCATTTGTTCAACCCTAATCTTCCCCTTTCTGAATCCTACACTCGATGCCCTAGAGGACCCACTACAGACATGGTTGTAAACCCCAACAACTTATCACAACTACCTGAACTATGAAAGCAACAACGCTGCCCAGATAGCACCGTTATTTCAACCCCTTTTTCGCCATGGTGAGCAACCTTGCGCCGCGCCCATGCAATTGCTTGAACACCACGCCTTCAGAAACAAACTTCAGCACCACTTCCGGCTCCACCACCCGCGTCCCGGAAACCAGGTCCACCCCGTAGTCAAACCATAGAGGTGTAAGGGGCGTCGTCGGGCCAAGTACCATTACCAGGCTGTCTTTCCGGCACAGCTTAAGGAGGCTTTCCATACTACCGTTAATAAGGGCCGTGCCGGTTATGGCCACCACGTCGGCCCCGGGAATGACATTCGCTGCTTCATCAGCCGGGAGATCGCCGCTTTGGGGCCTTCTTTCAAGCACCCAGAGTTCTCTTGCTACCCGCCGCAGTCCTGGAACGAAAGGAAAGTGCCCCACCACGGCAACCCGTTTTCCTGCCCCCCTTTCTATCAGTAATTCCCCGGCGTTAATATCTTGACATTGCTCCATATCCACCTCTAACAAAGAATTGATCGCAGCAAGCCCTATAGAGGCTTCCAGAAGGCTTGTCGAGGTAGCATAGCGGCAAAGCTCGCGGGCGCTTTTACCTGTTAAAAAGCCCGCTTCGCCTACAGGAAAACGGTTTTCATGTTCGTGAGTAAAGGTTGTCGAGGCCAGGCCGCAGTAACGGCTCCACACCCCGGTCCAGAAAGGACCGATTCGTACTTCCTTCACAACCTCATCGCCGGATAGGCTGGCAATAATAGCTTCAATCAGGCTCATACATTTGCCCCCGTTCGTATAGCGCTACATGCCAAAGAGCTTGTAACAGTTGGCGGCCAATGTTTGTCAGCAATCGTTTGAGACTGGAGCCGGACCGTAACGCGGCATGGTAACCTGGTTGCCCCCGGCTACGGAAAGGCCCAGAATATCACTCTGCATTTCTACCAGCCGCTCTAAAACAGCGGTTCCCAGGAGGATGCCGTTGGTAGTGAAACCCACCCTGCGGCCCTGTTCTTTGGCCGCTTGCATCATGTCAAATAGCCGCGGGTGTAGCAGCGGTTCACCCCAGCCCTGGAAGTAGATCAAACCTACCTGGCGCAAATAAGGGGCGATATAACGCACAAAAAATTCCCACGGGAAGTCGGCGCCATTCTTGCTCATTAACAGACAAACCTGAAGGCACGTCCTGTTTCATTGTAAATAAACTTATCTCCCAGGGCCTGGTAGAGGGCGGCACTGGCCTGAAAGCCGGTGCAGTGGCAGGCTACCAGGTACCGGAGACCAAAACGCGGTAGGGCCTTGATTGTATCCTCCAGCCGTTCCGGGCTGGCGTCCTTCAAGTGGGTGCCGCCGATGACGGCGAAGATGCGATCGGCACCGGTAAGGTCCAGGACGCGCTCCAGGGTGCTGATTAGCCCAGAGTGAGCGCAGCCCAGGAGCACCAGGGGCCCTTCCCTGGTGGTGATAATTAATGACTGGTCGTCCCATAGGTTGTCCTGGAGATACTCACCACCGGCAAGGAGGCGAAATTCCCGGCTCAAGGCTTCAAAAGCCTGCCGTGGCCGGATTTCGCCGGTCAAGACAATTCCTTCAGCCAGCTCGACGGGTTGCCGGGAGAGGTGGAAAACCGCACCGCTTGCTTCTAATTCTGCCCGCGACCAGGGGATGCCGATATACCTGGCTTCCTCCCCTTCCCGGAGGCGGTATTTGGCCGTGAAGACATCGGGGTGGGCGTATACGGGAAGGGGCCCGGTAATCTCGCAGATCTTTTTCAGGCCACCGGTATGGTCGTCATGACCGTGGCTTAAAGCAATGGTTGTAATTTCCCGGGGATCGAGGCCCAGGCTCAACATATTCTGGACAACGGCGGCCCCGGCCCCGGTGTCGAAAAGGAAGGTTTTTTCCCCCTTTCGTACCAGGAAAGCCAGGCCATGCTCGGCTATTAAACCCCTGGCGGTGACCGAATTATCTACCAGGTTGATGATTTCAACGGTTTCAGCCATTCTTATTTACCCTCCCCTTTTAACCGCGGCAGCAACCGCCGGGCGTGCAGCCTTCCGGCCGGGAATCCCTCCCGCAACACAGGGTTTTCCCGCCTGCCTCTGGGCGGCTTTTTACTATATGCGGCGCCGAGAATATCCTTACTAATCTCGTGCTGCCGCACTTAGGACAAATATCCGCATCTTCTCGCTTGTTAAATGTACAAATAGCCCCGCACTCGCTGCATTTGAATTCAAATTCCGGCATTAATAGTCACCTCCGCCTGCCTCTAGTATAAATCTATAAAGAACATACGTCAATATCGCCTTGCAAAAAAGGCCCCTCCTTTACAAGAGGGGCCCCTGGCGTAAAAATTACCCTCGCTGTAAGAAAGCCTGATAGGCTGGTAATTAGCTTCTTAGCTTAAGCACGGCGTCCTCGGCCGCATTTGTTACTTGATAAGCAACAGGCGAAGCGGTAAGGGCCGGATGGGTCCCTACCTGCATGGTTTCCAGCTCGTCGGCCCGCATCTTATGCTGCACGGCAGCCGCCAGCAGGTTGGTCAGCTCGCCCACCGAAGTACCGCCATAAACCTGCCCGCCTAAAATTACACCCGTATCTTTAGTAAAGATCAACTTTACGCCCAGTTCTCTGGTCCCCGGCATACTCCCTGGATGCCTGTCAGGCGCCTTGGCGGTACCAGTTACGACCTCAATACCCGCTTCCCGGGCCGCCCTTTCCGTCAGGCCTACCGACCCCAGGGCCAGGTCGCCGACAATTGTCGAAAACACTCCTACTGCCGCCACCCGGGACTGCCTGAGGCCGAACAGGTTGGCCCCCGCCACCCGGGCTTCATGGGTGGCTACGGAAGCCAGTTTGATGAGGGACGGTCCGTGCCCGAAAAACGAGCTTTTTTTGGCGCAATCACCAATGGCGAAGATACTGGGGTCACTGGTACGCATATAATCATCAACCCAGATACCGAAACGATGGTCAACTTTCAGTCCCGCCATTTGGGCCAGTTCAATATTGGGCGCCACGCCGATGCCGAAGATCACTATGTCGGCAGGCAGGGTTTCGCCATTGGAAAGTCTCACCTGTTCTACTTTACCGTTACCCAGAAATTCTTCTACTTTTGTCCCGGTGATAATGTTTATCCCTTGAGAGCGGAGTTTATCCTCTACCATGGTGCAGACCTCATCATCAAATGCCAGGGCCAGGCAATGGGGCAAAAGCTCGACAATGGTAATATTCAATTCTCGCCCCTTCCTGCACTCATCGGCAAACTCAACGCCAATAAAGCCGCCGCCGACGATAACCAAATTTTTTGCTTTGTCCAGGGCCTTTTTTAGTTGTTCAAGATAGGCCACATCTTTTTTGACGACGAAAACGCCTTCCAGGTCAGCCCCTTTTACCGGTGGAACAACAGGAGACGATCCGGTAGCCAGGACGAGTTTCTCATAGGTGATGCTACCAGATTTCACCGTAGAAACAGCCTTGCTTTGGCGGTCAATTCCTATAACTTCATCGATCACCAGTTCTATGCCGTTATTAACCAGCGTGGCGTCCGGGATGAGGTTCTTGTCGGGGCTCCCCACAGTACCGAAAATGTAAGGGATACCGCAGGGTACCAAAACCTTTTCTTCTTTACGTACCACGGTTACCTTTTTGTCCTTAAAATACCTTTTGGCAGTAATAGCTGCCGTAAGGCCCGCCGCACTCCCGCCGATAACTAGTACATCCGTACCCTTCAAACCAGCCGCCCCTTTCCATGTTTTTTGTTAATACTAGAACTTAGTTTTGTAAATAGTATAGTATTTATTAGGTCATATGTCAATAATAGTTAGAGAAAAAATTTCCGTTAGTATAATCGGTTTTAAATTTATAGCTACCCTCTAACCTTTGTCAAGGACCACCTATTCTCCCACATGGGCCACAATGCCTCCGCCGCCTCCACCAGCACCGCATCGAACTGGATGGCTTTGTTGGCTACAACTTCTTCCCAGCAGTGGTGCCAGGTAAGGGCCGGGCGGTAAGGCCTTTCTGAGGTCATGGCATCAATGGCATCACATAAGGCAATAATCCGCGAGCCTAAAGGGATGGCCTCGCCTTTTAAACCAGCCGGATAACCCTTACCGTCCCAGCGTTCGTGATGGTACAGGACCAATCGAGCTATCGAGCTCAATCGCCGCGATTTGGTCAAGATTTTATAGCCTATCTCGGGATGGCGCTTGATCACTGCCCATTCGTGAGGTAAAAGGTAGCCCGGTTTGCGCAAAATCTGGTCCGGAACGCCAATTTTACCGATATCATGCAAATGGGCGGCCATATGTATACGCTCCAGTTCCCCACCCTTTAAACCAATTTTCCTGCCTAAATCCAGGGCCATATCGGCCAAGCGCTGCGAATGGTCTTCACAATAAGGATCCCTGGCTTCCAGGGCAGCTGTTAAACATTCAATAATGTCATGGTAGACCCCATACAGTTTACGCCCGTATATCCAGGAAGGCATCCCGGTTCCCCTCCCTGGTTGCCTTAATTTAGCCAAGTCAAGTCCGAGGAGCCTGCCTACCTGGAAGACCAGCACCGCCATCACCCAGCCCAGTACCAGGCTGTAGCCGATGGCAAAGGCAGTCCAGCCCCAGGAATTGGTTTCCCGGCGGATGGCTCCAATGGCCGCCACGCAGGGGATGTAAATCAGGGTCATAACCATAAATGCGTACGCTGAAAGGGGCGTCCAAGATTGAGCGATGGCCGCTGTCAAGCCGTCTTCCTCTACACCGTAGAGGACGCCCAGGGTGCCGACGACCACTTATTTAGCCAGGATGCCAAATACCAGGGCTACCGCCGCTTCCCAGGTGCCAAAACCGGCCGGTTTAAAGACCGGCGCCAGTATAGTTCCCAGTCTCCCGATCAGGCTCTCCTGGCTGGCGTATGCCACGCGCCCAGGGGTAAGTTGGAAAGCACCCAGAT
Organism: Moorella thermoacetica; assembly: GCF_001267405.1. Classification (NCBI taxonomy): domain Bacteria; kingdom Bacillati; phylum Bacillota; class Clostridia; order Neomoorellales; family Neomoorellaceae; genus Neomoorella; species Neomoorella thermoacetica. Next base: position 1,372,446 of record NZ_CP012369.1, read on the forward strand.
TAGCACCACGACACCAACAATAACGGCGCCGGCCTTGCGAATGAAGGAACTCCCTCGTTCCCACATGTGGATCAAAGTGCCTTTTAGAGTCGGTACCCGGTAAGGCGGCAGTTCCATGACAAAGGGAGCTGTTTCTCCTTTAAAAAGAAAGGTCTTAAAGATTTTTCCCATGATAATGGCCAGCACAATACCTAAAAGGTACAGGGAAAAGATTACCCATCCCTGTTTAGCCGTAAAGAAGGCACCGGTGAAAAGGACGTAAACCGGCAAGCGGGCCGTGCAGGACATCAAGGGGTTAATAAGAATAGTAATCAAGCGGTCCTGCCGGCTTTCCAGGGTTCTGGTAGCCATGATGCCCGGTACGTTGCAGCCAAAGCTAATCAAAAGCGGGACAAAGGATTTGCCGTGCAGGCCCAGGGCGTGCATCAGACGGTCCATGATATAAGCAGCACGGGCCATATAACCGCTGTCCTCCAGGAAAGAAATGGCCAGGAAGAGCAAGAAGATGGGGGGTATAAAGACAAGCACCGAACCCAGACCGCCGATTATCCCATCCGCTATGAAGGAAGTCAGGAGTTGCGGGGCACCCAGGGCTTCCAGCCAGGCGGTAGCAAGGCCGGTTAACCCCTCAAAGGCGCTTTCCACCCAGCCAATCATGGGGTCACCCAGCTTAAAGGTAAATTGGAAGACAGCCCACATAGCCAGGAGAAAAATCGGCAACCCCAGGTATCGATTAGTTACTATGCTGTCAATCTTATCAGATAAAGTAAGCCTTTCTTCCAGGATCTGGCGCCTGGTAACAGCCTCTTTTACCAGGCCGTTGATAAAACCATAGCGCCGATCGGCAATAATGGCTTCTACTTCTTCTCCTAAAATTTCATTAAGTTGCTTTTTGCTTTTGGCTACCTGTTCAAGGACCTGTTTGGCCCCTTCTTTTTGCAACTCTGCCTGAAGGCGTTCATCGTCTTCCAGAAGTTTTATTGCTAGCCACCTGGCAGGGTATTTGGCGACAAGATTCGCGTCCTGCTTTATAATTTGCTCTAATTTATCCAGTTCTTTTTCAATTTCCGTTCCATAGTTCATTTTTAACGGCTGGCATGTTTTCTCCTGGATCTTCTTCGTAACCGTAGCCACAAGTTCCTTTATACCCTCGCCACGCGTGGCTACGGTCGGCACCACCGGAACCCCTAACGCTTGCGCCAGGCGCGGGATATTGATTTCGATCTTGCGTGCCCTGGCCTCATCAAGCATATTTAAGGCGACGACGACATTGGCCCCCATCTCCAGCAATTGGGTAGTCAAGTACAAGTTGCGTTCCAGGTTGGAAGCGTCGACGACATTGATAACGGCCTCAGGTTTATCAAAAAGGATAAAATTGCGGGCGATAAGCTCGTCCTCACTGTAAGCACCAAGGCTATAAGTCCCAGGCAAATCAACAATATTGAAAGTTTGTCCTTGGTAGCCGAGCTTGCCCTCTTTTTTCTCTACCGTCACGCCTGGCCAATTGCCGACATGCTGGCGCGCCCCAGTCAAATCATTAAAAATGCTGGTCTTACCTGAATTAGGATTGCCCACCAGGGCAATAACCTTTTCCCTTTCAGGTTTAGCCAGTGCTGCTATACCCATGGGTTCTCCTCCTTAAAATGTCAGTTTATGTCAGTTCTTAAGAAATCTTTAGTATGCCTACCATTAACTTAACAAATCCTGTTCCAGTAAACGTTCTCTATAATTCTTCTACCATAATCTTATGGGCCATACCTCTCCCGATTGCCAAGCGGCCGCTCCCTGAACCATCCCCTAGCGAAATGATTATAGGTCCAAAGTTATCATTGCGGATAATCTTTATGGTTGACCCGCGTACCAGGCCCAGTTCTGTTAGCCGGCGACGCAAACTTATGCCGCCAGCGATTTCTTTAATAACTGCCTCCTGGCCTGTATTTAAAAATTCTAGGGGTAATAATCCGTTGCTCATACCCGAACACCTCTTAACATTATTTAAGAAGATCTACAAAAATAGCGGCTGCTTCTTTTTTGCGTAAGCTCAAATGGTAACCCTTTACTTTTACTTCTATAGGGTCGCCCAGAAGAGCTGCTCCTGCGACAGCCACTTCAGTACCAGGAACTACTCCCATGTCCAAGAGCCGGCGGCGGAGTTCGCCGGTAGCGGTAATTTTAATCACCCTGCCGCGAGAGCCCTTCCCCAGTTCGCTTAAGGCCCGTGTGCTAATGGTTTCTAAAGCCTCCATGACAACAGCCTCCTTTCCTTCTTTAAGCAAATTAAGGTTGCTTAATTTTCATTAAAAGATAATGACATTCATTCTCATTTGGTTAATAAAAAAATACCACACAGGTAAATAAATTGTCAAGCCCTTCTTAAATAATCAAATAGAGTTGGCAGGAGTTAAATTGCACTTAACTCACATTCTCCCTATTTTCCCCGCTTTCACTCCACATCAACTCCGCTTTTGTGCTTATTTTCACAATTAAGTATAGCTTAATTCGCTTTTGCTGGTATTCTGCCTCGCAGTCGCCCGGTAATCCCGGGTTTTTGGGCGTGGCCCACCTCCTATCTGGCGCAAATAATGTGCAATATTGACTAGCTATAACTTTAGGATATAATTGAGGTAAGACGTGACTTACTTGTAAGGTAGGTGTAGTAAAATTGCAGGATATGATAAAAGTATCCAGCAAAGGCCAGTTTGTGTTGCCTGCCAAATCAAGGAAAAAAGCTTCTATAAAAAAGGTGATATTTTAATTGTTAACCTGGTGGGAGATAAAGTTGTAATTGAACCTCTTAATAAATCCAAAAAAGAAGATTGGCAGCAGATACTTGAAGAAACAGCAGGAATCTGGCCGCATGTAGACTCAAAGTATGTCGAGGAACTCCGTTCAGCCGCCCAAAAAAGATTGGAGGAAACCCTGTGAGGGTAATATTTGATACGAATATTTGCATTGATCACCTGCGCGGTTTCAGGCCTGCTACCGATTATCTTTTGAGATGCCAGGACATGGAACGATGGATCAGCGCCATAACCGTTATGGAATTATATGCGGCGCCGCATATTACGGCTAAACAACAAGAAAAAATGGCCCGGCTGTTCGATGGCTTAAATGGGATAGCGGCAACAGCATTACATCTGGACGCTGTTCTCGCCACGAGGAATAAAAAGCATTTTGATTTTATCCCTGGAATAGTTGTTGACTGTCCTTATTAAAACTGCAGCCCAAGAGCAGCAGCGGCCCTTCCCTGGTGGTGATGATTAAAGACTAATCGCCGGAGAAGATCCTTCCAGAGATCTTCTGTTTTCGAGCTACACCTGGGACGACGAGGGGGAGGCGGGGGTAAGCACTTCTAGCCCTGGTACCCGTTTGAAATGTTCTACATTTAATGTAAACAGGGGCAGGTTGCGCGCCAGGCAGATGCCGGCAATAAGGGTCTCAGGCACCCCAATTACCTTCCCGCCAGACCGCAATCTATTTTCGATCATAGCCGCCGCCAGGGCCATAAGTTTAGCCCGTGTTTCATTGCTGATTTCAATGGTAGTGCGCATGTTTAATCACCTCATATAAGTAAACTAGTTTGCAAATACTTACATGTCAATAATGCGGGAAAACATTAATGGCGGCCGGCGGGATAGTGCAGTAAACTGTGCTGCCCGGCGCCAGGGAACAACCTTTATCTTCCTCACTGTATTTCCTCCCATATTCCAATTATCAATGCCCAAAAGAACAATACTGCTCGTAGCCGACCAGGCGGGCAATGCCGCTGATGGTTACCCCGTAAAAGACAACCGGTTTCCGGCCCACAATTCCAGGCAGGGTGTCATTTACCGCTGTAGTCCCGGTAGCCAAGATCAGGTCGCTCCATTCAATAATTTCTGCTGTATGCCGGGCGTCTTCTATAATAATACCGTTTTTACGTTGACCGACATTATCCGGGTCCAGGTCGGTTACCCGGATCGGGAAATGACCGGCCAGGCTGGCCACCATGGCCGGCTGCAGGCCGATAAAGGCAATCCGGGGATTGCCGAAACGCTCCCGGACGTATTCTACCAGGCGGGCGGCACACCGGCCCGGTTCTTGATCGCGGCAGTGGATGGTCTTATCTACCAGCTTTAGGTGCCGCATAACGGCATTCAAGGCGGCTATAAATATAGCCCGCTCGTAGTTGTTACGTAACGGCAGGGCCAGGACTTCCTTAAGGGTGCCCTGGTAATTCCCCGGCATATCGGTATATGCCTGCCCCACCGCGCCAGCAAAGGCGGCCTGGAGCATCACTTCTTTACCTTTCAAGAGAGGGAAGTCCTGACGTTCCGGCCGGCCAATGGCTTCTTCGGGGGTCAGGGGCCGGGCGCTGACCACCTGGATTTCTTCCTCACCGCTCAGGTGCCTGTCTTTTACCAGCCTGTAAAATTTTTCTCTGATGCCTTCTAAGAACTGCATCTAAAGCTATCCCCTTTCCTGGCTAATCAGCAACAAATTAAAAACGCCGTCTCCACGGCGGAGCGGGGTTTAACTAAAAAAGCCAGAGCTCTCTCTTATAGCTAACCCCCTCCTTTTCAATACCTGGAAGGCATACCCGTTTCCCGGTACACCCCGTGGACCAGCGGTCCAGGCCAACCTGCCATGGGTTGCTCCTTTAGGCCAGGATGGCTCAGAGGATGTAAATATTTAAGCATATGTTCTTTATATTATTCGCTGTAAGAAAGCAAATTCCTGCCAGCAGTACTAATTTTATAATATCGCCTAAAACAGTTCTCCTGGTGCTGCTGTAGAAGGTCGCCTTTAAACCTGCTCCGGACACTATAGAAATTCCTGTAACAAGCATGGGTGTATGGAAACTAACCTTCCGCTTCAATATAACATTCCCTGGCAAACAGAGTAAAAAATAACCCCTGGCATCTATTCTACCAGGGATTTCATATTGAAGGAAGCCAATTTAGCTTTTATTGGGGGTCAACAATAGCCGGTAGCCGCCGGCCACCTTTTCCACCTGGACCTGATAACCCCAGTTTTCTGCCAGCCGGGATACGTTTTCTCTGGAGGTTTCATTATCAGTCAATACTGCCAGGGTTTGGCCAGGATTTTGTTCCATGGCCTTTTTTGTCTTTACTACAGGTATGGGACAGGAAAGCCCGCGCACATCAACTTCCACCATAAAAACATCTCCTCCTTTTATCCTGAAGTTACCTGGTGCAAATACCGCTCCAGCTGCAGAGATTTTCCCTGAAAACACCGGGCAACTGGTCAATGATTTCGGCAACACTGGTGGCAGGCGTCGGGTTTGCCCTCTGGCCTGCTGCCCGGTTGGCTTTTGCGCTGATGCTTGCCGCCTGTTCCAGTTCCAGTTCAGCATAAGTAAAAGCAGTGACCATACCGGTGATGGTATCGCCCGTGCCGCCTATGCACTCCATTTGGGGAACATCCGGCTCTTTAATCTCATCAACGATAACTCCATCTTTTACTATATAATCGACAGCTCCTTTAACCAGGAGGCATTTGGCCGCACCCCCGTTAGCATAAGCGCGTTTAATTAGTTCGGGTACGCGGGCGAAGGCATCCTCGAACAGATGGCGGCTGATATAAGCCGGGTGGACGGCTTCAGGGTCGGCCAGGAAAGCAATTTCACTGGGGTCCGGGGTGAAAATATCAAAGTGGGGCGCAACACCTGCCGCCTTTGCCGCGTACATGGAGCCGGCATCGGCAATTAGCACCGGCCGGGGGCGGCATTTTTCTATTGCAGTATAGAGCTTTTGCATTAACGTAACGATGGGTAGACAATAATGGAGAGCTAAAACCCTGGGCGCCAGCTCCTCTATATGTTCTATCAGATACTGGTAAATCAACCTGCTTCCTTTTCCTGTGCCAATATCGCCTGCCAGCAATACCCGGGGCGGTTCCAACCCGAGGTGACAGGTAGTGGCCAGAGCCGCACTTACCATGGCCATTGTCCCCTGGGTACAGGGCAAATAATGACCGTCGACCCGAAGATTTTTCCCTTCCTTTTCCACCCGGCCAAAGATCAGGGGCATGTCTGTTACTGGGACGGTCCCGGCAATAAGCATCAATTGAGCGCTACCCCTTTCCAAATTTCTAAAGCCTTTTCTAAGGCGCGGTCGAGCATCAGGGCGCACAGGGTACGGCCTTCGTCCTTGGGCCGGGGAGCTGCGGCCAGGTGGGTGCCCACCAGCCTGGTATAAAGATAGGGGATATCGGGACAGCCTCCACCGGAAATATTAACTATCCCACCTGTCTTTATATCAAAAACAAGTTTCATATTACCTGACTTTATCATAATGTGCTCTGCAAACCGGGTTACTTTTTCTACCTGTAGGGGTTCCATCTCGCCCTTGAAGGGATAAATACCCATGAAGGACACCTTGCCGGTAAGGGCCCTGGCTACTGCCGTTTGCTCGACCAGGTCGATTTCCAGGGCCAGGTCGCAGCCTTTGCGCATATCGGGCGGGGGCGCTACCAGTTTGCAGTCGAAGTCGGCTTTTTTCAACACCTTTTCGGCTTTCATAGCTTCTTCCACCGTAGTGAAAATTACCAAACCCCTGGCGTCAGCAGTTCCGGCCCGGGCCTCTAAGCTTTTTTTCAGCCAGCTTAAAACCATTTGGCATTCCCCTGCTTATTACGTTAATCTAGACTCTCCCGCATAAAGAACCCGACGCCAGCGGCGAAAACCAGACCTATTATTACGGCTGTGGGCCCGTAGGGGCCGGGGCCCTGGGGGCTGGAGGCGAGTTGGAAATTGTGGGCAAAGGCAGCCCCTGCCAGCATGCCCATTATAGCCACTCCTGCGTCGGTGTCACCTTCACCGGCGAGAACTGTTTGCCGCAAGGGACAGCCGCCCAGCAAGGTAGCGGTAAGTCCGGCCAGAGTCATTCCTAAAAAATTCCATAATTGATTTGTATGGGCCACGGGCTGGCCCGCAAAACCGATGTTAATTTTACCAAGGATGGCGTTAACTACTAGAGCCCCCGCAAAAAAGGCCACGATGCCACTGAAGAGGTAGGTATCCTTTACCAGGAAAAGATCGCGCCAGCCGCCGACAAAACACATCCTGGTTCTCTGGGCTAAAAAACCGATAATTAAACCTGCCGCCAGGGAAACTCCCAACAGGGCATGGGCAGCGCCGGGGCCTTCCTTGCTGAAGAAAATAAATGAAGGCCTGGCAATAGCAAGGAGGAGCAACCCCAGCATGAAGAGCGGCATCAACCAGCCGGCCGCTGTATAGGTAGATTGCCAGCGGCCCAAGTTGAAACCTCGCTTGAGAAAATAAATACCCATCAAAGCACCTGCCACTACCCCCGCCAAGCCGGCGACAGCGTTCAAGTCACCGCCGGCAAGGCGCAATACAGCCCTTACCGGGCATCCTAAAAACACCAGGGCACCTATCATGAAAAAGGCGCCCAAAAAGAACCGTACCAGGGGTGCCGAGCCACCGCGGGCCCGGAATTCACCGAAAACAAGAGCGGACAGGAAGGCCCCTAAAGCGATCCCCATAATTTCCGGCCGCAAATACTGGACTATCGCTGCCCGGTGCAGACCTAGGGCGCCGGCAATGTCCCGGTAGAAACAGGCGATACAAATGCCCATATTGGCGGGATTGCCAAGGTAGGTCATAAAGGCTGCCAGGGCTCCGCCAACAAACCCTGTCATAATCATGAAGTTCTTTGGTGAAAAAACCCTATTCATTTATTTAAAACACCTCCGCTTATAAAATTAATAGGGATAAATATAAAATGATTAAAGGATTTGTTCCACCCCCCTTGCGTCCTTTTTTTGATCGGGATATTGGTCACCTGTTTATAACAACCATTTCTATCCGCCGGAAGGACATTCCTTCATATTTTGTATGACTTTTTGTTATACCTATAAAACAAAACAGGGCTTTAAAAATAAAAAATGGTTCAGAGACCTTTTAAACAAACTCTAAAAGTTCTCTGAACCGTACAGCAAAATCCTGCTGGTAGTTTGGCAATTACTCATACATCGCCTTGAACCCAGATGCCAGGTAATAATCAAGAGCCTCATCAATCTCGATTCCCGTTAACCCGGCAGCTACCAGCATACCCATCATTTCGCTGCCCGGCGGGATCTGGTCCCCGGCTATAACGCCCCCCAGGGATCTATGCAAATTATTTATGGTTTCCCTTGCTTTCGTATGGCAGATAACCACCCGCCCGCCTGGTTTCAACACCCGGGCCATCTCTTTTAAGGCCTTAAGTTTATGGGGAAAATGGGGGAAAGCCGAGTTGCAGATGACCTCGTCGAAAGTAGCATCCGGATAGGGTACGGAAACAACGTCGGCGCAAATGAACTCCACATTAGCGGGGAACCCTTTACTTTGCGCCCGTTCCAGCATGGCCTCGGCTATATCCAGGGCCACTATCCGGCCAGCAGGGCCTACGGCAGCCAGTAAATAGGGAATTAATATCCCTGTGCCGCAACCCACATCTAACACCGTGCTGCCGGGAGCAATGTTCAATCCTCTAATAATTGTTTCCAGCTTGGCTTTTTCTTCCGGCGCACACAGGCTGTCCCAAATATCAGCCTTGCTGTTAAAATACTCGCGGTGGGTAAGCATATAACTCCCTCCTGCGCTCGCATATTGTTTTAACCCGTAATCACTCATTTTCTTGCCACTGTTTTACCTTGCGTTTCGGGGAGAAAATTGTTGCCAGGACAAAGATAACGGCCGAAGTAAGGACTATCGCCGCCCCGCTGGGAACATCCAGGATATAAGAAACACCAAGCCCCGCCCAGCAGGAAAGGACACCAAAAAGCGCCGCCAGGAAAAACATGTATTTCAAGCTATAGGTAAGCTGGTAAGCAGCGGCTGCCGGATTTAAAATCAGATTAAAAATTAACAGGCCGCCAATGCTGCGCAGGGAAGCGGTTACCGTTGCTCCGGTAAGAAAAAGGATACTGTAAAAGATGGCGTCGGCAGGTATGCCTACCGCCCGGGCCATTTCCCGGTGAAAAATAACCGCCTGGATCTCTTTAAAAAACATGACGACCAGCCCGGTAACTATGATCGTCACGACGGCCAGGAGCCAGAGATCCGCTGTCGTGACCGTCAGGATACTGCCCCACAGGAGTTCTAAGGCCTGGGTTTTGGGACCGGGCAATAGGCCCATAAAAAGGAAAGCCAGGCCCATAGTTATGGAAAATATGATGCCGATGGGCGTATCGAGGTTAAATTCGCCCCGGTCGGCCAGGGGCCCGATGGCAGCCGCACCGGCCAGGCTGAAGATTATGGCTCCCAGCAATGGTTCAAACCCCAGCCAGGTAGCAAAGAGGGCGCCGGCAAAGGCGGCATGGGAAAGGGAAACCCCAGGTCCCATTTATCTGTCCCAGGGAGGCCGCCGGGAAAGTTGGAAATAGTAACCCTGGGTATTCCCAGTTCCTTAGCCATGCCGGCGCCGGCATCCGGCCCGCTCTGGAGATTATCAATTATTAATTGCACACCTGCCTGCCGGCCCTTATCTACCAGTTCCTTCACTCGCTGCGGTGTAAGTTCTTCCGGACGGCCATAAGTACCTATAACCTGGAAACCGGCCCAGCGAACAAAGCCCTCTTGCTGGTCGGAGCAAAGAACTTTCAAGTTCCCCGCGCCCGCTGCCTGCAGGCGGGCCTGCGTTTCTTGTCCCACCCTGGCTGCCTGGTCAACAGCTTCCTGGGCCTTAGCCTTATAGTAATCTTTATTAGCCGGGTCTTTCTCTGCGAGTATACTGGCTACTGCCTGTAACGCCTGCTGCCATACCGGAGGTGCCATCCAGTTACCCTTTACTGCCACCGGAACTACTTCTAACTGGGGATTATTGGCGGAAGCCACCAATTCTTTGGTAAAAAGTTTACCCTGCCAGTCATGCATCAGGAAAACCCGGGCCTGGCTAAGTACGGCTACATCGGAAGGCTTGATGTCGAAGTGTCCGGGGCAGGAGGCCGGCGGGATAATATTCTTTACTTCCACCCTGTCCTACCTACTTCCTGCACAGCAGTCATCAAAAGAGAGGTGCCGGTTACTACCTTGAGCTTATTACCCGTCTGCCGGGAATTACAACCAGTAACAACAAATAGCAAAAGGAACAGCAAAACGATCTTGGCCAGGAAACGACCCATGGTTCTTGAGGAAAACATAATATCGACCTCCCAAAATTTCGGAATGCCGTTCTGGCCCGGAGCCTATTCCTGGCAAATAAAAAACCATGGAAGCAGCTCCGCGCCGGCGAAGAACCTCCATGGTTCTCTTTTTCCCCTGGCTACCTGCCAGGTAATTTAGTCGCTAGTTATATTCGTCACTGGTTCAAAAATTCCTCCTGTCAACAAAGCAATTTTTTAATTTCCGGTTCCCCAAGCCATTTTACATTGTTAACCTGGTGGGCGATAAAGTTGTATTGGCATCGATCACCTGCGCGGTTTCAGGCCCGCTACCGAGTATCTTTTTAGATGCCAGGATATGGAACGATGGATCAGCGCCATAACCGTTATGGTTGCCCCCCTCGTCATGGCACAACCGTCAGCACCTCGACCGTGTTTATCTCCCGGCAAGTCGCCCTTCAAGTAACCAGCAGCCCGCTATTTAATCATTTCCAGGAAAGCGTCAATCCGGACCTTGAGCTGCTGCAAGTCACTTGTTGAATAGTCAGTCTCAATTGGTAGAAAAGGCAGTCCCTCTTTTTCCTGGACCAATTTCTTAATGCTATAAGACTCAATATTATACGTATGGCAGGCCTGCCAGGTGAGATCGATTACCCCATCGACCCTGTATTCTTTAATAAGACGTTCCAGCAATTCTAGACGGCCCCGATTGGGGGTTAAACAGGGACAGGGTACTTGCAAATACTTGGCAGCAATTGCCTGCAAGGGATCGCCTTCCTCATCCACAAGGGGCTCCAGGGCTTTAATGCCGCTGCAGGATTCCAGGCAAACAACCACCCCGCCCCCGGCCTCCACGAGTTTAATCACCTTCTCGGAACCCAGGCCTACCGGACAACCGGTTAAGAGTATTCGAGGTGAGCCCGGTGGTGCCGCAGACACGCCCCTGGCCATCTGTTCCTTTACCGCCAGAGTGACCTGGCGAATCACGGCCGTACCGGCGGCTATATCGGGAGTAAAGCCCTTTGCCCAAAGCACCTTCAAAAGATCCAAACCCGATAACGGTGCTGGGTCGTGCCGGTTTAAGCGATGAAATTCCAGCAAAGCCCGGCATTCTTCATTAACCAGGCGAATGGCTTCCTGCAATTTTGCCGTTGTGATTTCAACAGCAAATTCCCTTTCCAGCCGTTCTTTGGCTTTAAGTATTTCATTATACCAGTAGGCAAAGGCGTCTTCGCCCAGCGAGGTGGGCGGTAAATTGAGAATATGCATGGGTTTATATTCCCTGAGCAATTCGTACATCTTGATCTTGCCATCACAGGTGGTTTCGGCAATAAGCAGGTCGGCAAAATAAAAATAAGGACAACTCCCGGTAATGGCAAAGCCAAAACTGGATTTAATTAACGGACAGAGGTTCCGGGGAAGGATTTTTTCAGCCTCGGGAATCGGTTCTTGCCTGGTACCACATAAGGAAACTGGGATGGCACCGGCGGCAATGATGAGTTCCTTGGGGGTAAAGGCACAATAAGTGCCAACTACCTTTTTCCCCTGGTCTTTCAACTTTTTGATTTCCAGGACATTTCTTTCCCGCAAATCATCAAAATACGCCAGTGGTTGATTGGCCATCTTGATGCTCCTTCACCTTATCTATTAAATTAGCCACCTCAGTAACCGCCGCCGCAGCATCGGGAGCATAGGCATCAGCGCCAATCCGCCGGGCAAACTCGGGGGTAATGGGGGCTCCTCCCACTATAACTTTAACTTGCTCCCCTTGACCCCCTTGTTTTAACGCCCGCACGGTCTTTTCCATGGACTTCATGGTTGTGGTGGTCAAAGCCGACAGACCCACTACCTGGGGCCGGCATGCCCGTACAGCTTCAACAAACTGCTCCGGGGCTACATCTTTACCCAGGTCGATAACCTCATAATCATTAGCTGTTAACATCAAACCAACCAGATTTTTACCAATATCGTGCAGGTCTCCCTGAACAGTTCCCAGCACAATCTCGCCCCGGGTGCCATGCCGCTTTTGCACCAGTACCGGCCTGATAACCTCCAGGCCGGCGTACATGGCCTGGCTAATCAACAAGAGCTCAGGGATAAATACTTTCTGTTGCTGGTATAATTCCCCGGCCCGGTTTATTCCCTGGATCAGGCCTCCCTCGAGAATGGTAATTGCATCCACCTCCAGTTGCAACCCTTTCTTGGTCAGCGTTGTTACTCCTTCACTATCGCCTTCAAGCAAAGCTCGTCGTAAAGAAAGCAACAACCGGGCCTGGGAGGGAGATAAACGGGGAAAGTTCCTGGCTGTTTCCACAAAAGCACTAATATTCGCTGCCGGGACTTCAAAGGGCAAAGTGCATCCCGTACTCACAATAAAGTTGTTGAACGGCAGCATAGCCGTTAGCAGGTTAGCAGTAGCTTTTACTACCTGCTGGGGTGACCCTTCCAGCATCACCCCGACGGGATCGATATTACCGATTAGAACTACATCCTCCGGCATTTGGGTTGCCAGGACAGGTAAACTAACCCTGCTGTCCAGGCTCAAACCCTGGGCGCCTGTGGCCAGCATTTCTTTAATCATGTAACTGGTATCGCCACAGATATGGAGTATATCCATGGCCGGGAAAGCCGCAAAAATCTCCTGGATATACCGGCCGGAAAACTGCCAGAACTGTGCTGGTGACAGCAAAGAGCCCAGGGGTTCAGAAATCCAGAGGATATCCGCCCCCGCTGCCAGCAGGGCTTCCCCGTATCGTTTCAAAGCCCGGGTACAAAAGGCCAGGAGAGCATGCAGAAACTCGGGGTCAGTAATTGTTTTCATGGCCACGCCAGCCGGATCGCAGAGGGCACCAGCTAAAGTAAAAGGGCCTGTCAAGGAACCTATCACCGGTTTGTCGGTCCGCTGCTTTATCAAGCGAATGGCTTCAAGATTTATCGGGAGACGGCCGTCACGGCCGGGTTCCGGTAAGTTTAAGTTGGCCAGCGCCTCTGGTCCAGTTATTGGATGCTCTACCAGCACCGGGGCGCCATTATCTGGATAACGCGCCTTTAAGCCCATAGCCTCAGCCTCTACCACCAGGTCAGTAACCGGACGGATAAAATCGATCTGGAAACGTTCCGCCAGGTAGCAGGCCGTTTCTGCCTGGAGAGAAGCGGAAAAGTATACTTCTTTCAATGTAACGCCTTTCATGGCTGCACCAGGAAAACTGCCAATGAAAAATACCAGATGCCGCCCGGATTGATTCACCAGGTCAATGAGCCGCATGTCTTTACCCCCACACCGTTTATTCAATCGAGCCGATCAGGCTTTTATCACCTGATAACCACCATTAATATCCCCAGGGGAATTGCTATGACTGTACAATTGAGTATATTCGACGTCTATCCCCGGTTTCCTGTTATATTTACTATAACTATTTGTTATGTATTATGCACAAAAAAACCATGGGAGGAATCCCCTTATCCACTCCCATGGTTCCAGGTAGCTACATACTGGCTGGCTCTTATTTTATTCCTCAACTCTTAACTTCTACCTCAGCCAAAAAAGGCTGTAATCTGGCCGCAATGTGGTCTAAAGTTGTCTCCGGGTAAGGAAGGAGTTCCCGCAAGCCGGGGTTCAGGAGGGTTCCGGCGGGCCGGAATTGTTGCAAAACATAATGCCGGGCTCCAGCCAGCATTTGCCCTATAGCCAGGAGATCTTCCTCCTCTAACAGGCCGGGAACTACCGTGGTACGAAATTCGTAAGCCACCCTGCTGTTTTTAATGAGGGCAATGCTTTCCTTGATAGCCTCCAGATCCGCCCCGGTGCCGGTTAAGAGGTCATACTTCTCCGGCGGCGCTTTCACGTCCATGGCCACGTAGTCCAGGAGGTCACCGGCCAGCAGCCTGGCTATAACATCAGGCTGCGAACCGTTGGTATCCAGTTTGACTTTAAAACCGCGGGATTTCAGGGTGCGGACAAATTCCTCCAGGCCCGGCGCCAGGGTTGGCTCACCCCCGGTTATACAAACGGCCTGCACCCAGGAGCGGCGCCGAATCAACAGGTTTAAAACCTCCGCCGGGCTGATTTCCGGCAAAACCGAAGGGCGCAGCACCAGGTCGGCGTTGTGGCACCAGGGGCAGCGGAAATTACACCCGCCCAAAAAGACGGTAGTGCAAACCTCGCCGGGGAAGTCCACCAGGCTCGTTAACTGGATACCTCTAATGACGATAGGGATCACTTCCTTAAAACAGGCAACCTAAACTGCCGCCTGGCGTGTTTGTTCGTCGCCGCAGGAGACAGGACGGAAGCCCCGCCGTTCCCGGAACTCCTCCTGCTTGCCTTTATTCCAGTTCTTCACCGGCCGGTAATAGCCGACGATCCGGCTCCAGACCTCTGTTTCCCGGCCGCAGGCCGGGCATGTCCAGTGCTCGCCGGAAAGATACCCGTGCTCGGGGCAGATGCTGAAGGTAGGCGTAATAGTGAAATAGGGCAGGCGGAAATTATGCATCACTGTCTGCAGAAAACGTCGGCAGGTTACCGTATCCGTCACCCTTTCCCCCAGGTAGGCGTGAAAGACCGTACCCCCGGTATATTTTAGTTGCAACTCGTCCTGGTGCTCCAAGGCGGTAAACACATCGTCAGTGTAGCCGACCGGCAAATGGGTGGAATTGGTGTAATACGGTTCGTTTGTCCCGGAGGTGATAATATCAGGATAAAGACGCCTGTCCAGTCGGGCCAGGCGGTAAGAGGTACCTTCCGCCGGGGTGGCCTCCAGATTGAAGAGCTGGCCGGTTTCCGCCTGGTAGGTGGCCAGGACAGAACGCATAAAGTCCAGGATTTCTAAAGCCAGGCCCCTCCCATCGCGGGTCTCGATACCTTTCTTCATGAAGTTCAAGAGGGCCTCGTGCATGCCCACGATACCAATGGTATTAAAATGGTTCTCCCAGTACCTACCGAAACGCTCCTTAACCTGCCGCAGGTAGAATCGGGAGTAAGGATAAAGCCCCTGCTCCGTCAGCTTCTCCAGGATGTTGCGCTTGAGGAGCAGGCTCTCTTTGGCCAGGTCCATTTTCGCTTTTAAACTGGTGAAGAACTCTTCTTTCGATGAACTCACGTAACCCAGCCTGGGCAAATTAATGGTTACTACGCCGATAGAGCCCGTAAGGGGATTGGCGCCGAAAAGACCGCCGCCGCGTTTCTTCAGTTCCCGGTTATCCAGGCGCAGGCGGCAGCACATGCTGCGTACGTCTTCGGGCTTTAAATCGGAGTTGATAAAGTTGGCAAAGTAGGGGATGCCGTATTTGGCCGTCATGGCCATGATCCTGTCTGCCACCGGGCTTTCCCAGGGAAAATCAGGCGTGATGTTGTACGTGGGTATAGGGAAGGTAAAAATGCGGCCCCGGGCGTCCCCCTCCATCATCACCTCGCAAAAGGCTATATTCAGCCAGTCCATCTCTTGCTGGAAGTCGCCGTAGCATTCCTTACGCCGCTCGCCGCCGATGATCACCGGCTCGCCGGCTAAAACCTGCGGTACGACCACATCCATGGTCAGGTTGACAAAGGGCGTCTGGAAACCCACCCTGGTGGGCACATTGAGATTAAAGATAAACTCCTGCAGGGCCTGCTTGACTTCCCGGTAGTCCAGGCCGTCGTAACGGATAAAGGGAGCGAGGTAAGTATCGAAACTGGAAAAGGCCTGGGCACCAGCTGCTTCTCCCTGCAAGGTATAAAAGAAATTGGCTATCTGCCCCAGGGCCGTCCGGAAATGCCTGGGCGGCGCGCTTTCCACCTTCTGCCCCACGCCGGCAAAGCCGCTTTCCAGTAAATCGGCCAGGTCCCAGCCACAGCAATAGGGCGCCAGCAACCCTAGATCGTGGATATGAATATCGCCCCTTTCATGGGCCTCGCGGATAGCCGGCGGGTAGACCTTTTCCAGCCAGTACCTGGAACTGACGGCGGCAATGATATGGTTGTTGAGGCCCTGGAGGGAATAATTCATGTTGCTGTTCTCATTAATCCGCCAGTCCTGACCGTCAAGGTAGCCCTGGACCATTTCCTGCACGTTGACCAGGAGGTGGCGAAAATCCCGCCATTCCGCATGTTGTTGCCGGTAAAGGATATAAGCCTTGGCCGTCCGGGCATGGCCGTTCTCAATCAATACTTTTTCCACCAGGTCCTGTACGTCTTCGACGGTAGGCAGCCTGTCGACAAATTTTTCCGCCAGAAGGGCCGTCACCTGGTTGGCCAGTTGGCTGGCCTGGCGCCGGTCCTGGCCCCCGACAGCCTGGGCCGCTTTGTAAATAGCATTGATAATCCTTTCCTCGTCAAAGTCCACTACCCGGCCGTCGCGCTTGATGATTTTCTTCGGTATCATGATTAAACTTAATCTCCCTTCACCTATGAAAATGAAAAACCCCAACCACGCCTGCGTAGCTGGGGTAAATCCTCCCTTACCTCACCTTCACCATGGCCGTGGTTTTACGGTGCAATCCCACGGGCAGGTCTCCTGGCTCGGGTTCAACGCTCCCTGCTGCCTTCCCAGTCCGGCACTCAAGCTCCTATCTACCCTACTCAGGCTACTTCTTATTAAAACTATTAAGATATTAACCCGTAGGGGGAAAAATCTTGCTGAGTGCTGGACCAGTGGCTCCTTTAGCAGGTGCTCCCCCTCACAGTGGCGGCACCGCACCGGATTCCCACCGGCTTCCCTGGCACCCGTTGGAATGTTTTTCTGGTAATACACTGTTCGACAAAGATGCAGCAAATTCCTGCCCGACCGCGTGTTCACTTCATACCCGCCTACGCTTCCCCTGTGTTCAGGGGCGGTTCTACTTCTTTTCTTGCTTTTTATAAGGACATTTACTGCAAAGGGAGGGGTCTTCGAAGGAAATCAGGCAGTAAGTCCCTTCTTCCTTCCAGCAAGGCTTGGCACAGCCTATACGCTCAGTTTTATGGGAACAGGACGGGCAGTCTTCTAATAACCAGCAAGGATAAAATGCCAGGTAGTGTTTCAAAGAGTTTAAATTAAAGCCCTTATCTATAAGCCTTTTAATAAAACGCAAGCGCTTCAAGTCATTATTGGAGTATAGACGCCGCCCGTTCTTCCGGGCGGGTTGTATGAGCTTATGCCTCTCCCAAACCCGCAGGGTGCCCGGCTGGATGCCAAGTAGCTCAGCCACAACGCTTATTGGGTACAGCATTTGTTCGGTCATAGATAGTCGCCTCGCCTGGCAATCGGGTTATAAATTTAATTGCAGCTCTATTTTACGTTAACCTGTTATTTTAAATCAAGGTTTTCCTGTTTCGTTTCCTAAAAGCATCTTTTATGTTCAATACAAGGTTTTTTATAATTTTTTTTGTAAGTTTATTGACATCGTTATTAACAGGAAATATGATATAAGTAAAAATAAGATTAACCGGGACGAAAAAATTAATGTTTCCCATCGGTATGGTTATCCAGGTGTTAGATATCTCTGCGAACCACCTGCGGCGCTGGGAACAAAAAAACAGCAAGCGTTGTAATCTTTCCACCCTTCCAGCCTATCTCGCCTTTTACCCCTGGTGGCAGGATGTTCGAGGCCGTTCAGGAAGCTCCGTAGAAACAGCGACTACAGCCACGCGCCCCTGCTGGCAGAGAAGAAACATGTACTGCCAAGGCAATGATGGATAAACTTCAGGAGGAATCTTTAAATGCCTTTTTCACCCGCCATTGAAGAGAGTCTTTTTCCACCCCTTTATCAAAATTTACATGAAAAAATAACCGGTGCCCTGGGAGAAGCTACCCTACGATCTTGCCTTACCTGCGGCGTCTGCAGCGGCGGCTGTCCCACCGGCGATATAGGCGCACCTGTTGATCCCCGTAAAATCGTCCGCCTGCTCCTATGGGGGATGGAGGACAAAGTCCTGGCATCGGACATGATCTGGCTCTGCACCATGTGTGGCCGCTGTACGGTTTACTGCCCGGTAGGTGTGAATATGGGCGACCTGGTCCGGGCCCTGCGCAGCCACCTGGCGGAGGAAGGCCGGGTCCCCGAAAATTTACAAAAAGTTGTTGATCTAGCAGTTACTTCTGGTAATAATATGGGGATCAGCCGGGAGGATTATCTCGATACCCTGGACTGGATGCAAGAAGAACTCCAGGCTGAGTTCGGCCCCCGGGCGGAAATACCGGTAGATAAAAAAGGCGCCAGGGTAATGTACGTTATCAACCCGCGGGAAGCAAAGTTTTTCCCTCTATCCATCCTGGCGGCCGCCAAGGTGTTTTATGCCGCCAGCGAGAGCTGGACCCTCTCCAGCCGCTCCTGGGACGCGACCAACTACGCCCTTTTCTCCGGGGACGACAAAGCCGGCGCTATCCTGGTGCAGCGCCTGGCGGATGAGGTGGAGCGCCTGGGCTGCCAGGAGTTGATCATGACCGAGTGCGGCCATGCCTTCCGCGCCATCCGCTGGGGGCCCGAACGCTGGCTGGGGCATAAACTCCCCTTCCCCGTACGCAGTATTGTCCAGCTAATGGCCGAATACCTGGATGCAGGCCGTATCCGCCTGGACCCCTCCCGCAACAGCGAGCCGGTAACCTATCATGACCCCTGCAATCTAGGCCGCAAGGAAGGTATCTTTGAAGAACCGCGGCGGGTACTGCAGGCAGCGGTCACCGATTTTCGCGAAATGACGCCGAGCCGTGAGAATAACTACTGCTGCGGCGGCGGTGGCGGCATGCTCTCTTTGAGCGAGTTCGGCCAGGAACGTCTGGCCAAAGGCAAGGTTAAAATAGAGCAAATTCAGCGCACCGGGGCCGGGATAGTGGCTACTCCCTGCCACAACTGTGTTGATCAATTAAATGACCTTTGCCGTCATTATCATCTCAATGTTAAAGTTAAGAACCTGGTCGAATTGGTAGCCGATGCCCTGGTAATCGCTGGTAAGGAGTGAGACTTTAATAATGAAAAAGGATGCGCTACCCGTAGCCGTCCTGGGAGCCGGCATCGCCGGGGTCCAGGCGGCCCTGGACCTGTCCCGTCTCGGCTACCAGGTCATTCTATTAGAACGCTCTTCCCGGCCAGGCGGTAAACTTACCGCCCTGCCAAAGACTTTTCCTACCAACGACTGCAGCGCCTGCGTCTTGTCCCCTCCGGACAGCTTCTTCTGTATCCGTTCCCCCCACTTTATCAAGCAAGGGAGCGATAATATTACCCTCCTCACCGGTGTTGAAGTAAAAAAATTGACCCGTAACCCCGGCAACTTTAGCTTGCATTTTTACCGGGAAGGCCGGGAGGAGGAATTAAACGCGGCGGCTCTTATCCTCTGCCCCGGTTACGAGGAGTATCTTCCCGCCAACCTGGATGCCCGCTACGGTTACGGGCGTTATCCAGGGGTTTTGACCGGCCTGGAGTTAGAACAGCGCCTGGGGGCTGAGGGGTACCTGTGCCGCCCCGGGGATAATGGTCCGCTGCAACAGGTGGCCTTCATCCAGTGCGCCGGTTCCCGCGACCCTGCCGGGGGAGTGGCCTACTGTTCGGCCGTCTGCTGTATGTATGCCCTTAAAGAAGCCTTGATGCTTTACGAGGGAGTCGCGGCGCGTAAATTACCCTTACCGGAAATAACCCTCTTTTACATGGACCTGCGCACTTACGGCCGGGCATATGAAAGCTATCTGGCAAAAGCCCGGCAAGAATATGGTCTTAAGCTGGTGCGCTCGCGCATTCATAGCATAATCCAGTTGCCCGGCAACCCGAGGCTCACTATCCGTTACGCCCCGGAAGAGGGCCCGGCCCGGGTAGCAGAGTTCGACCTGGCGGTCCTGGCCACCGGCCTGCGGCCGCCGGATGGGGCCAGGGACCTGGCTGCCGCCCTGGGGATAGAACTCGATACCCATGGCTTCTGCCAGACCTCCCCCCTTGCCCCCGTCTCCACCCCACAACCGGGTATATTTGTCGCCGGCGCCTTCAGCGGCCCCTGTGATGTCATCGATGCCGTCACCCAGGGTTCGGCCGCAGCTACGGCCTGTGCCGCCTGGCTAAAAGAAAACGGCGCCGGTCCCGTTAAATCGCCGCTATTGCCACCCTCCTCCGGTGCTGTCGACCCTTCTCCCCGGACAGGGGTGTTTATCTGCGGGTGCGACCGTTTGGCTGCCAACCTGGATTTAAAAGGGCTGGAGGAATACTGCCGTTCCCTGCCCGGAGTCGATACGGTACGAGAATTATCCCTTTGCGATCCCCAGGCGGGCGAGGAGTTCCTTCGGGCTATAAACGAAAACGGCCTGGGCCGGGTTGTAGTAGCGGCCTGTAGCGCCCGCGCCCTGGAACCGGTACTTAAGGCCCGGCTCGACCAGGCAGGTTTGCCGGGTGTGGGTCTAAAAATAGTTAACATTCTTGATCATGCAGCCCGGATCTATAGCGGCCGGGTGGAAATGGCTACCCGCAAGGCCGGGGACCTGGTGCGGATGGCTATAGCCGGGATAAAGGCGACGGCACCTTATATGAATGATGCTATCACGGTTGCGCCCGCAACCTTGGTAATCGGCGGCGGGGCGGCCGGCATGACTGCCGCCCTTCACCTGGGGGATCTGGGTTATGAGGTGCACCTGGTAGAAAAAGAATCGCAGTTAGGTGGTAATCTCCTCCGTATGCAGCGGACCTTGAGGGGGGCCGATGTGCAAGCCTGGCTGGCGGGACAGATCCGGCGCCTCATGCAACATCCCCGCATCCATGTCCATCTGGACGCTAGAATCCTGGATACTAGCGGTAAGCCGGGTAGTTTCCAGACGGAAATCGAGATTGCCGGGGAAAGGAGGGAAAGCATCACCCACGGTGTTACCATCCTGGCGACCGGCGCCGGGGAAAAGAAGACGCAGCAGTATCTCTACGGCCAGCACCCGGCGGTCGTAACCGCCCTGGAACTGGAAGACCTCCTTAAAACCCGGAGCCCCAGGCCGGCCGGCGCCCAAAGGGTGGTATTCATCCAGTGCGTAGAATCCCGCGATGCCGGCCATCCCTATTGCAGCCGCACCTGCTGCAGCGAAACCTTAAAAAACGCTTTAGAACTCAAGAAGATCAACCCGGCGGCCGCAATCTACGTCCTCAACCGGGATATCATGGCCTACGGCCTGCAAGAACAGTGGTACGAGGCCGCCCGCTCCCGGGGTGTCGTGTTCCTGCATTACCAGCCCGGAGAACCGCCCCGGGTAACGCCCCTTGCCGCCGGCACGGGGCCCGAGGACAAGTTACTGGTCCGCGCTTACGACGCCATCCTGGAAGAAGAAGTGACGATTGAGGCCGACCTGCTGGTGCTGGCCACCGGTATGGAACCCCCGGCGGAAAATAGACGCCTGGTGGCTTTATTCCGGGTTCCCCTGGACGAACGGGGTTTCTTCGCTACCAGTCATCCCAAATTAAAACCCGTCGAGACGCCCGTACCCGGCATCTACACCTGCGGCCTGGCGGCAGGCCCCGGAAACCTGGAAGAAGCCCTGGCTTCAGCCCAGGCCGCCGCCGGCAAGGCAGCAGCCGACCTGGCCCGGGAGCGCTACGAACTCCACCGGCAGGTAGCCCGGGTAGAAGGCGCCTGCGCCGCCTGCCTTACCTGCGTGCGGGTTTGCCCCCATGGTGCCCCTGCCATCAAGGATCACCGTTCCCATATCGACCCCCTCCTCTGCCAGGGCTGCGGCGCCTGCGTAGCCGCCTGCCCGGCCCGGGCCATTACGTTGACCGGTTATAGCCCCACAGAAATAGAAGCGGAACTCCAGGCCCTCTCACCGGAAGCAGGAAAAGTTCAATCCACTGTTATCTTCACCTGCAGTTACTGCGCTTACGCCAACAGTGAAAACGTCGGGAGCACATCCTGCCCGGATGACGTTTCCATATTGCAGGTGCCATGTTTGAGCCGGGTAGGTACCCTGGAAGTCCTCAGGGCTATCGAAGCCGGCGCCCGCCAAATTGTATTGACTGGCTGCGTTGCAGGCCAGTGTCACTTCCGTCCCGCCAGGGCTTTCGGCAGCCAGGGTCCCGGCCCGGATCCCATGCTCTGCCAGGAACAGGCCTGGCGTCGCGCCAGGAAGATACTGGGCGAACTCGGATTTGACGAAGACACGGTAAAGGTTTTACGCCTCCCTCCCCCGACCCCCGGCCGGGGCCAACCGCTAATTTAGCTGCCCGGCGGTTAAACCCCCGGCTTGAAAAGACGAAAGGAGTGCCGGTATGAAACGCACAGACATTCTGGTTGCCGGTGGAGGTATTGCCGGGTGCACCGCGGCGCTGGCTGCCAGGCGATACTACAGCGATAAAAAAATCACCCTGGTACGCCGGGAAGTCAGGGCGCTGATGCCCTGGGGCCTTGCTTACGCCTGTGGTGCCGGGTCATTAAATGAGTATATCCTGGGCGACTCCCGGCTTTATAAAGAGGGAATTGAACTGGTAATCGATGAAGTGACGGCCATTGATCCCGGGGGTAAACGGGTTACCACTGCCTTTGGTGAAAAAATAGCTTACGATAAACTGATCCTCGCCATTGGTTCTTCGCCGGTCACTTCTTTACTTCAAGGAACGGAACTCCCGGGCGTTTTTGTTTTGAAAAAAGAGCTTCCCTACCTTAAAAGCCTTAAAGAGCACCTGGCCAGGGCCAGGAACGTGGTTATCGTTGGTGGCGGGCTAAACGGCGTAGAACTGGCAGCGGCCTGCAGCGCCAACCACCAGCTTCACATCACCCTGGTAGAACAACTACCCCATTGCCTGTCCGGGGTCTTTAATGACGATACTTGCATTTTAATAGAAGAAAAACTGCGCCGGAAGGGTGTTGCCATTATAACCGGAGCGGCAGCGGAAGGACTGGAAGGCTGCCATCGAGTAGAGGGTGTCAGGCTAACGGGTGGACGGACTTTACCTGCTGATGTGGTGGTCCTGGCCACCGGTATCGTACCCAATACCCTCCTGGCCCGGCAGGCCGGTCTGGCAACCGACGAAAATGCCGGCATCCTGGTGGATGAGTATATGCAGACCAGTGCCACCGATGTCTTTGCCATCGGCGACTGCGCCGCTCAAAAATCCCTTGTCCCTACCGGCGGTTCTCTTACCAGGCAGGCTGGACCGGCCGGCCACGAGGCCCGCGTAGCCGCCGCCAACCTCTTCGGCCTGAAGCGAGCCAGGGAAATTACTGTTAAGAAGATCTCTGTAGCTATCGGGGACCTGGTCTTTGGCTCCGTGGGCCTCATAAAAATTTCCCTTGCGGAGACCGGGACCGGAATGCCGACCACCGCCCTTGCTCACGATGTGATCGCCAAAGATCTGGCGGTCAAGGTAGTTTATGTCCGGGAAACCGGGGCCACCCTGGGCGCTGAGGTCTACGGTAAACCCCTCATCCGGGTGCGGGAAACCATGAACAATCTCGCGTCTGCTATTGAACGGCAAACACCCTTTGCCGGTCTGGCCCTGGCCTAATCTGACTAAAAAAGCGATAACCGATCACATATGCCAGTGGGGTGCGCCAGCCGGCGCCCCCAAATTTATCCTCCAGGACGGTGCGTTTTCAATCGGGAACGACGGTAACCGGTTCGTCCCCCGATTTTAACTATCGGCTTTTAACTGTCAGTGGGAAGTAACCTCACCTCCAGCCTGCGGCGGAAACGCTGCAGGATTTTTACGAAGCTGGAGCCAAAGAATAGATAAAAGGCGGCGTTCCCCAGGGCATGGATGGTATCCAGCCAGAAGCTGGCGGCATAGGTGGCCACAAAGGACTGCCAGGTCAAGGGGTGGATAAAGCCCGTCCAGGTCCACAGGTTCATAATCCAGCCAAAAAGGTACCCCCAGAGAAAGCTAAAAACCGTCATTACCTTATTACCCGCACGGGGAAAGAAAATTTTCAACACACCCGCCGAGGTGCCGGCCAGCCCCCAGGCAAACATCTGCCAGGGCGTCCACGGCCCTTGGCCCAAGAAAAAGTTAGAAACCAAACCCGCCGTGGACCCGACCATAAACCCGGCCCGCGGCCCGAAAACAAATCCCGAGATAATTACCATAAAAGTGGTAGGCTGGATGTTGGGCAAACCTGCAAAGGGGACGCGACCAGCGGCGGCAATGGTGCCCAGCATGGCAATTACGGCCACCTCCCGGGAGGATACCCTGCCCTGTTCAAAACCCCAGTACATTAGGGCCAGGGCAATAATGATTATCAACAATGCCAGCAAACCCCACCCCTGGCCTAAAAGAAGTGCATTGATCTTGATGCTGGCCAGCAACAAGCCCAGGATAAACACCAGGGCCAGGGGAAAAAGCATTTTACGCCAAAACGCCACTATCATAACCTCCCAAACCTTTGCCAGGGTTAAACAGCCGTGCTCGAAATCTGGCCCGCCGGTACGGGCACCTTTCGAGCCGGGCGGCGGGCCCCCTGGATGCGTCACCCGGAGGATTTATGAAACTACCTGCCTGGCCGGCCATGCGGGTGCCAGCCGGTCCAGGGCATCCTGCAGGGTCAGGACACCGTCAACATAGCCGCGGCACATTTTGCCAATCTGGGTGGAATAAAAAACCGACTGGCCCAGGACCTGGTGCTTGGGCCCATCGGCTACGATCCGGCCGGCAAACAGCAGCAGCACCCGCGTGGCATAAGCAGCAGCAAATTCTATATCATGGGTCACCAGCACCACACTTACTCCCTCCCTCCTTAAGCCCGTCAACAATTCTCCCAGTTCGTCCTTCAAGCGATAATCCATCCCCCGGGTAGGTTCGTCAAGCACCAGGAGCCGGGGCCGTGTTACCAAAATGGAGGCCAGGGCGACCCGCTGGCGCTCGCCGCTGCTCAAATCGCGCGGGTTTACCCGCCGGTAGCGCTGTAGGTTTAACTTCTCCAGGAGTTCATCAACAATGCCGTCATTAGGGAGGCCGAAATTTTTTAGAGTAAATAACAATTCCTCTTCCACGGTATCCTGGAAGAGATAATCACCGGGATTCTGGGAAAGGTAGGCAATCCTGCCGTCCCCGGGCCGGCCCTCGTTACTCAGGTCGCGGCCCATTACCTGCACCCGGCCCCGTCCCGGTTTTAAGAGGCCGGCCATGGTTTTCAGGAGGGTGGATTTACCGGCGCCGTTGGCGCCCAGGATAGCTACCAGTTCGCCGGTAGCGATTTGGATACTTACGTCCTGCAGGGCTTCTTTACCATTGGGATAGGTAAACCATACCTTACTCATGGTCAAAACCGGTTCTCCCGGTTCTGCCTTTACCGCCGGCTTTAGAGGGGGAAACTCCCGGCGGTCAAAGTTGGACCGCAGTAACCGGCGCCCTTCCTTGACGGTAACGGGAATAGAAGGGAAACCTATCCGGGCAAAAAAACGGGCCACCGGGGGTACAAAGGGGATGTCCCGCTGCACCGCCCAGCGGGCCAGTTGCTCCGGCGTGCCCTCATATTTGAGCTGGCCGTCCTCCATGAACACTACCCGGTCGGCCAGGTGATAACACCTCTCCAGCCGCTGCTCGATCAAAATTATGGTCAGGCCCATTTCCTCATTTAACCGTTTAATGAGATTAAAAAATTCCTCGGCCGCTACCGGGTCCAGCTGGGAGGTAGGCTCATCTAAAACCAGCACCCGCGGCTGCATGGCCAGTATAGCAGCCAGGGCCAGCTTTTGCTTCTGCCCACCGGAAAGGTGCGCGGTAAATTCCTGCCTGACTTCCGTCAGGTCCAGAAAACTCAAGACCTCGGCAACCCGCCGGGACATCTCTGCCCGGGGCAGACCCAGGTTTTCCAGGCCGAAGGCGATCTCGGCCTCGACACTGGTCATAACCAGTTGTTTTTCCGGATCCTGGAAGACCATCCCCACTTCCCGGGCCAGTTTTCGCCGGTTCATCTGGCCCATGTCCCGCCCTTGAAAATAAACCTTGCCACCAAAGCGGCCGCCGTAAAAATCCGAGATCAGGCCGGCCAGCACCCGCGCTAAGGTAGACTTACCCGATCCCGAACCGCCGGTTATCAATAAAAACTCCCCTTCTTCAATACGCAAATTGATATCTTTCAAGGCCGGCTTTTCCCTATCCGGGTAGTAATAAATTAAATTTTCGCTTTGAAATAAGGGCACCGCTGCCACCCCCAGCTCAATACCACCGGAACAGATAAAGCGAGAAGGATTATTATTAAAACTACAACGGTCATAGGGCCTTGAATCAAGTAGCCAAGCTGCGGGTAAAAACTAAAGGTGCTGAATCCTTTAACCTGGCCAAAAACGGCCGCAGCCAGGGCCAGGAGGCTCCCTCCCAGGCAAAGGCTGTCCCGTGGCCGCCAGGTATCCTGCCGGTAACAGGAGCGCAGGCCGCTGCCAAAGGCCCGCGCCTGCATGGCCTCAGCTATCTTCAGAGAATCTTCCAGGGAAGACAGGAGCAGGATGTTCATCAGGGCAGCATACCTGGGTAGCCTTTCCCTCAACTTCCCGGCGTGAAAATCGACGCCCCTTACCGCCTGCACTTCCCGGATGTTTTCCAGTTGCCTGATCATGGCCGGGAACATCCTGGTAGCCAGAGACAGTACCAGGGCCGACCGGGAAGCAAAACGTGCAAGCACGCTTAAAACCTTGTCCGGGTGAACCATGAGATTATAAAGACAAAACACGCTGATGATGGCTAACAGCCGCACGCTCATGGCGGCGCCGTAACAAATGGCTTCCAGCGAGACGGTTAAACGGCCGAAAACCGGCAGCTGTGGTCCCCACCAGATAATGGTCTCCCCGGCACGAACCACCAGGGGGTTAATGATGATAACCAATACCATTATAGTAAGGCTGAGGCGGAAATAGATTTCCCAGATGGCCCAGCCCTGAACAGCATTGATGCAAAGGAGAATGACCAGCAAGAGGCCGAGAAGGTATAGGGGATTAGTGAACAGCAGGGCCAGTACCAGTAACCCCCCCAGATAAGATATGGCTGCCATCGGGTGCAGGCTCTGTAAAAAGAGGCCTTTTTCCTGGTAGAAAAATCGCTCGAACAATTAAGGCGCGGCCTCCTTTAATCCCTCCCAGGTGGGACCGGCATTGTTAATGCTTTCGCTGTACCACCAGATAATCTTATCCCCGGGATTAACCTTTTTCTCGCTGGCTGCAACCATGGGTGCCTCGTCGTTGACCTTGTACATCCAGCCGCACATGCCTTTATTGGCCTGGCCAGCTATGCTCTGGACAAAATTACCGTATCCGGGAGCGAGGCTATATTTAAGGCCGGTGGCCTCCAGGGCGCCAAGGGCCGTCAATCCCCATCTGTTGTTTTTATTTACAGTTACCGTAGTGGGACCAAAGAGTAACTGCCCCTTCATACCAACTATAGCTACATGCACCTGGTAGCCCTCAGCAGCGGGGGGAGCCGGGGCGCCCTTGTCGTTAGCCTGGTTGCCGGCCAGCCCGGTGACCCCGGAAGCAATCGCTCCCCCGGTTTGGGGGGAGGAAGGAGTAACCCCGGGGGAACCAGCAGGAGCCGCAGCGTTGGCGCCGCCATTTACGGCGCTGCCGCCTGCCTGCTTACCGGCAGTTATTGACGCCGGCGTTTGGGTTTCAGATGATTTTTGATCACCGGTGTTCTCCGGCCTGCCGTCAGCGGCAGGACTTCCTCCCGGTGAAGGGGCCCGGGACTGGGATAAGGTAGTATCGGGGCCGGGTTGCCTGCCGGGGGAAATTCCCTGCTTGGAGACTGCCGGCCCTATTAAAGCCAGCAAGACAACCAGGGCGGCAGCCAGGTAGCCAATTTTTTTCTGCACTGCGGATCCCTCGCTGTACCCATAATATCAGGCCGGTCAAAATTTATCCTAAATGCCAGGAAGAAGCTACAATAGCGGTGAGGAGCACCGCAGTGCGCGCCGGCGCTCCCCGCCGTTATAATCAATCCTCGCTCCTTTACTCAGCTACTAACACCCTGTAAACCATCACCGCGCATTCGGCCCGGCTGGCCGCATCCCCCGGCCGGAAGGTGCCATCTTCAAAGCCTTTAACCAGCCCGTGAGCGGCAGCTACAGCCACGCTCTTTCTGGCCCAGGTAGAGACTTTATCGTTATCTTTAAAGGCCAGCTTTTCCTCGCCGGCAGGGAGATTCACGGTCCGGACCAGCATAGCGGCCAATTCCTCGCGGGTAATAACGTTATCCGGGCGGAAGGTGCCATCCTCATACCCTTTGACCAGGCCGTTGCTGGCGGCGGCAGTAACTGCCCCGGCGTACCAGGCATCTCCTTTTACGTCTTTAAATGGGTTCTTCTCCCCTGCCTTCCCTTCCAGGCCCAGAGCCTTGACCAGGAGGCTGGCAAATTCCGCCCTGGTCACCGCCCGGCCCGGCTCAAAGTGGCTGCCATCCACCCCGGCCACAATGCCGGCCCCGGCTAGGGTTTCAATGGTATCCTGGGCCCAGCCGAAGCTGGCTGGAGTTACATCCAGAAAGGCCTTCCTGGCCTCCTTAACAAATACGGCATAGTCGGAGAAGTGGTTTATCCGGGCCAGGATTAAGCCTTTAGATACGTCGACCACGGCCGGAATGGCTACCCAACTTACTTTTGTCTTATCGTACCAGGCCAGGGCCAGGTTTTCCGGTTTGACAAGAGACGGCAGGGCAAATTTCAGGTATAAGGTTACCGGGACGGCGAAAGTAGTGCCGTCGGGTCCAAAGTTATAAACTGCCGATATTTGCTGGTAGCCTACTGGCGGAGGAGCCGGGGCGGCATTACCTCCGGCACCTTTCTTGACGGTTATTTCTACATCGTTCGTCAAGGCCCCGGCCGGAATAGATAATGCTATTTCAGCTTTAGGGTCAGAAATAATGGCTCCCGCCGAAGCCGAGACCTCCTGGGCCAGGTCAATTTTATTTTGGAGCAGATCTTTTTTCAGAGCGAGTATTTCGGCCCGGTTCATTGCTTTATCGCTACCAGTAACTACTACGGCTTTTTTGACTTCGCTTAAAGGCGCGATTTCCGCTGCATCTTCTTTCAATTCCAGCAACTGGTTGATTTTTCCCATGGCATCCAGGGCAGCATCGGGAGCTTGCAGGGCTGCGGGAAGTTTTTTATTCTGCTCCTTCAGGTCGGCCGGTGTCGTATTTGCCGGTGAGGCGGGCGTACTGCCTTTCAGCAAGCTGTCCCAGGTCGGGCCGGGGGAATTCAGGTCCATACTGTACCACCAGATCACCTGGTCGCCGTCCCGGACGATTTCCTGGGAAGCGCTCACCATGGGTACGCTGCCGTTTACCTTATACATCCAGCCGTTCATGCCGCTGTTGGCCTGCCCGGCTATGCTTTTAACGAAGCCGCCGGCTTCTTCATAGGGGAGGCCGGTGGCCTCCAGGGCGCCAAGGGCCGTCAGGCCCCACCTACCGTCTTTACTCACCGTGACCGCACCGGGGCCGTAGAGAAGCTCGCCGTTCCGGCCTACCACGGCAATATCGACGGTACAGCCGCCGGACCCCCCTGTAGATGACGTTGCGGACTCTGTTACAGTGAGACTGGCCGTCGCCGCCAGGCCGTTATATGTAGCCCTAACTACAGTCTGCCCGGTTTGAAGGCCGGTTGCCAGGCCGTTAACAACTTCAGCAATGTTGCCGTTGTCCACCGACCAGGCGGCATCCCGGGTCACGTCGCTGCTCGTGCCGTTCAAATAATTCATTATGGCCTTAAACTGCCGTTGGCCATTGACGTTCACGGTGGCTGTTGCCGGGGTTATGGCCAGCCCCGGAGAAGCTACAGAACCGGCCCTTCCTTCCAGAATTAAATAAGCATAAAGGGATTCCGTGGCATCAAGGGCGTTCTTCGTAGTGCCGAAACTCCCGTCGCTATTGGGGGCTAGCTGCACCATATAGTCAACGGGCGTCATCCCCTGGGCGCTTTTCCAGGTGGCTGGATCCACATCTAATCTTTGCAGAGTGACAATCAGCTCGGCGGTGTCGACTGCAGGGTCGTCAGGCCACGGCTGTGTAGTATAGACACTTCCATCAGGTTGCTGCCACTTCCGGAGGTAGGCCAGGCCGTTAGTGATGGCGGCCTGGATCTGCTGGTCACCGGCGGCATTGGGCAGATAGGTCAATGCCCGGATGGCCTGGCAGGTGGTCATAAAGTCCGGGTAGAAATCCGTGCCCCACGTACTGCCCCACGCGCCATAATTTTCACCCGCCGTAGTACATTGGGTGTTAAGGAGATATTCACGCGCGTAAATAACATTGACCACACTGAATTCTCCGGCCCGGCCCAGGGCATCAAAAACCGGCATATCGCTGTAAACATTATTGTCGAAGTCGTTTGGGCCCTGCTTATCGGCCAAAATGGCCGCCAACTTCCTGGCCAGATCACTATATCCCCACGCCTTGACCGCCAGGAGCTCATAGGCAATATCTTTTGTCTTCGCAGTAGCGGGACTCTCAATAGTTGCATAAACGGCGTCAAGTATCGATTGCTGTAAGGATTTACCATTGTAAACCCAGTCTGAGGCTGCCAGGTCTTCACCGGCGAGGGTGAGGACGTAGGCGTCGTAGGCGCTTAACCTTTCGCCGTTATAGAAAGCTTGTTGATTAAATTGAATGGCTTTAGCAGCCAGACCATTATAATCTACGGTACCTGCCTCCACCCAGACGGGGCCTATAAATGTCGTAAGGAGGCCGAGGAGCAGGCTTATCATTACCGTCAAGGACAGGAATCGCCTCTTCATACCATTTAAGAACATGGTCAGACCCTCCATTATACAAAAATACCTACTAAATCCAGGTTTTTCGTTCACTAAACTAACCGCACATGCCCGAAAGGCAAAAACAGTCATGAAAATAGGGTTATCTTCGTACCAAATAAGGAGCATCAAAAAGCGGCCTTATCCCAACACCTCCCTGCGAACTCCCCGGGTGGGTTAGAATAGGCCGTCCAGCTACCGGTCCCGGCGCATCGTAAACTTCCAGTTGCATTTCCTTGTTGGAAGCTCCTAGCCGGACCGGCTGGCAGCATTTAAGCCTGGCCCCTCGGGACCAGACGCCTACCCTTATCAAATTAAAACCCCTGCTCCAAAATGAACAGGGGGATACACTGCTTCCCCATCCTGCGTAGGGAGCACCACTTACGACGACAAGCACCAGGTATCCTGGCTCGGGCTCACCGCTCCCCCACGCCTTCCCAGTCCGGCGCTCAGTCCCTTTAACCGCAACCCGTTAGCGGCAGGGCTCTTGCTGAATGCCGGACCAGTGGCCTGCTGTGGGGTCGCTCCCCCTCACAGTGGCGCGACCGCGCCGGACTTGCACCGGCTTCCCTTGTGGCTTGCGTTATATTTGTTGTGATAATATTCTATTCTACAAAAACCATCGAATTCCTGCCCCAAAAACTAAAAATATCTGAACCGGGAAACGGGTTCCTTTACCCTTTAATTTTTCTTATTTTAGCCACCAGGAGCAATAAAGCGGGGTAGAACAGGTAGGCAGGGAGAAAATAAAAGGGGAAGGCCCGTCCGGCAAAAATTAACATCTGGGAAAAATTCTCATAGAGGCTCATAGCTAAAAAGGTTATTAACAGTCCGGCTGGCAGCACCAGGGGACGGTAATCCCGGAGGCCGAAAACCTGGGCTGTGCCGAGGGTAAAAACATAGTAGACGACAGTCAGTTTCAGCAATATAGTAAAACTCCAGACGAAAATAATGACCGGTTCCAGCCGCTGCAAAAAGTCACCGATATTTATCATTTGAATGGCTATCAGGCTGGGGAAATTTATCCGCGCCGTTTCGGAAGGACCCAGGACGATGAGGTTACGCACCAGGACCAGGGTGGTGAGCAATGTTGCCACGGTTACCGCCAGGGCGAAGGGGGGAAAGTTTCTCCTGGGTTCGGTTAAAAAAGGTAAAATGACCAAAAAAAAGACGGCTTCGCCGAAGGGAAAAACAAAGGCCGGGTAGACCCCTCGTAAGACCGGCAGGGGCCCCCTTTCCATCACCGGGAGGAGGGCTTCCCAGTGGGCTAATCCCGGGACAGCTTCCGCCAGGGCGGTAAGAACCAAAATGGCGACAATAACAAAAGGAATTAAGAGCTCGCTTAATCGCGCCGGGATTTCTATCCCTATGCGAATGGCGTAGGCAGCCAGGCCGGCAAAAATTCCGGCGACTAAAACCATTGGCGTCTGGGGCAAGATCGCCATCTTATATAATTCAATAACGTTACGCAGCACCAGGGCGGCCAAGTACAGGGCGTACCAGAGAAAAATAAGATTGCAAAAGGTCCCCGGCCAGCGCCCCAGGACCCTGGTGGCATACTGCACCGGGGTTTCCCGCGGGAAGCGCCGGGCTAAGGCTGTATAGCAATAGGCCGCGCCCAGTCCCAGGGTTCCCGCCAGCAGGTAAGATATCCAGGCGTCCTGTTTGGCCGGCCCGACAGGGACGATCAAGGTAGAGGTACCAATAAGGTACCCGGTAACCAGCACAAAAAACTGCCAGAGAGAAATCCTACCTTTTTCAATCATGGAACTTCCTCCCGGCGATAGGAGAATCCTTCCGGAATAATGTATCCATTTGCCGGCAAGATATGCAATTCACCAAGGTATGCCGGTATATAAATCAACGGGGGGTTTCATAATAGTTCCGGGGTTCGTTAATCCTCATTGAAGAAGGTGCGGGCCTTGCTCCGCTTGTGGCGCTGGCTGGGACGTAAAAAAACATCCGGCGGGCAACTTCCGGGGGACGACTCCCGCGCGGTAAATCACCGTCTGGAGGTTAACATTGCGTATATCAAAAAAGCCTTCGGCCGGAGCGAAGACCTGGTGATCAGGGAGATAGAGCTTCCGGGCAGGAAACTGGCGCTGGTCTACGTGGAAACCCTCATCGACCGTGATGTGGTCCAGCGGGATATCCTGCGTTCCCTCCTGGCGCTACAGACAATACCCCTGCCGGAGGACGAGGCAGGGTTCAACCGGCTGCTCCGCGCCCGGTTGACCATCGGCGATCTCCAGGAAGAGCAACTCTGGTCAAAAATAATCACCGGCCTGCTGGACGGCAAGGCGGTTTTAATTGGAGAAGGCTTCAGCCGCTGCCTGCTGTTAAGTGTCGAGGGCTGGGAAAAGAGGCCGGTCGAGGAACCTGTTAATGAAGTTTCCATCCGCGGCCCCCGCGAGGGATTTGCAGAAAATTTACCCACCAACATCTCCCTCATCAGGCGACGGCTGCGCGCGCCCGAGCTCCGTTTTGAAACCATGAACCTGGGCCGGCGCACCCACACGAAAGTAGTCATCTGTTACCTGGAAGGCCTGGCTTTACCCGGCGTCCTCGAAGAACTCCGCCGCCGGTTGGAGCGCATCGACATTGACGGCGTCCTGGAGAGCGGCTATATAGAGGAACTTATTGAAGACGCTCCCTTTTCCCCCGTACCGCAGCTTAACCGCACGGAAAGGCCGGACAAACTGGTTGCCGATTTATTGGAAGGCAGGATAGGTGTTCTGACCGACGGAACGCCCTTCGCCCTGGTCCTGCCAGGCAGCCTGGTATCCCAGTTGCATGCCCCCGACGATTATTATGAGCGCTGGCCTTTAAGCATGGGGATCCGCCTTTTTCGCTTTTTCGGCCTGTTTATCGCCCTGCTGCTGCCGTCCGTCTATGTGGCCTGGACTTCCTACCACCAGGAAATGATACCCACGCCCCTGGCGATATCCATCGCCGCCCAGCGTGAGCTGGTGCCCTACCCGGCCGTTGTTGAAGCTTTAATCATGCAGGTGCTTTTTGAAATTCTCATCGAAGCCGGCATCAGGCTCCCCCGGGCCATAGGTACGGCCATCAGCATCGTCGGGGCCCTGGTTATCGGCGAAGCGGCCGTCCGGGCGGGACTGATGTCTGCGGCGATGGTTATTGTAATTTCAGCTACGGCCATCGCCTCCTTCACCATACCCACTTTCGGTTTGAGCCAGGCTGTGAGGATGCTCCGCCTGCCAATGATCTTCCTGGCCGGTGTCTTAGGCCTGCTGGGTATTTTTGCCGGCCTAATGGCGCTCTTAATCCACCTGGTGAGCCTGAGAAATTTCGGCGAGCCCTATCTAAGCCCCCTGGCGCCCTTTATCTGGGAAGGGCATAAAGACCTGGTAGAACGGGTGCCCTGGTGGGCCATGCACTGGCGGCCTGTACTACCCGGCCGGCAAGATTTGCGACGCATCAAACCGGGCCTGCGACCCTCTACCACGGCCCGGGAGAGAAAGCCCGGCGAAGAACTGGAGACGTACCTGGGCGAAGAAGCCGGGAAAAGTATTACTACCGTTACAACCCCGAAAAAAGGGCGAAAAAAAAGAAAAAAAGGGTGGATAAAGATTTAGATGCCCAAATTGAAGAGGTTGGTGCTCTTTACATCTATCCTGGGGGCATTTGCGCTGGCGTTTTCTGCCGGCGGCTGCTGGGATCGCCGGGAGATAAACGAGCTCGCTTTCCTTTCCTGCACAGCCTTTGACCTGGAGGGCGGTAATCGCGTCCTGACATCTGAGTTCATCCGGCCCTCCGCAGCCGGTGGGGGAGAAAGGGGCGGTGGGGAGACCTTGCCCCAGCGACAGGCCCTCATAGTGAGTAACCGGAACAAGACCTTCCTGGCCATCGGGCGGGAAAAAGCCCTGGGGCTGCCCCGTCGGGCCTACCTGGCCCATACTGCCGCCGTCCTGGTGGGGGAGGAGATGGCCCGGTACGGCATAAAAGAAGTCCTGGATTTTGTCGACCGGAACCCGGAGATACGCCGCACCACCCTGATTTTACTTACCCGCGGCCCGGCGCGGGAGGTGCTGGTCAGGGCCCAGAGCGGCTTGGAAAAAACCCTGGGAAGGGAAATAACCGGCCTTCATAAATGGGTCCAGGTCAGCGGTTACGGATATATCCCCAACATTAACGATATTTTTTTCGATTTGTCCGGTGATGCGGGAACAACCGTCCTGCCGGTGCTGGAATTAAGTCCCCAGCCATTCCCGCCCATTCTCGGCCCCGCTACCGCGACGGGCGGCGGCATTCCCGCCGGGAGGGCTGGAGAACCGGAAACGCTAATGACGGCGCGCCTGAACGGCGCCGGGCTGTTCTACCATGACAAATTGGTGGCGTGGCTGGATCAAGAACAAACCCGCGGCTGGGCCTGGGTACGCAATAAAGTTAAAAGTGCCATGCTGGCTTTACCCCGCCAGGAAAACAGCCTGGTATCCGTAAATATCATCTCTTCCCGGGCCGAGGCCGCTATCGACATGCAAGGAGGCCGGCCCCAGGGCAAAATCAAGATCAAGGTGGAGGGCGATCTCCTGGAAGAGCAGTGCTACCAGGACTTTACCAAAGAAGAAGCTGTTAAATCGCTGGAAAGCCGGATGGCAGCCCAGATCACGTCTGAAATCAGCAGCGCCCTCAATCAGGCCAAGATGGCTGGTACGGATGTTTTTGGCTTCGGCGGCGCCCTCCACCGCCGGTACCCAGAAGTGTGGCGCCAGTTAGAAGGACGTTGGAACGAGGAATTCAAAAAGTTGCCTGTTACCATTAGCGTCGAAGCCAAACTACGACGTACCGGGATGACTGGACGTCCCTGGCAGCCCGGGGCGCGCTAGTTAAAGTCAAGGAGTGCCCTCATGGCGGGTTTGCTTATTTTAGCGGTTGTCTATATCGTTATTTTCCTCATGGATGTCCCGCCCCTGATCCGGCGCCGGGCCTGGCGGGAACTGCTTGCTTTTGCCGTCCTTTCCCTCATGGGGTTGGCCCTGGGGGTTCCCTGGTCCCTGGGACATAAAATATTCTTTCCTTCGGAGGCGCTCATAAAATTTTTTGAGCCCCTGGCCAGGCTCGTCATGGGCCCCCAGGAATAAGCGGAACAATTACCGGGATAGGCCCCATCCTCGCCAGGGTGACCGGCACGCCATAAACGCTGGTCAGGTTTTCCGGCGTCATGATTTCCATTCCCCCGCAGGCAAAGACGGTGCTATTTTTCAGGAGCAAAAATTTATCGGCAAAACGCAAGGCCAGGTTAAGGTCGTGCATGACCACCACAGCCGCCAGCTTTTGCTCCTTTACGGCGCCTTTGATAGTCTTTAAAACCTCCAGCTGATTTTTTAAATCCAGATTGCTGGTGGGTTCATCCAATAGCAGGACGCCGGGTTCCTGGGCCAGGGCCCGGGCAATGATTACCTTCTGCAGCTCGCCGCCACTCAGTTCGTCGAGATAGCGTAAAGCAAACCCTTCCAGGTCCAGGACGCGTAAAACCCTTTGCACAACCTCCAGATCTCGGGGGGAAACATCCCATTTGATATGGGGTTTCCGGCCCAGAAGCACGGCGTCAAAGACGGTAACCCGGCCGCTTTCGTACCTCTGGGCCACGTACCCCATTTTGCGGGCCACTTCCAGCCGGCTGAGGTTAAAGATATTATCTTTTTCAATCATAATCGTCCCGCGCCGGGGTTTTAATATTTTATTCAGGCACTTCAACAGGGTGGATTTCCCCGCGCCGTTGTTGCCCAGGATAGCCAGAAACTCGCCCCGTGCGACTGCAAACTTTATATCGCGCAACACGGCGTGGCTGTTATAGCTGAATTCCACCCCGTCTACCGCCAGGATCATCGTTTTCTGTACCCCCTGGAGAGAAGATAAAGGAACAAAGGGGCACCCATAAAGGACGTGATGGCCCCTACCGGTAACACAACCGGACTAATCACGGTCCTGGCCACGGTATCGGAGGCCAGGAGCAAAAACCCGCCCATCACGGCGGCAGCCGGGATTAAGAAACGGTGGTCGCCGCCGATCACCCGCCGCATCAGGTGGGGGCCGGCCAAGCCGATAAAGCCGATGATGCCCAGAAAAGAAACTACCGCGGCCGTAATTAAGGAAGCTATAAACATCCCTGTAAGCCTTATTTTTTCCACCGGCACCCCCAGCCCTTGCGCCGTTTCCTCCCCGCTATCCAGGGCGTTGTAGTTCCACCTGTTGGCCATAAAATAGAGCAAACCAGCGCCGGTCACCGTAGCCATCAGCTCCAGGTCGCGCCAGGATGCCCTCCCGATATCGCCAAAGGTCCAGAATACCATTGCCGCCACCTGCACGTCGCTGGCAAAATACTGCAGAATGATTGTTGCGGCGGAAAAAAGAGAACCCAGGGCGACCCCGGCCAGCACCATGGCCTCGGGAGAAACCCCTTTAACCCTGGCCAGGAAAAGAATAATCAGGGTAGCTGCCATGGCCCCTAGAAAGGCTGAACAAGTCACCAGGTAAGGATTATTAATGAGTACCGCGTCGGCGCCGGTGCTGTGGGTACTGCCCGCACCCAGGGCCAGGATGGCCACAGCCGCGCCAAAAGCCGCTCCCTGGGAAACGCCCAGGGTAAAAGGCGAGGCCAGAGGATTTCTCAAGATGTTTTGCATCACGCAGCCTGCTACGGAAAGTCCCACGCCGGCAGTAAAGGCCCCCAGCACCCGGGGCAAGCGGATATTCCAGATTATAACTTGCGCCTGGCCTTCCACCTGGCCCAGTAAGGTTTGTAATACCAGAACCGGCGTAAGCTCTGCCGAACCGGCGTTGATGGCGTATACGCCAAGCAAAACGCTCAAAAGGATGAGGAGGCCGATGACCAGGATCTTTCTCCGGGTGTATTTTAGATAGCCTTGCGCGACGTTTGCCATTACTAACTGGTGCACAGCTCTCTATCTCCTTGCGTTGTTGGAATTCCCAAAACCTTTATGGCACTTTTGTCAGGTCCAGCTTTTTAAACCCGCCAAAATCCCTGGCCATCTGTTCATACAAAGGTTTACCCAGGAGGAACTGGTAAATCTCATCGGCCTTCCTGGCCGGGTCGATGTCTTTAAATTGCTCCGGGAAAATCACTTTGCCGGCGTAATAAGCGTCGGCAAGGGCAGTATCGATGTTGGTAGTGTAATAATTATACGGTATCTGGCCATAAACATTTCCTTTTTGAAACGCGCCCAGGGATTGGTAAAAATGGGGGTTCTTCTTATAGTCATCGACTACGATATTTAAACCGCCCTCATCGATAAAAATAATGTCGGGGTTCCAGCTTAAAAGCTTTTCCTTGTCGATCATGACGCTCCCCGTTTTACCGGTAGCGTCAACTACATTCCGGGCGTTAACAGCAACGAAAGGCGGATACTGGGCCTGGGTGCTCTCGATGCCGTGGGTACCCTTCATGCCCAGGGCGCCCACATAAACCGAGGGCTTCTTGTCGGCAGGTATACCCTTAGTCCGCGCATTTAAGTCCTGCTGGCAGTTTTTAAGGTAGGTGACAACTTCCCCCGCCCTTTTTTCATTGCCGATGATCCTGCCAATCAGCTCTAGCGACCGGTACACATCCTCATCAAAGGTGGCCAGCTTGCCGTAACTCAGCACCACCACCGGGGCGCCCGTCTTGGCCTGGAGTTCGTCGGCCTGGGATTTATCCAGCAGGCTGGCTGCAAAAATTACGTCTGGTTGAACGCTGGCCAGTTTCTCCGCGTCCGGGGTAGAATCAGGCCCACCCTGGCCAATTACCGGCTTACCCTTTAATTCCGGATAAGCTAAAATATAGGGCCTACCAGCAGGCTGTTGCTTTTCCAGGTTTTCTATACCCACAACTTTGCCTGCGCCATTTACATAGCAGACCAGCCGCAGGGCACCGGGGCCAATGGCTACCACTTTATTTGCCGGAACAGTAACCTCTACCTCCCGGCCGACCAGATCGGTTACTTTTACCTTCGGCTGCGCTGTCCCTGGCGGGTGGGCTTGAGGGCCGCAACCCGCCAGGATAAATAGGGCAGTAAACAGGGTTATAGTAATATAGATTACTTTCTTCAAAGCTTATTAGCCCTCCTGATTTGCTTCGTTATTTATCCAGCCGCCTGCCAAGATTAATCTTCACCCCAGCCGCGGCTATATTTCTCGGCGCAGGGGATGCAGGCAAAGCGGCCTTCCCTTACCCTGGCCCGGACTTCAGCTACCGGCTCACCACAAAAGCTACAGGTCACGGAATTAAAAAGACGTGCTTTGGGTGGCAGGACCAGTTCTACATGCTCTGCTTTAAATATTTCCTCCTCCGGCGCCTCCAGGATATGTTGCAAACGCTGTTCCTGGTAACGGCCGTAGGTTTCCTTCTCCGCCGGCGTCGCCTGGCCTCCCAGCACCCTGGCCCTTAATTGCCGGTACTCCTCATCTTCCTGCCAGCTACCGCCTGTAAAAGCCACGCAGACGGCAGCACCGGTGTTTCTGTTCCCAACGGTAAAAACATGCTTGCCGTAGTCCCGGTAAAGGAGATTGCCTTTGCCCAGGGTACAGCCGGTAAGTACCTGGAGGGCATCCACCCCGCAGGCATCTGTCTCCACAATGGCTACCAGTTCTTCGTCGCTGGCTCGCCCGGCGGCCAGTTCCCGGAGGGCGATTTTAGCGGCCCGGTAGCCAATGGCCAGGCCCGGGCAGGTGTGCCCGTGGAAAGCCACAGCCCTATCCCAATCTCTCAGGTTATCATCCATTTTCTATCTCCTCCTTCAAAATACAAAAAATAACCACGTCAGGTACCCCCTGCAGGGGGCTCAGTACCCTCCGTGGTTACATCAACCAACCTTCATGGTTGTGCCTATTATATTCGCCATTCCGGCGGAATTTCCTGCTAGTTTGCTAAAAGACTTGGCATCTGCCGGGTACTTTCTGTTACGTCGTGGGGTCCCAGGAGATCTTCCAGGCCTTTAAAAAAGAACTAGGCCTCGACGACGATGATACCACCCCGGACGGGCTCTTCTCCCTCCACTCCACCCGCTGCATGGGGCCTGCGGCCTGGCGCCGGTGGTGCCCGTCAACGACGACATCTACGGCCAGGTCAAGGCCGGCGATATGGCCGGTATTCTATCGCCCTACTGGGTTAAGGGGTTGGCCGATGATCACCAGTACGAACGACCTGCAAAGCACCCGGGAACAATACCGGCCCCTCATTGAGGCCCTAATATTCCTTTGTCAGCTTACCATATGCCGATTCCCCTGGCCACCAGGCGCAGGTTATAGCCTACCCGTTTCCTCTCCAGCCTGAGGCCGGCTTCATCCACCGGATCGCCGCGTTTCACATAAACCCGGATACCTTCCGGTGTCTCTATCTCTTCATAATTCTCTTTGTCCGCCGGCACGCTGGTATAGACCACGGCTTCGATGGCCGGCCCGCCGGCTGTACCGATGGTTTCTAATCGCACCGTCACCGCCCCGCCGCGCTTAAGGATAAACTCTCTGGCAGTCTCCTCGATGGTTACCTTCATTTTGTTATGTTACCCTCCAAGATTAGGCCTCCCTGACATTATACTCTAATTTTGCCACCTGAAAAACTATCGATTAAAGGGCTATTAATGCTCGATTAGAATTTTTTAATGGTGGAAGCAGGGCCAGCCTCTACCCGCTGCCGTTTATCCTGGCTGCAGATGTCCACGCCGCCCAGGCGGCACCGTCTTCTGGGCTTCAACGGCGGTGTTGGTAGCAGTAAATCTATTTGCAGCCGGCATACCTGCCTACTGGTGTTACTCACCAGTAGCTTCGTTCGCTTCTGGTATTCCTTCCCGCTCCGTTAAAAGGCGGCAGAAGACTTCCACCACCCGAGGGTCAAATTGGCTGCCGGCACAGCGCTTCAATTCCCGGATGGCCTCATCCACGCTCAGGGCGGGCCGGTAAACCCTATCGGTGGTCATGGCATCAAAGCAGTCCGCCACGCTTAAAATCCGGGCTTCCAGGGGAATAGCTTCTCCCCGCAGCCCCTCGGGGTAGCCCCGGCCATCAAAGCGCTCGTGGTGATAGAGGACTGCCCGGGCAATAATTTCTTCCTGGCTTGTTACCTCTTTGATTATCCTGTAGCTTAATCTCGGGTGGCGGCGGATGGTTTGCCATTCCTCCGCCGTCAGCCGGCCGGGTTTGTTCAAACAGCCGTCATCAATGCCGATTTTCCCCACGTCGTGGAGTAACCCGGCCAGGTAAAGGCTGTCCTGGTAGTTCAGGGATAAACCCAAACCGGCTGCTATCCGGCGGGCATACCCGGCCACCTGGCGCGAATGCTGGCCGGTATAACGATCGCGCAACTGCAAAGCCTCCAGCAGAGCTGTCGTAGTTATATATAAATGGTGTTGCAATTGCTGCCGCTGCCAGATCAGGCGCCTCAAAAACTCTACGATCACCGGGTCTAAGAGATAAAAACTTGTCACCACTATGAAATTGACATAATCTTTGGTTCCTGAAGTAGAAAAAATTAATGGATTGACAAAGAGGCGCAGGCAGCCCGCCGCCATGGCGGTCACCAGGCCCTCCATCAAGGAATTCATTGCGGCTAAAGTTACCGGACCGAGATAGAGGAAGTCCAAAATGATTTGGGCCGGCAGGCTCCAGGCACGGGAATTGATTAGGGTTATCGAAGCCAAAGATACAACAGCTACGCCCCGCAGCAATATCTTCTTCGTAGGGCCGGGAAAAATCAGGTCAAAAATAGCTGGGTTTGTACCTCTGCCCCTCATTTAATTTGCCCCCTGAAAGCCGCGAATTGGAAATAAAAAATTGCTGCAAATCTTACTTGCCAGTTATCATCAGGGGTTGCTCACCCACATTATTACGGCCAACGTCCGGGGGTGAGCGAAGCAGGCAGGTAAAATTAAAACCGGGGAAAGCACAAGAGAAGACAGGCGCTCGCCCCGGCAAGCTGCAGGAATACCCGGGAGGGATAAACAGGAGGGGATGGTATTTAAGGGAGGGTACAGGAAAATTATATCTCCTGCTAGTACTGGTAAAATATCCCCCCCAGAGGAGGATTATGGTATTAATGGCAACAAGCGACATATCCTTATCTCCTATATGTTTTTTGTTTTTACTTCGCTATATATCCCGGATATCCTCCAAATTCCAGCAAACTTTTTTCTTTTCGCTGGGACGATGATAAGCTTTATCACCCACCTTTCAATCCTTCAAGGTTTCATAAATCTCCTCCAGGTGGGAGGCAATCCGCTGGAAGGTCGCCAGAACCGCCGGGTCGAAGTGTCCCGGCTGGACCCGCCCATCGCCCACAGTAATAATGCGGCAGGCTTCCTGATGGCTAAAAGCAGGTTTATAGCTGCGCTTATTTCTCAAGGCGTCATAAATGTCGGCTAGGGCCACAATCCTGCCTGCCAGGTAAATAGCCTCACCCTGCAAGCCGGCCGGATAGCCGCTGCCGTCCCATTTTTCATGGTGGTGCAGGGCCACTTCCCGGGCCATCTGCAACCGGGGGGCATCTCCTAAGATCCTGGCGCCATAAATGGTATGCTGCTGCATCAGCCGCCATTCATCCGGGGTTAACCGGCCCGGTTTCCGTAAAATATCGGGATGGATATGAATCTTCTCCACGTCGTGCATCTGGGCCGCCAGGGCGATCTCCCGGCAGAAATTTGGCAGGCAGCCAAGGCCCCGGGCCAGCTCCCGGGCAAAGCTGCCCACCCGGACGATCTGATTACCCGTATCGTCGTCATTGGCCTCGGCGGCCCGGGCCAGGGCCTGGATGGTATAGTGAAAGGCCTCCTCCGTATCCCGGATT
Source organism: Moorella thermoacetica (assembly GCF_001267405.1). Lineage (NCBI taxonomy): Bacteria > Bacillati > Bacillota > Clostridia > Neomoorellales > Neomoorellaceae > Neomoorella > Neomoorella thermoacetica. The sequence continues at coordinate 1,414,995 of NZ_CP012369.1, forward strand.
TGCCCCGCCACCAGCTGCAAGAAGCGGCTATAGGTCAGCAGATTCTGCAGGACATCCCGCTCATAGGCCGTGACCCGCGCCGGGTAATTAAAGGCAGCTACTAGCAGGGTCCCCTCATAAAAGCAGGCATAATTGCGAATAGCGCCGATGTAGCCCGGCAATTGAGATTAAAAAAATTGATTTGCTATCCAGACCTCATTCTCCTGGATATCATGATGCAACGGCTTTACCGTCTGCCAGAGGGTACAGAGCCACATAGCTATCCCGCGCCGTCTGATAATACTCGCCTGCTAATTCAATCATATGTACATACAGCCAGAAGGTCTGGCCGATAACGCCGATAATGAACAAAGCTATAATAATCGCCAGGAGCCGGGAATTAAAGTACTTCTGCATCGCCGGATCGCCGCCTGTCAGTCTTACTGTAAACCCGCACTACGTTCTTTCCCCACCGCTTGGCTTCGTAAAGGGCGCTATCGGCGGCGTCAATCAATTTCCCGGCCGTCGTGGCATCGTGGGGATAAGTACCAAGGCCGATGCTTACCGTCAGCAGCCTGTCCGGACCGCATCCTACGTTGGCGATACCAGCATTCATGATGGCTCGCCGTACCCTTTCGGCCACTACACTCGCTTCTAAAGCAGATGTTTCCGGCATGATAATGACAAATTCCTCGCCACCATAGCGCGCTGCTATATCTACTTCCCGGATGTTGGCCTTGATGAGGGCCGCTATTTTCTGCAGGGCCTTGTCTCCCTGGTGGTGACCATGGGTATCGTTGTAAATTTTAAAGTCATCGATATCAAGCATGGCGATGGTAAAGGTACGCTGGTAACGCCTGGCACGGGCAATCTCCTTTTCCAGCAGGTGCATCATGTGCTGGTAATTATACAAACCGGTTTTGGCGTCAATGGTTGCCTGGAACTTCATGGCTTCATACAGCCGGGCGCGCTCGATGGCCAGGGCAGCATAGCCGGCGATAATATCCGCCAGCCGAAACTCGTCGGCGCTGAAGCTATCGTCCCTTTGTAAATAGATTGCGCCGCCAACCTCCCGATCAACTACCAGGGGCAATGTCAAGTCCCGACCTTCCACCCTGACGGCCTCCCCGCCCCTGGCTTCCAGGACCGGGGGCGGGACATCAATATTTTTGCTTATACTGACGGCCTCAGGGTCATCATCGGGGGTATAGCCCTGCCATTCACCGTTACTACTGATAATATATAGATTGACTTCGCAATTAAGCAATTCCTGCAGGTGCCTGGTGATTATCCCGGCCGTCCGATCAAGGTCCAGGCAGGATCCCAATTCTTTCGTCAGTTCCTGGATAACAGATAACTCTTTGACTTTCATTTCCAGGGCACGGTTGGCAGCCGCCAATTCTTGATTAAAGTTTTCCAGTCGCTCAATGAGCTTGTTTTTTACTTCCAAATATTCCCTGAAATTCAAAGCATAAGCCATCATCACTTCCAGCAGTAGATCAAAGGAAATAAGAATCAGACCCGGTACCCGGAGGGGCGAAATATCCTTGAAAAGCTTTTCCAGGGCCTCAAGGTGAAATTGAACAATATCTTCGGGGCCTACACCCTTCTCCACCAGGGCCTTGCTAAGCTTGGAGGCTTCATAAAGGATGGCCTCACTCTGCTGTAGACTGTACTGGTGTAATAGTTTGAAGTAAGTTTCCTGCCATTGTATTTCCATACCAGGATCGCCCCCTATTTACCTGGCAACTATAACGGCAACGTCATCATCCCGGCGGCCATACTTTTCCCCTATCAACCGGACCAGTTCCTCTGCAGTAAGCCGGTAGTTTGCCAGTAAGGCCAGGGGAACAGCGCCTTCCTGAATACCGTCCGAATGGATTAAAAATAAATCGCCTTCTTGATAAGATCCTTTCGCGATCAATAACTGGTGCGGGTAATTATAGCCCAGGATGCCAGGTGTGGCCAGAGGAGTAATAATTCCCTTGGCACTTAGGATTTTGACATGGATATTACCCACTATGGCTGCCTGCCAGAGACCCTGCCTCCGATCAACCCGGCAAAGGGCAGCAACGGCTCCCCTGGTGCCCCTTAACTCCCGGTGACAGAGCTGGAATATGTTTACCAGCCCGGTATTCATGCTGGATTCCATAGAGGCGATAGCTATCTCCGCGGCCCGGGCGGCTTCAGGACCGTGGCCAATCCCGTCCCCTACGGCCAGAAAAATTACACCTTCTACCCTTTTTACCAGGCAGGCATCGCCGCAGGCTATTTCCCCCTCCCTGGCACGGGTGTAGATGCCTACTTCCAGTTTTTCCACTTCCCGATCCGGACAGTGGTACCCTGGCCAACCCGGGATTCTATAAAAAAGGTATCCATTAACCGCCTGGCTCCAGACAGGCCTGCGCCCAGGCCATTGCTACTAGAGTAACCATCGCGTAAAGCCAGTTCTATATCGGCGATGCCTGGTCCCTGATCACTGACGGTGATCTCGATACCCTGCCGTTCTCCCCTGGTTACCACTTCGATGTCCACTTTACCGAAGCCGGCATAAAGGACCACATTGCGAGTCAGTTCGGAAACAGCCGTGGCTATCCTCACCTGATCGACGGTATTAAAACCGATTTGCCGGGCTATTTCCCGCGCCGCTTGCCGGGCGGTAATTATATCATATTCGCTGGTGATGGGGAGGGTTTGTTTGAGATTCATATTATCGCTGCTCCATTCGGGCTAGATTTTTAAGTTTATCCAGCCCTTTTTGCAGGTTTAATGCCGTCGCCATGCCCCGGAGATCCAGGCCCATCTCCGTCAAAGTGATGGCTACAGCCGGTTTGATACCTGTTAGGACAAAAGGCAGCCCCAGCAATTCAGCCAGCCTGCTGATTTCTATGAGTACCCTGGTCACAAAACTATCCACCACTTCTAGGGCACTGATATCAATTACCAGGCCTTTACCCGCAACCCCGGTGATATTATGTAATAATTCCTCTTTAAACTGGATAACGCTTTGATCGTGCAGGGTTTCTTCAATGGCCACTACCCAGTAATCGTCCACTTTCAGGATGGGCACCCGGCTACTCATGGTCGTGCTCCACCCGCTCCAGCCTGTAGCCCAGCCAGCGAAAGGCCAGTTCCAGCCCGGCGTGGAGGTTATTTTTGGTAATAATATCCGGAAAATCGATCCCCAGACGGACAATTGTTTGGGCCAGCTCCGGCCTGATACCCACCAGAATGCAACGGCTTCCTAAAAGCCTGGCGGCTTTGACAGTTTTAATCAAGTGATGGGCAACCTGGGTGTCTACTACCGGCACGCCGCTGATATCAATGATGACAACCTCGGCCTGGTAGCGCACTATACCTTCCAGGAGATTATCCATTATTTCTTTAGCCCGCCTGGTATCGATAGTACCGATTAACGGCAATAAAAGAATATCCTGCATAAGGGGTATTACCGGTGTCGATAGCTCCATTAAGGCCTCGTTTTGCTTCTGGATTACCTCGCGCTGGGTCTGCAAAGCCATTTTTAGTAAAAAAGATGTGCCTTTAAAAATATGGTCCCTGACTGTGGTAATGTAAGATGCTGCTGCTTGCAGGTCATGATACTGCTCCCGGATAACGCTTATAAAGCTGTCTAAAATCTTTTCTAATATAAGTTGAAGAACCTCGATATGATATCCCTGGGCAAACATTATTTTTACTTTATCTGCTATTTCCTTTTCGAGTTCTGAAGTAGTAAAGCCAGATTGTTCGAGATCGCTCAAGATGGCGCGGCAAAAATCACGGGTTAAAGCTGATATTTCATTAAAATGGACCCCCGCCTGGTCTTCTTTACTCAACAAATTTATAGCCTTTTCGACAATGTTCTCTGCTTTTAGTTCTCCACATATATCCACCGACGCTTTCCTCCTTAATTTGACATTATTCTATAACCCTAATTATAGGGGGAGCCTTTTTTACCGTCAAGAAAATTTTACCTGGTATCCCCGCGTCCAAGGCAGCAACAACAGCCCAAGTTTCTCGGGCAAAAACGAACGAGGGGATAACCTGGAGCCATCCCGGCTATCCCCTTCCTGGCTTTTACCTATATACCTTTCACTCTTCTACCTTTACTGTTCCACTTGAATATTATCGTTATCGATACCCTTTGCTCCTTTTTCATTATCCTGGCCGCTATCCTGGTCCTGGGCCAGCACCTGGCCGTTGCCGGCGTCTACCTTTACGTCTATGCTGCCGCTGGCAGCCTGGATTTCTACGCTGTAGACGAGGTTGCCATTTTCATTGTCCAGGGCAACTTTTTTTACCGTTCCCGGGACTGCCTTCAAGGCTGCGCTTTTAGCAGCATCAGCAGTAATCTTGGCCCTGGCCTGCAGGGCCTGGCTTTCGGCAGCTTCGTTCTGTTTTTCGGTGGTCTCGTTAACTTCGGTGCCATTATCATTTTGCGAGTTGGCTACTTTGATGCTGGCGTTGTATGCAGGCTGCTGCTGGCTGGCTTGCACCTGCTGCCCGTTAGCCGGCGCCGGATTAACCGTGGCGGCACTCTGGGCTATGGCAGGGATGGAGGCAGCAGCCGCTTTTGCCGGCTGGTTGGCAAATACGCCAATTCCAGTGGCCGCACCCAGCAACATAACACCTGTCGTTAGCGAGGCAAGGAGTTTTTTGTTCATATCCTTACCTTTCCCCTTTCGTAAATTTAATCTATCGGGTACCCGACGATTATAGAATAAGACCTTTGAATTAAAGGGTTATTAATGGAAGATTAGAGTTTTTTAATGTAACCCTTCATTCAACCGGCAACCATACTTTAAAGGTTGTTCCCCGCCCCACCGCACTTTCTACCTCAATTTTGCCGTTATGGGCGCGGACGATCCAGTCGCAGATAGCCAGTCCCAGGCCAAAGCCCCCTTCCGCCCGGGAACGGGCTTTATCGACCCGGTAGAATCGCTCAAAGATATGGGCCAGATGTTCCTCCGGGATACCTACTCCCGTATCCTGCACCTGCAGCAGGGCCTGCCGGCCGCGCCGTTCCAGGCTGACGACCACCTCCCCTTCCGGCGTATATTTGATGGCATTATCCACCAGATTGGCCAGGAGCTGGGTCAAGCGTGTCTGATCCCCGCGAACGACCACTTTTTCCTTAATTTTTTTTACCAGCCTCAGGCCCTTTTCCGCCGCCATCCCCTGGAATTCGGCCGTGACGCCTTCCACCAGTTCGCCCAAATCCAGGGGTTCCATCTCCATCTGTTCCATCCTGTCGTCGCTCCGGGCCAAAAGCAATAACTTGGCGACCAGGTTACCCATCCACTCCGCCTGATCACGGATTATTTCCAGGGCCTGGCGGTACTCTGCCGGCGAGTGCTGCCGCTGTAGGGCCGCTTCGGCCTGGCTGCGGATGACGGCCAGGGGGGTGCGAAATTCGTGGGAGGCGTCGGCAGTAAACTGCCGCTGGCGCTGAAAGGCCCGGTCCAGGCGATCCAGCATCTCGTCCAGGGTGGCCACCAGGTGCCCCACCTCGTCGTTACCGTGGGGCAGGTCCAGGCGCCGGCTCAGGTCAGTAGCGCTGATCTGGCGGGCTTTGGCGGCAATTCTATCAATAGGCTGCAACGCCCGCCGGGCCAGGAAAATACCCCCTCCCGCCGCCACCAGCAGGGTCATGGGGATGGCAATAAGGATAAATAACAGCAGGCGGTCCAGGGGCTTTTCGGTCTCTTCGACCGAGCGTACAACCAGGACCCAGTAAGGTTGCTGGCCTTTTTCCCTTACCGGGACCAGGAGCACCCGCCATTCGGCCCCCTTAATCTCCACTGTTGCGGGCCGGCTGGCCGTTAAGCCCTTCACCTGGAAGCCGGTAGCCAGGTCCGCCGGCATGTTTGTATCCAGGACTTTACCTCCGGTGTCGTAAAGGCCAAAGTAAGTACCGGGCAGGAGGGGCAAATTGGGGTCCAGGCGTGGCAGGCCGTTCTCGTTGTCCAGGCTGCTTAAAACCTGTTCCCCCTGGGAGAATAATAAAGAATCCAGGCCCTGTTTCAGGCTCCGGGACATGTTAAAGTAAATAAAAGCGCTGAAGCCGGCCAGGATCAAGGCCAGCAAGAAAACATACCAGGCCGTCAGCCGCCACCGCAGGGGAATACCGCGGAGCCAGGTGGAAAATTTCTGCCGCAAGTTAAAGCCTCCCATGCCCCTCTAGGCCTAGCTTTTACCAGGTTCCCGGAGGCAATAGCCGCTGCCGCGAATGGTATAGAGTAACTTGGGTTCAAAATTATCGTCTATCTTGCGCCGCAGGTAGCGGATATAGACATCGACTATATTGGACATGCCGCTGAAATCATAATCCCAGACGTGTTCGGCTATCTGGGTGCGGGTCAGGACCCGGTTGGGATTGCGCATCAAGTACTCCAGCAGGGCGTATTCCTTATTAGTAAGGTTAATTTCCCGGTCGCCCCGGCGTACCTGGCGGGACACCGTGTCCATCACCAGGTCCCCGACCTGCAGGACAGTGCTCTTATTGTCGCTTTCCCGCCGCAGCAGGGCCCGGACCCGGGCCAGGAGTTCAGCCAGGGCAAAGGGCTTGGTGAGGTAATCGTCGGCGCCGGCATCCAGTCCTCTGACCTTGTCGGCCACCGTATCCCGGGCCGTCAGCATAAGGACCGGGGTCTCAATGCGTTCATTCCGCAGGCGCCGGATAACTTCCATGCCATCCAGCCGGGGCAGCATGAGGTCCAAAATTATCAAATCATAGACCACTGTTTCCGCGAAGGCGACCCCCTCTTCGCCGTCGTAGGCAATGTCGGTGGCGTATCCTTCCTCCCGCAGGCAACGGGCCAGGGTATTGGCCAGGGTGGTTTCGTCCTCAACGACCAGGATCCGCATATCGCCGCCTGGTACCCAAAGGCTTGCAGCCGGTCTCCCCATGACCAGGCTTTCGCTCCCCTCAGGTTGGATTTACCTACTCCCGGAGCAGGTTAGAGGCAGGGAGACCCTTAAATCTAAATCTAATTATTTATGGTAACACAATAAGATTAAAATTAGATGAAAAAACCGGTTTTTGCCGCCGCCCATACTTTGGCCTTTTAATGCCCCTTTAATCTTCAGGCTGTATACTGTCCCTTGAAATTTCGAGATGCTGCCGTCTTCGTTGCCTATGGGTTGGTGTCCGCCCGGCGGTCGATAATACTCAGGCGCCGGAAGCAAAGGCCGATACCGGGTTGCCGGTAGAGGCCCTGGTCATCGGGACCGCGATGGGCCATGGCCCAGGCCATGGCCGTAAGTTGTCCCACTGGCGGGACCTCATCTGCCCCGCGCAGGCGATGCCACCGATACCGCACATAGCCTCTTCGTCCTTTCCGCTCATTATGCCCGGCAATAACCACCACCTGCATGGTCACGGGTGAACGAACCAGCCCGCGGCAGAGGTAGGAAGCCCCCCGGAACATTCCCTGTGTTTAAAGCCTGCTGGCAGGGAAGGCCATACGCTCTTAATTTAAAAAAATAACCCGGTCTGTTAAGCCTTTTAATGGAGCTTTAATCTCCTGGGGGTATATTAGGAACCGGGGCAAAAAATCTTTCAGACCCGAAGGAGGAGAAAGGGTAAAAAAAGGAGGTCTTTAAAATGGACTGGCTTCTTTTCACGGGTATAAATAATTTAGCCGGGCACTGGCATAATGTTGACCTGGTAATGCGCTTTTTGGCTCTTTACGGCCCAATCTTTCTAGTGCTGCCCCTGGTATACCTGTGGTTTGCCAAGAAGGAGGAAAAAGCGGGTGAGGAACGCCTAATGGTCCTCAGGGCCGCAGCGGCAGCCTCCCTGGCTCTGTCCTTGAACCTGATTATTGGTACCTGCTACTACCGTCCCCGCCCCTTTGTCCATCACCAGGTAAAGCTTTTAATCTCCCACGCTCAAGATTCTTCCTTTCCCAGCGACCATGCCACCCTGGCCTGGGCTCTGACATGGAGCACCCGGGCTAAGGGGATGTATTACGGCATGATGGTCCTGTCGCTGTTAACAATGGTCGCCCGGGTTTACGTAGGGGTCCATTATCCCTCGGATGTCATCGGCGGCGCCGTGGTTGGTATTATAGCCAGCCTGGTCATCGAACACCTCTGGCCGCTGGTACTCCCTGTAGCCCGGCGTCTGGCCCTGATGCTGCCGTAAGAAAACTGGCCACCGGACGGTGGCCAGGCCGGGCATAGTTCTGCCTTTCAGGCATAAGCCTTTAGCGACAACTCCCGGGTATTCCAGGGGTAACCCAGGGAATTGCCATTCCCTTCGGTAAAGAAATGAACCTTATTCCAGTCAATGGTCAGCCATAATTCTCCTCCCCGGGGTTCCGTACGGCCCTCGCTGAAAGAAGCTATTAGCTCCTTGTCGCCGGCTGCCAGGTAATATAATCTCTCCTTACCACAATTTTCTCGCCAGGTAATTCGTACTGGCAGGCCTTCCCCTTCGGCTACCCCTTCTTCCCTCAAGGTAACGTCTTCGGGCCTAAGGCCCATGATCACCTTGCTTTGGGACTTACCCAGGAGCCAGGCGCTCCAGTTGCCTGGTATTATAAGTTTGAGACCTTCGCCGAGGAACAACTGGTTCCCTTTTACTATTCCCGGCAAGAGGTTCATGGGCGGGTTGCCTATAAATTTGGCCACAAAGGTATTGGCCGGGCGGTTGTAGATATTCTCCGGGGTATCTACCTGCTGCAGGACGCCGCCTGCCAGGATGGCTATCCGCTGCCCTATGGTCATGGCCTCTACCTGGTCATGGGTAACATAGATCATGGTCGAATTCAGTTTCCGATGCAGGCGTACCAGCTCACTGCGGGCCTGGGTACGCAATTGGGCATCCAGGTTAGAAAGGGGCTCATCCAGGAGGAAATAGGGGGCCTGTTTAACTATAGCCCGGGCAAGGGCCACCCGCTGGCGCTGCCCTCCTGACAATTCCCGTGGCCGGCGCTCCTCCAATCCTTCCAGGCCGAGGATAGCCAGAGCCTCCTTAATTCTGGCTTTAATTTCCTCCTTCGCCACCCGCCGCACCTGCAGTCCAAAGGCGATGTTCTCCCATACCGTCATATGGGGATAGAGGGCATAGTTCTGGAAGACCATGGCCACATCCCGCTCACCGGGTTCCAGATTGTTGGCCAGCCGGCCGTTTAAGTACAATTTACCGCTGGTCACCCTTTCCAGACCGGCTACCAGGCGTAAGGCTGTCGTCTTGCCACAACCTGACGGACCCAGGAGTACCAGTCGTTCCCCGGCCTCGACCTTGAGGTCCAGTTGCTGCAACGCCGTTACCCGGCCATAAACTTTTCGTACTTTGTCAAAAAGAATATCCCCGGCTATTACCGGCATATTTTCAACTCCTTCCTTAAAAGCTCTTACCCCTTCAACCCCGACTGAACAAAAGTATCCATTACATAACGCTGGGCCAGGAGGTAAGCGACCAGAGGTGGCAATGAAGCCAGGGTCGCCGCCGCCATCATCGCCCCCCAGTTAGTTCCTCCCTCGAGGTTGGTAAACATCTGTAATGCCAGGGGCAAAGTGTACATGCTCTTGTCATTGATCATTAAAAGGGGCCAGAAATATTCGTTCCAGGTATTGATAAAGAAAAGGATACCCAGGGCGATCAGGCTCGGCTTTATCGCCGGCAGGAGCACGCGCCCTAATATCCTGCCATGTCCCACCCTGTCCAGGCGGGCGGCTTCCACCAGGGATGGAGGGATGCTGCGGATACTCTGCCGCAACAGGAAAATGCCAAGGGCATCGGCCATCTGGGGAAGCGCCACCCCTGTATAGGTGTTAAGCCATCCCATTCTTGACATAAAGAGGTAATTGGGCATCATGGTTACCGTAAAAGGGACGAAGATGCTTAAGAGGCAAAGGTAAAACAGGGTTTCCCGGCCGCGGAAAGAAAACTGGGTAAAGCCATAGGCTGCCAGGATGCTGGTCAGTAATTTGGCTGCCGTTACTATGAAGGCAATTATGAAGGTGTTCAAAATATAACGCCCCAGGGGAATAGCCCCCACAACATAAGCAAAATTGGCCGCCGTCGCCGGGTACGGCCAGGGGTTTAATGAAGCATTAAAAACTTGTTCCGGCGTTTTCCAGGCGGTGGCAAGCATCCATATCAAAGGGAGCAATGACCCAAGGACCACCAGCAGCAGCGAGAAATGCCACCACGGGATTTTAGTTTTCATAATAGACCCCCTTCTCCAGGACTCGTTTTTGCAGAAAAAGCAGGCCACCAAAGATTACCAGCGTTATCACAGCCGCTGCTGCTGCCTTGCCGGCCTGGAAGAAGTTAAAGGCGTACTGGTAAATCAGGAATACCAGGTTGGTGCTGGCCTGGTCTGGCCCCCCGTTGGTTAACATCTGGATGGGCACAAAAACATATTGGGAACCAATGATTACCGTCATAACCAGGACGTAGAGAGCCGTTCCTGAGGTCAAAGGGCGGACAATCCACCAGAAAATCTGCCAGTTGGAGGCTTTCTCCAACCTGGCCGCTTCAATGAGCTCCTGGGGTACCGCCACCATACCGGCCAGAAGGACAATAAAGTTGTAGCCAAAACTCTTCCAGGCAGTAATCACAGTCAGGGCTGGGATAACCCACCCGTAGCTGCTCAACCAAGGGGGCGCCGGCAGTCCTAATAACCGCAGGAGGGCATTAACCGGCCCCGCCAGGGGGTTGTATAGCCAGAGGAAGATAACGGCGGCCACCGCCAGGGAAAGAACGCTGGGTAGGAAAATCAAAGCCCGGTAAAAGTTTTGCCCCTTAACGACCAGGCGCGACAGGATATAGGCGGTAATATAGGGCAGAGCCAGATTCAGTGCCAGTAAAATTAAGGTATACTCCAGGGTATGCCAGAAGGCCAACCAGAACTCCCGGCTCCGAAGTATTTCCAGGTAATTGGTTAACCCCACCCATTTGGGGGTAGGGCTAACCATATTCCACTGGTAAAAGCTTAATTTCAGGGTGGATACCAGGGGCCAGAAGGTAAATAGCGCCAGGAAAGCCAGGGCGGGGGCAAGGCATCCCCCGGGTACCAGATAACCCTTGATGGCAGCAAACCTTGGACTGGTTTCCCTTGCGATTTTCATTCTACGTCACCTTAATTGCCGATTAATTTATTTACCTTAGCCACGGCTTCCTTCAGGGCTTCTGCTGCCGACTGGCGACCGCCGAGGATGGCATCCCTGGCGTCCAGGAGGATCTGTTCGGCCTGAAGACCGTTATTGCCGGGAAAACTTACCCAGGGAACAGCGTCGGGAAGCTGAGCTGCCGCCGGCTTCATTAACGGATTCTGGTCCATGAAAGGTTTCAGGTAGTTGGGATCTTCGGTCACATCTTTCCGGGGAGGCAGATAGCCAGTACCTTTGGTCCAGGTTGTTAAAGCCTCGGGGGATTCCAGGTACTTGATGAACTCCCAGGCAGCCTTTTGCTGGTCAGGATCTTTAGCGAAGATAAACAGGGCATTACCTCCGGCCGGGACCCGCCGCGGTTTGTTACCGAAGGTTGGAAAAGGAGCCGCTAAAACCTTAAACTTAGAAGAAGTTTCAATATAATTTCTCCTGGCAATAGTTGTAACATACATTCCCACTTTTCCCGTAATAAAGGCCTGGGTACCTTCCTCCCAGGTGGCGTGCAAGGCCGTCTTATCCTTTAAAACCATGTCGGCCATCAACTGGTAAGCTTCTATGGCTTCGGGGCTATCAAAGGTAGCGCTGGCCTTACCTCCCGTCCTGGTCAGTACCTGAGCGCCATTGGACTCCATCATGGCCTGCTGGGCCCAGTTGTCGGAAGGCTCCTGCACATAAAGGCCGTAGTTGCCGGTTTTCTCTTTGATTATCCTGGCCATATCCCGTACCTCGGCCCAGGTCTTAGGTGGATTTTGAGGATCCAGGCCGGCTGCTTTAAACATGTCGGCGTTGTAATATAGGACAGGGTTGCTGATGGAATAGGGCATACCTTCCAGTTTGCCGTTAACCCGGCCCAGGTTTAAGATATTGGGCAGATAGTTATTTAGAAAAGCCTGCCCCTCGGGATCCTTTTTAGCGGCGTCTTCTACCGGCAGGTGGGGCAAGTTGGCGGTGGCGTAGTCAAGGTAATTATAGCCAATCTGGGCTACTGCCGGAGGATGGCCCCCCGCCAGGGCGGCCTGTAAATTTTGCATTAACCCCAGGTACATGTTGGGTTGAAACTTTTCAACTACTTTAATGTCCGGGTGCTGTTCGTTAAACTTCTGCACCAGATCGCGGACGGTCTGCCCGCCAAAGTTTTCCGAGTTAACATGCCAGTATTCAATTGTTGTTACCTTACCGCCTGTCTTCTCCTGGCCGGTACCTTTCGCCGGGTTTCCCGGACCGCAACCTGTCACCAGGCTACTCGCCATGGTTGCCACTAGCAGGGCAATTCCCAGGGGTTTACGCCACTTACAGTTTATCATCTTCTCCCTCCTATCTTATTTTATCAGCAAGGTTTATTTTACTATGGAAGTATTGCGTTAAAGTTAAACACCAATTAAATCAAATTTAAGATAATGTAAAAATAACGTAAATTCCCGTCAGGCTTTTAGCCTCAATAAACGCAAGGGGGAGGCTCGATATACAACCCACCCTGCGATATTATTAAGTTCTACCGGCCCTAACCTGTTGCCCCAGGAGGGCCACCGGTCCTACGGCCAGTAGCCTGCCGCTGACAAAGATTCCCACCCGGTCGCAGATCTGCTAAACCTAGTGCAGCAGGTGGGAGGATATAAGGATGGTCTTACCCCTTTCCCGGGAGAGGCGGACAATAAGGGAGAGCAACTCCCGCACGCCCTCGGGATCAATACCCAGGGTGGGCTCGTCGAGGATAATAATGGTTGGATCTTTTAGGATAACGTCGGCGATGCCCAGACGCTGTCGCCGGTTTCCTTCCTGTTCCCGGCTCCCCCGCTGTCACGCCACGCCCTTATCCAAAAGAAAAACCTGGCGTCTGCCAGGTTAGGATACCCGAGCGTTAATACAGCTCATTAGCCGTTTCAGGTTGGCTGGTCCGCCTCGCTACAAGAGAGGGTACCCCGGTAGCGGTTTCTTTTTAAGGTGCGGGTTCGACGGCGCTGCGGCTACCGTTAATCTCATAGCAATACGAGATGGGCATGGCCTTTTTCATGGTATTGACCATGCCACAGTATTTACTCAAGGATAACTCAATGGCCTGCTTAACCTGGCTCTCGGGCAGGTCAGGCCCCTCCAGGCGGTAAATAAGGGTAGCGGAGGTGAAAACCTTTGGGTCAGTCGTCGCCCGGTCGGCCTCGACATCAATGGCAAAGGAAGTCAGGGAGAGACGCTTTTTCTGCAGGATAGTCAGGACATCCAGGGCCGTACAGCCGGCCATACCCATGAGGAGGACTTCGGAGGGCCTGGCCCCCTGGTTCTGGCCACCGTGATCCGTACCGGCATCCATGGCAACCGGCTGGCCGGAAGCCCCCACGCCCTTGAGACGCATTTTTTCCCCTTCCCACGTTACGGTGACTTGCATTTTTTACCCTCCTACTACTATTTTTTGCTATTATACACCTGCTGTCACCGGGGAGCAAGGTTATGGCCGCGGTGCCGGAGTTTTAAACGGCCCGGACGATCGCTTCGTCCCTGTGAGGGTCAATGCAGGAAATTAAGGTACTGAATATAGGTTGAAAAGACCACCGCCTGGTCATACTGGCGGTGGTTCCTGTTTAATCTGCAAGTCGCCTGAGGAGGTCATGGATTAAAATTTCTACCTGGCCGCAAATCATGCGCCTGAGGTAACGTTTTTCCCCTTCCGGCAGCAAACCCAGGTATTCCGTCATCAAGTTTTCGAGGGCATTGAGGTTAACAAGTGTGTCTTTTTCCTGCCGGACACCATCCTCCCCTGGGCCCGGACAGGGGCTGGCATTAGTCCTTTCCAGCATCACAGCTTAAATCGGGCAATGAGCTGCTGCAGTTCCTGCCCCAGGCTGGCCAGGGCATTGGCCGAGGCGGCGATTTCCTCCACCGTGGCGCTCTGTTCTTCGGTACTGGCCGATATCTCTTCAGCTGCCGCCGCATTCTCCTCGGCTATTGCCGACACCCCCTGGATAGCTTCCGTAATTTTCCGGGCCTCATTGTTTATCTGCTCCGTTGCGGCGGCTATTTCTTCGATGCCCTTGACCATGGCCTTTACCTTCTGAGAGATGTTCTGGAATACCTCGTTGGCATGATTAACGGCATCCTGCTGGGCGTCGACAATGACTTTAGCCTTATCCATTTCTGCCACCGCCCCCTGGGCCTCGTCCTGGATCTTCTGGACAATCTGGCCGATCTCACTCGCTGCCTGGGCCGAACCTTCGGCCAGTTTGCGCACTTCTTCAGCGACTACGGCAAAACCCCGCCCGTGTTCTCCGGCCCGGGCTGCCTCGATGGCCGCATTCAAGGCGAGCAGGTTGGTCTGGTCGGCAATGCTGGTGATTGTTTCCAGGATCTGACCCACCTCCCGTGCCCCCCGGGCCAGCTTATTGATAGCTTCGCTGACAGCTTGCGCTGCCTGCAGGTTTTCCGCCATCTTGTCGTTCTGGTTTTCCATAGACGCCAGGCCGTCGTCCACCAGCTCCCCGGTTTGTTCCGAATACCTGGCCAGGGCTTCTACCCTGTCCCTGGTTGAGCCAATGGCACCGGTGATGTTATTGACCAATTCCGCTATATTCTGGGACTGGGTAGCCTGGTCGTTGGCGCCCCGGGCCATATCCTGAATGGCATTGGCCACCTGCTCCACCGACCGGGAAGCTTCCTCCGTAGAGGCGCTGAACTCCTGGGCGGAAGAGGCTATCTGGTTGGCGCTATCCTGAACTTTTTGGACTATGGACCGCAGGTTGGTGACCATAGTCTTTAACGATCGGCCTAAAGTCCCCAGCTCACCGTAGAAGTTGGTGTTAATGTCTACCTGCAGGTTGCCTGTGGCTAAAACATCGGCCTGCCCCGCCAGGGTGATAATGGGCCTGGCTATCTTTCGGCTGATATAAAAGGCCAGCAGGGCTATGAGGATGGCAGCAAGGGTAATAAGGATAATGTTAAAACGTTGCATGGCAGTGACCCCGGCGTATACTTCACTGGTGGGGGCCGTCATGGCTACTACCCAGCCGGTTGCTTTAACCGGGGCATAGGCGACCAGGTTCCGGACACCATTGCGGATATACTCATCTTCTCCTTCTTTATTTTGCAGCATTTTCTGGGCGACATTGTTCAGGCTCTGGGATTCAGTTTTCGTCAGGTTTTCGTTCAAAACTTTTTTAGCATCCGGGTGGGCCATGACCACGCCCGTGTTATCGAGCATGTAGGCGTAACCCGTCCGCCCGTACTTGCTGTTGTTTATCTGGTGTAATAGTGTCTGGCTGTCATAATGGGTACCCAGTATACCGATAATCCCCCCGGGCCCTTTAACCGGTACAGCTATGGTTATGCCCTCTTTGCCGGTGCTTCTATTGATAACCAAATTGGAAATAGCGGCCTTGCCTTTGATGGCCTGCTGGTAATAATCCCTATCGCTAATATTGACTTCTGGCCCGCTGGATGGAATTACCATACCGTTAGTCCCGGCAAAAAAAACTAAATTGGCATCAACCGTCTGCTCAGCTACCATCTTTACAAAAGCTCTAATTTGCTCTTTATCATTTGATTGCAGGACACTTGCAGTTGCATCCTTATCCATTTGCGTTAAACGGCTGTTAATCCAATCGTTCACATTTTCGGCCATACTGGTGGTAATTTGCCTTAGGGTCAAATAGGTGTTAGCTGTAAATTGGGCCTTACTGAAATAAAAGTTAACCAGGCTGATAATAATGGCTGGTATCAAGGATAAAATAAGGAACAGCGCTAGTAACCGGCTGCTAATACTATCGGCGATTTTAAGCTTCATAATCGTCTTCCCTTCTCGAATATAATTTGGCTAAGCTGGCCATGCACTGTAATTAAAGCCGAATTAATCATGACTGTCATCTGGCATTGTCCCGCATGGTTCCTTAGCAGGTCGTGTATCAGAACCAAATAATAAAAGCCTCCGCACCGGAAGCTCCCTCCTTTCCGTTACGGTAGCAAAAAGAAGTACCCCGGCTACCGGCAACCTGGCAACCATAGCCCTTGTCGGGCTTTAGGCCCATGGCTTTGCGTCCCTGCCTTTCGACAGGTTTGCCCTTTGTTGATGGTTAAGTTTACACATATCGACAAATTATGGACCCAAGCGACAAGTATTATAACATGTTATTCAAGGATTTGCAACGATTCTAAAATAACGTTCCATAATTAAATTGGTTCTTAAAGATTCAAAAATACCGTGGTTTTGTTTGTAATAAATCTTCTTCAGGTCGAGGTGCATTCCCATGGAGCCTTATCCCAGCGCAGGCCGCGGTAAGTGGGGTGACGGAGGCGGCCGTCCGGGGTCAGCTCCAGGTACTCCACCGTACAAACCAGCCGGGGTTGCACCCACCGGGGCTTCCTTAGCTCCGGGATGTTTTCCTTAAAAGGCGGCGGCCCGGGCTGGAGCTGCTGCAACTCTACCAGCAACTTCTTTTCCTCCTGCCGGTCAAAGCCTGTACCCACCTTGCCGCGGTAAACCAGCTGCCCCTCCCGGCATTCCGCCAGGATGAGGGACCCCAGGAGACGCCCGCCGGCTCCCGGTTCATAGCCGGCAATAATAAACTCCCCCGCCCGGGTGTGCCTGAATTTGCGCCATCGGGGTGAGCGTTTACCGGGGAGGTAAGGGCTGTCCAGTTCCTTGGCCATCACTCCTTCCAGCCCCTGGCCAACACAGGCCTCATAGAACTTCATACCATAGTTTTCAATAAAACTGGAGACAATCAGGTTCTCCCCCGGCGCTAATGCCTCCTGAAGCCTTTCTTTGCGCCAGCGGAGGGGCTCCGGCATAATGTTTTCGCCCTGGTAATAAAGGAGGTCAAAGGCGACAAAGATGGCCGGCATGCGCCTGGCCGCCTGCCTTACTTTAAGGGGGTCTCCCAGGCGGCCCCTCCCCTGGAGGAGGCTGAAGGAAGGCTTGCCATCCTTCCCGGGGACGATAATCTCCCCGTCCAGTACTGCCGGTTGCCCTTTTACCCGCTGGTGGAGGCTGGCCAGTTCGGGAAAGGTGGGTGTAATGTTCAGGAGGTTGCGGGATTGGAGGAGGGTTTGTCCCTCAAGGTAGGCCAGGCAACGATAGCCGTCCCATTTTATTTCATACAAGAAATCCGGGGAATCGAAGGGCCTGCTGATTACGGCGAGCATAGGCCTGATCTGGAACAGGGGCAGGCCGGCTCCGGTAGTGGTCATGAAGTTTTGCGCCGGCGGCGGGGCTTGCGGTCCTCGACGTCGGCAGCAACTTTCTCCTTTTCCTGCCTGACCAGTTCGATGCTGGCTTTCAGGGCCTCCATGAGATCGACTACTTTGCCGGCCTCCGGCCGGGCCGGAACCTCTACTTCTTCCCCGGCGATTTTGGCTTCGATGACCTGGAGCAGGGCCTGGCGGTAGGTGTCCGTATATTTCTCCGGCTGGAAACTGGTTGCCATGCTCTTGATCAGGGTAACAGCCATCTTCACCTCGTTCTCGCGGAGGTTCACCTGGAAGTCCAGTTCCGGCATCCCGGTTACAGGTCTTACCTCCCGGGGGTAAAACATGGTGCTCATTACCAAGGCCGGGCCATAGACCCTGACCGTCGCCAGGGATTCCCGGCTCCGGATAGTTACCCGGGCGACGGCCACCTTGCCCGTCTCCTCCATAGCCTTTTTCAAGAGGAGATAAGGCTTCTGGCCCATGTCGGCCGGGGCCAGGTAGTAAGAGCGGGAGAAGTAGATAGGGTCGATTTCCTCCAGGTCGACGAAGTCCATGATGTTAATGCTCCTGGTTTTTTCGGCGGGAATAGCCTCCAGGTCTTCCTCCCGCAAGATTACATACTTGCCCTTTTCGTATTCATAGCCGCGTGCTATCTCCTCCGGCGGTACCTCCACCTGGCAGTAGGGGCAGTACTTCCGGTACTGGATGGGTGTTTTGCAACGGGTATGCAGGTAATTGAACTTGAGGTCGTTGCTCTCGGTGGCCGGGTAGAGCTTCACCGGCACATTGACCAGGCCGAAGCTGATGGCGCCTTTCCACAGGGGCCGCATGGCTCTCACCTCAGGCTTTTCCCTAGTATCTCCATCCGGCCGGGTGGCAATACGGCAAAAAGAAAAGCCCGGGCGCCCCGGGCCGGCCAGGATCGGCACAACTATTCCAGTTCGGTTACAAAGGCCCGGAGTCTTTCCAGGCCGGCTTCGATCTGGTCCATGGAGGTGGCATAGGAGAGGCGCAGGTAAGGTTCGGCGCCGAAGGCGACGCCCGGTACCACTGCCACCTGGAATTCATTCAGCAGGGCTGTAGCGACATCGGTGGAGTTGCCCAGGACCCGACCCCGGAATTTGCGGCCGAACAACTTGCCGATATAGGGGAAAACGTAGAAAGCACCGCCGGGCTGGTTGCATTCGATGCCCGGTAACTCCCGCAGGCCCGCCAGGATGCGGTTGCGGCGTTGTTCAAACTCGCGACGCATCATTTCCACGGCTTCCTGGCTGCCGGTCAGGGCAGCCACGGCCGCCTTCTGGGCGATGGAGGTGGGATTGGAAGTCGAGTGGCTCTGGAGATCCGTCATGGCTTTGGCCACGGGCCGCGGCGCAGCGGCATAGCCAATCCGCCAGCCGGTCATGGCGTAGGTCTTGGACACCCCGTCAATGAGGATGGTCCGTTCTTTTACCTCCGGCGCCAGGGAGGCGATGCTGGTGTGGGTCAGGCCGTCGTAGAGGAGGGCGGCATAAATTTCATCGGAAATGACTATCAGGTCCCGGGCAACAATTACTTCAGCCAGGGCTGCCAGTTCCTCCCGGCTGTAGACAGCGCCGGTTGGGTTACATGGCGAATTGAGGATTAAAAGCCTTGTCCGCGGGGTAATGGCCGCTTCCAGCAACCCTGGCGTCAACTTAAAGCCGGTGTCGGGGCCGGTGGTGACTACCACCGGGACACCGCCGGCGAGTTTAACCTGTTCGTAATAGCTTACCCAGTAGGGGGCGCTAAGGATCACCTCATCACCAGCGTTAAGTAAAACCTGCATGGCATTATAGAGGGAATGCTTGGCGCCGCAGGAGACGACGATATCTGCCGGTTCATAGGTCACTCCCCGGGCAGCCAGGCTGGCGCATATTGCCTGGCGCAGTTCAGGAATCCCGGCTACCGGCGTGTAACGGGTAAAGCCGGCTGCCAGGGCGTCGATGGCTGCCTGTTTGATATGCTCCGGTGTACCGAAATCAGGCTCGCCGGCGCTGAAGTTTATTACCTTCACCCCTTTAGCCTTCATGGCTTTGGCCTGGGCGTCAATGGCCAGGGTGGGTGAAGGACTGATACCGGCAGCCCGCTGGGCAAGTTGCATCTTAAATCCCTCCAGAAATATTGCTAGCTTTATTATTTATCCCGCCCGGGCTTTTGTAAAGGATTTTTCAACTGCCAGCTAGGACCCGGTCTCCGGCCCTTCCTGGCCGTCCCCGGCATTAGCCAGTTCGTAGGCCCGGCAGGAGATCTCCTGATAGTAGCTGGCCAGCAGCTGCTGAAACTCCCGGGCATAAGGACCAAGGGGTGGCGGGCCCAGGCGTTTTAAAACAGCCCGGGGTATGGCTGGAGGTGCGATATTGACCTGGAAAAGGGCCAGCTCCGGGCCCGCCCGCCAGAATTCGCCCGGGTCCCGGGGAAGCACCGGCAAAAGCTCCTCGCCCCCGGCAGCCGTTTCTTCCCCGCCTCCGGCAGCAGCCGCCGTCGCGCTTCCGCCGGCAAGGGCGGCCCGTTTCTCCCGCAGGGCGGTAATTAACTCTTCTTTCCCCCGGCCCCGCAGGCGAAAAACAAGGAAGGATGGTTGTCCCGGAGCTTTTGCAGCAGGGACCCCAACTCCCCCTCAGCTTCCACCCGGAGAACCGGCAGGCCGGGGACACCCGGGAGGCCGCCGTCCGGGCTCCCGGCCCGGCACCTGGCCTCCGGCCAGTCCGAGTCTCAGGGCTTCCTTCGCCGTGACGACCCCCGTTGAGGCACCTTCGCGCCAGAACCGGGACAGGGACTCCAACTCTTCGGGGCACAGCTCCACCCACTGGCCCCGCAGCCGGACCAGGGGCACCTTTCCCCGGCACTTAAAGCCAGCAAGGCGCTGATGAGTTCCTGTTCAGTACTCAAAACCGGGGTAACTCAGACCACTCCGTACCATAGTCCAGTTATATCACCGGTGCGGCGACCCTATTGACCAGGCTGCCGATGTTCTCCACCCTGATTTCAATGGTATCGCCCACCTGCATAGGGCCCACACCTGCAGGGGTGCCGGTAAGGATCAGGTCCCCCGGGTGGAGGGTCATCACCCGAGAGATAAAACTGACCAGCCTGGGTACCGGGAAAATCAACTGGGAAGTACGCCCGTCCTGCTTCAATTCTCCGTTCAGGAAGGCCTGGACCCGAAGGTCGCCGGCGTCGATACCCCGGACAATCCAGGGACCGCAGGGCAGAAAGGTGTCGAAACCCTTGGCCCTGGTCCACTGGCCGTCCTTCTGCTGCAGGTCCCGGGCCGTGACATCGTTGGCTATGGTGTAGCCAAAAATATAGTCTGCCGCCTCTCTTTCCTCGACGTTATGGGCCTCGCGGCCGATGACCACCGCCAGTTCGGCTTCATAATCCAGGCGGCCCACCATAGGCCAGTAAATAATCGTCTCCCCGGGGCCGATGACGCTGGTGGACGGTTTTATAAAGATCACCGGTTCCTCCGGTAGCTTTTCGCTCATCTCGGTAATATGGTTGCGGTAATTCAGACCAACACACACGGCCTTGCCCGGCCGGCATGGGGCCAGGAGGCGAACTTCGTCCAGGCTAAATTGGCGCCCGCTTTCCCGGCAGGGGCCAAAGATTTCGCCCTCCAGGGCCAGGATTTTCGCCCCTTCCAGGCGGCCGTAAAAAACCTCACCCCCAGCGCTAAAACGTACTATCTTCTCGCTTCTTTCCATTTGTAGCCCTCCCCTTTCCTGTTGAAGCCATAAAATTATTGTACTATATTTACAGCTTTTAAGTCACCGCAAAAAGCCCTCCGGGGGCTCGACGGGGCTGGCGCAGTGAAAAATTAACCGGGTTGCATTTCCCGGCAGAGGTGCATTTGGTATTTATTATTTGGTATTTATTGAAACGGTTGCTATAACGTCAGGAATGGGATTATTCTCCCTGGCGGGGGAATAATAAAGTCGCGAAGAAGAATCTAATCCGAGGAAGGGAGGGCTACTTTTGCACGTCAAAGTAGTAGAACTGGTGGGCGAATCTCCTAACAACTGGAAGGACGCCGTTCAAAAGGCCGTGTCTGAAGCCAGCCGCGACATCAGTAACATCTCCGGCGTAGAGGTCTACAACCTGACAGCCAACGTCAAGGACGGCAAGCTGTCCGAGTTTAAGGCCAATGTAAAAATCGCCTATGCCGACCACAGCGCAGATCTTTAATGCTAAAGCCCCGGACTTCGCCGGGGCTTTACAGATATAATGTACCGCGCAAAACAATGGATACCGGAAATGGCAGAAAAATCATCCTTCCCACACCTTGACATGGACCTTGCGCCGGCGGGGTCCATCGAATTCGCAAAAATAAATACCCTGCCAGGTACCCAGAACCAGGCGGCCCTCATGGATAACTACCGTCTGGTTACTACCCATGAGGGAAGCCTTGATATGGGCCGGAGAATTACCTTCCCCGTGACGGTAACCGCCAGCCGAGACGATTCTCGCCAGGGCCGCAAGGATATCGGTCACCACATCCGGGTCGGCGTTTTCATTAATAGTTACCCCGGCCGTGGTATGGGGTACATAAACCAGGCAGAAGCCCTCTTTGATGCCCGCCTCCTTTACCGTCTTTGCAGCCAGGTGGGTAATATCAATCATCGCCTCTTTAGCCTGGGTCTGAAGATCAAAGGTAAAAAGCATTTTACCGGCCTCCATTATTCCCGACAACCGCCACCGCCTCGATCTCCACCAGTACATCTTTAGGCAAGCGGGCCACCTCTACGCAGGAACGGGCCGGGGGTTCCTTGGTAAAGTACCGCCCGTAAACCTCGTTGATAGCGCTAAAGTCATTCATATCTTTTATATATACGGTAGTTTTGACAATATCCTCCAGGCCGGCCCCGGCGGCAGCCAGGACGGCCTGCAAATTGGCCATCACCCTGGCTGTCTGCTCAGCCGCCCCGCCGTCGACGATCCGGCCGCTTGCCGGGTCAAGGGGTATTTGACCGGAGGTGAAAATCAAGTTGCCTATCTTAATGGCCTGGGAGTAAGGCCCGATGGCTGCCGGAGCCTGATTGGTTGCAACTACTTTTTTGCCCGTCATTTGGCATCAATCCCTTCCAAAACCTCATCTTTATTCACAGGTTCCAGGGTTAATTATTCGCCGTAACTATATTTTTCCCTGCTGGTTAACTAATCGTCAACTCTGTTTACTCCCGGCACCCGGGCAGCGGTACGCTGTCCCCATCCCAGCTCCCTTCCGCCTGGAGCAGTTCCCTAATTCTTTGCAGGGCCTGGCGCTCAATGCGGGAGATCTGTACCTGGGAGAGCCCCATTCGGGCCGCCACTTCCGCCTGGGTTTTATCCTGGAAGAAACGCAGGACCAGCACCCGTCGGTGTTTTTCCGGCAACTGGCGCAGGACCTCCTTCAGGGCAATCTTATCCAGCCACTCCGGTTCCTCCCCGTCTTCGGAGGCCAGCTGGTCGAGAACGTAGATGGGATCGCCGTCGTCCTGGTAGACGGTGTCGTGGATGGAACTAGGCATCTGCACGGCTTCCAGGGCGGCTATAATCTCCTCCCGGGAGAGGTCCAGGGCCTCGGCTATCTCGCCGATGGCCGGTTCCCGGCCGAATTTCTTGGCCAGTTCCTCCCGGGTGCGGTTGACTTTAAAGGCCGTTTCCTTTAAGGAGCGACTGACCTTGACGGCGCTGTCATCCCGCAAAAAGCGCCGAATTTCCCCCAGGATCATGGGTACGGCATAAGTGGAAAACCGCACCTTATAGCTTAAGTCAAACTTATCAATGGCCTTGATGAGCCCGATGGTTCCGATCTGGAAGAGATCTTCCAGCTCGTAGTTACGTTTCTCGAAGCGTTGCACCAGATTAAAAACGAGCTTCAGGTTACAGTTAATCAGCCGCTCCCGGGCCTCCTTATCCCCTGCCTTGGCCCGGCGCAACAACTCATCCGTCTCGGCTTCGGACAGGAGGGGAAAGCGGGGGAGATTCATTTCCGACAGGCGCATTTCTTCACCGCCACCTCAACCGCCCGGTTACCGGGCAGCCCTCCATCACTCTGCTCCCGCTTTCTTGAGGACCTTCAACATCCTGACCGTGGTTCCCCGGTTGACCTCCGAGGTCACTTCTACCTCGTCCATAAAGGACTGCATAAAGGCAAAACCCAGGCCCATCCGTTCCGGGTCGGTGGAGTAGGCCGGCTGCATGGCCAAGGCTACATCCTGGATGCCCCGACCCTGGTCGGTGACAGTAATCACCAGGCCGGCGGCGGTATGTTCGGCCGTGACCCGCACCGTTCCTCGGGGCTTGCCCTCGTAGCCGTGAATAATGGCATTGGAAACGGCCTCGGAAACGGCCACCTTGATCTCTTCCAGTTCATTCAGGGTCATATCCACCTGGGCGGCAAAGGTGGCCACCGCCACCCGGGCCAGGCCAACGTTCTCCGGCAGGCTCAAAAACTCCAGGGCCATGCTGTTTTCCACCTGTTCCTGGCTGGCCATCAGTCAATCTCCCCCTGCTCGCTCAACCCTTCCCCGGTTTCAATAGTCATAATTTTCCCCAGGCCGGAGAGTTCCAGGAGGCGGCGCACCTGGGGCTGGGGCCGGTAGAGGATAATCCTGCCCCCTTTTTTTTGCAAACGCCGGTAACGACCCAGGATGACTCCCAGGCCCGAACTGTCCATAAAGGTCACGCCTGCCAGGTCCAGGAGCAGGACCTCGGGCCGGGCATGATCCAGGCTGGCCTCCAACTCCTGGCGCAGCTGGTCGGCGGTCTCCAAGTCTACTTCACCTTTAATGCGGGCCTGGAGTTCTTTGCCCTCCATGCTGAAGAATACCTGCAAACTAAAAACCCCCTCGTCAAGGTTTCCGAAGGGGTTAATTCGCTATGGCCTCGTCTTCTTCCTGCTAAATAATGGCAAATTTATTGTCGAATAGTGAAAACGGCTCGGATGACCCGGACAATCTCCTGGCCCAGGGAGGCTTTTGCCACCTTTTGTTGCGTCACCAGCTGTACTCTATCGATCACCTGCCCGTCCCTTAGGACCAGCGCCTGGCCGACAACCTGCCCCTCCTTCACCGGGGCGTTGACAATACCCGGCAGTTCGACTTTGGTTGTCACGCCCTCAGCCTTACCCCGGAGGCGGCTTATCCGGGCACCGACCTTCCCGGTCGTAACAATCTTTACCTGCTCCACCTGGCCCTTGCCCACCGGGATGCTGGCCACTACCTGGCCCGGGCCGTAAAACTCCTTGAAGGCCCACTGTTTAAAGGCCCAGTTGTACAGCTTCATAGATTCGGTAAAATGCCCCTGGGGCGTCTCGACGCCCATGACAACGGCGACCAACCGCAAACCGTCCCTCTCCACCGTTGAAACAAGGTTCAAGCCGGCAGCATCGGTGAAGCCGGTCTTAAACCCGTCCGTTCCCGGGTACCAATAGAGCATCTTGTTGGTGGTATCCAGGATGGTCAGGGGATCTTTACGCAGGGTATAGCGCTTAATGGAGGTCCACTCGCGGATTTTGGGGTACTTCAGGGCGTAACGGGCAATTACGGCCATATCATAGGCTGAGGTATAATTCTGTTCGTCATGGAGGCCGTGACAGTTGGCGAAGTGGGTATCCTTGAGGCCCAGTTCCTTGGCCTTGGCGTTCATCATGGCCACGAAGGCTTCCTCCGAACCCGCCAGATGCTCGGCCACCGCTACGGCCGCGTCGTTGGCCGAGGCCACGGCAATAGCGATGAGCATCTGCTCCAGGGGAAAGGTTTCGCCTACAGCCAGGAAGACCTCCGACCCACCAAAGCTTTCGGCCCGTTCGCTCACCTGGACCGGTTCATCCAGGGTGGCCTGACCGTTGGCGACCATGTCCATAGCCACGACCATGGTCATGAGTTTGGTCATGCTGGCCGGATAATAATGGGCATGGGAGTTCTTCTCCCAGAGGATCTCCCCTGTCTGGGGGTCCATGAGGATGGCGCCCTTGGCATTGATATCTCCCGGCCCGGCTGCCGCGCCTGCCGTTGCCTGGACTTCACCTGGCTGCCCGGTGACCGGCGCGGCTTCGTTTCCGGCCCCATCCGCCGGATCAGCCGCCAGCAAGAATCCCGGCCCCATTCCGAGGGCCAGGAGTAAGGCCAGCAGTATCGCTGTAAGTTTCTGCACCCCACCGCCCCCCTGCCTGGCTTATTCTCTTTAAACATATATTATCCAGGGGGCAAAAATATGAGGGGTGAATCCCGGCAGTTGATGATAACCTGCATAAAAGAAAACGACCCATCCTTCTTCAGGACAGGCCCCGCCCCACATGCCATTTTACTCCAGCAACATGGAAGCAAAGCTTTTCCCGGGCAGGTCATAAGGCACGCCCAAAAGGTCGGCCACCGTGGCGCCCAGGTCGGCGAAGGTCGGGCGAACACCGATATTCAGTGGCCGGATGCGTTTCCCGTAAATTAAGAGGGGCACATATTCCCGGGAGTGATCGGTACTCGGGGTGGTCGGGTCACAGCCATGATCGGCGGTCAGGATCAGGGCGTCGCTGGTTTCCAGGGCGTCCAGGAGCTCCGGCAGGCGCCGGTCAAAGGCCTCCAGGGCAGCGGCATAACCGGCCACGTCGTTGCGGTGGCCGTAACGCATATCAAAGTCCACCAGATTGGTAAAAATGAGGCCCCGCTCGCCCTCGCGCATAAAGTTGCGGGTCTGGTCGACGCCGTCCATGTTGTCGTGGGTGTGGATCCAGCGGCTGATACCCCTGCCCGCAAAAATATCCTTTATTTTACCTACGGCCATTACCTCCAGGCCGGCGGCGATGACGGCGTCCAGCAGGGTTGGCCGGGGCGGCTCCAGGGAAAAGTCCTGACGCCGGTCGGTACGGATAAAATGCCCCGGCTCCCCGACAAAGGGCCTGGCAATTACCCGGCCGACGGCATGTTCCCCGGTCAACAGCCGCCGGGCAATCTTACAATAGCGGTAGAGCTCTTCCACCGGAATGACCTCTTCATGGGCGGCAATCTGGAAGACGCTATCGGCCGAGGTGTAGACAATGGGATTACCGGTGCGCATATGTTCGGCTCCAAGTTCCTCGATTATTACCGTACCCGAAGCCGGTTTATTACCCAGGACCCGGCGGCCGATGGCCTTTTCAAAAGGCTCAATTATCTCCGGCGGGAAGCCATGGGGGTAGAGGGGAAAGGGTCGTTCTAAAATCAACCCGGCCAGTTCCCAGTGCCCGCTGGTGGTGTCCTTGCCGGCCGTTTGGGAAGCCATCTTACCCCAGGCGGCAGCCGGAGTGCCTACCGGGGGAATACCCCGCAGGGGAGTGATGTTACCCACCCCCAGGCGGGTAAGATTGGGTAGCCTGAGGTCTACAGTAGCGGCAATATGAGCCAGGGTGTTACTGCCTTCGTCCCCGTATTGGGCAGCGTCAGGCAGCGCCCCGACGCCAACGCTATCAAGAACGATGATGATGACCCGATCTAACTTCATGGCAATCCTTTCCTCCATTACGCCCGCGGGTGGGTGTGATCATAAATCTCCCGGATTTTCTTCCGGGTCAGGTGGGTATAGATCTGGGTCGTACCTATATCTGCGTGCCCCAGGAGTTCCTGCACCGAACGCAGGTCGGCGCCGTTTTCCAGCAGATGGGTGGCAAAAGAGTGGCGCAGGGTATGGGGCGTTATGTCCTTTTTCAGGTTGGCCGCCCGCACATAACCCTTGAGGATCTTCCAGCAGCCCTGGCGGGAGAGGCGGCGGCCGTGGTGATTGACAAACAGGGCCGGTTCCGTTGCTCTTTTAATTAGTTTCCCCCGGCCGTTTTCTATGTATGTCCGGACATAGAAGCAGGCTACCTGGCCCATGGGAACCACCCTTTCCTTGGAACCCTTACCCAGGCAGCGGACAAACTCACCCTCCAGGTTTACCTGGTCCACGTTGAGGGACACCAGTTCGGATACCCGCAGGCCGGTGGCATAGAGGAGTTCCAGCATGGCTTTATCCCTTAGACCAGCCGGGGTATCCGTGCGCGGCTGGTTAAGAAGCTTTTCGACTTCAGCCACCGTCAGCACCTGGGGCAACTTCTTAGACTGCCGGGGTGATTCCAGGTCGGCGGTAGGGTCGCTTTCCACCAGGCGCTCCCGCAGCAAGAAATGATAAAAAGATTTCAGCGCCGCCAGGTGCTGGGAAATGGTAGCCGGCGAGCGCCCGTCCTGCTGCATTTTCACCAGGTAAGCCACCAGTAAACCTCGGGTCACATCCCGGGGCGATTTGACACCTGCTCCCTCCAGGTAGAGAAGAAACTGTTGCAAATCACTATTATAGGAAGCCAGGGTATTTTCGGCCAGACCCCGTTCCACCACCAGGTAATAGAGAAACTGATCCACCAGCTCGTGCACGATGCACCACCGTTCCCCATAAGTTTACCAGATTATTTCCACATGTAAAGGTAAAAGTCCTCCAACAGCGCCAGAAAAAACCACAAAAAATATCCGCCCCTGTGGGCGGACCCTTTTATTCACCCCGGTAAAAGCTCCTCAGTTTCTCCAGCAAGCCCTCCAGGCCGGAATCCTGAACTGCCGACGTTGCGGCCGGTTGTTCCTGCCTCTGGATACCGGGCGGAGGATTATCCTCCCGGGCCAGGTTACTATGGCCTCCGGCGGCCAGTTGTCCCAGCAGGACCACTGCCACCAGCACTGCGGCCAGCAGCCATACTATCTTCCTGCGCCAGTTGCTTATTGTCACCACAACCATCAAGTCACCCCTCCAATCCTTTAGAAATAGGCCAGGACAATTCGGGCAAAAAAGGGGGACAGGTATCCTTCTACCAGGCCTCCTCCTACCAGTACCAGGGTTACCAGCAACATTAGAAAGGAATAGGTTAGAAAGCGTGGCAAAATGGCGGCCTCAGCCTGGCCGCGACCGCGCATTAAGCCGATAGAAAAAGAAATCCCCAGGATGGCTGCTATAAATAAGGCCGGTATCTGGATTATATTGGGCGGTAAAAGGGCCAGGAAGGAGAAGGCCATCCCCTGCAGCGCTTTCTGCTGGACCAAAAAACCGACGGTGAAACCCAGGATCAGGCCCTTTAAAAAGATAAGACCAATGATCAAGGGGATGCCGATCACCGTTAGACCCAGAAACCAAATCAGGCCCGTTTCCCTGAGGGCACCCAATAGGGCCTGGTAAGCGGCTTGGTTAAAACCAGGGCCTTCTCCCTTGAACTGGCTTAAAACTTTATCCAAATAGGCTCCCAGCTGGCTTACCTGCTGCGGCTCTAAAAAGTTAACCGCTATGGTCCCGGTAATGATCCCCGCCAGAAAAAAGAAGCCGACCAGCAGGTATAAGCCGAGATTATCTTTTAGATGCCTGGTAAGGGCTCGCTCCACCTCACTCCCTCCCCCGGCGCTACCAGGAGAATTTCTCTCCCCTAGATACATATTCCGGGTGAGGATAATTATGCCTGCAAAATGCATGTTGCCGCCATTATTCCGGCGATACTCTTGGCGTCCTGAATTGCTCCCCGTAAAGCCATGGCTGCTGCTTCAGCTAGGGGTACCCGGACAATCTCCAGAAACTCGTCGTCATCGGCCTTTTCCCGGTGGGACCGCAGGCCGGTTGCCAGGAAAAGATGCATGATCTCATTGGAAAACCCCGGGGTCGAATAAAAGGTTAAAAGGGGTTTCCATTCCGCGGCCGCCAGGCCCACCTCTTCGGCCAGCTCCCTCTGAGCACAGGTAAGGGGTTCTTCGCCGGAATCCAGTTTCCCGGCCGGTATCTCCAGGGTTACACGTTCAATGGGATAACGATACTGGCGTACCAGGTAGATGTTTTTGTCGTTGTCCAGGGCGATAATAGCAACAGCGCCGGGATGTTCTACCACCTCGCGGCTGGCCTCATGGCCGTCGGGCAGACGCACCCGGTCCCGGCGCAGGTTTAGTATCCGGCCTTCGTAAATGCGTTCCGAGGCAATCCGCGTTTCAGTCAGGTCCATTACAGTCTCCTCCTAATCTACCAAGCTGGCATTGCTTTGCTCGCTCCCCGGTCCTCGCTACAAACAATGCCAGCCCGTTATTTTCATCCTTCTGCTGGTGCCGCCTGGCGGTATGGGCTCTGGTGGGAGGCGTCATCCTCGCGGGTCTTCGCGGAATCGCAAGAAGAAACTGGCACTCACGCCAGTTTCCCCCTCTAACCTCCTGTTTTTAGTTTATCTTAGCCCCGATACGTAGTTTATCGGCGACCATGGCGATAAATTCCGAGTTGGTAGGTTTACCCCGTTCAACGTTAATAGTATAACCGAAGAATTTATTCATCATCTCAACATTGCCCCTGTCCCAGGCGAGTTCAATGGCATGCCGGATAGCGCGTTCGACGCGACTGGGAGTAGTCATATACTTGCGGGCGATAAGGGGATAGAGTTCCTTCGTTACCGCTCCCAGGAGGCTGACATCGTCGATAACCATCAAGATAGCCTCCCGCAGGTACTGATAACCTTTGATATGGGCAGGGACGCCCATTTGATGGATAATCTTGGTTACCTCGACATCCATATTACGACCGGCCCGGCTAACCTGAGACGGCGCCGTCGGCAGGGGATGGCCGTTGGCCAGTTGCCGTAATCTGTTTCCCAGCACTTCCAGGTCGAAGGGTTTTAATATGTAGTAATCAGCCCCAGTTCGACCGACCGCATGGTCATACTCTCCTGACCCAGGGCGGTGAGGATAACAATCTTGGGTCGCGGCTCGAAATTTAAAACCTGCAATTTTTCCAACACCCCGATACCGTCCAGGTGGGGCATAATAATATCCAGTATAACAATATCCGGCTCTTGTTCCTGGATAAGTTCCAGGGTTTCCTGGCCGTTATGGGCTACCCCTGATAGGACGAAATCCTCTTGTTCGTTGAAGTATTCCTCCAATACCTCGCAAAATTCCCGATTATCATCGGCAATAAGCACCTTGATGGCCTCCATTTTATTTCATCCCGCCTCCTGCAAAAACCCTGTCATTAATTTGCCAGATAGTGTTTCGACGTCACCAGGGGATAATCCTTCCATTCGCATAAAGAGGCAAAAGTTTTGGTTATCCTACACAAAATACCACAAAAAGGAAAGAACCAGGGGTTTCGACAGTAGCACCCCTGGCTTTATCTTTAGGAACAAGTTCTGTCTCCTGGAGCATCCATTCCGCCAGCACCCCGTAACCCCGGGTCGGGTCGTTGATAAAGACGTGGGTTACGGCACCGGCCAGTTGGCCGTCTTGAATAATGGGACTCCCGCTCATACCCTGGATAATGCCTCCGGTTACGGCCAGTAACCTGGGGTCGGTAATCCTAAGGACCAGGCCCTTGCCGCTGGCCCGCTGGTGGGGCATGACCCGTTCGATTTCCACCTGGAAACTTTCGACCTTTTCTCCTTCGATAACCGTCAGGATTTCTGCCGGTCCGGGGTGGACAGTATCGGCCAGGGCTACTGGTATCTCTTTATTACCGGGAAGCTTGCCGGTTATCGTTCCAAATATGCCAACAATAGTATTCTTCTGTATAGTACCGCTAAATTGGCCGTTTTCCAGAAAAACGCCCAGCTTTTCTCCCGGTTGCCCCCGGTAGCCCTGGTGGATACCCTGGATGGCCGCCGCTACTATCCTGCCGCCGCTGATATCCATGGCCGTCTGGCCGTCACTGCCGGTAACTACGTGGCCCAGGGCACCGAAAACGCCCTTGTTTTGATCGTAAAAGGTCAGGGTGCCGACGCCGGCCGTACTGTCCCGGACATAGACGCCAATCCGGTAGCGCCCTGTTTCCTGGCAGTAGCGAGGGTGGATGTTCAGGGTCAACAAGTGGCCTTCCCTTTTAACGGTGATCCTGGCCTGGCGATTGGCCTGCCCGGCGGCATTGATCAGGTTGGCCACTTCCTGGTCGCTGGTTACCTTCTGACCGTCAATGGCGATGATGGCGTCGCCTGTTTCCAGGCCTGCCTGCCGGGCCAGGTAAACCTTGTTACCCCTCTCGTCTACAATCGCCGCCTGGCCTACTACCTGGACGCCTTCGGTCTTCAAGAAGACCCCTATAGCCTGGCCGCCGGGAGAAACATCGACCGGTTGTACCAGCTGAATGGTAATATTCTTTAATGGAATAAAGCCGAACAATTTTAATTGTAGCTGTAACCACCGGGGGAAATCGCCGGTAGTGGCTCTGCTCCAGTCCCCGCTATTAACCTTCACTTCGACCTGGCGGGCCAGACCCGGCGGCAGTTCCCAGGGCAGGGAAATTGGCGCTGCTGCCGGCAGGCGCTGCTGCCAGGGGAGGGCAAAAAAATTGCGTACCGGCGGAGCCAGGCCACCGTAGAGTAACATTGCCGCCAGCACCAGGCCCAGGACCCGGTGCCCCAAGCGTTTCAAGGGCATCACCTTCCTCCCTTGCCTACCGCTTTTTAACGTGTTTTTGTTTTTTGTTCTAAACATAAAATAACCTCAAGCCGTGGCTTTTATGCTGTCAAAAGCGACCTGAGGTGGAGATATAGCCTGATTCAGGGAGTAAAGGGGCTATATTTAACGTTATTTAATTTTTATTAGCATATATTTCATTTTATGGACCCTGATTGTTGTAAAAGGGCAGCGGCATGTTCTCGCGCCACACTGCTGGCGGAACCGGATAATAACCGGGCCAGCTCATCAACCCGCTCTTCACCCCGGAGAACATCGACCCGGGTATAGGTGCGGCCTTCCCGCACCTCCTTGCTAACCCGGAAGTGCTGCCCGGCAAAACTGGCCAGCTGGGCCGAGTGGGTAATGCAAAGGACCTGTCGCCGGCGGCCTATGGCCGCCAGGGTCCTGGCCACCGCCCGGGCCGCAGCACCGCCAACGCCGGCGTCAATCTCATCAAATATCAATGTTGGCACGGCGTCAACATCGGCCAGAATACTCTTTAAGGCTAGCATTACCCGGGCCATCTCCCCTCCGGAAGCTATCTGGGCCAGGGGCCGGCTGCCCTCTCCGGGATTGGGTTGAAAAAGAAATGTAATGTTGTCCATACCCGCTGGGCCTGGCTGTGGTGCTTCGCTGCAGTCCACCCTGATCCTGGCTGCCGGCATGGCCAGATCCTTAAGGACTTTCAGCAGCTCTTTTTCGATTTTTTGCGCTGCTTCCATACGCCGCCGGCGTAAAAGCAAGGCTTTTTCCCTGTATTTTTCCGCGGCCAGTTCGATCTCCTTTTCCAGGGCGGCCGCCTGTCCCGCCATTTGCTCAAGCCTTTCCAGGGCGGCCGCCGTTTCCGCCTGGTACTGTAAAATGGCCTCGATACTGCCGCCGTACTTGCGTTTTAAATCTTTTATCAGTTCCAGACGGTTTTCAATCTCCTGCAGGCGGGCAGGATCGTACTCCAGCCCTTCCCCATAGCGGCGAACGCTCCGGGCTATCTCTTCGACCTGGGCCGTTATCCCCTCCAGGGTGCCCTGCCAGGTCTGCAAGCCGGGATCAATGGCTGCCAGGGCCTCAAGTTCCGCCAAGGCCCGGCTGAGCTGATCGTAGGCCGATCTGCCTTCTTCCTCAAAGAGGGCAGCATAAACGACCGCCGCACCCCTGGCCAGCCTTTCCCCGTTATTGAGGATTTCCCGCTGGCGGCTCAATTCTTCCTCTTCCCCGGGGGTAAGGTTGGCGGCGCCTATTTCCTGGAGCTGGTATTGCCAGAGATCACGTTGCCGTTCCCGCTCCCCCCTGTCGCCGCAGAGTTCCTCCAGTTCCTTTTTTAAATCCTGCCACCTGGTATATAACTCTCCGACCTCCTGCCTGAGCTCCATCAGGCCGGCCAGGCTATCCAGCATATCCATTTGATAAGCCGGCCGCAGGAGGGACTGGTAGGCGTGCTGGCCGTGGATATCTACCAGCATCTGGCCAATTCTCTGGTACATACCCAGAGTCAGGCTGCGCCCGTTTACCCGGCAGCTGTGGCGACCGCTGCGGCTGATCTCCCGGCAAAGGAGCAGGGTCCCGTCGTCCTCCGCAGCCACCCCCATGGCAGACAGGGTTTCCTTAAGGCCCGGCAGGCCGGCTACCT
This sequence comes from Moorella thermoacetica, assembly GCF_001267405.1. Lineage (NCBI taxonomy): Bacteria > Bacillati > Bacillota > Clostridia > Neomoorellales > Neomoorellaceae > Neomoorella > Neomoorella thermoacetica. The sequence continues at coordinate 1,448,307 of NZ_CP012369.1, forward strand.
GGAAGAGGCCCCTGACTACCGCCTTATCCGCCCCGGCGCGGATATACTCGCCCGAGGCTCGGGCCCCTACCAGCAGTCCCACGGCGTCGACGATAATGGACTTGCCGGCACCCGTTTCCCCGGTAAGAACCGTCAGCCCCGGCTCCAGGTTGAGCTGCAGGGACTCGATTAGCGCCAGGTTTTCGATTTGCAGTTCCTGGAGCACTCTGCCTCACCCTTCCCCGAGTTCCCGGAAGCGTTGGAGAACCGTGGCTACCGCTTCCTTGGGCTTGACAATCACCAGAATGGTATCGTCGCCGGCAACGGTGCCGATAACCTCCGGCCAGTCAAGGGAATCCAGGCAGGAAGCCACGGCGTGGGCCGTTCCCGGCAGGGTCCGGATTAAAATTAAATTTTCGCTGTCATCGATCTTGGTGACGGAATCCGCAAAGAGACGCTGCAGCCGGCCATAAGGGTTTATAAGGCGTTGCCCGGGGGGCGCGGCATAGCGGTAGAGGTTTTCCCCCGCCGGTACCTTGATCAGACCCAGTTCTTTGATATCCCGGGAGACAGTAGCCTGGGTCACCCTGAGACCGCGCCTTCGCAACTCTCTAGCCAGTTGATCCTGGGTGGCTATGGGGGTACTTGCTATCAGTTTCAGGATTAACTGTTGCCGCTGGGTTTTCATCATCCTGCCGGCTCCCCCCTTCCTTCAGTTTCTCCCGTACCAGGCTATAAAAGGTGTTATCTTGCAGCCTGATTAAACGGGCCGGGGTTCTGGCCCTGGTTACCCTGATGACGTCACCGTCACGGAGGTGCAAACCTTGCTGGCCGTCGACAGTCAGCATAACTTCGGCCCCGGGCGCATGGACACAGACCCTGATCTCCTGTTCCCCCGGTACCACCAGGGGTCGGGTATAAAGGGTATGGGGACAGATGGGGGTCAGGATCATTACCTGGAGCTGGGGTGAAACCAGGGGACCACCGGCCGACAGGGAGTAAGCCGTCGAGCCGGTGGGGGAGGAGACAATCAGTCCGTCGGCCGGGTATGTATCCAGATAGGCTGTATCAATATAAACCTCCAGGCGGAGCATCCGGGAAAAAGCACCCTTGGTCACGACAATGTCGTTTAAAGCGGTGCAGGTTAATGCCTTTTCCGGCCTCTGGACCGTTCCCCGGAGCATCATGCGCTCTTCGATGCGGTAGGCGCCGGCCAGGAGTTTGTCGAGGGCCGGGTAGAGCTCCGTCAGCTCTATCTCCGTCAGGAAGCCCAGGTGCCCCAGGTTGATCCCCAGGATCGGCGTCCCGGCCGGGGCCACCAGCTGCGCCGCCCGCAGGAGGGTGCCATCGCCCCCCAGGGCTAAAAGTCCCTCGGCGGCAATTACTTCTTCTTCCGCTACACCCTTTTCGGGGCACCCCAGGGCAGCAGCCTTCCTGGTGGAGATCAGCACCCGGACGTTCCTGCTCTCCAGGTAGTTTATGATATCCAGGGCCGTTTCTCGTACCCGGGGTTTTTCCAGGTTGGCCACCATACCTATCCGCTGCAATGCAATCCCTCATTTCCCCGGCGGGGTTATCTCCCCCGCTATGAAACTACGGCTTCAACAGTCCCTCGTGGGCCGCAGCAACTACCCGGTTGATGAGGCTCTCCCAGGCCTCCTTCTCCAGGCCCTGGCCGGTTAAACCCAGCCAGAGGAGGAATTCCACGTTACCCTCCGGCCCCTTGATGGGCGAGTAGGTAAGGCCCTTGATTTTCAAGCCCAGGTCAACCGCAGCAGCCAGTACTTCCTGTAATACCGCCCGGTGGACGGCTGCCTCCCGTACCACACCCTTTTTACCGACCCGGCCGGGCCCGGCTTCAAACTGGGGTTTTACCAGGGCGATTATTTCCCCCTCCGGTTTCAGGCAACTGGCCACAGCGGGCAGGACCTTGAGCAAAGATATGAAGGAAACATCAATAGTTGCCACGTCTGCCGGTTCGCCAAAACTGGAAGACTCCAGGTAACGGGCGTTGACCCTTTCCATTACTATAACCCTTGGGTCCTGGCGCAGGGACCAGGCCAGTTGTCCGTAACCCACATCGACGGCATAAACGCGGGCGGCACCGTGCTTGAGGGCGCAGTCGGTAAAGCCGCCGGTAGAAGCGCCGACGTCCAGGATTATTTTACCATGCAGATCGATACTAAAGACCTCCAGGGCCCGGGCGAGCTTTAACCCTCCCCGGCTGACGTAAGGGAGGTGCTGGCCAAGGAGACGGATGGTCGCTGTATCCGGCACGGCAGCGCCTGGCTTATCGACTGGAACATTGTTAACCAGGACCTCGCCGGCCATGATGGCCGTCCGGGCCTGTTCCCTGCTGGGGTAGAGGCCCCGCCTCACCAGCAGGAGGTCCAATCGTTCCTTAGCCACCGGAAATCCCCTTTGTCTGGTTGCGCCGCCGGTGCAGGACCGGGGTCTCCGCCAGCAGCGCCTGGACGGCAGCCCTGATCCCGGCCGGAGTCAAGCCTAAGTGTTCCCGTAAAATGGCTGGTTTACCCTGGTGGACAAACTCGTCCTTCACCCCCAGGCACCGCACCCGGATACCCTTGCGCCCGTTCCGTGCCAGGAGTTCCAGAACGGCGCTGCCAAAGCCCCCGGCCAGGACGTGTTCTTCCACGGTCACCAGATGGCCGGTGCGATCCGCCCAGGTGAGGATCAGGTCTTCATCCAGGGGCTTAATAAACCGGGGATTAATGACGGTGGCTTCGATACCCCGGGCTGCCAGGTCCCCGGCCGCTTCCAGGGCTGCATACGCCAGGGGGCCTAGAGCCAGGATGGTGACATCCCGGCCACGACGCAGGACTTCACCCTTGCCAATGGGCAAAGGCTGGGCCGTTCCCGTCAGGGGCACACCCATACCGGCGCCCCGGGGGTAGCGCAGCGCCGCCGGTCCTTGGTACTGGAGGGCGGTTACCAGCATGTGGCGCAGTTCCTGTTCATCCTTGGGTGCCATGAGGACCAGGCCGGGAACACAACGCAACAGGGACACATCAAAGAGACCCTGGTGGGTTTCACCGTCTTCACCTACCAGGCCGGCCCGGTCAATGGCCAGGACCACCGGCAGCTCCATTAAGGCGATATCGTGGATTACCTGGTCAATGGCCCGCTGTAAAAAAGTAGAATAGATGGCTACTACAGGGTGCATCCCGGCAGCGGCCAGGCCGGCGGCCAGGGTCAGGGCGTGCTGCTCGGCGATGCCGACATCAAAAAAGCGTTTGGGGAAGCGCCGGGCAAAGGGCGTCAGGCCGGTGCCATCGGGCATGGCAGCCGTTATGGCCACCAGGCGGTTGTTCTTTTCCCCCTGGCGCACCAGTTCGGCACCAAAAACAGAGGTGTAGGTCGGCGGCCCTCCTCCGGCCAGGGGTTCCCCTGTTGCCGGATCAAAGGGGCCTATGCCGTGGAAGCGGTCGGGATGGTCCTCGGCCGGCTGGTAACCCTTCCCCTTGGTGGTAATTACATGTACCAGGACCGGGCCTCTGGTATTCCGGGCATGCTGGAGGACCTCTTTTAACCGGGCAATATTGTGACCTTCAATGGGCCCCAGGTAGGTAAAACCAATCTCTTCGAAAAACATGCCTGGAACGACCAGATATTTAAAGCTGTCCTTGAGGCGATCAATTACCTTGAGCACCCGGGGACCTAAATGGGGGAGCCGGTTGAGAAGATTCTCCAGCTCTTCCTTACCTCGGGAATACATGGGGTCCGTCCGCAGGCGGGAAAGATAGGCCGCCAGGCCACCAACCGGAGGGGCGATAGACATCTCATTATCATTTAAGACAACAATCAAGTTGGCCTGCAGGTGGCCGGCATGGTTCATGGCTTCGAAAGCCATCCCGCCCGTCAGGGCACCATCGCCGATAACAGCCACCACCTGGTAGTCTTCTCCCTTTAAGTCCCGGGCCAGGGCCATCCCCAGGGCAGCCGAGATCGAGGTGCTGCTATGCCCGGTATCAAAGGCGTCGTAGGGGCTTTCGGCCCGCTTGGGAAAACCGCTCAGGCCCCCGAACTGACGCAGGCTGGTCATTTCCTGGCGCCGTCCGGTAAGGATCTTATGAACGTAGCACTGGTGGCCGACGTCCCAGATGATTTTATCCCGGGGTAGATCAAAGACGCTGTGCAGGGCCAGGGTCAGCTCCACAACCCCAAGGTTGGGGGCCAGGTGACCGCCCGTGCGGGCGACCGTCTGGACCAGTTCCTGGCGGATTTCCCTGGCGAGTATATCAAGCTCGGCAAGGGTAAATTTTTTTATGGCTGCCGGTTCGTTGATTTTTTCTAGCAGGCTCATGGCCGCCTTCCTTTCCTGGGTCCATTTGGTATGGGTTGCCACCCGGTTAGCCTTTCGATGGCATACAAGACCCGACCCACAAAAAAGACAACCTCGTTGGCCTCACGCAGGGCGAAACTCTTGCCCATCGCCTTGCCGCCCACTGTTACCGCTGCGATCACTGCCGTTGTGATGGTGCTTATGAGGATATCTTCCGCCCCGTGCTGGCCGGCCAAGCGCAGGATGATCACCGCCCCTACTGCCCCGCTTAAGGTGCCGCTGGCGTCGCCAACGACGTCGTTACAAAAGGTGGTTACGCGATCGGCTTTGCGCAACAGCCTTAAGGCCTGGCGGGCTCCGGGTATCCTTTTGGCAGCCCTGGCGTTCAGGGGGGCTTCGCTGGCGGCCGCCGTGGCCACGCCAATAATATCAAAGATGATGCCTGCCAGTATAATAAAGAGCAACAGGGCGAAGGAGAGAATTATCGACGTTATTTTACCCAAAAAAAACTGGGAACCATAGCCTGCTGCCAGGGCTATAAAAAAAGTCCCCCCGCCCATGGTCAGGGCATTCTTCCAGGAGGAACGACCTTGTGTCTTGGCCAAGTATATTGATGCCTCCGCCACCGACAAGGTTATGTAGGGCTAAAACATAGAAATGAAAATTACGGGTGGGTGGCGACTGGCCGGATAAATGTTATGGCTTAGGTCCAGTAGGTTTTCCCGGTAGCCTACCATGCGTCGCCGTCATGGCGGTTTCCCTTTAAAGGCTGCCCTGCGCCGTCACCGGTAGCAGGACTGGATTACCACTTAGCACATACTTTAATCCCCGGCCAGCCTTACACGTGGTAAACAGTCTAGGGGTTTTCCCCGGCAATTCCATCCATCTTCTAGCCTCTTTTGCAACAGGGGTTTCCGCTTACTCCACGATTTTCGGCGAAAATCGTGATAGGCTTATCGCCTGCATCCACCCCTGCCGCTCAAGGCAGGCTACACTGCAGCCAGCACCCTCAGTACCAACTGCAGATTTCCACCCCAAGCCATAGTATTTGCTCCTGCCGCGGAACTTTCCCACGAACTTGGGTCTCCACGGAGGGAGGGTCCACGCCTACATGCCATTGTAGATCGCCCCCCCTCCTTAACTCCCAGTACCAACCCCCGACTGGGCGTCGGCAGCCAGCACCAGGAACTTCATCGGTGTGCCCTTGACGGATTTTTAGGCCCGCCTTCAAAGATGGTGGTCTTGACTAGAATACTGCGCCACCCACCAAAACATGGTATGCAAGTTTTTTCGCTGACATGATGTATTATAAGATATCAGGCCGTAATCGGCAAGCACCACGGCTTAAGTCCCCGGTTGGCCACAGGCGACCTCAGTTGCTGGCCGGCAGCGTAACCTTTTGCCCTCCCTGAGGCACCTTCATGCTCAGCCTTGCCGCCTTAGGACAAAGCCTGCCAGGAGTTCCAGGGGTTCGGCCGCCGGTCCCAGGGCCCTGGCCAAGGCTCCTGCCTCAGCGCATAATTCCCCGGCCTTTTGCCGGGAGGCCTCCACCCCCAGGCAGGCCGGGTAGGTCGCCTTGCCCCGGGCGGCATCCACCCCGCCCTGCTTGCCCGTCTGGCTGAAATCGCCGGTAATATCCAGAATGTCGTCGGTTATCTGGAAGGCCAGGCCCAGGGCTTCCCCGTAACGGGTCAGTAAGGCCAGTTGTTCCTCTCCCGCGCCTCCCAGGATGCCCCCCAGGCGCAGGCAGGCCCGGATCAGGCTACCGGTTTTATGGTTATGAATGTAGTTTACCTTTTCTAAAGTAACCGGCTGCCCTTCGGCCTCCATATCCACCACCTGGCCGCCTATAAGCCCCTGGCTACCGGCGGAGGCAGCCAGCTCCCTGGTTGCCCGGAGAATTCTCTCCGGCGGTATGGTCGCCGGTATCCTGCTCAAGACTTCAAAAGCTAGGGTCAGGAGGGCATCACCGGCCAGCAGGGCGATAGCTTCACCGTAGACTTTATGGCATGTCGGCCGGCCGCGGCGGTAATCGTCATTATCCATCGCCGGCAGGTCATCGTGGATAAGGGAATAGGTGTGGATAAATTCCACGGCGCAGGCTGCCGGTAATAAGGGCTCCGGCTGGCTGCCCACGGCTTCGCCGGCAGCCAGGACGAGGATAGGCCTTAGCCTTTTACCCCCGGCAAAAAGGCTGTAGTGCATGGCCTGGTGCACCGCCGGCGGGTAGGTGTCCGGAGGTGGCAGGTTGCGGGCCAGGGCCTCCTGGACCAGTTGCCGCCGTTCAGCCAGGTAGCTTTCAAGTTCCGTGGTTTTCACCCCCGGGAAGGGAGAGCTCCCTGGTTACTACTTCCCCGTCCTGGAGGAGGATCACCTGGAGCTTACCCTCAACCTCTTTCAGGCGCTGCCGGCACAGGCGTACCAGGCGAATGCCTTCCTGGTAATAGGCCAGGGAATCCTCCAGGGTCAGGCCTTCACCCTCCAGGGCCTGGACTACTTCTTCCAGCTTTTGCAGGGCCGCTTCGAAGGTCAACTGTTCCTCTTCGGGCATATCGTTCCTCCGGATATAGGATTACTACCAAAAACGTTGCTTACGTATTCCAGCTTCTTGGGGGCTGGAGGTACAGGCTCCGGTCTCCGGTGGTTCTCGGCTAGCAAACTTGGCGCTCAGCCTTGCTCGGCGGCGGGGGTGGCACGGCACTATCTCTTGGGATAATCGTTGCGGAGAGTGGAACCTTTCGTTCCTGATCTCTCGTTACGATCCCCATCCCGTTCACCGCCGCCTCCCTGCGGCTTCGCTGAGTTTGCTAGCGCCTCGAACCAAGTCGCCCTCCGCCTGTACCCCCAGCCCCTATCGCTTACATTTTCATTGTTCATGGCGGAGGCGTCGGCTCCCATGTGGGGCTCCTCCGTGAAATTGTGGCTTGGTTTGTAAGTTGCATCCTATCCGCCGACTTCTTCGACCTGGCACCGGAGAAGGCCTTCCTTCAGGATGACCTCCACCTTCTCCCCGGGGAGCACTTCCCGGCTGGATTTCAGGGGCGCTCCGTCGCCGGGACGGCGGCAAACGGCGTAGCCACGCGCCAGGATGGCCAGGGGGCTGGCGGCTTCCAGGCGGGCAGCCAGGAGATTAAGACCCTGCTCCCGCTCCCGGGAACGACGCTCCCAGGAGGCCAGCAGGCGCTGTTCCAGGCCATCCACGTACTGCTGGCGGTAATATAGCTCCTGGCGGGGCCGATCCAGGCCGCTGCTTTTGGTCAGGCGCTCCAGCCGAGCCCGGGCTAACTCCAGGCGGTGTTCCATACCGCGGCGGGCCCGCTCCGCCAGGCTCTTCAGGCGCTGTTCCAGTTCTGCCCGCACCGGTACGGCCATTTCCGCCGCCGCCGAAGGAGTAGGCGCCCGCCGGTCGGCTACCCTGTCGGCCAGGGTGAGATCCGTCTCATGGCCTACGGCAGCAATGACGGGTACCGGACAGGCATAGATGGCCCTGGCCACCAGTTCGGTGTTGAAGGCGCTTAAATCTTCGGCCGAGCCGCCACCGCGGCCGATAATAATGACATCAACGCCTCCCCTTTTTGCCAGAAGTTCCAGGGCCAGGGCCAGCTGGCGGGGCGCCACCTCCCCCTGGACCCTGGCCGGCGCCAGGATCAGTTCAATCCCGGGGAAGCGGCGCCGGCTGATGGTTATCATATCCCGTAGGGCGGCCCCGGTTGGGGAGGTCACCAGGCCCACCCGGCGTGGCAACAGGGGCAGGGGCCGCTTGCGGTCGGCGGCAAAGAGACCCTCCCGTTCCAGGCGGGCGGTCAACTCCTGGAGGGCCAGGCTGGCCAGGCCGGTCCCTGCCGGGAAGATTTCGGCTACATAGAGCTGGTAGACGCCGTCCCGGGGGTAAATGGCCACCTGACCCCTGGCGATTACCTCCAGGCCGTCGCGCAGGCCCAGGGATAGGCCCCGGCTACGGCCCTGAAACATCACGCAGCGCAGGGTCGCAGCCTGGTCCTTGAGACTGAAATAGAGATGGCCCGAGGTTGGAGAGCGCAGGTTGGAGATCTCGCCCTTTACCCAGACATTGGCCAGGCGGCCGTCGTTGGCCAGGAGGCGCTGCAAATAGGCGGTGAGTTCCCTCACCGCCAGGACTTTAACCTCCGGCACTAGCGCCGGGCCGCCTCGACTGTATTCTTCAAGAGCATGGCAATGGTCATGGGACCTACCCCGCCGGGTACGGGAGTGATCCAACCGGCCTTCTGGGCCGCACTCTCGAAGTGGACGTCGCCCACCAGCTTTTTCTCGCCGACCCGGTTGATACCTACGTCGATAACTACCGCGCCCTCTTTAATCATATCCCCGGTAATCAACTCCGGCTTCCCTACGGCCGCAATGAGAATGTCGGCCTGCCGGCATTCGGCTGCCAGGTCCCTGGTGCGGGAGTGACAGATGGTCACCGTGGCGTGGCGGGCCAGGAGCATCATTGCTACTGGCTTGCCGACGATATTGCTCCGGCCGACGACCACTGCCTTTTTACCCTTGGGATCAATACCGGCTTTTTCCAGCAAAACCATACAGCCGTGGGGTGTGCATGGATAGAAGCATTTATCGCCGATAACCAGGTTGCCGACGTTGGCCGGGCTGAACCCGTCAACATCCTTTTCCAGGGCGATGGCATCGATGACTTTCTTCTCATCAATATGATCAGGCAACGGCAACTGGACCAGGATGCCGTGAATCTTGGGATCTTTATTGAGCTGGTCGATCAGCTTTAAGAGTTCGGCCTGGCTGGTCGCCGCCGGCAGGCGGTGAACCTCGGAGTAGATACCGACCTCCTCACAGGCGCGGTGCTTGTTACGGACGTACACCTGGGAAGCCGGGTCTTCGCCCACCAGGACTACGGCCAGGCCTGGGTTAATACCTTCCGCCTTTAACCGGGATACCTCCTCCTTTACTTCAGCCCTTACTTCGGCAGCAATCTTTTTCCCGTCGAGGATCTGGGCTGGCATAAAAATACCCTCCTTTATATATTATTTTTCCCGTAGATAGGCGTCAATGGCCCGGGCGGCCGCTTTACCGGCTCCCATGGCCAGGATGACGGTAGCCGCCCCGGTGACGATGTCACCGCCGGCAAAAACGCCCTTACGGGAAGTGGCACCGGTTGCCTCGTCGGCGGCAATGGTTCCCTTGCTTGTGAGCTTCAGGCCCGGAGTTGTCCGCAGGACCAAGGGATTAGGTCCCTGGCCGATGGCGATGACGACGGTATCGACCGCCATGTCGTACTCAGAACCGGGAATGGGCACCGGACGTCGCCGGCCGGAGGCATCGGGTTCGCCCAGTTCGAAGCGCTGGCAGGTCATGCCTGTAACTACGCCCTGGTCGTTGCCGTGGATACGCACAGGACTGGTTAGGAGGCGGAACTGGACGCCTTCTTCCTCGGCGTGCTCGACTTCTTCCTTGCGGGCTGGCATCTCCGCTGCCGAACGGCGGTAAACGATATAGGATTCCTCGGCTCCCAGGCGCAAAGCTGTACGGGCGGCATCCATGGCTACATTGCCGGCGCCGATGACGGCCACCCGTTTCCCGACCTTGATGGGAGTAGCATACCGGGGGAATAGGTAGGCCTTCATCAGGTTGGTCCGGGTCAAAAACTCATTGGCCGAGTAAACGCCCAGGAGGTTCTCCCCGGGAATCCCCATAAAGTGGGGCAACCCGGCCCCCGTACCGATGAAGACGGCGTCGTAACCGTTCTCCAGCAACTCGTCCACCGTAGTCAGCTTGCCTACCACGGCATTGGTCCGGATCTCCACCCCAAGACGGCGAATAGTATCTATCTCCTGTTGAACAATCCTTTTCGGCAACCGGAACTCGGGAATACCGTACATGAGCACGCCCCCGGGTACATGGAGGGCCTCAAAGACTGTTACCTGATGTCCCATCCTGGCCAGGTCGGCAGCAGCCGTCAGGCCGGCCGGCCCGGAACCGATGACCGCCACTTTGTAACCGCTGGGTGGCGCCTTTTCGCTACTGGCCGTCTCGCCTTTGGCCAGCTGGTAATCGGCCAGGAAGCGCTCCAGGCGACCGATGGCCACTGGCTCGTGTTTTTTGCCGAGGGTGCAGAATTTTTCACACTGGTTTTCCTGGGGGCAAACCCGGCCGCAGATGGCCGGCAGGTTATTCTTTTCTTTGATCTTGGCAATGGCGCCGTCAAAGTCCTGCTCCTTCAAGCGGGCGATAAAGGCCGGTATATCTACTTCTACCGGGCAACCCTGGCGGCAGGGGGCCTTTTTGCACTGAAGGCAACGCTGAGCCTCAGCCAGGGCCATTTCCCGGGTATAACCCTGCGCTACTTCGTTGAAGTTATGAATCCGCTCCCTGGGTTCCTGGGAAGGCATAGGGGTCTTCTTAGGGATTAATGGCATCCGCAGCCACCTCCCTCATGGGCTTTAATAATTTCCTGCTCTTCTTCCCGGTACATGTTCATCCGTCGTAAAGCCAGTTGCCAGTCAATCTCATGGCCGTCAAATTCCGGCCCGTCGACGCAGGCAAACTTGGTCTCCCCGCCAACGCTTACCCGGCAGGCACCACACATGCCGGTACCATCAACCATGATGGGGTTCATACTGACAATAGTTTTGACGCCAAAGGGCCGGGTGGTTTCGGCCACCGCCCGCATCATGACCACCGGGCCGATACCCCAGACCCGTGCTACCTTGCCCCTTTCCTCCAGGACCTGCTTTAACAGGTCAGTGACGAAACCATGGTGACCGTAGCTACCGTCATCGGTAGCAACCAAAAGTTCACTGGATACAGCCCGCATCTCGTCTTCCAACAGTAGCAAGTCTTTGGTCCGGGCGCCGATAATGGATATCACTTCATTACCGGCTTCCTTTAAAGCCCTGGCTATAGGATAAACCGGGGCTACACCCACGCCGCCGCCCACGCAGACCACGCGACCGTAATTCTCAATCTCCGAGGGTAGTCCCAGGGGGCCAACAAAATCGGCCAGGCTATCCCCCGTCTCCAGGCAACCCAGGCGCCGGGTGGTATAACCAACTTCCTGGAAAATGGTCGTGATGGTGCCCCGGGTACGGTCAAAGTCGGCAATGGTCAAGGGAATGCGCTCTCCCTCTTCATCCAGGCGGAGAATGATAAACTGGCCCGGTTGAGCCTTGGCAGCTACTTCCGGGGCCTCAATCTCCAGCAGCTTGATAACCGGCGACATGACCTCTTTGCGGACAATGCGGTACACTAACAGCCCTACCCCCTTGCTTATGATGTTAAGGCCTAACAGATGTTATTCTATCACAAAAAAACCTTTTCATAAATTATGAGTTCGACGCAAAAATCTTTATTCCTGCTAACTGTCCCAAATCATGTGCATGAATTCACAATACTCCTTTCGCCCATCTCCTCCAGCGTAAATGGTCCTTGACCGCCAATCATACCGGTATTAATATATGAAGAGATTGGGGGTATAGCTTTGAGGAAACGAATTCTCTATCTTTTAAGCCTGGGGCATATGGTTACCGATATCAACCAGGGCCTCCTGCCCATCTTCCTTTCCGTCTATAAAGATCAGTATGGCCTGAGCTATGCAGCTGCAGGCCTGGTAGTCTTCCTTTCTAATATCAGTTCTTCGGTAATCCAACCACTCTTCGGCTACTGGTCGGACCGGCACCAGCTGCGCTGGCTGCTCCCTGCAGGTTGCCTGGTGGCTGGGCTGGGGATGGTGGCCGCGGGCTATGCCGCCAATTACTACCTCTTGGTAGCAGCCGTCTTTATCAGCGGCCTGGGAGTTGCCGCCTATCACCCGGAGGCCTCTAAATCGGCCCACTACATCAGCGGGCCTATGCAGGCCAGTTCCATGTCTATTTTTTCCGTCGGCGGCAACGTGGGCTTTGGCCTGGGACCCCTCATTGCCACCTTTATCCTCAGCCATGGCGGGCTCCGGGCCTCCTGGATAATCCTTATTCCTACATCTGTTACTGTAGCCCTGCTCAGCCATACCCTGCCTGCCCTGGGCCGGGCCATGGCCGGGGGCCATCAAGCAGCCCCCGCCGGTAACCCCCGGGCAAAAACAAGCCAGGCCCCCCTGGTAGCCATTACCCTGCTGGTGCTGGTGGTCATCATGCGTTCCTGGCTCCAGAGCGGCCTTACCTATTACATCCCCTTCTATTACCTGAATTTCCTCCACGGGAATGAACACTTCGCCAGCAGCATGCTGTCTATTTTCCTCATTGCCGGGGCGGTGGGCACCCTGGTGGGTGGGCGGCTGGCCGACTACTGGGGCGCAAAGAGGATGATAATTGGCTCGATGCTGGTCCTCATCCCCATGGTGGTGACTTTCCCCTATGTCCAGGGAGCCTGGGTGGCCATCCTGCTCGCCCTGAGCGGTTTTGCCCTGGTTTCAACCTTTGCCCCGGCCATTGTCCTGGCCCAGAATATTCTCCCCGAACACGTCGGTATGGCCTCGGGCCTGATGATGGGATTTGCCATCGGCACCGGCGGCCTGGGGACCTTCCTCCTGGGGGGTATTGCCGACGCCCACGGGGTACCCTTCACCATCCAGATCATGGCCGTTATCCCGGCCATTGGCGCCGCTCTGGCTTTCTTCATCCCGGACCTGCGCCAGCAACCGTCCGCCCGGCAAGTCAGAGTTGAACCAGTGCCGGAAGAAAAAAATAGCCGGGCTTGAAGCCCGGTTTTTCCCCTGCAACCTATCCTTTTTCCCGGGGGTCTACCTCCAGTCCCAGGAGGGCTACGCCGATAGCGTTGTCGGAGCTGTGTTCCGGGGCGGCAAAATGCAGGCGCGCCGCTACTGCCGGATGTTCCAGGCGGTGGCGCAGGCGCTGCCGCAGGTAGTTGTTGGCCGCTACCCCGCCGACAATTAAGATATCCCGCAGGCCGGTAGCCTCTACTGCCGGCCGCAGCACCCGCTCCAGGGTATTGGCAATACACTGTTCCACCGCCCTGGCCACGGCGGCCGGAGGTGCCCCGGCCGCGAGGAGCCGCTCCGCCTGGCTGGCCGGGCCGGAAAAGCTGAAGTTATAGCCCCTCACGGCCGAGGTCAGGTGGACCTTTTCCATTTCCGGGCCCGCTTCCCGGGCCAGGCGCTCCAGGGCGGGGCCAGCCGGAAACTCGAGCCCCATCAGGACCCCGGCGCGGTCAACTAGCTGGCCGGCATGAAGGTCCAGGGTACCTCCCAGCTTCTCAATGGTAAAGCCCCCCGGTTTCCGGCTCACCAGGAGTACTTCCGAGGTACCGCCCGAGAGATGGACCGCCAGAAAGGAGTCCGACGGCTGCCAGCCTGACGACCACAAGCCGGCCTGTATATGGCCTTCCTGGTGGGTGGTGGCCCGAAAGGGTACGCCTAAAGCGGCCGCCAGGATGCGACCCTGCCCGGCAGCCACGGTAAAGACCGGCATATAAGAGCCTTCTACCGGCCGCGGTTTGACAGAGGCAACCACTCTCCTGATCCTGGCCGCCGGGACGGCGGCAAAAACTTCTGACAGGACCTCCGGCAGGATCTGGACGTGATGAAAAACCGCCGTAGCCTGCTGCAGGCCCCTTTCACCCGGAGGTACCGGCAAAAGGCGACGGTGGGCTGCCAATAGTTCGCCATCCTGGCTGATGGCGGCCGCCGAACAGGTATAGGCGCTGGTGTCAATCCCCAGAATAGCCATTTTCTATTTCCTCACTCAGCCCCAGATCCTTGCGGGCGTTATCCAGGAGACCGTTGACGAAGCGGCCAGCTTCTTCGTTATTAAAGTTTTTGGCCAGTTCGATGGCCTCATTGATGACCACACGGACCGGTGTCTCCCGGTGGTACTGCATCTCGTACAATGCCATCCGCAGAATATTGCGATCTACCGCCGCCAAGCGTTCCAACCGCCAGCCCACGGCGTATTTACGGATAATCGCATCGATCGCATCGCGCTTGGCCATTGTTCCCTCTACCAGTTCCCTGGTGAAGGTCATAGCCCTGGGTGGTAGTTCCCCTTCCTCCAGTACCTGTTCCAGGGCCATATCCGGGCTGGTACCTCCAACGTCAATGGCAAAGAGAGCCTGCAAGGCCTTGGCCCTTGCTGCCCGTCTAAGCAAATGCCATCCCCCTTACCAGCGATCGCCAAAAAAGCGTTTCCATAGTTCTTGCCACCCCTGGCCCTCATCAAGGCGGCGTCCCACCAAGTAACCCAGGGTCGCACAAATGCCGATAAAAAGGGCCTTGCCGAAGCCCCAGATGGCTGTTAAAAGACCAAAGAGAAGGCCCAGCACAACTCCCAATACCTTCCCCCGGTGCTCTCGCCACAGGTAGCCCAACCAGGCGACGAATTCTTCCATGCCTCTCTCCCCTATTCCACCCGGCGCTGGCCTTCCTGGAAGATACCATTAATGCGTACCTGGACCTCCGGTACCTCCAGGCCGGCAGTGGCAATTACATACTCCCGGACTTTCTCCTGGAGCTCCGCGGCCATTTCCGGCAGGTTGCGGTCGGGGTTAACGGTGATGTTTAACCTGATGGCCAGCCCTTCAGGCCCATAGTTCAGCCGGGGACGAATCTCCCGTACGCCCTTTACCTGGCGGGCCGCCCTGGTAACCAGGTGCTCCAGGGCCGGCAGGGAGATACTCACCAGGCCCAGGTCGGCGGCTTTAATAACCGCCCTCCCTTCGCCAGCCTGTGCCAGGCGCAGACTGCCCAGGAGAAAACGCATGGCCAGCAGGAAAAAGATAAGGGCGACGACCCCTGCCAGCAGGCGGTAATCGTTGTTTAAGAGGCTAAGCTCAAAAAGATCCAGGGGAACACTCCAACCGGCAATTACCGCCAGGAAGATTCCGGCCAGGATGGCGGTTATTAAAGCAAAAAGGGCCAGCAGGGCCCGGTCAAGTACCGACAATGTCCCTCCCCCCTAGCGTACCCGGCTGGTTTCTTCATCCCTGGTCTCCTGGGGGAAGACAACACCCTGGACGTGGACGTTGACCTCGACGACCTGGAGACCGGTCATTCCTTCGATGGCCTTTTTCACATTCTCCTGGACCTTGATGGCCACATCGGGAATGCGGACGCCGAAATTGACTACTATGTACAGGTCTACGGCAGCTTCCTTTTCGCCAACCTCGACTTTGACGCCCTTGGCCAGGTTCTTCCGGCCCAGGAGTTCGGTAATGCCCCCGGCAATACCGCCGCTCATGCCGGCTACACCTTCAATCTCCGTGGCCGCCAGGCCGGCGATGATAGCCACCACCTCATTGGCGATCTTAATGGTGCCTAGGTCAGTTTTGGCCTCTTGTTCCAGGATTTGATCCACCCTGCCCACCTCCATTTATTCGTCCTTTTATTATACCAAAGGCTGGCAGCGACCTCAACTGCCAGCCTGTAAATCTTAACCGGCCATTAAGCGGCGCTGGATGAAGTTGGTGTAGATCTCCCCGCGCCGGAAAAAGGCATTGGCCATAATCTGCTGGTGAAAGGGAATGGTAGTAGGCACCCCTTCAATCACCATTTCTTTCAAAGCCCCGCTCATGCGGTTGATGGCTGCTTCCCTGTCCGGGGCCCAGGCAATAACCTTGGCAATCAAGGAGTCATAAAAGGGCGGGATGGTGTAACCGCTGTAAACAGCGCTCTCCACCCGGATGCCGAATCCCCCTGGCGCGTGATAGCGTTCAATACGGCCCGGGGCCGGCCGGAAGTTATGGGCTGGGTCCTCGGCATTGATCCGGCACTCCAGGGCATGGCCACGGATCTGGACATCCTCCTGGGCCAGGCGCAGCGGCTCGCCGGCGGCAATTTTAATCTGTTCCTGAACCAGGTCGATGCCGGTGACGGCCTCGGTAACCGGGTGTTCCACCTGGATGCGGGTATTCATTTCTATAAAATAGTAATGGCCGTATTTATCCAGTAAAAACTCTACCGTGCCGGTGCTGTAGTAATTGGCGGCCCTGGCGGCCTTCAGGGCCAGGGCGCCCATTTCCTGGCGCAGTTCGGGGGTAAGGGCTCCTGAAGGAGCCTCCTCCAGGATTTTCTGGTTGCGCCGCTGCAAGGAGCAGTCGCGCTCCCCAAGGTGGATGATATTTCCTTCCCTGTCGCCGATTATTTGAAACTCTATATGGCGCGGTTTTTCAATATATTTCTCCAGGTAAACCTGGGAGTTTCCAAAGGCGGCCTCGGCTTCCCGCTGGGCGGTAAAAACGGCCTGGCGTAGCTCCCTGGGCCCCTGGGCGACGCGGATCCCCCGGCCGCCACCGCCGGCCGCAGCTTTAATCAACACCGGGTATCCTATCTCTTTGGCTACCGCCAGGGCGGCGTCCAGGTCTTTGATTACACCCTCGGAGCCGGGGACTACCGGCACCCCGGCGGCGATCATGGTTGCCCGGGCCGTGGCCTTATCCCCCATAAGCTGCATGGAACGAGGCGAGGGGCCGATGAAGGTAATCCCCGACGTTTCGCACATCTCGGCGAAGTAGGGATTCTCCGCCAGGAAACCGTAACCGGGGTGAATGGCGTCGGCTCCGCTCATCCTGGCGGCGGTAATGATGCTGGGAATATGCAGGTAGCTGCGGTTAGCCGGGGCCGGCCCGATACAGACGGCCTTATCGGCCAGGCGGGTATGCAGGGAATCCCGGTCAGCCTCTGAATAAACGGCCACCGTTTCAATATCCAGTTCCCGGCAGGCCCGGATAATCCGTACGGCAATCTCGCCGCGGTTGGCAACTAAAACCCTTCTAAACATCGCTAGCCTCCAGAGTTGTGCAGACTTTAATCCTTCTTGATCTGGAACAAGACCTGGCCGTATTCCACCGGCTGGCCGTTTTCGGCCAGGATGGCCACCACCTGGCCGCCGGTTTCAGCCGTGAGCTCGTTCATTAGCTTCATCGCCTCTATTATGCACAGGGTTTGTCCTGCCTTAACCCTGGTCCCCACCTCGACAAAAGGGGGCGCGTCGGGAGAGGGAGCCCGGTAAAAGGTACCCACCATGGGCGCCCGGACTTCAATGATATCTCCGGCCGGGACAGGTGTTTCCTGAGCGCCGCCGTCTGTGGCCAGTACCTCTGCAGCAGTTTTTATCTCCGGTGCGGGGATCTCCGCCGCCCCCTGGCCGCTACCGCGGCGGATCATGACCTTTACCCCTTCGCTCTCCAGGTTCAGTTCGGTAATCCCCGTCTCTTCCAGGGCTTTAATGAGCTGGGTGATATCCTTGAGATCCATCTTTGCTGTACCTCCTGCCTCTGCCTTATCCTGGCCCCTGGATGGTAAAGACTGCCGGCCCGGCCGGAGCTGGCCCTGCTGGCGCTTCTCAAAGAATTTCCGGGCAATCTGGGGAAACATGGCGTAGGCAACCACGTCGTCCTCATTACGGGCCAGATCGCCGATCTCCCGCCGCGCTTCCTCCAGGCGGGGCTCCAGGATGTCGGCCGGTCGCCCCTGGATGGGCTCTTCATCGCCGATTATCAGGCGCCGGATCTCCTCGGAAATGGGTGCCGGCGGCCGGCCGTACAGGCCCCGGACGTAATTCTTCACCTCGCCGGGTACCATCTTGTAACGTTCGCCCAGGAGGACGTTTAAAACCGCCTGGGTACCGACAATCTGGCTGGTGGGCGTGACCAGGGGCGGGTAACCCAGGTCGGCCCGTACCCGGGGTATCTCGGCCAGGACCTCGTTGATCCGGTCGGCGGCCTTTTGTTCCTTTAACTGGCTGACCAGGTTGGAGATCATGCCCCCGGGGACCTGGTGCTGGAAAACCCACATATCGGTAATCCGGGTGACGCCGCGCTCGTAACCCAGTTCCCGGCGCAGGTCGTCGAAATAGCGGGCGATTTCAAAGAGGAGGTTGAGATCCAGGCCGGTGTCATAGGGCGTTCCCTCCAGGGCCCGGACCACCGTCTCCACCGGCGGCTGGGAGGCGCCGAAGGCCAGGGGAACAGAGGCTGTGTCGACGACATCCACCCCGGCCCGGGCCGCTTCCAGGTAGGCCCCAACCGCCAGACCGCCGATGTAATGGCTATGGAGCTGAACGGGGACGTGGAGTTTTTCTTTAAAGAGCTTGACCAGTTTATAGGCTTCAAAGGGAGCCAGGAGGCCGGCCATATCTTTAATGCAAATGGAATCGACCCCCATACTCTCCAGTTCCAGGGCTGTTTTCAGGTAGTGCTCGGTGGTATGCACCGGGCTGATGGTATAGACCACCGTTCCCTGGACGTGGACACCTTCCTTTTTGGCGGCTTCCACCGGGACTTCCATGTTGCGCAGGTCGTTCAGGGCGTCGAAAATGCGGATAATATCAATGCCGTTGGCCGCGGCCCTGGCGATAAAGGCCCGTACTACATCGTCCGGGTACAGCTGGTAGCCCACCAGGGACTGGGCCCGGAGAAGCATCTGCAGGGGCGTCCGCCGGGCATATTTTTTCAAGGTACGGAGGCGCTCCCAGGGATCCTCATCCAGGAAGCGCATGCAGACATCGAAGGTGGCCCCACCCCAGACCTCCAGGGAGTGGTACCCGACACTATCGATCTTTTCGATAATGGGCAGCATATCGGCCGTAGTCATCCTGGTGGCCCAAAGGCTCTGGTGGCCATCGCGCAAGGTGGTGTCTGTAATCTTCAACTGGCTCAAAACTGCTCCTCCCCCGTAAAGAAAAACCCTGGCTAAAGCCAGGGCGACATTCCCCATGGCTGGCTCTGCAACCGCCATGCCCTATTATATAAATAGCAATCCCATCATTCAATACCCCGAGAACAAGTATACAATATATTTGTGCTTTAAGCTGCAATACCGTGCGCCGGTTTTTCAAGCAAACTTCTAAATTTGAGTTCACTTCCGTGGATTAAAAGTAGATACAAAAGGAAAATGGGCCGGATTTGAAGTTACAACGGTGAGCCCTCTCCTTACAGCGATAGCTCCATGAAGGGCATCAGCCAGAGCAAGAGTAATACCCTTTCTGGCATAATCCCAGCGAATTTCCCCGGCATGCACCGCATCTTCGAAGGTAACTGGTAAAACGTTAAAGGCCAATAAGTAGTCTTTGGCCTGATTTCGTTTGTCGATTGGGAGACTTGAAAAATACTCAGCTACTACCACAGTTGAGGTGGCTAAAACCCCTGGTTCATCCGCCCATGATATTAGCCAATCAATTACAGCCTTATTCCCTCTGGAAACATCGATAAAAACCGTCGTATCAAGCAAATAGGTTACATCTGCCATTTATCTTCAAGCGCCTTTCTGTCAACCTTCCGGTTATCGGCTAGCCATTTATTGATGGCCTCGTCATCTTTCCAGTGGGGAACTTCTTCTTCGGTCAGCATACCAGCCAGGCCTTTTACGGCCTTAAGATAATGTTCCTTTTTTAGCCTGCTCGCAACAGCCTCGACAATAAACCTGGAACGGGACCCAGGACGAGACGATTTTTTAATCAGATCATCCAATTCTTTAACAAGAGAAACAGGCATTCTAATATGGATCATTTTTGTGTTCTCAGCCATGTATCTCACTCCCATATATCATATTATGATTATATCTTATATTATTCCGGGAAGCAATATGTATTATTGAACCGAACCATAGACAAAAGCCCTGCAGGAGTATTGCCAGCAGGGCTGTTCTATTTAGGCGAAGTAACAAAGGGTGAAAAGCGTCCTTTTAAGTATAACTTAAAGTGGTACCCCAAACCCTCTCCATACCATCGCCGTACCCTCTCCGTTTTATGGACGATAGTATCATAAAGCAAGATTTAATACATGGAAGTTCAATTCCTAAACCGGGTTGCGCCCGGGGCCACCCAGGAGTCGCTCCAGCCAGCCGGCTGCTTCCTCCCTGTTACCTGCCTCCGGGGCCAGCTTCTCCCTCTTCACCAAAATACCTATACCCAGCAGAATCAGGGTGCTGGCGACCATTACCAGCAGGGAGAACCTCTGCTCCGGCATGGTCAATCCTAAAAGGGATATGGCTGTCAGGCCGGCCAGCCCTGCCCCTGCAACGACTAACCCTTTCGTATCCAGGCGGCCTTCATTTTTGATCGGCAGGGAGAGGTACAGGCGGGCTGCCAGGATGGCCCCCCAGTTAACAAAGCTGAAGTAACCGGTAGCCGTTACGGCATACTGGTAGATATGGCGGGGTAAGAAGATAGCCAGCAAGGATACCAGGAGCATCACCCCCGCCGTCACTACGAGGGCCTTTACCGGCTTTTCTCCTTCGCCGGCAATCAAGAACGCCGGGGCTTCCCTGTCCCGGGCCAGGGAAGCCAGCATAGTTACGGCCGTAAACATTGACCCCAACAAAACCGAAGAGGAGGCGACCAGGACAATGGCGTTTAGCACTGAGCCGCCAAGGCGGATACCGGCGTGTTCCAGACCGGTTACAAAGGGGCTGGACTGGCTGCTGATCAGAAACCAGGGCGTAACAGCCACCAGGGCGGTAACCGGCAGCAGGAAAAAAAGGGCCTGGGCCAGGGCCATTCCGGCAGTCGCCAGAGGTACGGCCCGGCGCGGGTTTCGAGTATCGCCCACGGCCGCGGCCAGGGCCCCGGCGCCATAGGCAAAGGTAGTGACGACAATGGCCTGGCTTAAACCCCTTAAGCCGTTGGGAAAGAATGGCAGTAAACCGGTCGCCGCCACCGCGATCCTTCTAGCAAGGACTATATACAGCATCACGCCGGTGAAGGCCAGGACGCTCCCCGCCTTGATAACCGTCAGCCCGCCTTCAAATTTATCTACGATGTCAACGCCAAAATAGTTGATCCCCGCCACCAGAAAACCATAAGCCATGACCAGGATCCAGATTGGCAGCCAGGGAAACCAGAAACGGGTGTAAATGGCCATAGCCACGGCCTCGCTCACCATGCCCACCAGGCTGGTTAGCCATAGATTCCAGCCGGTTATAAAGGCTCCCGTGGGCCCGAGGGCTTCTTCCACATAACCGCGTACGGATTCCCTCTGTCTGTATTTCAGGGCCAGGTGACCCAGGGATACCAGTACCAGGTAAAATACGAAGCCGCTAAAAATATACCCCAGGATGACTGCCGGCCCGGCGGCCCGGATGGCCATCCCGGAAGCCAGGAAAAAGCTGCTGCCTATAGTTAAACCGAGGCCAAGGAAGATCAAGCTAAAGGCACTCAGGTTTTTCCGGCGTTCTTCGCCTTTACCGCCTGTCAAATAAATTCCCCCAGTAGTAGTATTTTATAAATACCGTTCTCAGAAAGCGGGGAAGTTAAAAACAGGACCTGAAGGCTCAGGCCCCAGGTCTAGTTTTTTCCCTGCCCTTACTTTTTATTAATCATGGTTATCTGCTCCCGGGGGCGGCCTGTAGAGCGGGAAACCAGGTCGCCGATTTTATTGGCGTCCTCGTCACCGAACTTATCGGCCATGACAATGACATTGACGGCGTTGGGCTGGATAAAGACGGCTGCATCTTTATAGCCCTTGGCAACAATCAATTTCTCCAGCTGCATCTCCAAGTCCATCTGCTGGGTCAGTTCCACCAGTCGCTTCTGGGCTTCCTGCTTACCCTCACCTCCGGAGTTGGGGTTGTCGATGATTTGTTTGAGCAGGGCTATCTGCTGGCTGCGCTGGCGGTCCCTCTCCAGGCGGTATTCAATAAAGAAGGCAGTTCCACCGCTGGCTTTAGCGCTGGCACCCTGGAGAATATCTTCGGCTTTGGGGCCGGAAACTGCCTGGTCTCCGTCAGGTGCTGTAACTTTAGTGGCCTCGCTGGTAGTGGCATTACTGGCACTTGACTGGCCCGCCGGCTGGCTCCCCTGCTGGCCGGCCTGTTGATTGAGCTGCTGGACCGGCCATTCCGGAGGAGGCTCGCTGCCGGCCTGCTGGCTTCCCTTCCGATCCCCCTGGACCAGATAGGCCAGGACGCCAAAGGTTAAGAGCAGGGCAATTATTACCCGACCTTTATCACCTATGTTGATCACTCTTCTCCCTCCCATTAACAGGTTAAGTTTGATAAATTTATTTGGGGTTCCCGCCTGGTTCCATCGGTAATACCTGGACCTGGTGGGGCGCCAGACCCCAGAGGGTCTCTACAGCCTGGCTCAGTCGCAGCCTTACCAGGGCGTCACCGGCTCCTTCGGCCACTACCACCACCCCCTGGACCTCCGGTTTGGATTCCCTGCTGACCACCGGGGCTTCACCGCCACTCCCCTGGCCGTTGCGGGCCATGACCAGGGTGGCGTCTTCATTGCTGTCGGTGGTCACCCTGGTACCACCGCCCTGATCCTTCTCTTCCACACTGTGTTTGGTTGTTTTAGTATTGGTGGCGAACTCCTTTTTGGGGCTGGATTGCAGGGAAACGGTGACTGTCACCCGGCCGGCTCCGGCTATTTTTGCCAGGGTCTCCTGGAGCTGGTCTGCCATTTCCCTGGCAGTTGCCATGAGCTCAGTTGCCGCCCGGTCCTGATCATTCGGCCGGGCCTGCGAGGCTGCTTGCTGGCCGGCTTGTGGCTGGCCGGTCCCGTTGATTTTACCTACGCTCATAAGAATGCTGCCAAGGATAATGGCACCCGTTGCCAACCACAGGTACCAGGGCGGCTTCTGGGGCAGGAAGCGCCATTTGTCCCGCTCCATCCCCATCACCTCCTTCTCCCGGGATTGATTATCATACCTTTACCCCGCCGGGCGGGTTCCATGACGGGCTCCTCCGAAAATAGGATTTTGGCAAAAATGGCGATTGCTGGTTGAGTTGTGCTCCAGCTTCTAGTGGGCTGGCGGGTACAGTCTGCGGGCTCCGGTGGTTCTCGGCGAGCAAACTTGGCGCTCAGCCTCGCTCGGCGGCGGGGGTGGCTTACTAATTCTCTTGACCTAATCGTTACGAGGAGTGCAACTCTTCATTCCTGAAGCTACGTTACGATCCCCATCCCGTTCACCGCCGCCTCACTTCGGCTTCGCTGAGTTTGCTAACGCCTCAAACCAAAGTCGCCCTCCGCCTGTACCCGCCAGCCCCTTGCCTTAAGCCTACATTTTCATTGTTCGTGGCGAGGGCGCCAGCCCCCATGAGGGACTCCTCCGAAAATACAGGGCTGCTAGCTCCCGGCGGGGGTTAGCACCGTCACTTCCACCTGGCCGGGTTCCAGGCCGTAGAAATGGCAGACCATATCCCGGATGCGGGTTTTCACCTGCTGGACTACGGTACTGGTAGCACCGTTCGCCCCGGGAGGGCTACCTGCCTCCGTGGTCTCCTGGTTAGCCCGGCCCGGCCCACCGGCCGGTGTTTGCTGTTGGCCGGTCGCTTCCGGTTTAACAGGTAGGGTGCCGGTCCCTGCTTTCCCATCCGGCTGCTCACGGGGCGGGTTCCCGGAGCCTGCTGTCGGCTGGCCAGTCGCCAGGGAGGACGTATTCTCGTCCGCCGCCCCCGGCTTTACTTCTATACGGTCAACCCGGACCTGTGGTCCGCTCCCTCCCTCCTTTCCCGTCCCTGTCTTCCCCGTTTCCGCCAGGGTGACGGTAATGACTACCTGCTGGATGGCCCCCCGGTAGCCCTGTTCCCCGGCCACCCGCACCAGCACATCGACCGTGCGGATGCCAGGTATCAAGGCAACCAGGGCGCGGATCTGGCCGGCCAGGCGATCCCGGTAGACCTCCAGGGCCGCCTCCTCGTTGGCGGCCGCCAGCTCCCGCCCCTGCTCCACCGGCGTTGCCGTCACCGGATCCAGGCGTAGGTCCCAGGCCGCCACGTCCAGGTCCAGGCCGGGGCGCACCCCTTCCACCAGGGGGCTCAAAATAGCTACCACTACAAAGAGCCCCAGGACCAGGCGCACGTAGCGAGTCATCTTTTTCTCCGGCAGCAGCATTTCCAGGAAGGCGGCCAGAAGGGCGATAAGGGCCACCTGGCGGACAATGACGCCAATTTTAGCTAGCAACCGCCTACCCCCTTAAGGCCACCGTCAGATTACCCAGGACAACAATAACGGCAATGGCCATAAAGAAAATCAAGCCAGTCACGGCCACGCAAGCGAAGACCAGGGTCAGGGCACCGCCGATGCCGTCCAGGGCTTCGGCCAGTTTTTCCTCGCCGAAGGGCTGGACAACGGCCGCCGCCACTTTATAAACCACCAGCAGGGAGAGGATCTTGAGCATGGGGAAGGCCGCCAGGAAAAAGATAATGGCTACGCCCACCAGGCTGACGGCGCTCTTTAAGAGCAGGGTCGTCCCGGCGATGGTTTCCACGGCATCGGAGAGCATCCCCCCCACGACGGGCAACAAGGCATCGGTGGCAAACTGGATGGTCCGCAGTCCCACCCCGTCGGCCACCGAACCGGCCACGCCATAAATAGAGAGAACACCCGTGAAGACGGTCATCATGGCCCCCAGCCCCAGCATGGTCACCTGTTTAAGGAGTCCCGCCAGTTTGGCCACCTGGAAGCGGTCGGCAATCTGGCTGACAACCGTCAGCACCGCCGTCAGGTATAAAAGGGGAAAGAGGACATTATGCATCAAGGTGCCGATAATAGTCACGGCGTAGATTAAAACCGGTTGTAACAGGGTGGAAGTGGTAATGCCCCCGGTAGCTGCCAGCAGGGTAATCAGGGCCGGCAGGAGGGACTGGAAAAAGGAAACCATATTGTCAATGGCCTCGCCCCCGGTACGTACGGCTATGGTAAAGGAGGCCAGGGCCAGGGTGATCAAGGCCAGGAAGGCCACTCCCCGGGCCAGGGTGCCGGTGCTGCCCTCGCTAAATGCCGATTGCAAGTTCTGCAACACGGCGCAGGCTACAGCCAGGATGATAAGTTGCCCCAGGAGGGCACCGCTGGCCAGGATTTCATGGAAAAGGTACTGTAACAATCCCCGGGCGGCCGCCCCCGGGTCCAGGGGCATTTTACCCTGGCGCAGGTTGGCCAGGATCTCCTGCAAGCTAAAGCTCGGCAGATACTGGCCCACTTCCCGGTCCAGCTGATTCAGGTAGGTATCAATCCCCCCCAGGTTCAATTTGGCCAGCTGGCGTTTCAGGTGTTCGTCCAGGGTCATGGCGGCAGCAGCCTCCGTCCCGGAAGCCGGAGGCGGGTAATAGGCCAGGGCCGCCGGCGCTGCCAGGGTGTACACGCCGCAGAGGAAAAAGATTATTATAATCAACCGCAACTTGGGCCCGGCAGTTACCCCACCATGCAATCACCACCTCACAGCTGCAATCTCTATGCTTTATGGCAGGAGGCGAATAATGCTCTCCAGGATGGCGACGATAATGGGAATGGCCAGGACCATGATTAAAACCTTGGCGGCCAGTTCCACCTTGCTGGCAATGGCGTTCTCCCCGGCGTCCCGGCAGACCTGGCTGCCAAACTCGGCTACATAGGCAATGCCAATAATCTTTAAGATGGTATTCAGATAAAACTGGTTAATACCCGCCCGCTGGGAGAGGTCGGCCAGTACCTGGATAACGGTACCAATCCGATCCAGGAGAAGGAGAAAGATGGTGGCCCCGACCACCAGGCTGATCAGGAGGGCCGCCTCATTGCCCCGGGACTGGCGCACCAGGACGATAATCATGGTCGCCGTAAGGGCAAGGCCGGCGATCTGGAAGATTTCCATACCCCGGCACCCCTTTAATACAGCTGGAAGACAGCCCGCACGGCCTCGAAAAGCTCAAGAATCAGGGGTATAACCCAGAGAAGGGCTATGGCCAGGCCGGCCAATACCGTCATATAGGCGTACTCGTCCCTGCCGGCCTGTTTCAGAAAGGTATAAAAAATGGTAATGATGATGGCCAGGGCCGCTAGCTTAAAGATCAGGGTAACGTCCAGGCTCAGCATCTTGACCCCACCTTCCCCTTCTTTATTTAGTACAGCAAGAGAACCAGGGTAACGCCCAAGAGAAACCCCAGGGTCTGCCACATCCGGCCCTGGCGGTTATTGATCTCCAGGGCTGCCAGTTGCTGTTGCCCCAGGAGCTGGCGGGTCATTTCCAGGTTTTTTACCTGGTCGTTAACCCCGGACCTGCCGAGCATGGGCCCCAGGGCCCTGAGGATCTCCAGGTCGTCGGCTTCCAGGGCGCCCCTGGCCCGCAAATCTTCCAGGCCCCTCTCCCAGGCTGCCAGGGCCCCCGCGGCGGCATCGGCCTTTAAAACCCCGGCGACAGTGTGAAAAAAATGGGCGATTGCTCCGGGTAGCTGGTTGCCGACCCGGATCAGGGCCAGGGGCAGGGGGGTCGCGGTATACCTGATCTCCGTCTCCAGCATTTTCAGGCCGGCATTCAGGTGGCGCAGCTGTTCGATCCGTGCCCTGTACCCCCGGGCGACCATTAACCCCAAGGAGCCACAGGTCGTAATTATCAATACCCCACCCAGAAGCTTGATCACGGTCGGGCCTCCCCCCGCCAGGGACCCCGCTTCAGGGTACGGTGATCCCCGGAAAAAACGCCTTCAATAGTTCCCGGACCCAGGGTGCGCCCCAGGAGCACCAGGCGCTGCCAGAAGCCCTGCTTAAGCAGGGGGCCCCAGCCCGGGCGGTGTTGCAGCTCTTCCAGGCTACCGGCGTGGACGCTGGCCAGCATGGTGACGCCGGCGTGGAGAACATCCTGCAGGGCCGCCAGTTCCTCCGGCCGGCCGATCTCGTCGGTGGCAATGACTTCCGGTCCCATAGACCGCAGGAGCATGAGCATCCCTGCCGCTTTGGGGCAGCGGTCCAGGACATCCGTCCGCGGGCCTACCTCGAGCTGCGGTACCCCCAGCCAGCAGCCGGCAATTTCCGACCGCTCGTCCACCACACCCACATTGACACCGGAAAACTTAAGCTCTGGTACGCCGGTACTTAGGAGGCGGATGAGATCCCGCAGGAGGGTTGTCTTGCCGCACCGCGGCGGTGAGAGGATCAGGGTATGCAGGGGGCGCCCTCCCTCCAGAAGGTAAGGAATGAGGCTCCTGGCGCAACCGGGGATATCCCTCGCCAGGCGCAGGTTGAGTCCGGCAAAGTTTTTCAAGGTGCGGATTTCCCCCTGGAGTACAACCGCCTCCCCTACCAGGCCTACCCGGTGGCCGCCGCTGATGGTGATATAACCGGAACGCAGCTCCTCTTCCAGGGCGTAAAGGGAACTCCTGGTCAGGGCCTCAATGGTCCGCCCCAGATCGGCAGCAGTTACTTTATAAGCGCCATCCGGGCCGGCGGCCAGGCCGCCGCTGGCTGCGACCCAGCCTTCGCCGCCGCTCCAGCGAACCTGAAGGGGACGCTCCCGGCGCAGGCGAATCTCTTCCAGATTATCCCTAATTCCGGCGGGAAGACTTTCCACAGCGGCCTTGATATTCGGCGGTAGCAACTCCTCGATCCCTGCCAGGGGGTCTCCATCCCGGCGGGGTGCCTGTCCAGGAGGCTGATTGGCGGTTTCAACCTGTACCAGGTGTACGGTAGCCATCCTATTCCCTCCTGACATTATCCTTATTAAGGACCTGCCAATTTTATGCAAAAAAAAGAGCCCCCGCAGGGGCTCCATACTGCTGGCCGGAATTAGATATCGTCGGTATCTTTACTGGAATCTTCCGCGGCAGGAGTTTTCTTTCCCTTTCCATCGCCTGCCGGAGAACCTTCTTCCCCGGCTTCGTTGACGAAGACCACTGTTTCACAATTGGGACAGGTAACCTCGACCACGTCTTCGTCATCCAGGATGTCGGCGTCAAAACAGACGATTTCATGGCACTTGGGGCACTCTACTTCAATATAGTCGTCCTCGTCGTCATCATCGTCGAAGTCTTCGTCTTCTTCATCCTCATCCTCGTCTTCATCTTCGTCTTCGTCTTTGTCGTAGATCTCGTCTTCCAGGTCGTAGAGGTCCTCGTCAATGCTCTCCAGGTACTCTTCCAGTTCCTCGTAGTCTTCGTGCAGGTCGTGGATGGCGTCAGCCATTTTTTCCATGACCTCCACTACCTCCCGCAGGAGGCGGGTTTCCTTGCTCTGGGGATCGAGATCCATCCCCGCCATCAACCCCTGGAGGTAAGCTACCTGTTTCCGCAGGTCTTTCATCCTGGCCACTCCTTTCCTTCCACCCTTTTATTATTGCCAGCCCTGGCCGGCCTTAAACTAAGCCCGCTCGATATACTCGCCGGTACGGGTGTCGATGCGCACGACATCTCCCGTTTCGATAAAGAGGGGTACCTGGATGACGGCCCCGGTTTCCAGGACGGCGTTCTTGGTACCGCCAGTGGCCGTATCGCCCTTGATGCCAGGCTCCGTTTCCACGACCTTCAGCTCCACAGAGTTTGGCAGTTCGATGCCAATGGTCTCCCCGTTGTAAGTAAGGACGAAGATGTTCATGTTATCCTTCAGGTACTTAATAGCGTCTTCCAGTTGCTCTTTCCGCAGGGATAACTGCTCAAAGGTCTCGGTGTCCATAAAGTAGTAGTTATCGCCGTCGTTATAAAGGTACTGCATCTCCCGCCGTTCGACATGGGCCCGGTTGACCTTTTCCCCGGCGCGGAAGGTACGTTCGATGACGGCTCCGGTGCGCCGGTTTTTCAATTTGGTGCGGACGAAGGCCGACCCCTTGCCGGGTTTAACGTGCATAAACTCGACCACCGTGTAGACGTCGCCGTCAACTTCAATGGTAAGACCAGTCCGGAAATCGTTGGTGGAAATCAAACACAATACCTCCTACAAAAAAATATCTCCTTGCCCCCGCTTTTCCCTTTTCGCTATTGTCGAACCGCCGCCATGCAGGCTACCGGCCCTCACAGCTCAATAAACTCTTTGGGGGCGCGGGAGAGGACCCGAGCGCCTCCCTCCTGGATGAGAACAACATCCTCGATGCGGATGCCCCCCCGTCCCGGGAGGTAAACACCCGGTTCCACCGTGACTACCATCCCCGGAGCCAGTTTGACCTCGCTCCGGCTTGAGAGGGTGGGGTCTTCGTGGATGGCCAGGCCGACTCCATGTCCCAGGCCGTGGCTGAAATAATCGCCATATCCGGCAGCGGCAATAGCCTCCCGCGCCACGGCATCAGCTTCTCTGCCTTGAATCCCGGGGCGAAGGGCGGCTATGGCCTGTTGCTGGGCCTCCAGGACAATATCATAGAGGCGCCGCCATTCGGCTGTCACCGGGGCCAGGGCCACCGTCCGCGTCAGGTCGGAATGGTAGCCGCCATAAACGGCGCCAAAATCCATGACTATCATGTCTCCCGGTTGCAGGACCCGGTCCGAGGCCACCCCGTGGGGCAGGGCCGACCGGGGCCCACTGGCGATAATGGTGGTAAAGGACGGCCCCCTGGAACCCTGCTTACCCATAAAATACTCCAGTTCCAGGGCTATATCCCGCTCGGTAAGGCCGGGACGCAGGATACTTAATAGGTGGTTGTAGCCGGCGTCAGCTATGGCAATGGCCTTTTCCAGGACGGCGATTTCCTCCGCGTCTTTCACCTGGCGCAGCCTGGCTACCAGGCCCTTCACCGGCGCCAGGCTGACGGGCCGCGGCCAGTCCCTGGCTTTCTCTAGGAATTCTTCGTAGGTGGCATAGGTCAAGTGCTCGGCTTCAAAAAAGAGTTTCTCTATGCCGGCGGCGGCCAGGGTCTGGCCCAGTTGCTCCCATGGATGCGGGCCCAGGTCGATGATTTGAAAGTCCGGCGCTTCTTCCCGGGCCTGCTCTGTAAAGCGGCCGTCGGTTAACAGGTACTGGGCTGTGGGGGTAATGAGTAGGGTGCCGCTGTCGCCGGTAAAACCGCTTAAGTAGCGGCGGTTTTCGTCCTGGTGCACCCAGAGGGCGGTAATCCCTTCCCGCTCCATGAGCTCCCGCAGCCGGGTTAATCTGCTGGACAATAAACTCCTCCTCCGGCAATAAGGTTCTACCAAAAGTGGGTGTCATTACCTCCAGGATGAGGCAGGTTCTTCCCTACGGGCGCTGGCTTAGCCATTAGACCCACCGTCAGGAGGGGCTTCCCGGCGCCGGCGGGCCAGTTCGATGGCTGCTTCCAGCCCTAGACGATAGCTTAATGGACCGAAGCCACTGATCTGGCCGGCCACTACTGCTGCCGTCACCGTGTGGTGGCGGAACTCTTCCCGGCGGTAGATGTTGGACAGGTGGACCTCCACTGCCGGGTAATCTACCGCCGCAAGGGCGTCCCGCAGGGCGATACTGTAATGACCCAGGGCCCCGGGGTTAATGACCGCGGCATCCACCCGGCCCCGGGCGGCGTGTAAGCAGTCGATGAGGGCTCCCTCATGGTTGGACTGGAAGAACTCGATTTCCACCCCGGCCTGGCTGGCCTGCCGCCGCAGTTCCGCCTCGATGGTCGCCAGGGTGGTCCGGCCATAGGTCTCCGGTTCCCGGTTACCTAAGAGGTTCAGGTTGGGCCCGTTTATAACTAGAATCTTCATGGCTGCTATTTTACCATAATATTGCTCGTTTAGGTAGGTCCTGCTTTATAAATTACTTTTTCCTTTAGCCGCTGATGGTCATGCTGGCGATCCGGATGGTGGGGGCGCCGGTGGCACCGAAAAAGGTCAGGTCGTTGGCCACGGCGTCAATGGCCTCCAGGAGGCCAATGATGTTTCCGGCAATGGCCACCCCCCGCACCGGCGTGGTCAACTCGCCCTTTTCGATCCAGATACCGGTGGCGCCGACGGAGAAATCCCCGGAAATGGGGTTGGCCATGTGCATGCCCATGACCTCAGTGACGTAGAGACCCTTTGGAATCTCCTTGATGATTTCTTCCGGCGAGCGCGATCCGGCCTCGATATAGAAATTGGTGGTGCCGACTTCAGGCGTGGTCTTGAAGGAACCCCGGGCACCGTTACCGGTGGATCTCACCCCGTCCCGGGCGGCGGTGTAGGTATTATGGAGGAAGCACCGCAAAACGCCCTTTTCAATCAGGACGGTATGTTCCGTGGGCACCCCTTCCCCGTCAAAGGGGCTGGAGGCAATGCCGTCCGGCCGGCAACCGTCGTCGATGAGGTTAATCACCGGCGCGGCTACCTGCTGGCCGACCCGGCCGCGGAAGAGGGATTTGCCCTTCTGGACGGCATCGGCGGCCAGGGCCGGGGCGATGACGCCCAGGAAGTTGGTGGCCACGTAAGGGTCAAAGACAACCGCTGCCCGCTGGGTATTGACCCTTTTGGCCCCCAGCATGCGTACGGCCTTGCTGGCCCCCTCCCGGCCCACCTTGGCAGGGTCGATGTTTTTGAACTTCAACCCGTAGGCCAGGCCGAAGCCGGTCTGGCTTTCTCCATTTTCTACTGCCACCACAAAGGTGCTGGCGCCACAGTTGGCAGCGTGATAGGCTGCCGTTATTCCCTGGGAGTTCGCCAGGGCCACCAGGTAGCGGGAGTCATTATAGGAACAACTTTCCGTTATCTTGACCCGCGGGTCATAGGCCCTGGCCTGGCGCTCAATCTCTTTGGCTAACTCAATCTTTTTCTCCAGGGGCGTAGCGGTAATCTCGGGATCCCAGAGGTCCAGGGCCGGATAACCGGGATAGCGGGCCGGCAGGCAGTTGTGCTCATCAGGAGTGGCCATCCGGGCGTTGGCCAGGGCCTGTTCGATGCAGGCGTCGAGGGCCGCCGGGCTGAAGTCGGTGGTAAAGGCGAAACCTACCCGGTGGTCCCGGATAACCCTTAAGCCCAGGCCCTGATCCCGGGCTGTGGTCAGGGCCTCGACCTGCTGGTCCCGGACCTCAATGCTCAGTTCTTCCCCGGCAGTAAGGTAGGCTTCTGCCAGGACTCCTCGTTTGGCCGCTTTCTCGACCACCTGACCGGCCAGGTCCAGGTATTTTTTCTCTAGTTCCTGGTAATCCATTATTCTTTATCCCCCTCATCCAGGATACCGCCAACTACCAGCTCGGGGATCCTGATGGTTGGCTGCGCGTCCCCGACCGGAACACCCTGGCCGTCTTTGCCGCAGATGCCCAGGCTGAAGCCCAGATCGCCGGCCACCCGGTCAATGATTCGTAAAACCTCGGGACCGTTGCCGGTGAGGGTCGCACCCCTGACGGCCGGGCCGATCTGGCCATCCTGGATCAGGTAACCCTCAGCAACGTCAAAAACAAAATCACCGTTGGTGGTATTGACCTGCCCACCGCCCATACGTTTGACCAGCAAGCCGTATTTAGTGTCCCTGAGGATTGCCGCGGCATCATCCTTGCCAGGAGCAATATAAGTATTGGTCATCCTGGGAATGGGCCGGTCCTGGTAGGACTCGCGGCGGCCGTTGCCGGTGGAGCGCCGACCCTCTTTACGGGCGGTGAGATAATCGTACATGTACTCTTTGAGGACACCGTTTTCAATCAGGACCGTCTTTTGCCCGGGGTTGCCCTCATCGTCAAAGGAGTAGGAGCCGTATTTCCCCGGAATGGTAGCGTCGTCGATAACCGTGACGATATCGGCGGCCACCTTTTGCCCTTTTTTACCGGCGTAGACGGAAAGCTGCTTCTGGACCAGGTCGGCCTCCAGGCCGTGACCGCAGGCCTCGTGAATCATGGTACCGCCGGCCTCACCGGCCATGACTACCGGCATCTTTCCGGCCGGGGCCGGTCGGGCCTCCAGCATCATCACCGCCCGCCGGGCCGCCAGCCGGGCCATTTCTTCAGGATTCACGGTCTCAAAAAGCTCCCAGCCCTGGTGGCCCCCGGCTGATTCGTAGCCCGTCTGGATATGTTTACCGTCGGTGGCCACGGCGTTGACGACCAGGCGACAGCGGACCCGCTCATCATCCACCAGGGTCCCGTCGCTGTTGGCAATGGTTACTTCCTGAATAACGTCGCCGTAACCAACCGTGACCTGGGCAATGCGTTTATCGACGGCCCGGGCGGCGTCATTGGCCCTGCGTACCAGGTTCACCTTTTCTTCTACCGCCACCTGGTCGGGCCGTTTTTTTATGGTGAACTTTACCCGGGACTTGGGCCGGGTAAAGTTAATCTCCCGTGGCCGTGGCTGGCTCTGCACAGCTTTACCCACCAGGATGGCAGTTTCGATAAGGCTCTCGCGGCTCAGGTCATTACTGTAGCCGTAGGCGGTATTCTCCCCGGCGATGACACGGATGCCCGCTCCCTGGTCAAAGCCGGATGTCACCCGCTCGATTTTATTTTCTTCGCAGCCGATACTGGTAGTCCGGCGGCGTTCCAGGAAAATTTCGGCAAAATCGCCTCCCTGCTGCAGGGCTGCCTGGAGGATGGCTTTGAGATCTGTTTCTGGTAAAAGCATTGATCCACCCCTTCTATTAACTTCTTCCTAGTATAATTCAAGGGGCGGGAAAATATTCCTGCTAGGGCTGGCGAGAAAAATGAATGCTGGCCAGGGTAGCCAGTAATTGATCGTAGCTACCAGTATCACCAGCCTGCCATTCCAGGCTGAAGGTCAGTTGCCGGACTAGAAAGAGGGGTAACTCCAGGTACCGGGGGTAATCCCCCGGCTTGATTTCCCCCTGATAAATCTGGCGGCCATCGGCAAAAATGGTTACTTTAACTTTGCCGCTGCTGTTGGCAAAGCTATCGTCGATGCCGGTATACCCCTGGAGACGGGTGTACCGGCCGCGGAGATCGACCTTTAATTCGGCTTTAGTTTGACCTTTGCTTAAATTTACGCCTATACTGCGGCCCAGGTTCATACCCGCCAGGGCTGCCGGCCTGGAGAGGACGAAGAAAGGACCGACGTTCCGCAACACGCGCAGCTCGTCCAGCCAGACATCACCGTTGCCGGCCGGAGGGTCCGTAAAAGCCGGACCCGGAACCAGCCGTCCCCCCTGCTGGCGGGGCAGGGTATAGGCCGGCGTCCCGCCAATCTCCTCAGCCGGCTGGGACGGAGCTGCGGAAGGTGACGTCCGGGCCGAAGGTTGGGAAGACGCCGGTGGCGGGCTGCCTGCCGGACCGGGTTTTGTTGGTGCCTGCTGGCTGCCCTGGCTGCTGTTTACCTGGACTCCCTGGCCGGGGGAGGCCGTTACCGTCCCTCCCCCTACCGGCGAGGCAACCCCTGGCGGTGGGGCAAAGCTGTCGGCCCTGCCGCCGGGGAAAAGGGCCACCGCAGCCGGTACCGGTACAGTCTCGCCCAGGTCGTAGAGGTCGATAATAAAGCTGGCTTCGACTGTTGCAGCGTTTCCCTGGCGTGCAAGGATCTTCAAATTGTGGATGGCCGTCAGGGCCGGCAGGGATTCTAGCTGGCTTATATAATCCTGTAACGCCGGATAAGGGCCGCTGACGGTGACTTCATAGGGATATACCTGAAAGGGATCTCTTTTTTCAACCGGGAGGGGCTTGAAGACCAGGATCCGGAGGGCCGGGTCACGGGGTTGAGCAGCATCCAGAAAGGCTGAGGTACCCTGGAGGGTAAAGCCCAGTCGCTGTCTGGTAGCCTCCCAGGCGGCCCGGGCCTGTTCGGCATTTTTTGTCAGGGATGGTGCCGTAGCCGCTGCCTGCTGGGCGGCAGCCAGGCGTGCCTGGTCCGCCAGAAGGCGGCTCCTGACCTCCCTGTAGGCGGGAAGCTGTTTTCCCCAGACCACGTGATAAAAGAAAAAAGCAAGTAAAACTGCCGCCATTATACCCAGCAACCTCACTTCCCGGCGGCTGAGCTCATAGTTACCAATCTTCATGGGACGTTGCCTGCCTTGCCGGAACCTGCCTGGCCCCCATCGGTTTTACTTTGGGGACCCCCGGCCGTGTCTGGTTTAACCTGGTTCCCCCGGCTCCCCGGGGCTCCCTTAAAAACGGCCTGGATGGTAAAGTTAAGGCTGTTGCCGTCGCCCTTAACCTCCTGGAGGGTCACGGCCTGCCAGAGGTTGCTTCCCTGGAGGTTGTTTAAAAAATCACCTACCGCCCCCAGGGAGGTGCTGCCCCCGGTGAGGGTTAACAACCCTTTGCCCTCGTCCTCCTCCAGGCCGGTCAGCCATACTTCTTCGGGCAGGGCTTCGTCTATGGTTTTTAAAATTGGTTCCCAGCGTCGTTCTTCAGTAACCAGGCGCTGCAATGCTTTCTCCCTTTGCTGCCAGTAGCTAATGGCCTTCTGACTGGCCTGCGCTTGACTGGCGCCAGATTGGTAAAAGGCCAGTTGTTGCTCAATCATGGCCACCCTCCTGGAAATAAGGAACATCTGGCCCAGGAAGGCCAGGTAGAGTAAAAAGACAACTCCCCCCGCTATAAAAGCTACCAGGAGGCCCCTGGACAAAGGCTCGCGCTGCCGGGGACGGTATTCCGGCGGCAATAGGTTAATGGCTACGCTCATGGTTTGATCTCCCTCAAGGCCAAACCAACGGCCACGGCCAGGGCAGGTTCCGCGTCTCCCCCAGCCAGGCCCGGGCGGCCTGGTATCACCGGCACTCCCAGTTCCTCCTGGCAGAAATCAAGCAGCCCTTCCACACCCACCCCTTCTCCGGTGAGGACCAGCCGTTCGGGGTTAAATTCTCCTCCCGACTGGGAGCGGTAAAACTCCAGGGAACGCCGGACTTCCTGGGTCAGTTCGGACAGGCGGCTGGTACCGGCAATCCCCGGACGGGCCAGTTCCCCGGCACCCATGGCTATTACCCGGCTGAAGAGGGGTTGCCCTGACCGGGTCAGGACCAGGTGGCTCCAGCGATCGCCAATGTCCAGCAGAGTCACCGCCCCGCTGATGGTGGCCGCCAGGGCGCGGCAGAGGGCTAGAGGCACCAGGTCGATGGCTACCAGGTCCAGCCCGGCACCCTGAAAGATATTATATAATTGGGTCACCTGTTCCCGGGGCGCCGCCGCCAGGAGAACGGGCATCTGGTTATTGTTCCGGCCGGACCTGTCATCCAGGATGGTCCAGTCGACAACCATATCCCGGGCACCGGTGGGCAGGTAGTTTTCCAGTTCATAGGCCATCCCGGCTTTCAACTCCGCCGGGGCCATCTGCGGCAGACGGAGGTAGCGAACTACCACCCTCTCGCCAGTAATGGCAGTCACGGCCTGACGGCCGTGCCAGCCCGTCCGGGAGGCCGCTTCGGCCAGGGCCGCGACCAGGGCCTGGGGATCATTCAGCCCGCCGGGCGGGGCCGGCACAGTGGCCGTGAGTAACTCCCGGCCCCGGTAAACAGCGGTCCTTATAGCCGTGGCACCGAGATCAACGCCCAGATAGTGGCGGCGTTTAAATAATGTCCCGAGCACAGGTAGTCAACGCCTCCGGAAGACTCATTTTCCTTGTTTCCTTGTTCGGGGTTCGCCCCTTTGAATGACCCAAAGCTATTAATTAGCCACAGTTCTCCAGGAGAGGACCTGCCACCCACCCAAATTCAATCGATTATTTAAAGCTGCATTAAAGCTAGGATCATAGGTAATGTCCAGCAGGCTCAAATAACTATTAACGCCCCGGGCGACAATACTCCCGGTTATATTCAAGTAAGAAATAAACTGGGTGGAAAAATATCCCCCGCTGATAATAATGCCTTGAATATTAAAACTGCCTAATAAACCCCATAGGTCGCCGACATAAAAATTTCCTCCGCTTACCAGCGCCCAGGAACTACCAGGATCGGCCTCTAAATTTGTTTTCAGGGTGATCGTCCCAGAAGCAGCTATAATACCTTTCCCGTGATAAGTGGAAAGGTCCGATTTATCAATTACCAGGTCGCCGTCCCGATATAAAATTTTAATATCACCTGGTCCGGAATCGATAATATCCTGCAATTCAGCCAGGGTATATTTCTCTTTTGTTAGCTGGATGCCATTCTTGTAGGAGGCATCAGGTTCATTTACCCCCCGGGGAAAGACCAGGTTAACCATTTCCTTACCCATACCACTCGGGTTGCCTGAATAACTATTACCGTAATAAGCTTTGCCTTTAATGCTCCCATAGTTAATCAAGTTTTGGCCGGCAACGGCATTACCTTTGATAGTTCCAATGACGTTGTACAAATTACCGGAAGCAGCTACGTTACCGTCCAGGGTTTGCAGTGTAATATACAGATTTCCTAAATAAAGGATATCGCCTTTTATTGTCATCAGTGGTGTCTCCCATAAACTCCCCTGCCCATTACCGGCCATCAGGGCATAAGTGGTTAACGGGCGGGATACATCGGCAACGATTGACCGGCGAATACCTCCAACCTCGGCGTCAGCCTGTAAACTTAAACTTAAAGGCTTTTCCCTGACAGTAACCTGGTTAATACGCCCCCAACTTGTCAGTTGAATATTGTTCAGTCCTTTTCGCCATCCGGGGTCACGGCGTAAGTTTGCCAGGGCCAGGTTTATCCCGGCCTCTGCTAGGTAAGTAGCTTGGTTGATTTTTAAATCGGTGGCCGCCCCCTGGTGTTCACTCAAGGCCAGGTTGAGGAGCCCGGCTCCCAGGAGGGAAAGGACTATGGTTACCAGCAAAACCACCGGCAGGGCACTACCCCGCCGGCACCATAGGAACCGCAAAATCCGGGGCGGCTGCGACGTTTTCTTTTCTACTACCAGATCAGCGATACGGTTTACTTTAAACCCAAGCATCACTATTCCCCGCTATGCCCCGGGTAGATATTAGCCCCGGGCTGCTCCTGTTCCCTGCGGCTAAGGCCAGTTACCTTATCATCAAGCTGACTTTTAGTTTAGCTTCTCCTATCCAGGTACCATTACCGCCGGCAAGGAAAGTAGGGTAGGAGGGCAGAACTTCGCATTTATCTACCATTTACTGCTATGGGGCTACCTAACTCTCTCCGTTCATCACCTTGAGGCGGAGGGCTACCGTGGTGGTAACGGCGAAATCCTGCCCCTGGCCATCCCGGACAACCAGGTGGATGGTAACCATCTTGCTTTGCTCCGGTGGGTTTCGATCGTAGGTGAACTCCAGGGTGCGTACCCCGTAAGCCAGGGGATTATAGCCACTGAAATCCAGAAAACCCTTATTCTTCACGGCCCGGCGCAGGTTGTCACCGGCCAGTTCATATTTGTACTGGTTGCCACCGGTATCCTCAATAATCAAGGTCTGGCTGTTGGAGCCGGACACCACCTGGCTGGCGGCCTGGATCTCCCCTGTCATATGCATGAGGGCGATACGGGCGTTCTGCTGGGCGTCCATCCGGTCCCAGCCTCGCTGCCACCACCTCAAGGCGGCCCCCATGATGCTCAAGGAGGCTCCCAGGACCAGGACCATCAGGCTGGCGGCCAGGACCGTTTCTACCAGGGTAAAACCAGCCCGCCACCTCATGGCCACCTGGCAACCAGGGTCGCCAGTTCCACCTGCCCTGCCGGGTCATTAACGGGCCGTTCCTGCACCACGACCTTTTTCACTTCCAGCGAGGTGTCGTACTCAGACACCAATACTATATATTCGTAATTGCTATTCCCGGGGTCCTCCTGCCAGGACCCGTTCACCCCAGGCATTTCCTCGAGGCCGTTATATCCGGCCGCCAGGCAAGTCTCCAGGTGCGCCCGGGCCAGGTTCAGAGCTACCGTTTCCCGGCCGCCCTGGACGTAGCTCCGCGCAGCGGTGGTGAACATCCCCAGCATGGGGGCCAGCACCGCCGCCAGGATGACACTGGCCACCAGGACTTCAATAAGGGTCAGGCCGCGCTTATCCTTCAGCCAGCTGGAGAGCTTCACGTCGTCCCCCCTGCCTTGACCCGGCCGGTAACCGGCATAATGGTTATATAATACTCCCGGCCATAGCGGTTCTTCAGGACTATATCCCCGCTGTTTACCGGTTCTCCCTCAATGGTAAAGGATATTTCGTTGGGGTAAACAGTTCCCGGCATGGAACCGGTATGCTGTAAACGTAATTCCATAGTAATTCCAGCCGGTAAGGGGGTTTTCTGAATAATAGTTGTATCTTTTTTCAAGAGGTACAGCTTATTACCGGTATCAAAAAGGAGCATCCGGTGGCGATCCTCGCCACCCATTGCTATTTGCTGCAGGTTACGGATGTCATTAACAATTTGCCAGGCCGCCGTCTGCAACTGCCACCAGGCAAGACTCCTGGCCACTATAGGCAGGACCACCGTAGCCAGGAGGCCGGTGATGGCCATGACGGCTACCATTTCTACCAGGGTAAAACCGCCATTTCCCTTTAACGGCCGCCTGGAGCCAGCCCCTGCTCCCCCTGCCATGTCGAGTACCCTCATGTTAACAGCCTGCGTTTCGCTTGGCCTGATTTTACATAAACCTGCCAAGATACCAGTGCAACATTTTCTCGCCAAAAAACAATGCCAGCAACCCCCCTATGGCGATAAAGGGCGCGAAGGGAAGGGGGTCCTCCCGTTTTTTTAGGCCAGATACCAGCAAGCAAACGCCCGCCAGGCCGCCTGTGACCAGGGAAAGGAAGAGAGCCAGGGATGCCAGGGGCCAGCCGAGGAAAAGCCCTACCATACCTGCAAGTTTCACATCCCCGCCGCCCATGCCACCATTACTAATTACGGCAACGAGCAGCAAAAATCCTGCTGCTGCGACAGATCCCCCTAAAGCAGCCCGGAACCCCACATCCCGCGCCAGCAGGCTAAAAAGAATACCTCCGCAGGCTCCGGTCACCACTAGGCTATCGGGGATTAAGTAATGCTCCAGGTCGATGAAGCTTGCGGCTACCAGCACGGCGCCCAGGAAAAGGTATTTTACCAGGACCCAGGAGAGGCCGAAATTATAAAAAAGGGTGGTAAACACCACGCCAGTAACAAGCTCAACTATAGGGTATCGAGGGGAAATCGGCAGGTGGCAGTAACGGCACCTGCCCCGCAGAAACAGGTAGCTCAATACGGGAATAAGGTCGTACCAGGCCAGCTCCCGCCCGCAGGTCGGGCAGTGCGAACGGCCCCAGACCACCGTTTCTCCGCGCGGTAAGCGGTATACGACCACGTTGAGGAAACTGCCGATAAAAAGACCCGCCAAGAAAAAAAATACCAGCATGACTTTTTCCTTATTACTCCTGTAGAATTTGCCTGGCTATCCTGTTATCACCCGTTTATAAATATTTAGCCCTGCTTTGCTCCTGTAAACCTTAGCAGCCGGATGGCCTGCTCCCGGTACCGGACGAGTGAGTACCGGGAGCAATTTTAAAAACCGCCATTATCAACATTATTGGGAGTTATTACTTTGGGATGTATCGTCTTTGGAAATTAAAATGGTTATTGTTCCATTTTCCTCTGTCACTATATTACCAAGATCACCCTGTAACTTCTGTAAAGCAGTGTCGGGTACTTTATCAAGTTGCAAGTACCTGGATTTTTGATTTGTGTCGTTTATATAAGTATAACTTCCGCCCCACGGGTTCTTGGTCGGCCAGCGATCAAGGTAGGGTCCGTTCCAAGTATCCGGGGCACCACTCCAATTATTTTTGTCTACAAGGCCAGGATCTCGGCCCTGAGCTGTTGATGAAGGTGGCCAAACTCCCGTATCAGTATACGCGTTCAATACCGCAGCTTTAATCGTCCGGTAATCTGCCTCGGCGGCCGCCACCTTGCTTTTATCGATGGAATTAAAGGCAACGGGGGCGATAATTGCCGCCAGGATGCCGATGATGGCAATAACAACTAACAGCTCGACCAGGGTGAAGCCTCGCTGGTCCCGCGCCTTTTTCAGTCTCTGCCACATAAATCAATCAACCTCCCTGATTTTTTGCCTGCGCTTTTTACTCTCCTGCAGCCAGCTCGCCGGGGAAACCTACAAGTAAATCACCCCCCTCTTACCCGTATCTTTATCCCCGCTCTCAAACGCCGCAGGATGCAGAGCTATCCTGGCACTCCTCGACATGGAACCGCCGGCCAGGGCATTGTCATGAGGGCAGGCTGCTAGAGTAGCCATCGTCAAAATGAGAAAAAAGATACCCCGGCGCCCTCTACTTTATGCCGCCCAGCATCTGAAAGTAGGGCAGAAAGACCGAAATCACGAT
Source organism: Moorella thermoacetica (assembly GCF_001267405.1). Classification (NCBI taxonomy): domain Bacteria; kingdom Bacillati; phylum Bacillota; class Clostridia; order Neomoorellales; family Neomoorellaceae; genus Neomoorella; species Neomoorella thermoacetica. The sequence goes on from NZ_CP012369.1 coordinate 1,489,277, forward strand.
CAGCCCTACTATGCCACCGAGGCCGACGATGAGGACGGGTTCTATCAGTGAGGCCAGGCGGCTTACGACCGCCTCCACCTCCAGCTCATAAAGGACTGCCACCCGCTCGAGCATAGCGTCCAGGGCTCCCGTTTCCTCGCCCACCGTAATCATTTCCACCATCATGGGAGGGAAGATCCCGCTCGCTTCCAGGGGAGCCGCCAGGCTCTGCCCGTCGCGTACGCTCTCGGCCGCCCGCTCCACCGCTCTGGCCACCACGGCGTTGCCCACGGTGCGCCGCACTACTTCCAGGGCCAGCAAAACGGGCACGCCGCTGTGCAGGAGGGTACCCAGGGTACGGCTGAAGCGGGCTAAAAGTGTCTTCTGATGTACGGGTCCGAAGATCGGCAAACGTAAAAGCAGGTGGTCGACCTGATACCGCCCGTCCGGACCCTGCCGCCAGCGGTAAAACCCGTAACCGGCGCCAGCCAGGAGAAGTACCAGGACAAACCACCAGCGCCGCAGTCCTTCACTCAACCCCAGGATCATCCGCGTCGGCCAGGGCAGGGGAACCTGCAGGCTGTTTAACATCACCTGAAAGGAGGGCAGGACGTAGGTGAGGAGGAAGATAACCGCCCCCACCGCTACCAGGCTCACCACCGCCGGGTAGGTCAGGGCCGATTTGACCTTTTCCTCCACCTCATGCTCCCTTTCCAGGTGCCCGGCCAGGCGCTCCAGGGTCTCGTCCAGGGCGCCTCCCAGTTCACCGGCCTCGACGGTATGGATAACGATAGGGGGATAGACCCGGGGCTGCCGTCCCAGGGCCCGGTAAAAGGCCTCTCCGGACTCCAGGTCCTGGAGGAGCACACCGATGCTTTCACGCAGGGAAGGATTTTCTACCTGCCGCTGTAAAACACGCAGGGCGGACATAATCGGCAGGCCGGCCCCCAGCATAGTCGCCAGTTGACGACAGAAGAGGGCCAGGTCGCGGCGGGATACCGGCCGGCGGAAGAGGCCCCGCCAGTCCAGGGCAGGCTTGACATCTACCGGCCGTAAGGAAGTAATAAAGATCCCCTGCCGCCGCAGTTCCTGGATGGCCACTTCCTGGTTTTCCGCTTCTAGATTCCCGCTAACTGCATTCCCCCTGGCATCCCTTCCCCGGTAGGCAAAGTTCATGCTTCCCCTCCAAACATATAAATAAATAGCCACCGGTAGCAGGGAAAGGCAAAACTCTTCCCCGGCAGCCCGGCGGCCATGACTTGCGTCTGCAGGCCCGTGGCTTTGCGCCCCTGGCTTTCACCAGGTTTGCCCTTAACAAGGATATTTTTCTATTCGCCGCAAACCGCCAGAATCCTCCTTTAGCCGGTGTCCTTAACCAATATTTAAACCTTCCTCAAAAATTACTCCCCGGGTGATCAGTTGCCGCAGCGCCATCTCCATGGTCTGCATCCCGTAGCGGGCTCCGGTCTGCATAGTGGAAACGATTTGATGGGTTTTACCCTCGCGGATGAGATTCTTCACTGCCGGGGTGGCTATCAACACTTCTACAGCCGCCACCCGGCCCTTCCTGTCGGCCCGCGGTAAAAGCTGCTGGGTGATCACCCCTTCCAGGGTGTCGGCAAGCTGGATCCGTACCTGCCCCTGCTGGTGGGGCGGGAAAACGTCAATGATCCGATCCACACTCTGGACGGCACTGCTGGTGTGCAAAGTCGCCAGGACCAGGTGACCTGTTTCGGCAGCCGTAATGGCCGTGGCGATGGTTTCCAGGTCGCGCATCTCCCCGACCAGGATAACGTCGGGGTCCTGACGCAGGGCGGCCCGCAGGGCGCTGGCAAAGGACCTGGTATCAGAACCCACTTCCCGCTGGTTGACTATGCTGCGGCGGTGCTGGTGCAAGTACTCAATGGGGTCTTCCAGGGTGATGATGTGACAGCTCCGCTCCCGGTTGATTTTATCCACCATGGCCGCCAGGGTGGTGGATTTACCGCTGCCCGTCGGCCCCGTCACCAGGATCAGGCCGTGCTGTCTGCCCGCCAGTTCGGCCACCACCGGCGGTAAACCCAGGGACTCCAGGCTGGGTATCTCCCTGGGGATAAGGCGGATGGCCGCCCCGACGCTCCCCCGCTGGTGAAAGACATTGACCCGGAAACGGCTTACACCGGGCAGGGAGTAAGCCAGATCGATTTCACCTTGCTCCTGAAATACCTCCCACTTATCGCCCACTATAGGCCGTACCAGGCGGGCTGTCATCTCCAAATCCAGGGGGTCCCACTGGCGCTGGACCTGGAGTTCGCCGTGCACCCGGAAAACCGGCGGTAGCCCAACAGAGATATGGACGTCGGAGGCACCGGCGGCGGCAGCCGCTACCAGGATTGTTTCGATATCGAGCATCTTGACCCTCCCATTACAAACCTCCCAGGGAAACGCGTAGGACCTCGCTCACCGTAGTGATCCCCTGGCGGGCTTTTTCCAAACCGTCGTCAATCAAAGGAACCATACCGCCGGCCACCGCTGCCTCCTTCAGGGCCGTAGCCGGCGCCTTGGCGGCTACCAGGCGCCGGAGTTCTTCATTCATGACCAGGACCTCCTGGATGGCCGTCCGGTTGGTGTAACCGGTATAATGGCAGTTTTCGCAACCCCGGCCGCGCCAGAGCCGTTCCGCGCCCGGCAACCAGGCCCTTTCCGGAGAGCCCGGCTCCGGCTCGTACATCTCCCGGCAATGGGGACAGATGCGGCGCACCAGGCGCTGGGCCACCACGCCAATAAGGGAGGAATTGACCAGGTAGCCTTCCACTCCCATATCCAGGAGGCGGGTTACGGCGCCGGCGGCGTCATTGGTGTGCAGGGTCGTTAAGACCAGGTGACCGGTAGTCGCCGCCCGGACGGCGATATCGGCCGTCTCCCGGTCGCGAATCTCCCCGACCATAATGATATCCGGGTCCTGACGCAGGATGGAACGCAGCCCTGAAGCAAAGGTCAGGCCGGCCTTGGGGTTAACCCGCACCTGATTGATGCCGGGCAGCAGGTATTCTACCGGATCCTCAATGGTAATGATATTTTTTTCCGGCGAGCTTAAAATGTTAAGAGTAGCATAAAGGGTCGTCGTCTTACCGCTGCCCGTGGGACCGGTAATGAGGAGCATGCCGTAGGAACTGTGGATGAGACTCTCAAAGCGTTCTTTTATGGCCGGCAAAAATCCCAGGTCGTCCAGGGGCAGGAGCATGGCCTCCTGGTCCAGGAGGCGCAGGACGATCTTTTCGCCGTAAACAGTAGGCAGGCTGGAAACCCTGAGGTCGACACTGCGTTTACCCAGGGTAAACTGAAAACGGCCGTCCTGGGGCAAGCGTTTTTCGGCGATGTCCATGCCGGCCATGATCTTGATCCTGGAGATCAGGCTACTTAAAACCCCCAGGGGCAGGCGGGTCAACTCCCGCAGCAGGCCGTCTACCCGCAGGCGCACCCGGACCTCCCCCTCCTGGGGCTCTATATGGATGTCGCTGGCCCGGGTCTGGATGGCCTGCTGGATAAAACTGTTGACCAGGCGCACAGCCGGCGCGCCTTCCGTGCCGCCGGCGCGCCCGCCAGATTCCGCGGCGGCGACGGCTGCCGCTACTTCGCTCATGCTCGTAACGGGTTCCCGTTGCCAGAACCGGCTTAAAGCTGCCTCGATTTCCTTCTCGGCGGCTATAGCCGGCATAATCTCCTTGCCGGTGACCAGGCGCAGGTCGTCCAGGGCCACGAGGTTCAGGGGATCGGCCATGGCCACCAGGAGGCGGTTGCCGTCCAGGCGGATGGGGATGGCCTGGTAGCGCCGGGCCAGGCCTTCCGGCACCAGGCGGACCACCTCCGGATCCAGGTGGTAGTCAGCCAGGACCACCTTGGGGATCCCCAGCTGGAACTCCAGGACCTCCAGCATGCTGGCCTCGGTGATAAATCCCAGGCGGATTAAAACCTTACCCAGGCGCTCCCCGCTGCGTTTCTGTTCCTGCAGGGCCTGTTCCAGCTGGGCCGGGGTAAGCATCCCGGCTTCGATCAACAGGTCCCCCAGTCGTCGTCGACTATCCATATGACTCACCCCTCCGCTGCCGCACCGTTTTCAACCACCGCCGCGATTTCCTCGATACTGACGGGGACAAGACGCACCCGGCCCAGGCTTTCCGGCAGGACCATCCGCAGCTGGCCCTGGCGGATCTTTTTGTCGTGGCCCAGGGCCGCCCGGAAGGTTGCCGGATCGAGGTCCGGCAGGGTCACCGGCAGGCCGGCCCTTGCTAAAAGGCGCACCAGCCGCCCGGTCTCTTCCATAGAAAACATACCCCGCCGGACGGCCAGGCGGGCGGCGGCCACCATACCCATGGCCACCGCCTCACCGTGGCGGTAGGCGGTAAAACCGGTAACGGCCTCAACGGCATGACCGACTGTATGCCCGAAGTTCAGGACGGCCCGCAGGCCGCTTTCCCGCTCGTCCCTGGCCACCACCGCCGCCTTCATGGCGCAGCTACGCAGGACGATGGTTTCCAGGACTTCCTTATCCCCGGCCAGGGCTCCCTCCAGGTGCTCTTCTAAATAAGCAAAAAAGCTGGCGTCGCCGATTACCCCGTACTTGATGACCTCAGCCAGGCCGGCCCGGATCTCCCGCGGCGGCAGGGTGGTCAGGGTATCCAGATCGGCGATAACGGCCAGCGGCTGGTAAAAGGCGCCGATGAGGTTTTTGCCGCCGGGGTGGTTGACGGCCACCTTGCCGCCGACGCTGGAATCCACCTGGGCCAGGAGGGTGGTGGGCACCTGGATGAAAGGAACCCCCCGCAGCCAGGTGGCGGCTATAAACCCGGAGACATCGCCCACCACTCCGCCGCCCAGGGCGATGACGGCGGCCTGGCGCTCGATCCCGGCGGCCAGGGCGGAGTCGTAGAGGCTAGCTGCCACCTGAAGGGTTTTGGCCTCTTCTCCATCGGGTACCAGGGCCAGGTGGGGGTTAAAGCCTCCGGCCTTCAGGCTGGATTCCAGCACAGGCCAGTAGAGCCCGGCCACAGTGGCATTGCTTACCACCAGGCAGGGGGCTGCCAGATTAAGATTACGCAAGATGGAACCTGCCACCGGCAGCAATCCGGAGCCGCAGTGGATTTTATAAGTTCGCTCGCCCAGGTCTACGTTAAGCTCTCCAGCCACGCCTTTAAAGCCTCCTTTATTTCCCGCGCCACGGCGGCCGCCTCCTTACCGTCGGTATCGATATAGATATCAGCGAAGGCATAATAGGGCTCCCGGCGCCGGAGGAGGGCGGCGATGTCCCGTGGTTCCCGCCCCTGGAGTAGGGGACGGCTGTCGTCCAGCCCGGCCCGTTTGAGGGCCGTCTCCGGCCGCACCTGAAGCCAGACGACCTTGTTGCCCTCCCGCAGCAACTTGACGTTGACCCCGCAAAGGACCGCCCCCCCGCCGGTGGCAATAACTGCCTGCCGGGCGGTCGCCACCCGGGCGACGGCTTCTTTTTCTACTTCCCGGAAAAACTCCTCCCCTTCCCGGGCAAAGATCTCTTTTACGGGCAGGCCCAAGCGTTCCTCAACCATGGTATCGGTGTCCAGGAAGCTCCACCCCAGATCCCGGGCCAGGAGCCGGCCGACGGTCGTCTTACCGCTGCCCATAAAACCGATCAGGACGATGTTCCCCGGCATCCTTCCTCACCCCTTCTGTTAGCAAGAAATGTCAATTCAATTGAATTCAGTCTCAAATTTCCTGCAGGTACTGCCGGTAGGCAGCCAGGCGTTCCTGGATGACCGGTAAATAGTTGCCCCCGAATTGTTCCAGTATAGCCCCGGCCAGGACCCAGGCCACCGCTGCCGCGGCTACCACCGCCGCCGCCGGAACGGCGCAGACATCGGAACGCTCGATGCTGGCTGTCGCCGGTTGTTTGGTGACCAAATCGACGCTGGGCAGTGGGTGCATTAGGGTGGGAATGGGTTTCATGGCTGCTCGCAGGACGAGGGTTTCGCCATTGGTCAGGCCGCCTTCCAGGCCGCCGGCCCGGTTGGTAGGATGATAGAAGCCCTGCCCCTTGCGGTAGGCAATGGCGTCGTGGGCCCGGCTCCCCGGCAGGGCAGCCACCCTGAAGCCGGCGCCGATCTCAACTCCTTTGATGGCCGGGATGCTCATGAGCGCCTGGGCCAGGCGGCCGTCCAGGCGCCGGTCCCAGTGGACATGACTGCCCAGGCCGGCAGGAACGCCCCGGGCCAGGACCTCGACTACCCCTCCCAGGGTATCTCCCTGCTGTCGTGCTTCTTCAATGGCCGCCACCATGGCCCGGCCCGCTTCCGGGTCAGCGCAGTAGACCGGTGACTCGACGGCCCGGCAGGCGGCCTCCCAATCCACCTGCTCCCGGACCTCTACGGGCCCGATCCGCACGACGTGGAAGGCCAGTTCAATGGCTAATTCTTTGAGCAGCACTGCCGCCACCGCCCCGGCGGCCACCCTGGCCGCCGTTTCCCGGGCGCTGGCCCGCTCCAGGATATTGCGCAGGTCCGCCTGGTGGTATTTCAATCCTCCCGCCAGGTCGGCATGTCCCGGCCGCGGTCGGGTTACTACCCGGGCGGCCCTGGCTTCCGGTCCCGGGGCCATGATCTCCTGCCAGTTCTCCCAGTCCCGGTTGGCGATGAAGAGGGCTATAGGACTGCCCAGGGTCAGGCCACCGCGCACCCCGGCCAGGATCTCGGCCTGATCCCGTTCAATGGCCATGCGGCCGCCGCGGCCATATCCCCCCTGGCGGCGGGTCAGCCAGGTATTTATGTCTCCATCTGTCAGGGGCACCCCGGCCGGCAGCCCTTCGACAATGACGCTCAGGCCCCGGCCGTGGGATTCCCCGGCAGTCAGATAGCGCAGCATATGTATCCATCCTTTCTCAAGCTTTCACCGGCCGGCAGCAGGCCCGCCTGAACTCGCCCCCATGGCCTCCCGGAGGACCCTGTCCATGACTGCTACCGGGGCTTCGCGGCCCGTCCAGAGAGTAAAGGCCGCGGCCCCCTGGTAGAGGAGCATATCCAGGCCGGAGATCACCCGGCAGCCCCGGCGCCGGGCACCTGCCAGGAATTTGGTTTCCAGGGGGTTGTAAACCAGGTCGTAGACCCATTGTCCGGGCCGGAACCAGTCCGGTGGCAGCGGCGTTTCTTCGACCCGGGGCCACATACCCAGGCTGGTGGTATTGAGTACCAGGTCGGCGGCCTCCACTTCGGACCGCATCCCGGCATCTCCCAGCCGGTAAACTACGGGCGCCGGCAGGCCGGCTCCTGCCAGGGCACCGGCCAGTTCCGTGGCCCGTTCCGGGGTCCGGTTGGCCAGGACCAGGCTCCCACAGCCGGCCGTCGCCAGGGCGAAGGCCACCGCCCTGGCGGCGCCACCTGCACCCAGGATTACTGCCCTCTTCCCGGCCGGGTCAAAACCGGCCTCCTCCAGGGAACGCAAAAAACCGCTGCCGTCGGTGTTGTAGCCTTTCAGGCACCGGTCCTCATTGACGATAGTATTCACGGCCCCGATCCTGGCTGCTACCGGGTCGACTGCATCCAGGTAGGGGATTATCGCTTCCTTATGGGGTACGGTGACGTTGGCCCCGCGGAAACCCAGGGCCTTTAATCCGGCCAGGGCGGCAGCTAAATCACCCGGTTTAACATCAAAGGCCAGGTAGACCAGGTTCTGGCCGCCGGCCGCAAAGGCGGCATTATGCATAAGAGGCGAAAGGGAGTGTTGCACCGGGTGTCCCAGGAGGGCAACCAGCCCGGTGGAAGCTTTAACCTGTATCATCTGCCATCCTACCATCCTTTATTGAAGTTCGCCTCGCACCCGGGTTGTTACTCCCGGGCCGGGGAAGTCCTTATTTTGCCGTGGGGGCACACGCAGGGGTATGGTGCCCCCGGTTATGCCTACGGGCGTTTATCGTAGCCGCTTAAATCGGCAACCGGTAGGTGCCGGGTGAATAACCTCTCCACATGGCGCATCATTCTGGTGCCGATAAACTCGCGGCTGTTGATGGGCATCACCAGCACCGTATATAAGCCCAGGCGGTTGCCCCCCAGGATATCGGTAAAGACCTGGTCGCCAATGACGGCGGTACTGCCGGCCTCTGTCTCCATGACGGCCATGGCCTGGCGAAAGGCCCGGCGCCGGGGCTTTCCCGCCCGGGAAATCCCTGGTATCCCCAGGGCATCAGCCACTTTCTTCACCCGGCCACTGCGATTATTTGAGACCAGGCAGGCCCTGATGCCCTCCTCCTTTAAATCCGCAAACCAGCGGCGTACTCCCCGGTCCAGGGTGGCCCGGCCCCATTCAGTGACTGTATTATCCAGGTCAATAATCAAGCCCCGGATGCCCCTGGCTTTTAAATGGGCCAGGGGTATATCGCACAGGGAACGCACATAGAGATCCGGTTGGAGAAGTCTGATCATTGTTCACCCCAATTACAGGAACTTAAAGGTTATTATACCATAAAAAGCAGGTCACCTGCGCCTGCCGGGTAAAAATCATCCCGTACCCGGAGAGTCTTCAGACTTACTTTTCCCCGTCTCCTCAAGGCCAATGCGGGGGCAGAGCCCGGCCAGAGGGCAGCTTAAGCAGGCAGGCGCTTTTTTCAGGCAGATACGGTTGGCCAGACCGTCAATCAGGGCGTGGTACTCATTGTAAAGACGGTTATCCCGGGGCAGGTGGACCATAAAGAAGTCCTGCATATCCTGGTAGGAAGCCCTGGCCCCGAAGAATCCCAGGCGGGAAAAGACCCGGCGGGTGTAGGCGTCCATGACCATGATCGGATAGTTACCGGCATAGCAAAGGATGGCATCGGCCGTTTCCGGGCCAATACCAAAAACGCCCAGGACCTCGGGCCGTAATTCTTCCAAGGGCCGGGCAAACATGGCCTCCAGGGAGCCGTTGTACCGTTCCTGGAGGTAATTCATAAAGGCCTTGAGCTTTTTCGCCTTCACCCGGTAGTAACCGGTCGGCCGGATATGAGGTTCCAGCTCTTCTATTGTGGCCCTGGCCATGGCCTCAGGGGAAAGGAGCCCGGCGGCCTTGAGGTTGGCAATGGCCTTTTCTACATTTTTCCAGGCTACATTCTGGGTGAGGATGGCCCCGACAATAACCTCGAAGGGCGTCTCGGCCGGCCACCAGTGCCGGGGACCAAAATACCGGTAGAGGCGGTTAAATATCTCCATCAGCCGGGCTGTCGTCCCTCCTGGTACGTCCGGCCCGGCCGTTTGCGGGCCGCCAGGGCCACCGGCGGCCTTTTTTTCCTGCTGCAAACCCTGTGCACCCTTCCCTTCTAGTGGGTCTAACCTTCGTAAAACAAGGAGCTTTTATCCCCAGGCTATTATACAGCTAAAATCGTCAGATGGATAATTCCTTCAGTAACTTTTGGATGGCCTTTTTTTCGATGTGTGCAAGTTAAAACACTACTTGAAAGTGGTTCTTTTAAGTTTTTCTGTGTGGTTAATGTTGTAGGTTCTTCGCAATGATCCGAAACATTTTTACCCGGCCCGGTAAAGGGGATGTTAAAGTACCCTTCTATCTCCAGGCTGCCGTCAGCATATATTTTTACCCTCTGCACTAGCTCGCGGGTGATATTCTGCTTTTGAAAAAAGTTTAGTTCATCCACCGACCTTGCCAGGTTTTCAGCGTACTGGCGCAGGAATTCTACGCCTTTTTGCACTTGTTCCTGGGCGTTAATTACGGCTTCAAGCCTCTTGATATCTTCTTCTATTCTTACTAGCTCTCCTTCTTGTTCCGCCCGGTAACGCTTGTAGTCTTCTTCGGGCAACGCCTCCAGGATAAAATAGGCCCGGTCAATCCGCTCGATCACCCGTTGCACCTGCTCTAGCCTCTTCCGCGCTTCCTCCAGGCGCCTCCGGGGAATGCTGGCTGTTTCAAGCTTTTCGCTGGTAATATACTGGTAGAAAAGCTCCGGGTTCTTAATTATGGAAGCTATAGTATCCCATACTGTCTTATCTATTTCTTCCGTCCGCCAGGGTGGGAGCCCGCATCTGCCTACCCGGCCCTGGTCGTCAAACTTGGTAGGGTAACGCCCGGGACAGGTATAATAGCTATACTTCGCCCTCTGGGGATTGTTATGGGTGACGACTGTAAGCCTCCGCCCGCACTCCCCGCATACCAGCAACCGCTGCAACAGGAATCTTCTCCTGGTAGTCTTAGGGTTGAAACGCTTGGACCTGGCAAGCATCTCCTGGGCTCTCATAAAGGTTTCCTGGTCAATTATGGCCGGCACAAGGACCGGTTTCCAATCAGGCTGCTCATCCTTGCGCCTCAACCGGCCTGTATATACGGGATTTTTCAGCATCCGTACCACCGAAGAGTGGACCCACCCCTTGCCCCTGGGACCCTGGGGATACACCTGGCCCAGCTTCTGGGTAATCTGCCAGGGAGTTAAGGGTTCCAGGGGATCCGTTAGCCACTCAAACATCTGCTTGACGATTGCGGCTTCCTGGGGATTAATTACCAGGGTATCCCTCTCGGCGTCCCAGTCGTAACCAAAAGGCTTGGCGTAGCAGCGGATCTTGCCGCTGGCCGCTTTTTTGGCCTTGCCCCTCTGGGTACGCTCCTTGATGAGCGCATGCTCGAATTCGGCAAAGGCCCCCCGCATCTGCAAGAAGAGCATCCCCTGGGGCGTCTTTTGCCAGTCAAAATTAACAAACTCCAGCCTTACTCCTGCCTTATCAAATTCCCGGCAAAGGATGAGCAAATCTGTAAGGTTGCGGGAAAGCCTGTCGGGGTCATATACAACTACAAGGTCCACTTTCCCGGCAGCTACGAGCTGCCTCACATAATCCAGGCTAGGGCGGTTCAATTCCGTCCCGGTGTAAGCGTCTTCAACAACTTCGACTTCTAAAGCCCCTAAAGCCCTGGCCTTCTTCTCGCAGAGTTCTTTCTGGGTGGCCAGGGAAAAACCGAGAGCCTGGTCCTGGGTGCTTACCCTAGCATATATCACGGCTTTCATCTTTCTTCTTCCCCGTAGCAGGATTCATGTTTATTTCCTTCAACATCTCTTGCGGGTTTTCCTGCCTGTCAGGGCAGGCCTGGCGTATAATATCAACTACCCGGGCGTAGGCCCTTTTGTGATCGGAAACATTTCCCACAGGAATAACCCTTATCCTGGGTACAGGCCGCCCCATTTGCATAAGCTCTCCCCCTTTCCCTATTCCTTTCCTTATGAAAATATGCGCGACTGCTTGTTCGCCCGGCATGTCCTGAAAAACAAAAAACCGGGTATAACCCGGTTTTTTATCCCACATTCCGCACTTTTGGATATAATTACCAACGTTTTCTTGGGGCACTAAAAAATACTTCTACCTGCCACCGCGAGGTGGAAAAAGATATATTTCCTTACTGAAGCCAGCAAGTTCAAGGGCTCTAATCACCTCCGGCCCCTGATAGTAGTTGCTCACTATTTCTTCATCAACTGTGCCCTTTAGGATGAAAGGTTGGTGGCGGTATTCTTGGTAGAAGAGTTCTAGGGCTTTTTTGGCGTCGGCCTCACAGGCGAAGGGACGGCGGGAAAGATCTTTGGCGGCCTTTTCCAGAACTTCTCTTTGCTTGGCCCACTTTTTCAAGAGACTATTCTCTTTGCGCTTATCCAGGGTTGTGGAGTGGACCACGATTAACCGGTAATCGCGCACCCTATAAAAATTATTTTTGGGTTCCTCACAGGGTGCGGAATATGGGTTTTAAGATATACCCGCCAAATATGCGGACACCTCGTCGATTAAAGACCGGACAGCTTTTCTCGCATCCGCAGCTTCTTGAAGGCTGAAACTCTTAAAGTCGTCATAATCAGCCTCGGAACGCATGGCAAAAATCGTAGACAGGGTTTTACTCGCTTCTTTACTTATTACTCCAGTTTTCACATATTCACGGTTAAACAATGAAATAACGCCGCTATGTTTGGCTGAATCTAGCTTTTTAAGGGCCAGTAATGCCCTCACAGCATGAAATGCTGCATAATAAAAGCGGTTAATAGCACCATTGTAAAATCCCACATCTAATAGCTGTTCTCCTTCTTTGAAGGTCCTCTCGGCTTTTTCCAGCCGCCACCGGCATAAATCTATACTCACAGAGGTATCCCCTCTTCCTGGATGGACTTATAAAAAAAAGTCTCCTGGAATAGTGGACCTGAATAACGCGCCGCTGACATGATTATTGGTGAGATTACAACGTCATACTTTAAATTTATATCTACTGCTGCTTCGATTACTATTTCCCTGGTAAGCTTATCCTCGTTTTTTACAACGACAAGAATATCAATATCCGACTCAGGTGTAGCAGTACCCCGGGCTACCGAACCAAACAGGCGAGTTGCTAGAAGTTTTCCACCCAACTGTTGCTTCAAGAGCTCGCAAAACTCTTTGATAGCCTTATCTATCCTGCTGGATATAATCTTCCTCATGGTCACCATCCTCTTTTGCACCATAGGCATACAGCTTTTACCATCGTGAATCTTCCCTCCCCTTCAATGGAGGGAGAATTCACTTACCCCGGTTACAACTGGTACTCTATTGTTTCCGGTTGGGTCAAGATATGGCGGATAAAGTTTCCTTCCCGTTTCATTAAACCTTCTACTTCTTCGGGTGTATAGGCTAAAGGTTCTACCGGCTCCATAATGCGGGCAACAGCTTTACCAAGGACCTCACACCTGCGCCAGGCCGGCATTTTAGAAAAATCACTGGAGATTACTATAAGGTCTATGTCGCTGTTCTCGTTGGCCTCACCCCTTGCATGAGACCCATAAAGGAAAGCTCTGTCTACTTTAATGCCTTGCGAGGTTACCGCCCGGAGGAGTGTTCAAGATTGGAATGAATTCTTTTTTATCATCGCCCAGGTTAACCTGGGCTAATTTGGCTAGCCTGATAAGGTCGTGAATTTTAGGTGGGATGGTTCCTGTACGCTCCGCTATAACTGCTTTAAGTCCTTTTTCTATTGCTAGATGGCACATGAATACAGTATAGCCATACCTGCCGGCTTTTGTGCATAGCTTCGGCAGTTTCCAGGTCGTATTCGGCCTCTTTAAGCCATTCTCCTGCCTCCGGGCACATACAGCTTTTTCCACCTTTCAAATACATAGTACCATATAGTGTCAGAAAAAGCAATCAAATGACCCTTATATCTAATCCGGCCACCAGGGCGTCATCTATCCCTTTTTCTTCTTTCGACTTGGCTCTCCATATCGTATCCCGTACCGTTATGCCCAATTTCTTTAATTCTGCCACCAGCATTCTTTTACCCCTGGCCACTTCTTTATTTGTTTCCTTGTCCCTGTCGTAGGCGATAACTACTTCTTTTGCCCCCAGTTCCATCACCACCGGGACCACCGGTTTCCAGGAGGTGGCGCCCTGGGCGCCGACTACCTCTGCAGCTGCATGAGGGTGAGCGAGGGAGCCTTTAAACACATTACCCTCAGCAACGGCCAGTTGGCCCACCTGCACCAGCTGCAACCGGGCAGGGTAATCCCTGACAAGGAACGGCTGTTAAACCCGCACCAGTCCGTTTTGCCGCAAACAGGGCAGGGCTCGCGCCGTGAAGCTTTTCTAAAACCCTCATACTCTAGCTCTACCCTGGCCGCTCCCATTTCTCTTCTCCTCCTTTGCTTACGGCTTTATCTGTCAACCCTTCTGGCTTTAAGGGAGGTAACGCCGCACCAATAGTCTGACGGCTTGATGCCCCACTTCTTGCAGGCGAGGCGTTTCGCCTGGCTGGAATCCTTGGCTTCCACAACCAGTTTTCTCCCGCTCGGCGCCTTGACTTCGTACTGTGGCATTAGTTGCTGCCTCCTTTTTTGTGCCCTGCCTCCCGGGCGGCAGGCTGTTTACCCGGGAGGCAGGGCTATAATCCGGCTCGCTATTCCTTATGCCGCCCTATCCGCCGTCATGCCGGCTGCCTCGAAGATGCGACTTAACACTTCCTCCACTTCCCCCAGGACCGCCATAATCGCCTTCAGGGCCATCCTTGGCTCCTGGCCGGCGTAATGCTTGATGTACTCCCACCCGTGCCAGAGGTATCCTTGCGCCCCGTAGAGCTCGCATAAAACGCAGGCCACCGTTTCCGCAACTATCTCCTGGTCCCGGTGCTGGCCGCCATGCTTGAAAGGGATCATGCAGGTAATATATGTTCGTCTGGTTTAACCCCCGCCGCTTCCAGCTTACTAAACCGGCGGTCCTAAGTTCTTTCAGGTATTTCTCTATTGTGTTCCTATGGCAGCCGGCAATCTGGGCCAACCGCTCATGCCCTGGCCAGCACTCATTTTCTTGCCAGGCAAAGGATAAAAGAATGATATAAAGCCATCGCGCCCCTATTGAGAGGGAAGAATCGTATAAAACTGCATTGGGCGCCGAAGTAAAGCCCTTCTTGAGTACGGGACTGTCGATTATTAGGGTCTTTTCCAAAGTGCCCCCTCCTTTTCCGCTGCCTGCAATAAAAAAGCCGGTGGTTTTTAGACCACCGGCAAGGAGAAGGTTACTTTCTTAAGCTTGGGCAATATGGCGGAATGGCAATACCGGCACATTAATTTGCTTAATTGGTTTGATATCCGAATCCAATAGAACATCTATATCCTTGGAAGTCCTGGCGGAAATTAATTGTTCACCGCAGTCTTTACAAACCTGGGCCGGTACTCCTTCTATCACGATTAATCGGCCTTTATAACGAAAATCAAGCTGGATTAGTTTCTCTTCTAGCGTTCCCCCGCATACTGGGCAAATACTTTGGTCGTTCTTCATGGCGGTTACTCCTTTCGCCTGACTTTGTAATCTATCCACTTTTTCTCATCCGGAAGGTAGAGGGTGATAATATCGCTTATGGGCGCCAAACTGCAAACTACATGTAACGGCAGCCCGGAAAGTGTGTGACCGTAAATAAGGTAACTTGGAAAAGGTTTATCGTTGGGATATTCTTCGATAATTTCTCCATTCAATATAGCGGCTTCCATATCGCCAGTTGTAATTCCCCGCTCCTTGGAACGAATTGCAGCATGGACTGTTAAACGGTATTGCCCCTTTCTTATTTTGTCCCGGATTTTCTCTATATCCAAGGTTTTCTCCTCCGTTATAAGTTATAGTACCATACGTAATTGACGGAAACAATCTATGTAACCCACAATCTCTCTCCACGAGGTAAAAGCCTTAATTCCGCGCCCTTTAGTATTCAGGTTATAAGGCCACGCCGGAACTAATACCCTTCCAACCGCCTTTTGTAATTGAAGCACCTCTGCCGGGTCATCCTCAAAAACCAGGTCAATACTGTAATAAAGCGCAAAAAACTTTTTGTGTCCCCTGGGCAGGAAAACAATAGAACCGCGCGGGAAGCCATGGGCAGCAAGCCATGCCCGGGTTAAATCGATTGCCAGGACGGGCCTGCTTGTCAAATACACGATTTCATGCCCCAACTTCGCAAGAATATCCAGTTCTGATACCTGTATGTGCACCGGTACAAACGGGTTCTTCTCCCCCACCTCTGGCCACCACATCTCCTAAAAATCAAAAACCCCCGCCAGGGTTTCCCGGAATTCGATAGGGTCAATTTTCTTCCCTTCCCCATTGCCAGCGCCTGAAGTAGGAGGAATAGACCCCCGCTCTTCCAGCTTGGCCAGCCTTTCTTCTATGGCCGCCAGGCGCATCCCCAGGTCCAACCATTCCCGAGCAACTTTCGGCCTTATACGGGGCGGGTACCGAAATACGGGATGTTCTGACGGCAACCGCAAATCAAGGCGCTTCAAGGTTTCAGGCACATTTTTTCACCTCGTTTGCCGCAAATAACTTATATTACACCCTATAAACCCCACCGTTGCGGCAAAATCTCTTAAAAAACAATTCTTTAGTTGAATAAAGTCCACAGAGGCGTAAAATTGTACCGTCCGTCATTGATCGTCACGACCCAGCTGGTGCCGCTGTCCCCCATGTCGAGGGGGTTGGTCGGCGATGCGCTGGTGGTGTTCGGTACGGCTTTGAACCACGTCCCGTAGACGTTATGGTAAAAGATGTTCCTCACGGCGGTGCTGCCCTGCTTGGCTCCGGCGTCCGTGACGTTATAGTACCCGTCAGTTGCAGGCCACTCCAGGGCCTCCAGCCAGGTGCTCAAGTCCTGCGGGATCGCCGCAGGATGCAGGAAGCCGTACCCTTTCTCTATGTTGAGGCTGCCCGTGGACCAGTCTATGGGCGCGAAGAGCAGGTCCGGCGCGAAGCGGCTCTCCGGGGGCATATTGACAAATTGGGTATCGCTGGGCAGGTTATTCTGGCTAAACTGCCCTATCTCGAAGGGGTTCACCAGGTAGAACTGGAAGAATGCCCCCTCGGTATAGGCGTATTTTAGGCCGTAGGGGCCTTGCGTCGCAGTCGCAAAGGCGCCGGCCTCCCGCGGCAAAGAAAGCACCAGCGCCATTACCAGGGCGAGAGAAAGAAAAGAGGAGAGAAAACCTCTCCTTCCGTACATAGCCGCCGGCCCCGGCATAGACTGCCGGGGCCGCTCACCTCCCGTATAAATTTAGATTTGTTACTTCTGCGGCAGATAAATGCCCACTATCTTATCGGGACCATCATCATAACCAACCTCGTACCCGAACGTCTCGGCCACGAACCTGGCTGGCAGGAACACACGGTCGTCTCTCATCAGCGGGGCCACGTCCATTTCCTGGGGCTTGCCGTTGACATAGAGGGTCTTGCTGCCCACCTGGAGCTCCAACGTGGTGCCATCCATGCTTAAAGCAACGGTCTGGCTTGCCTCATCCCAATTTACGTCCTTCTCCGCCACACCCAGGCCGTAGGCCAGGTAGCGCACGGGCACATAGGCACGGTCGTTCTCGATGAAGGGTGCCACATCCATCTTGCAATTTACAGATTTGGTTGTGTCTTCTGGAGTTGTATATCCAAAAACGTTGTAACCTATCGTAAAATCAACGTTTAAATTCTTCGCTTCCGCCACGCCCCCGGCCGCCAGGGCCAGCGTCACGGCCAGGAGGAAAGCAATGAGAAGGTTAATTTTACGGGGCATGGTATCAGCCTCCATTACTTTGGTAGGAATCAAAAAGCACCGGCGTACCGGTACTTTATTCGCTTCGCAAAGCCTTGGAAACATTATTGTATATAGCTTCTGCTATCTCAATTGCTCTTTGGGCATCTTCCCTGGTTGCTCCTGCTGCGTCTCCAGGATAACGGCCTTCAGTAACCCATCCGCTTAGCCATTCCAATCTTGTGTTATAAAATTTCTCTTGATCCTCCGGTGGTAATAACCCCACCAGGTAATCAAGGTCATGTTTATAAGCGAACCTTATCCCAAGGCGGATTAAGAGGGCTTTCAAACTTTTTTCGGCACATTGCTGTGATAAGTAACAAGCCAGATCAAATTCCGGTTCTTTATCATAAAAAAGCATCTTCGCCACCCGCAGGTCCCTTCTCGCCCTATCCTGCCATTTCAAGGCTTCTTGTTCCCTCTCCCTACTGTTCATAAAGAACCTTCCCTTCTTCAAGGGCAGGATGGTAAACGGTCCACCAGGCATCTTTATACTTGTTTATGTCCTCCGGGCTAGCAATTACAATATCTTTAGGAACCTTAAACTCCCGTAGTTCCTTCCTGATGGCTGCCTGTATCTCCCGCTTTTGTTCCCGCGTGCAGTCCATGATAACTAGGATGTCAACATCGCTATCCGGCCCAGCTTCACCCCTCGCCCAGGAGCCAAAAACTATTATTTTTTCGGGATTAAACTTTTCCTGTATACGTTTGACCATAGAATAAACTATTTTGTTATTCATGAATGGTCCCTCCCGGGCCAGGAGTATTGAAGGTGTGCCATTTTATCACCTTCCTGCCACCATTTTACCCCAGGATTGCCAATTTATCAATATGGCTAACCACTCACCACCCTGATCTCATATCCCTTCACCCTTTGCCACCCCTCCTTCCGTTAGGCCTTCAGCCCCGGCCTCCCGGCCTTAGCTGCCAAACTTGCCGCCCGGCCGTGAGGCAAGGGCGGCCCGCAGGGTCGGGCCG
Source organism: Moorella thermoacetica (assembly GCF_001267405.1). Classification (NCBI taxonomy): domain Bacteria; kingdom Bacillati; phylum Bacillota; class Clostridia; order Neomoorellales; family Neomoorellaceae; genus Neomoorella; species Neomoorella thermoacetica. The sequence goes on from NZ_CP012369.1 coordinate 1,507,271, forward strand.
AGGAATAAATGGAGGGGACCCGCCCGGAAGGCAGGGCGGAGGCCGTTTATGCCGCAGGCCGTACCCTTGCCGGACCGGCCAGGGCGTCGGTATAATCTGAGGCCGGCAGGAAGGCCGTTTTTATTACTCTTTTTTGCTTTATTTCAATGAAGCCGCAACCATAATAAAAGGGCCGGATTTCCCCGGCCCTCTCTCTCAATGCCCCGCATTGTTTTTCTTCCGGTCTCACTTTTTCTGCCCCTGCTCCGGATCCGCCTGGCTGGTATCGGAGGAAGGCTGGCCGCCAGGCAAGGCGCTGACCTGTACCTGCTGCACCTGCTCCCCCGGCCGTGCTTCCCGGTGCAGGGCAAGAGCCTGGCCGTCTTTCACCAGGGCGTTAATGGTATCGCCGGCTTTAAAATATTTCGTGAGGTCTGCTTTTTGTCCCGGCTTGTCCACAAAATTCATCCCCACCTGGATAGAGGTATACTCGTTGGTGGCCAGGGTTATGGTCTGGCCGATATCCCCGCCGCGCAGGCCTTACCTGGACCCGTTACCAGTCGGGCGATTTCGATGCCGAAGAACGTCGTTTAACTAAAAGCGGCAACCGCTACCTGCGCTATTACCTAGTCCAAGCTGCCAATTCGTTGCGGGTGCACAACGAAGAGTATAAGGCCTATTACCAGACTAAATATCGCGAGGTTACTAAGCACCAGCATAAACGAGCGCTGGTCTTGACTGCCCGTAAACTAGTAAGACTGGTCTTTGCGCTGATGAGTAAAGGCCAAATCTATAAGGGGATGGTGATGGGTTAATCTTGTAACTGCAATTAACCTCTTTTTTTCAGTTATTTCCTTATAGCTGGCTATGGAGCCGGATTGCATGAACAACCAAAAACTTTTGTGGATTGAAGTATAATCCCCCACCAACCGGCGTTCATCTACCACCCTTGAAGCTGTTGCAGCAGCTTCAAGGGTTTTCAATTACTTCCGCAGCATGGTGATAGCCACCATGAGGGTCAGAAGAGACAGCAGAGTTCCGATGATCAGTTTCCATACTCCATAGGAATTTTTGGCAATCTGACCGTAAATACTGTCATTATATCATCATCACGTGAATCAAAGGAAATAGTTCCACCGCATTCCCTCACCAGATTTTTAACAATAAATAAACCCATCCCCGATCCTTCCTGTCCCTTGGTTGTAAATCCCGGTTCAAAAATCCTTTCTCGGATCTCAGGTGCAATAGTACCCGGGTTTGTTATTTCAAAAATAAACCACTCATCTTCCTGATCGATTCTCATCTTAATCCATTTATCTTTATAGAAGCTCGTCTCGTAAATAGCATTATCAAGCAAATTGCCAAGAATACTTACCAGCTTATCTGGAGAGATAGACAACTCGGCCAAAGAAGTATTCACATCTAACGACGCCTGCAAATAACTCAGACTTGCCAGCTTGCTGCTAATAAGGGCGGCAACTTCCGGCCTTTTTAAGGAAACAAGTTTTTCAATTTGAATTAGATCTTTTGATAGACTTTTAATATAATCGGCAGCATCATTATCCATCTTCAATTGAATAAGTCCCAGGATTACCTGTAAATGGTTCACAAAATCATGATGTTTAGACCTCAAGGTGGTAATTAATTTTTCGGCTTCCTCTAACCTTACCATTACTTTCTCGGCTTCACTTTCCCTTTCAACCAGTCTAAGCATCTCCCGGACCACCCATAAACTTGAAATCATCACAGCAATAATAGCAAACAAAACAATAGTAACGGGTATTCTGAAGCTCGTAAAAACATAATTGTAAGCCAATAAGAGGAACAAAAAAAGCTGTAACAAAAGAAGGTTTACAAAAAGCAACCATCTTTTTTCCATGAATAATCCCTACTTATGTATCTCCTGCGATCTAGTTAAGGTAAACCCAAACACTTTATTAATAATCAACATTAATGCCAAAAACACAATTTCTGTATATCCCATTAATACGTGCAACCAGGGGTTACTCAAAACATTGGTAACATCCAATTGAAAATACTGTATTATGACTATAGACATACCCCCACCTAGCATGACTAAGCTGAAGCTCACTAATGCAGCTCCCAATGCAGTGCCCCAATTTACCTTGCCTATCATTTTAATTAAGAAAGATAAAATTACCGTTAAGATAAGGGAATGACTACCAAGAGGAATATGGTAATATTGGTATACTCCCCGAATTATCCATATGGAAGCCCCATAAGTTATACTAATAGCTGCAAGAATCTTTACATTAGTTTTATAACCAAATAATCGCAAGCCTGTCATGGTCATTAGAAATCCCTCTACAATATATAGAAAAAAAACAGGACGCGAAGGTCCTCCAAAACAGCCCATCCTCTCTATTTTTAAATTTCTATTTCAATAACTTGGCAGGGACTTCGGGCTGGTAGCCCCAGGGTCCAGAGGCTGCAGCAACATTAGCAAAGGCAAAGATGGTAAACAACGTGGCTACCATAATAATCATAATGCGTTTCATTACTATCCCCTCCTTTCCATAGAAAATTTAAACAAACTGTCCATACCTCCTACTATCTTAAAACCGATGGGTGTAAGGGTAAATAGCTGCCATGCCATACCAAAACAGCTTGCTAGAACCGTCTTGGTTTCGAAAAATTCACCTGGTGAACTTAATCCCCAAAAACTTATGCCACTCCAAAGACTTAACAAAGAAAAGGAAATGGCTCTCAAGTATTTTCTTTGCACTTGCGAGGAAACCGGCTTTCCAGGGGTTTCTGCAGGAACATATCGGTATATGACGTATATACCAATAATAGCTATAATAATCGGGAGATAAATCAGCGACTGAACATATGGAAATAAATTTGATATAAATCCAAGGGTTAAAAAAACGCCCACTCCAATTAAATTACATCTTAATGGAGAAGAAGCATGGGCACCGCCAGAAAAAATCCTGAATATAGAAGCAGTAATAGCTGCTGCTAAGGCATATGGGAGTATACCCAACAATGAAGCGAGAATTATTAAGGCGACATAACCGGAAGCGCTTGTAAAAAATAAGCGCATTCCAAACAAAATTACCTCAGCATCTCGTCCGGACTCATTGGCTAAATAAAATGCCACTCTGTCCAAAAACTTACTGTTACTCATAATAAGAATTATTTCGACGTAATTTACCTAATTCCTGCCTTTTTCTTTAAAAACTTTCATAACAAACGCCGCCTGGCCGTCTCTATGGTCGCCCCCTGCAAAAATAAAAAATCCGGCGTAAAGCGGATTAAAAAAGAAAAACCCGTCCGGCTTGCAAGAACGGGTTCACTTCGGAGCCGTATAATATATTGCTACAACAATACCTGCTGCGCCAACCAGCACCGCAAAAAATGTTCCTATCGCCGCCCAGATGACGTTATTTAACTTCCCGTCAATATGCCTTATATCATCCTTCAATTCCTGCCGTAGAGTATCTATTTCTTGCTTTATCTCTTGCCGCACGCCATTTATTTCCTGCTTCATCTCCTGGCGCAGGCTATTATTTTCCTGCTTCATCTCTTGCCGCAGGCCGTTAACCTCCTGCTTCATCTCCTGGTGCAGGCCGTTAACCTCTTGCTTAATCTCCTGGCGCAGATCCTCTTTTACTTCCATCATTTGCTGCTGGAGATCGCTTATCTGCTTTTGGAGATCGCTTTTGATGCTCCCTATCCTGTCCAGGAGAAGGTAAAAACCGAAGTCCACGGTTTTTTCTTCCCCCGCGGAAACCTCTTTCCTGCCTTTTTCAATTTCCTTTATGATATCTTCCGGCACGACCGCCACCCCTCTTTCCCCTCCCTTGCCAATATTTTACCGCAATCATAAAAAACCGTCCAGTTAAAAAATATAGCGCGGCCAAGACCGCGCCAACAGGCAAACCTATTGGGAAACTATTTGGTTTTTGCAGGTATTAGGAAGTTGTATGTATATGAGCAGGCTTCTCGATGCGGGAAACATAGGAACGGGAAATGCCCATCTTCCTGGCTATATCCCTCTGGGTGCGGCGTAAACCATGCCATAGCCCGTAACGCATCTCCAGAACCTTTCTCTCCCTAGGGGTGAGGGTGCTTATCTTTTGCCGCACTCTTTGCTGTTCGTAAGAAGATTCTACCATTTCGGCTACGTCCTGTTCCGAGCCTAGAATGTCGATGAGGGCGATCTCATTGCCTTCGCGGTCAACGCCAATTGGGTCATAGAGGGAAATTTCTCCCCGTGTCTTTTTAAGGGTCCTTAAATGCATGAGGATCTCATTCTCTATGCAACGGGCTGCATAGGTGGCCAGTTTGGTGCCTTTAGCCTTATTATAAGTGTTAATAGCTTTTATAAGCCCAACGGTGCCTATGGATATCAGATCTTCGGTATCCTCACCGGTGTTCTCAAATTTTTTGGTTATGTGGGCCACCAGGCGCAGGTTATGTTCAATTAGAATATTACGGGCCTTTTGATCGCCCTGCAGCCAGAGTTCCAGGTATTTTTGCTCTTCTTCTTCAGACAGGGGCTGGGGAAAGGCATTATTGCTGATATACGACAGTAGTAAACTAATGCCCTTTAAAACAGAAAGGGCAACCAGAGCAACAAAACCTGCTTCCATATTGTATACCCCCCGGGAAGGATGGCTTTACCCTTTATATATATGGAAGCTAGGTACAATTGGTGCTTGTCCAGGTTCCGCCTTAGCCCCTCCATTTATTTATAAAATCTGGAACATCTGCCTGTTAGGCAGAATAAGTTACAGTAAATCACCACCAGATGGAGGGATCTATATGGCTGAGGAAAAGAACCTTTTCGCTGCTAGAAAGGGGAGCCAGGAAAGCGGTCTGGGATTTACGTTCCCTGGCGGGAGTTTTGCCTTTATTCTATTCTTGATTCTTATTCTCCTTTTCTTTGGTGACAATTAGAACCGGCATCTACCTCCTGTAACCTTCCTGGGAAAAAGGCATATATTAAATACTGGGAAATGACACCTACTAAAGAAAGGTTTACCGGAAAGGGGGATTATTATGGGTGGCTTTGGAGGACCTGGCTTCTTTGGCAACTGGGGCTTCATTCTCTTCTTGATCCTTATCCTGTTATTCTTTGGCAACTAATTCCATCTCCCAGGGGGCTACCGGTATGTTATACTGGTAGCCTTTCTATTTAAAGCCCCTCCCTGGCAATGGCAATTAGCTGCTTTAGATTCGAGCATTCCCTGACAGCGTGGCAGAAGGGGGCATAAAGAGCCATGGAGCTATCCATGGTATTCCAGGAGGCTTCCGGTTGCGGGTTCAGCCATACTACCTTTCCTGCTTTACGGCAAATAGCTGCAAAACTATCGACCTCCGGTTGCCGCCAGTTATTGCGCGCGTCGCCCAGGATTAAAATTGTAGTCTCAGGGGTTAAAACCTCTCCATAGCGTTCCAGAAACAGCTTGAAGACACGCCCGAAGTCGGAGTAACCGCTAACCGAGCAGCGGGCGAAACGGGCCACTTGCTCCATGGCCCCGGCGTCCTGCGATTCCCTGATGGCGTTGGTAACTTCAGCCAGGTCATCAACAAAAACAAAGGTCCGGACCTGGCGAAAGGCATGCTGCATGGCGTAGATCAATTCCAGCATAAAGACGCTAAAGGGCGCTACCGAACCTGAAATGTCGCCCAGGACAAAAAGGACCGGCCTCTCCCGGCGACGGTCGCGGTAGCGGAGTTGCCAGGGAACGCCGCCGTGCCGGCAGGCTTCTTTAACAGTGCGGCGCAGGTCGATCTTCCCCCGGTGAGCGGGCCGGTAACGCCAGGAATACTTATTTCCCAGATAGCGACCCAGTTTCTTTAAATACGGTCGCATAACGGCCAGATCCCCTTCAGCCAGCTCGCTCCATCCTTTTTCGGCCAGATTGTAGGTACGGAGAATAGCCAGCATGGCTTCAGGACCAAACTCTTGCACCAGGCGCAACTCCAGGTTCCGGCGAATAATCGCTGCCAATAGCTGCAACCTCTGTTGGGCCTCCCGGGCCTCCTGCCGCCCCTCGCTTTCCATAACCCTTAACCTGTGGCGGACCATATGCCAGTTTAAAGCCAACCTGGCTTCCCTTACCTTACCCTCCAGGTGGTCCAGAGCTTCGGCATTCAATTCTCCCAGCAGGTCGATGGCCTGCTCCGCCAGGTCGTTGAGGTCTTTATCAGAACCATTAAAAAGAGCTGCCATTACGTCCTGGACCGGCAACTGCCCGCCTGCGTGCCGCGTAGCCTGCCCGGAAGCCATACCCCTGTTCTTACAGGCAGGCTGTTCCGGCCAGCCATGGCTGCCGGTGAGGGAGAGCAAGGCCGCCAGGGGCTTCAAATCCTCGTATCTCTTGACCAGGGTTACCTGCAAAACCTCCGGCCAGTAAGCCCCCGGGGTGGTCTGCCAGCCCCGTACAGCATCCACCATTTCCGCCAGGGTCACCTCTATACCCCCGGCGCGCAATAAGGTAGCTATCTCCTGCAGGACTTCCGGAATTGTATCCATTAAGCATACCACCCCGGCCGGGACTGGACCAGAGCCAGGTCTTCCTGTTTTTTAATCAAAACCGGCAGGGTAGAGCCAATTACTTCCTCATTTAAGTCCTCAACCTTGAGGGCCTGTAACACCTGCGCCCATTCCAGGGTTTCCGCGATACCGGGCGGCTTTTTTAACCCCCTGCCCCGCAGTCCCTGGACAAAATTAACTATGCCGGAGGCCAGGGAAGGCGGCAGGTGCGGTAGCTTCAGGCGTAAAATAGCCAGTTCCTCTTCGCGACCGGGGAAGTCCAGGTAGAGATAGAGGCAGCGTCGCCTCAAGGCATCGCTCAATTCGCGGACGCGGTTACTGGTAATAACCACCATGGGCACAGCGCGGGCTCTGACAGTACCGTATTCCGGTATGGAAACCTGGTAGTCAGCCAGGGCCTCCAGGAGGAAGCTTTCAAACTCTTCATCGCTTTTATCCAGCTCATCAATGAGGAGGGTAACCGGTTCCGGGCTCAAGAAGGCCTTCAGGATGGGCCGGGGTAATAAAAACTCCTCGCTGAAGAGGTCCTTCTGGACTTCCGACCATGCGCCGTGTTGCGCCTGCAGGTAGAGAAGCTGCTTCTGGTAGTTCCACTCATAAAGAGCCCGGCTTTCATCCAGTCCCTCGTAACACTGGAGGCGGATTAACCGGGTACCGGTCGCCCGGGCAAGGGCCCAGGCCAGTTCCGTCTTGCCCACCCCGGCCGGGCCTTCCACCAGCACCGGTTTCTGCAGGATATCTGCCAGGTAGATCGCCACCTTAACGTTATTGCCGGCCAGGTAGCCAACCCGGGACAGCCTTTCCCCAACCTCGTCGGGACCCTTAAAAAACAATAGTCATACCCCCTTTTACTGCTTACCTAATCAGGAGTTTTTTGTTATACTTTTATCATCCAGATTTATTCCTCAAATTAACTGCCAGGGAGAGGGGAGCAACCCCATGGAAGAGTTACTCAAACAAATTTTAAACGAATTACATACATTAAACAATCGGGTTGGCAACCTGGAACCGGGTCAAGAGTCCATGAACGCCAGGCTCATTTAACACGAGTTGCGCTACGTCCGGGAAGATATCAGGCGTCTTAGCAACCGCCTGAGTACCCAGGAAGAGGAGATTGTCATGCTGAAGCGGTTGAAGTAATAACCAGATACCCATACCAGCCCTGACGGAATTAATCAAAGGAGGAAAATCCCGGGCGTTGGAACGCAACCGTTTATTATAAAGTTGCCGTGACAACTTTAACAGACGTAAAACAAGGTGGTGGAGGCATGCGCATTTGCATAACTTTTAATAACAACATTACGGTACCTGCCGAACTAAACGACAGTGAAACCGCCAGGAAAATCCAGGACGCCCTTCCCCTGGCCGGCAGGGTGAATACCTGGGGCCACGAAATCTACTTCTCCATTCCGGTAAAGGCAGGCCTGGAAAAGGGTGCTACAGAGGTAATGGAAATTGGCGACATCGCCTACTGGCCTCCGGGTCATGCTTTATGCCTCTTTTTCGGCCCGACTCCGGCCAGTGTCGATGATAAGCCTCGAGCGGCCAGCCCGGTAAATAAAATCGGGCGTTTTGAGGCAGATAGTCATATTTTAAAGCAAGTTCCTGACGGTGCCAGGGTGGAGATAAAGGAAGCATGATACGAGCCGGCCTGCAGTAAACCTGCAGGCCGGTATGCTTAATGGCGAAATAAACACCAGTTAACCTCTAAATTCCCCCGGTGTAACCTTCCGGTAATTGCCTGCATAGATTAAATTACTGGAAGGGGTTGCCATGGGACGGAGGGTGCAGGTAATACAGTTGGAATAATAAGGTAGGAGGGATTACTATGGGTGGCTTTTTTGGACCTGGTTTCTTCGGTCACTGGGGCTTTATCCTGTTTTTGATCCTCATCCTGTTGTTCTTTGGTAATTAATAACCTAACCCTTTCGTCTTAAGGCTCCCCGGGGCTGCTGGCAATATGCCGGCAGCCCTTACCTTTAAATGCGGGTTTTACTAAAGAATATCCTGGCGCGCTTCCTCGAGGTGACTTGTAATAATAATTGGAGCTTGCTGGACGTTGATTGTAAGCTAGGCATGGAAAAATGGAACGCAGGCTGCCCCCTATTCATATAATACTCTGCAAGCCACTTGCGAGGAGGTTTCTTTTATGCGTTTTGGCCTCGCCCTGGGAGGCGGGGGGCTAAAGGGAATAGCTCACCTTGGCGTCCTGCGCGTCCTGGAGGAAAACGGCCTGAAGCCCGACCTCGTAGTCGGGACCAGTGCGGGTTCCATCGCCGCCGCCCTCTATGGCGCCGGTCTCCTGCCTGCCGTTAGTTCCATTAGCAATCTCCCCCTTCTAAACGCCTTTGCCCTGGAAAATCACCGCTTGACCGGGTTGCCCCTGGGTTTACTTAACGGTGGTACCATCGAAGGAATGCTAAAACGAACCATTGGTAATCGTCGTCTCTCGGAAATGCAGCCCACCACCGCAGCCGTGACGTGTGATCTGACCACCGGCGAAACCGTTATTTACACTGGCGCCCGGCCTGTTAAACCTCTGCCGCCGGACTTTGTCATAGGTGGTGATGTCCCCGCCTGGCAGGCTGTCCGGGCTAGCATATCCATACCGGCTCTCTTCGCCCCCTACAGAATCGGTTCCCGTCTCCTGGTGGATGGCGGCCTGACGGACAATGTCCCGGCCGACATCGCCCATTATCTGGGTGCCGAAATAATTATCGCCGTCGACCTGGGTTGCGGTATATCCAACCGGAATTTCCATCACGCCGGTGAGGTTCTCCTCCAGAGCCTGGACATTATCAGTCGGCGTAACACCTCTCTTACCTTACGTCTCTACGCCGACCTGATCCTTGAACCTATCAAAAAGCCTGTAAGTTTCTGGGACGCAAGCCAGTTTAGCAACCTGGTAAATGCCGGCATGGAAGAGACCCGGAAACAGCTACCCAAAATTCGCCGGCTCCTGGGGCATTAGAAAAAGCCGGTACCTGCCCTCTATGTTACCGGCCTTTTACATTATTCATCAGAATCGTTGCAATTTCTGCTGGAACTTACAACGGGTTACCCCTGATAATTCATGGCAGATTTCTGCCGCCCGTTCTTCAGGGGTAATCACCGCCAGGTGATCTCCTTCCTGAATGCTGGTATTACCACGCGGAATTATTTCCCTGCCCTTGCGGCGGATAGTAACCAGCAGGCAATCCGGAGGCAGTTCCAGGTCCCTTACCAGGCGACCGCAGGCATCAGAGCCAGCCTCAACGGCAAAGTCCAGCATTAACATCTTGCCAACCGGAGATGGTTCAGCCTCTACCCTGGCCCTGGCCAGGTCACGCTCCAACAGCATTTCATAGGCTGGTCTGCTCCCCAGGGTCTCTACCACCAGGTAAGCAATCATACAGGTAAAGAGGAGCAACACTATATGCCGGTAGCTGCCAGTCATCTCGATTATTAAAACTACCCCAGTGAGGGGTAAGCGCAGAATGGCGACAAAATAGGCAGCCATACCGATCATGGCAAAAGCCGGGACCATGCCTTGAAAGGCGGGGATTAGCAACCCGCTTACCTGTCCCACGAGGGAACCCAATAGAGCCCCCAGTACCAGCAGGGGCAAAAAGATGCCCCCAGGAACGCCGGCGCTGTTACTAATCATAGTCAAGAGAAACTTGACCACAAAGAGAAGGGGGATGAGGGTCCAGGCGACCTTTCCGGCCAGGGCTTCTTCCGCCAGCAGGTGCCCGCCCCCCAGAACCTCTGGTAAAAAATAGCCCAGGATACCTGCTAGAAAAAGGATCAGCAGGGCCCGCAACCAGCGAGGGAACCTGTTTAATCTATCCCCCAGTTCGAGACTGGCTAAGAGGGACCAGTTAAAGACGGCCCCCAGGATACCCGCCAGCACCCCTAAAACCAGGAATACCGGCAGGGTAGTTAATGGTAATACCGGCCAGGCTTCAATTAACCGGAAAGTAGGTAAAGGTCCCAGGATATGCCGGGATACCATGTCCGCCACAACGGAGGCTACCAGGGCTCCACCCAGGGCATAGGGAGAGAAGTTGCGTCTTAGTTCTTCCAGAACAAAGACTACTCCCGCCAGGGGGGCATTAAAGGCCGCTGCCAGGCCGGCCCCGGCACCACAGGCGATAAGGTGCAGTTCCTCGGTTTTCGAGCGGCCAAAACCGTCACTTACCGCCTTGCCGGCGGCCGCCCCCATCTGGACCGCCGGGCCTTCCGGTCCCAGGGATAACCCGGCCCCGATGGCCAGGGCCCCGGCTATAAATTTTACAGGTATGACCCGCCACCATACCAACCGGCGCAGGTTAATTAAAACTGCTTCCACATGGGGGATACCGCTCCCGGCTGTTTCCGGCGCCAGGCTGGTCAACCAGCCGGCCAGGCCTCCCGCCAGGGCACCCAGGAACGGCAGTGCCAGCCAGCCCCACAGCGGTATTCCCTTGGCCCATGTCAAGAGGCTATTACGCCATAAGTCCCCTTCCGTCAGGGCCAGCCTGAAGGCCGCGCCCACCAGTCCGGCGCCCGCTCCCGCCAGGGCTCCCGTACATAAAAAGCGAAGAAGGTAACTATATCTTCTTAATAGTATACCCTCTGGTACCGAATGCTCCTGCAGTACAGTTTCCACACGTGCCATTTCTGTAACCCCAACATGCTCCTTTTTTAATCCCGCTTTTCCATTGTACCACTCTCCCTACCTTTTTGTTAAGCTTTTCTAGTTTTTCCCCATTTCCGTTCGGACTTTATCCACACAGCGAAGCAATGCCCTGGTAAAGGCCAACCGACCCTCATCGACGGTGAGGGTAGGTCGATAGCCCAATTCCCGGGCCGCCTTTTCCCAGCTGAGATCCCAGACTTCGTTTAAGAAAGCCGGTCCTGTCCATTCATTCTGGGGTACCAGTTGTAGCTCCCCCGCGGAACCGGTAAGTTCAATTATCTTGCTGGCGATCTCTTCCCAGGTCAAATACAGGCTGCCCAGGTTATAGACCTGGCCGCAAGCCCCTTCCCCCGCCAGGACCAGCCGGCAGGCGGCAGCCAGGTCAGCCATACTGACAAAGGTGCCCCCGGCAGCGACTGGTACCTTGATGGGTTCCTCATTGAGGGCCGCCCGTATGAGGTTGCGCAAATGGCGACCGCCAATCTCATCGCCAAAGGCCCACCAGAAACGGAAAATGGTCACCGGCAATCCCTGTTCACGGCAGTACTGACGGCACAGCTCCTCGGCGGCAAACTTGCCCAGGGCATAAAGGGGTTTACGCGCTTCTCCCACCAGGCAGGGATGTTCTTCTACAACTGGATGCCCGGCAGCCCGGCCGTAAACTGTAGCGGTACTGGCATAAATAAAGTGCTTCACCCCAGCCCTGGTAGCCGCTGTTAAGAGATTTATATGCCCAATCAGGTCGCCGCCGAAAACCTCCAGGGGGTCGTCGCTGAAGCTCCAGGCCAGGTGAATTACCGCTTCAACCCCTTTAACAGCCCTGACTACTAGTTCCTTATCCTCCAGCTGGCCTTTAAAAAGAGTCTCTTGGCTGACAGGGAGGCCATCACCGTTAGGTAGAGCCCGGTCCAGGACCCGTACCCGATGGCCGCGGCCGGCTAAATCCCGGACCAGGTACCGTCCGACGTCACCAGACCCGCCAGTTATCAGAAGCTCCATGGTTAATGCCTCCTTTTAGCATAAGCAGGGGTACCAGGTACCCCTGCTTATAGCGGAACTCTCAACTTATTATTAAGCCTGGCTGGAAAAACCACTGCTTCCGCTCTTAATCCCTGAGGGGACTGGTTTAGGAATACTCCGCAATAAAAGGGCACCCAAACCGGCCAGCAGGGACATTACGGCACCAGTTAAAAATACCGGTGTCCAGCCGCTCATCTGGGCCACCAGGGCGGCCACAAAGCCGCCAACAATACCGCTCAAACCCTTGGCACTGTAAATGAAACCATAATTTGTTGCGGCGTAGGTAGTTCCGAAAATATCGGCGTTGACGGCCGGGAACAAGGAATATAGTTCACCCCAGGTGAACATAATCAGGGCAAAGATAAAGACAAACATAAAGGCGTTATGGCCGATAAAAGGAACCAGGGCCATGGCGATGGCGTTAATGGTAAAGGCCACAAACATTGTCTAGTAACGCCCCAGTTTGTCGGAAATCATACCCCAGATTATCCGCCCGGTACCATTGGCAATGGTATTGATTGTGGCTGCTGTCACAATGATGCTGGCAGCTATACCCGCCTCCGTACCAAAGGGTTTTGTCTGGGCCGTTACAATCATGCCGCCGGTACAAATAAACAAGAACATTAAATAAATAATCCAGAAATGAGCTGTTTTAAACATTTCCACTGTAGTAAAATCACGCTGGCTGGCGGAAACCTGGGCTTTCGCCGTACTGGAGCTACTCGTCTTAGGTTTAGCAGGGAAACGCATGAACTGGGTGGCAATCAAGGCGATAATTCCCTGGATAACGCCTGTAGTTACGAATGCTGAATTATAACCCTGCTTTTTCAATATGATAGCGATAAAGGGGATAAAGAGGGCGGCCCCGGAACCGAAAGCGGCAGCTACCAGTCCGGAGGCCATTCCCCTCTTGGAGGCCTCAAACCAGCGCACGCCCGAGGCAATGGAGCCGCTATAGATCAGGGCTGCACCCACACCCGCCATACTATATAAGAAATACAAAGCACCAAGGGATTTGACTAATCCCATACCGGCCCATCCAATACCGATCATCAAGGCGGCTACAGTCAGCAAAGCCCGGGGGCTGTAGCGATCCATGAAGTATCCGGCAATAGGCTGGCCCCAGCTCTCAAAGGCGATAAAGAGGGAAAACCCCATCTGGACTGCAGCTTTCGTTGAGTTAAGACCTTTTACTACTTCCGGCACAAAGAGAGTCCAGGCATACTGGAGGTTGGCAATCATGATCATGCCGATCATGGCAATAATCAATTGCACCCATTTATTCTCGAAAAAAGGTTTGGGTACTTCCCGGGGCCCGAACGGGGTCTCAGGGTTCTGGATTGACATTATAAGCACCTCCCAAATTAAATGCAATTTACCCCCTAAGGTTATTTATTTCGATCTTTTTTGCATTTACTGACTATATTTGGGAGGTAGATTGGCTATTGCCCGGCTTTTGTAACGATTAAGTAATGAAAAATTACGACATCCACTGGTGCTATTCTCGTTTTTTAGATCAAATTATATAATTATTACTAGAAATATGCACACCCCTGCCCCCGGTTTTAACAAACCGGGGGCAGGGGAATTTCAATTAAGCGTTGGAAGCGACTACCGGCACGGTGATACCTACTTCAGCGCAGCGGGCGTCGACAAAGGCCTGCATCTTGGCGATATGCTCGGGCTTCAGGTGAGCAAACCGCTTCTGGAGTTTCATGTACTCGCTGACCGGTTTCCGTTTATCGACTTTAACCGACAGTTTATACTCACCATTCTCATATTCGTAGAGCTGGAACATGCCCGTCTGGACGGCCAATTTGGCCATTTCAATGGTCTTGTCGGCCGGGAACTGCCAGCCCTTGGGGCAAGGAGCGTGGATGTGGATATAGGCCGGACCTTCCTGGTTTAAGCCCTTACGGACCTTGTTCATCAGGTCTACCGGCCAGCCGATGGAGGCCGTGGCGACATACTTCAGTTCCGGGTGACCGTGGGCGATAACCTTGGGGTTATCCTTCGGGAAGAGCTTCTTGCCCTCCGGTACCACCTCACCAGGCGGGGTAAAAGTCGTATTAGCCCCGTAGGGCGTCGTCGGGGAGGTCTGAATACCGGTATTGGCATAGGACTCGTTATCGTAGCAGATAAAGAGGACGTCATGACCGCGATAGAGCATGGCCGACAGTGCCTGGAGGCCGATATCGACGGCGCCGCCATCACCGGCCATAACGATAATGTTCGGGAACTCGGCGTCGGTCTTCTTCTTGCGGATCATAGCCTTATAGGCGGCCTCAATACCGGAGGCCACGGCGCCGCCATTGGTGATCTGGGCATGGATCCAGGGTACCCGCCAGGGACCGCAGCCGTAGCTGGTATTGGCCACGTACATGCAGCCGGTGGGACCAATGAAGATGGTGTTGGGACCGGCGGCTTTGGCCACCAGGCGATAGGTCAGGGCCGGGCCGCAGCCGGCACAGGTACGATGCCCGGGAACATAGTATTCCTCATCAGGTGCCTTTTTAATAGATGCAATCCGATCCAGCATTAGTACTTTCCCTCCTTCCAGGCAAAACATTATAATTCAAAGGGGATCCAATAAGAGGTCTGCTCGACTTTACCTGTCTTGGCGATCTCCTTTAGTTTCTGGAACATGCGGTAGAACTCATCGTGGGTGACGACTTCGCCGCCTAGGCCGGCTACAAAGCCTACGGTCTTTACTTTGTCGCCGTAGTCATAGAGGGCGGCCCGCAGTTCGGACAGGAGGACGCCGCCGCTGCAGGAAATGCCGAAGTTGGCCGAAACATCGAGGACACCAATAGCCTTGAATTTAGAAAGTCGCTCTTTAATTTGTTCCGTCGGGAAGGGCCGGAAGGTACGTAGCCGCGCTACTCCTACCTTTTCACCAAGGTTGCGCAGGCGCCGGGCTACCGCTTTAGCCGTCTCCATGTGGGCGCCCTGGCCGAAGATTATAACCTCGGCATCGTCAGTCAGGTATTCATCAAGGTAGGGATCGTACTTGCGGCCGAAAATCCGGGCGAATTCGTCACAGGCCTCTTCTAGAACCTTGTGCACGCCTTTAACGGCCTGGTAACGCTGGTATTGGAGGGGAGGTCCCATGGCCGGCTCAATTTGAGGGCCGATAATCTGGAGCTTCCTGGGATCGAGGACATGGTGATTCTTGTAAGGCGGCAGGAACTCTTTCACCTGGGCCTCGTCGGGAATATCCACCGGGCCTAGGATATGGCTGACGAAGTACCCGTCCAGGTAGGCATACTGGGGCAACAAGACCCGCTGGTCTTCACCTACCCGGTAGTAAATCAAGGTGTTATCCAGGGCTTCCTGGGGAGTGGAGGCCCAACCCTGGATCCAGCCCTGGTCCCGGCAACACTCGGCATCGGTATGTTCCTCACCAAAGTCACCGGGCGGGTCCAGGGTCCGGTCGGCAATGGCCATCTGTACCGGTAAACGTTCACCAGAGATAGGTGAATAGACTTCTATGGCATAGGTTACGCCGACACCGGAACTACCGGTGAATACCCGTGCTCCGGCAGCCGAAGCGCCGTAAACGACACTCAACTGGGCGTGTTCACCTTCGCCATGGACAAATTCGGCATCCAACTCGCCGTCGGCAACCATCCGTGCCAGCTCGGACATGATACCGGTATAAGGCCGGATGGGATAGGAACAGATAACGTCGACATCGGCTAACCGCACACCATGTGCTACCGCCACACATCCAGAGATATTCCTTACTTTACCCATGTTTTTCACCTCCTGGCTAAATTAATCTTTGAAGTCAAGTTCCGGTACATTAGTCAGGGCGCCGCTGGGGCAGACCGCCGTACAGAGGCCGCAGCCCTTGCAGTACTTCATATTAAATACCGGTCCTTCTTCGGTCCTGGTGATGCAGGAATCGGGGCAGTAGATCCAGCAGGTATAACATTCGGTACAGGCTTCCCGGTCGATAATGGGCCTTTGGATGCGCCAGTTGCCGGTTACCATGCCCTCATTCTCCGTTACCGGTGAGGGAACCGTCCCGGCAAAGGGCATTTGCCTCAACAATTCAGTCGCTGATACGGCCGCTTCCTCAACTGCTTCATGGGGCGGCAGCTGGCGCACCTGGGCTTCCGCATAGCCCCGGCGCATGGCGGCGGGATTCTTGACCACAGCGGCGAGGTTTTCAACATCAACTATACCTGTAGCCTTGACAACAGCACCCGCAATGGGAGCCGCTATGCCGGCGCCAATACCCGTAGCGTCAGTAGCGCCTTCAGCGCCAGACAAAGTCATGACAGCCTCGGCCATACTGTTGGCATCCACCGTTACGATTTGGGCCAGATTGCCGGTATCACCCAGGAACTCAAGGATAGTATCTATGGAACGTTTGGTATTTACAACCAGGGTACTACCCGGACGGATGCCCTTCAGTATGGGCACTCCTTTGATCAGGGATTCTTCAACTAAAACAACAATGTCGGGAGTCTCATTCTCGTAAATGTATTTGCTTTCAATGGGATCGCTGCTGATGCGGGCATAGGCCCTTACCGGGACGTAGATCCGGTCGGGGAGGTCAACATAGTTCTCCCAGGCCTAAACATATTTACCCTCTTTGGCAGCCGCTTCTGTCAGGGCCACCACGATATCACGGGCGTCCTTGTTCATGACAACGCCCCGGGCCCACACAGTAATCTGCTTGAGATTGGGTTCAGCAAAGAGATCTTTGGTGGACAATTAGCCTTCCTCCTTTCTTACCAGCCAGGATTGCCATCTGCGCGGCTCCCACTCTTCGGAAGCCTCCGGGCCACCGCTGCTAGCAGGGCCCGCTGTTGCTGTGGGACAGTCACTTTAACCTGCGTGCTGCCACAATTTCTAATCCGCCTGCGGTCGCCTCACCTCCCCACCTGTGATATTGCTCCGGGGACAACATTATTCCAGACGGGGCGCAGGGTATGGTTCTCCGCCCCGGTCCGTGCCTGTTGTTTTTCGGCCTGGATCTCGGCCAGGGCCTGTTCCAGGTGACACGTTTTAATGTAAGCTCCGGCACCTTTATGGTTAATCACTTCAGATACGGCCAGCAGGGCCGCTCGCTTGCACAGGGCTTCAATCTCCGACCCCACCAGCCCTTCAGCCGCACCGGCCAGACTATCCAGGTTAATGCCCGGGTCAACCGGCCGGTTGCGCAGGTAAATCTGGAAAATCTCTTTCCTGGCTGCCTGGTCCGGATACGGGAACTCCAGAATCTGGTCAAAGCGACCGGGCCGCAGGACGGCCGGGTCAATCATATCAATACGGTTGGTAGCTCCCAGGACGATTACCTCCCGCAATTCTTCCAGGCCATCTAACTCCATCAGGAACTGGGATACCAGGCGGCTGCCAATGCTACTACCTTCGCCAGCTTTGCGGGCCGGTACCAGGGCGTCCAGTTCGTCAAAAAACAGCAGGCAGGGAGAGGCCTGGCGGGCCTTGCGAAAAACCTCATGTAGGGTTTTCTCCGCCTCTCCCCACCAGTGGGAAAAGAGGAGGGAACTGTTAACCGGTATGAAATTAATCCCGCTCTCCCGGGCCAGGGCTTTAGCTACCAGGGTCTTACCTGTCCCGGGGGGACCGGAGAGCAGAATGCCCTTGGGAGTTTGCAGGCCAAACTGTTGGAAAAGTTCTGGATAGCGTAGGGGCCACTCGACCATAGCCTGCAGTCGTTCTTTAATCTTCTCCAGGCCACCGATATCCTCCCAGGTTGCCGTAGGAATCTCCATGGCGAACTCCCTGGTGGCCGAAGGCTCGACCTCCGTCAGGGCATCGAGAAAGTCTCGCATAGTAACCTGGAGTTGCAGGTCTTCCGTACGCTCGTTGCCCAGCTGGAAGCTTTTAAGGGCCCGTCGCAGGGCATACATGCCGGCTTCCCGGCAGAGGGCGGCCAAATCAGCACTGACAAAGCCGTGGGTGATGGCTGCCAGGCGATCCAGGGAAACGTCCTCCGCCAGGGACATGCCCCGGGTATGGATCTGCAGGATCTCCCGCCGGCCCCTTTGATCCGGGACGTTGATGGCTATCTCCCGGTCAAAACGGCCCGGGCGGCGCAGGGCCGGATCGACAAGGTCGGGTATATTAGTGGCCGCTATCACAATTACGTTGCCGCGGGATTCCAGCCCGTCCATCAAGGCCAGCAACTGGGCGACAACACGTTTTTCCACGTCGCCGTGAACGTCGGCCCGGCGCGGAGCCAGGGCGTCAATCTCATCCAGGAAGATAATACTCGGTGCCTTCCTGCGGGCCTCATCAAAAACCTGGCGCAGGCGGGCCTCGCTTTCACCGTAGTATTTATGCATTATCTCCGGGCCGTTGACGTGGATAAAGTGGGCTTCCGTTTCCGAGGCTACGGCCCGGGCAATAAGGGTTTTACCCGTTCCGGGTGCCCCGTGCATCAAGATGCCCTTGGGAGCCTCTACTCCCAACCTTTGAAAGAGTTGTGGGTATTTTAAGGGCAATTCGATAATTTCCCTGACCCGTTGGACTTCCCTGGCCAGACCGCCGATATCCTCATAGGTGACCCGCTGGCCCCGGCCTTCGGTGGCTTCCCCGCCTTTAAAGCGTACAGCTGTATCACGAGTGATTACCACCGCTCCCCGGGGTGCAGCCCCTTCAACGGTAAAGGCCTCATCACCACCGCTAAACTGAGGGATGGTTACCTGATCACCCGGTACCACCGCCCGGCCGATGAGGTGCTTCTTTAAATGTACAATCTCATGCTCGCCGCCGAGGGTCCAGCCGGGCAGGACCGGCGCCAAAACCACCGTCCTGGCTGTTTCCCATTCCACGGGAGATAGAGTAACTCCTTCGCCGATGCCGACTTGGGCATTCTGGCGCTGGAGGCCGTCCATCTGGATGTTGCCCGGGGGACAACCGTCTTGAAAAGCCGGCATTATCCTGGCTACCGTAGTCCGCTTGCCGGTAATAGCAACGACGTCGTTGGGTTTTAAACCCAATTCATCCATAACCGGGGTCAGTACCCGTACTATACCTTTACGGGCATCCTCAACCATTCCCTCGCACACGCGGAGTTTTACACCCAAATCCCCAGGCATCAGGTACAACCCCTCTCATTAGCAAAGCCAGGTATACGGTATACCATATCCGTAGATTAAAAAAACGATTTTTTCTAATACTCTTTAGCCCATCTTAGCATAGCAACTTTAATATCTTCCTCGCTCTAGCACCTTGTTTTTATTTTGCTCCACAAACGGATTTTTGGTATACCTTGTTAACTTGTTATAAATTGTTCGACGTATCTATCAAAATTCCTGCTGGTTGGACGCAACTTTTTCGTTAAATGTTGGTATTTTTTTGATCCCTTAATGCCACCTGGACAAAATAGGCATGGCGGGAATTTTCAATATGTTGCCGGGCTAGCTTCTCGGCTTTTTCGCCATCTCCACGCGCCAGGGCCTCAACGAGTTCCCGGTGCTCCCTGGTTGCCGCCCGTACCCGGCCGGGTACACTGTACCCCACCCTGGTAAAACCGACAATATAATCCGCCAGATTATTGATCATCTGGTGCAGGCGCGGGCTCTCGGCTGCCGTCCATACTGTTTCATTAAACTCCTGGTGCAATTCCTGTAACCGTTCCTCGTTCTCTTCCTCGCAGGCCTGTTCCATCGCCCTGACAATCTCGTTTAACCTGAGCAACTGGACGGGGTTGATATGCTCTGCCGCCAGGCGGGCGGCCAGGCCCTCCAGAACGGCCCGAATGCTGTAGACTTCAAAGGCTTCCCGGGTAGACATCCGGGCGACCACCACCCCCCGCCGGGGATGGTGCTCAACCAGACCTTCCAGTTCCAGCTTGCGAATGGCCTCGCGCACCGGTGTCCGGCTGACACCCAGCTGCCTGGCTATTTTGCGCTCCACCAGGCGCGTACCGGGCTCCAAGCGACCCGTGAGGATGGCTTCCCGCAAGGCCTGGTAGGCTTCCTGGCGCACCGGTTGATAGCTATCCAGGTTGATAGGTTCAAGCAGGCTTTCCATAGTATGATCCCTCCCGCGTCTATTGCTGTAAAGAAAGCCGTCGCCCGGGTAACATGGGATACCTTAACATAAAATTAGCACATTTTTAACCAAATTACAAGGGGTGAAATGCCTGCAACCTACTTTTCGCTATAACTGTTTGACACAATTCCCGCCTGTTGTTACAATAAATCTGTAAAGTAAAAATAAAGAAAGGAAAAAACCTCGATGCCCATCTACGAATTTCGTTGCCTCCACTGCGGTAAGCTTTTCGAAAAACGATTTACCACTATGGACGAAAAGGTTGAACTTAGTTGCCCGGAATGTCAATCCCCCTCCCTGGAACGGGTCATCAGTAAGGTTAACTTTATCGCCCATGGGAGTAAAAGTGAGGCAAAGCCAAAACTCATCAGCAAGTCCTGCAGTCCGGGGAGTAACTGCATGACCCTGGACATTCCAGGCCCGGATGAATAAAAAAAGGAGCCGAAAGCAATTCCCCATGGAAAATGAAAAAAAATTAAGGGAACACCACCCCATAAAACAAACTCCAGTCAGGGAACCGGTCAGTAAACCCCTTTGCCCTTTCTGCGGCTTGCCCATTGCTAAACCGCGGGAACTGGCGACCCACCGCCCGGGGGAGATGCCCGTCGGTTCCTGTTCCTGCGGTGCTGTTTATGCCTGCGACGTCACCGGCCATAACCTGGGGGCCGCCTTTATTGAAGCCCTGGTTTTCGGTTGTAACCAGGATTGGGACCTGGCCTGGGGATTGTTACCGGAAGAAGATTACCTGGAAAGACTGGTGGAACATTACGATTATGATAGCCACCTCATTGTTCCGGAGGGAGTTTATGAGGGCCGCAGGGTGACCGGGGCCCTCTATTTTGTACGGTTGCAAGCAGATATCCGGGAAGTAACCGGGCCTGGAGTGCAGAGGAAATTAAGGGAGGCCGCTACCCCTGGGGCAGATAGGCCAGGCTACTGCCACCCTGCCGGTGCCAGGAAATATAGTAAAAAAGAGATTACCCAACTGGTAAAGGGATATCACCTTGAAACTCTGGTGGATATAGCCCGGCAGGACAGGCGGGTCCTCGGCGATCTCCAGCGCCTCCTCTGCTCGGGTGACGCCCTCCTACGCCTGCAGGCGGCAGACATTCTCGGCCGGGCTGCTGCCGTCTATGCTACCGGCGCGCCGGAGATCATTGCCAATCTACTCCAGCGCCTCCTGGCCTCCGTCTCCGATCCCGGTGCCGCCAGCTGGGGCGCCGTTGATGCCATGGGCGAAATTATCGCCAACGCTCCAGCTACCTTTGCCGGGTACATCCCTCAGCTCTATCCCTTCCTGGAAGATAAAATCCTCCGGCCCAGGGTACTGCGGGCCTTAGGCAGGATCGCCGGGGTTAAACCGGGGCTTTTACAGCGGGCAGCCCTGCATTTTTTAACCTTCCTCAGGGACCCCGACCCGGAAACCAGGGGTTATGCCGCCTGGCTCCTGGGCATCCTGAGAACGGAGGCCGCCCGGGAGGATCTAAAAGGGCTTCTCGATGATCGGCAGGTCGTCGCCGTCTATCATAACGGCGCCATTGATGAAAAGACGGTGGGGGAACTGGCCGCCGCAGCCCTGGACCGGCTGGCGGGAGCTTAAGCCTGGCGATAGGGTTCCAGTTCCTTGAGAAATTCCGGGTGGGGGGTAAAACCCAGTTCCCTGGCCCGATCCACATGTTCAATGGCCCTGGCATAATCGCCCTTTAAATAATAAGCATAAGCCAGGTTATTATGCCCCAGGGCAAAATCCGGGGCTATCTCCAGGAGCTTCCGGCCGGTGGCAACGGCCCTCTCTATGTCGCCCTTCTGGAGATAGACGTTTGCTAAATTATTCCAGGCCTGAACTATCCGGGGGTTTAATTCAATGGCCTTCTCCAGGGCGGCGATGGCTTCCTCGGATTTTCCCATCTGGGCGTAGGCAAAACCCAGATTGGCGTAGCCCCGGGCATAGCGGGGTTCAATGGCAACGGCCTGTTTATTGGCCTCGACTACCTTCTCCAGCTCCCCCAGCTGGAAGTAGATATATCCCAGGTTGACATAAGCTTCAAACATACGGCCGCCATTGGCGATGGCTTCTTCAAAGGCAGCGATGGCCTCGGGATATTTCCCCTGCTGCATATAGAAAACCCCCAGGTTATACTGGGCGCTGGCGCAACCCGGATTTCCCGCCAGTATTTTTCTTTGTTCGGCAATAAAATCCTCAAAGTCCTGCGGTTTCAGCATTCCAACCACCCTTCTGTTCAGGGCTGAAGATAAAGGGAGGCCGCCTCGCTATAGTTGGCTGCCTCCCTGTTGTTCATACCGGCTTTTTACGGTTAAAAGGGACCGGCTTACTCGTCTTCAGTTATCCCCCGGCCCTTCAAACCGTACATGGTTGTGCTGCCGGTGGAGAAATAGATGAGTTTCTCTTCATTGACCAGCTCGGTCGCGGCTTTCTTAATCTCCCGTGCCTTGGCATCGGGTATTTTGGCCTGGACAGCCTTCTCCAGATCTTTGAAGTAAAACTTGCTCTTCTTGCTGTTGGCGGCAAAATCCAGGATTGCTGCTTTGATATCTTCCATCATAATTGTTACCCCCTTATCTCAGGCAGGTCTAGTCGTCGATACCCCCTGCCGCCCTGGAAACTTCCCAGGCTTTTCCGGTGAATTTAAACTGGGTGCTGGTCCGGTAGGTATCATAGGCCAGGCGGTAATCATCAATGAGGTGCTCGGTAAAGGGCAAATCACACAGCTCGAAGAACTTCTCCCAGCCGATTCTCTCCGCCCAGTCACCAATGCGCTCGTACTTGCGGGCATTGGCGGCATAGACTTCGATGATCTTCTTAACTGTGGCCACCACTTCCGGGAAGCGGGGGAAGTTGTTGGGCAACCAGGGAACAATGACCTTGGAGAACTTGGGCTCGCTGATCCGGTTGGAGATCTTGCCGCCGGCCAGGATGGTCACGCCGTCGCCCTCCTTGTCGGCCAGAGGCAGGGCCGGGCACATGGTATAGCAATTGCCGCAGAACATGCACCGATCTTCTTTGATCTTCACCGACTTCCGGCCGTCTTCCGTCTTGGCCGGCGAGATGGCACCCACGGGACAGGCGGCAATGGCCAGGGGTATTTCACAAATGGAATCAATATTATCGTCTACAATCGGCGGTTTCCTGTGGATGCCCAGGAGGGCAATATCCGAGCAGTGAACGGCGCCGCACATATTCAGGCAGCAGGCCATGGAAATCCGGACGTGGGCCGGCAGGGTCATGCCGGTGAAGTAGTCCATGAGTTCATCCATGACTGCCTTGACCATGGAGGAAGCGTCGGTTGCCGGGGTATGGCAATGGATATAGCCCTGGGTATGAACGATGTTGGTAACCCCGGCGCCGGTGCCGCCGATGGGAAATTTGTAGCTCCCGGAGATGTATTTCCGGCTCAGGAGGTCTTTCTTCAACTCCTGGACTTTTTCATAACTTGTTACCATGAATTCAATATTATTCCGGGTGGTAAAGCGCACATAACCATCGCAGTATTTATCGGCAATGTCGCAGATCTCCCGGATATTTTCCGCCGTCATAAGTCGTGAGCCGCCGCAACGCACGGTAAAGACCTTGTCCCCGGTCTCGGAGACATGGACCATGATACCGGGTTCCAGGATGTCATGATAAGCCCACTTGCCGTAGTTTTTCTGGATAACCGGTGGGAAGAAATCCCAAAAGTGCCTGGGACCGATATCCGTAATCCTGTTTTCCGTCGGTTTCTCCGGGTTGTATTTACCCAGTCTCCCTTGTGATAATGCCATATATATAACCCCCTATCTCTTGTGCCGCTGCCGGTATTCGTTGATATCGCGTTTCCAGCCGCCGGGTACGTCTTCTTCCTTCCAGAAGATATAAGGATTGGTCCGGGGATGGCGAACCATTTGGGGTGCGGCCGGTACGCCGATAACCTCCAGGAACTTGGGTAAACCCTTGCGCTGGATCAGTTCGCCCAGGCGCTCACGGTTTTTGCCCTCTTCCATCCACCAATCCCAGACCTTTTCAACCAGCTCTTTAATATTATCGTAGGGCGCTTCGGCCTTCATGAAGGGTATTGTTAATACCGCCAGCTGGGCGCCCTCCAGGATGGGTGCCTTGGCCCCGAAGAGGACGCTGACGCCGGTATCCCTTCCCGGTTTCAGGGCTCGCGGCATGACGTTGATGCAGTGCATGCAGCGGTTGCATTCTTTATTATTGATTTTCAGCTGGCCGTCTTCCAGGGCCATACAGCCAGTCGGGCAGAGATCAATAACCTCTTTCTGGATATCAAATTTGCCCCAATCGCGGCCCTTATGGGCGCCCCCGTTGGGTTCAATATCGCCGGCCATGTAGGCCCGTACAGCCTCCTGGTCAATGCGGATATCGTCCCGCCAGGTGCCAATGAGGGACATGTCAGAACGGGCAATGGAAGCTACGCAACCGTTGGGGCAACCGTCGACCTTAATCTTAAACTTGTAGGGGAAGGCCGGGCGGTGCAGCTCATCCTGGTAGTGGGTGGTTATCTCATAACATAAATCCTGGGTGTCGATGCAGGCAAACTCGCACCTGGCCTTGCCGATGCAGCAGGAAGGTGTCCGCAGGTTGGAACCGGACCCGCCAAGGTCCTGATCCAGCTCGTGGGTCAGATCATAAAAGATAGGTTCCAGCTGTTCGGTAGAGGTTCCCAGGAGAATGATGTCCCCGGTGGAGCCATGCAGATTGAACATACCGCTGCCGCGGTACTCCCACAGGTCGGCCAGGGCCCGCAAGAAATCAGTCTTATAGAACTTGCTGGCCGGTTGGTTGACCCGCAGGGTATGGAATTGGGCCACCGAAGGGAATTTTTCGGGAACGTCCGAGTACCGGCCGATGACGCCGCCGCCGTAACCGAAGACGCCGACGATACCGCCGTGCTTCCAGTGGGTTTCTCCGTCGTCAAAGGATAATTGCAGCTGTCCGAGTAAATCGTCAACTACGTCCTTGTCGATCATAAGCCGGTCATCGGCGAGCTTCTTGCGATGCAGGGCTTCCCGCTTGGCATCGGCGACAAAGCTGGGCCACGGTCCCTTTTCCAGTTCGTCCAGGTCGGGAATGTCGTGTTTGAGCTTAAAGTTTTTTAGTTCTTCTTCCGAGTAGTTATGCAATTCTTCGTCGGTATAAATGCGCAATTCGTCGTACTTTAAGTCCTTCTGCGGCCGCTTGGGCTTAAACTCCATTAGCAATACCCCCTTGATATGTTGAGTATAAGGCCAACCCCAAAATCAACTTTAATGTACAGCCGCCCCTTCGCCTCCTTTACCAGGGGATGGGTTATTGCAAAGCCTCTGGTTGCCAGGGCACTGGAAACCTAGCAGGGTAATTTACGTTAAGTTTATATTTGTGAAAGCTCTTTTTAGAACTCAGGTTAAACTTAACACCTCCTTCTCCCTGGTGTCAAGTCGTTTTTTATATACAGTGAAAATGTTATTATAAATCTCGAACGATCCGTGATATACCTATTCTTTCTCTAACGGCAAACCGGCGAGCTTCATCTTGTCCCGGAACTCATCCTCGTATTCGGCATAGGTGTGGACCGGGACCGGATAATTCCACGGGTTGATGTGCCGGTAAGCCCGGCTGTTATTGGCCAGGTTGCGGGTCGGGCTGAGAAAGACGCCGCCCATATGCATAAGCTTGCTGAAGGGGAAATAGGCCCCCAGGACACTGGCTAGGAAGAGGTGGATATAAAACAGCAACCCCGCCCCTGCCGGCACGCTGGGTTTCAAAGTAACTAACCCCATGGTCAGTTCCTTCACCGCAGTAACGTCCACCCGGTAAAAGTAGCGCATTAATATCCCCGAAAATGCCAGGCCGAAGATTAACATGAGAGGGAAATAGTCGGCCGGCAGGGAGATATAACGTACCTGGGGGATAAAAACCCGCCGTAGGAAGAGATAGGTAACGGCTACCAGGATACCGATATCCGTCAAGTAGAGGGCCCGGACACCTACCCGTAAAAAACCATCCAGACTCTCCAGGAAGGGTACGAAACCGGGAACCGGTTCGGTGAAAAACCGCAGGTGCCTAAAAAAAATGATGAAAAAGGACCAGTGAAAAACCAGGGCCGCCAGCCAGAGCCATTTTTCCCAGTGGTAGGTGAGTTTGGGCCCTTCGTGCAGCTCAAACTTGGTATTGCGGAAAAGGGAACGGAAGAAAAGGATTTCCAGGGCCATCCTGCCGACAACGCCTGCCGCAGTGGCCGGGTTATCGAAGGTGCTGGCTTTAATCCAGGGCAGGGATTTCTGCTGCCCGGCCGTTGTCGGAATATGAAAGGGTACCGGCACCCGGGCCCACTTGATGACGCGATAAATGATCCCCAATAAAAAAGTAGCAATGGCCAGGTAGGGGACTACCACCCCGAAGAGAAAATACAGGTGGAAAACCCCTGCACCCAGGATAACGATAAAAAGGAGCGCGGCAATAACTAGCAAAGAAATGGTAATGCCCATTTACCGATCCCTCGTTTTGTGTAATGCTCCCGATGATATCGGTTGCCCTTAAAGCAAATCTTCTTTAACCGCAATAGCAATTTTATAAAGAAAAGTCAGGATGAGGGCCCCGACGGCCCAGATACCCAGGGTGATCAACATCTCCAGGGGAGTAGGGCTGTATTCCGTCACCCGGTTGAAGGCGTTGGGAATAAAGCCGCCGATTACCAAACCAATACCCTTTTCCAACCACATGGAGATAAATACCGCGCCGCAGGCGGCTATCAGGGTAGCCTCCCTGTTCCGGGTGCGGGGATTGATTAGCAAAACAAGGGCTATTACAGCCAGGACGGCAAACAGCCACATCAAAGGAACTAATTTAGCATGGCCATCCAGGCCGGCAAAGAGATAGATAAGGCTATCCATACCATGGGCCGGAACCTGGCTATAAAAGGCAGTGAAGAATTCCAGGCCCACAAAGAAGACGCTGATAATGGTGGCATAGGTAACGATGGCTGCCAGCTTGTCGATAGCCTCACGGCCGGGGTCAAACTTGCTGACCTTCCTGATAATGAAGCACAGGACAATCAGCAGGGCCGGACCCGAGGCAAAGGCCGAGGCCAGGAAGCGGGCGGCCATAATGGCTGTCAGCCAGTAATGGCGCCCCGGCAGGCCGGCGTAAAGAAAAGCCGTAACCGTATGGATGCTGATGGCCCAGGGGATGGATATATAGATCAAAATCTTAACCCATTTTGGCGGGGCTACCGTCTTATATTCCGCTTCCAGCATGGTCCAGCCGATGACAATATTGAGAAGGAGGTAACCAGTTAACACAACCATATCCCAGAAGAGGATGGAGTTGGGGGTCGGGTAGAGGATCATGTTCAGCAGGCGCATGGGTTTCCCAAGGTCGACGAAAACAAAGAGTAAGCACATGATGATGGCGGCCACCGCCAGGAACTCCCCCAGGATAGTAATACGCCCAAAGGCTTTGACATTATGAAGATAGTAGGGCAGCACCAGCATTACTGCCGAAGCGGCCACCCCTACCAGGAAGGTTAGCTGGCCAATATACAGGCCCCAGGAAACGTCCCGGCTCATACCGGTAACTGTCAGGCCCCGGTTGAACTGGACCAGGTAACAGGCGAACCCTATGCCGGCCAGGACTAGCAGGAATACTACCCAGCTCCAGTACCTTTTGCTGCCGTTAAAAGCCCTGGCAATCATTTCTCCCCCTCCCTCGCAAATGACTAGACTATATAGTAAATACTGGGATGGGTGCCCAGTTCGGGTTTACGCTGGATGGTATACCGGTTTTTCAGAAGCTGTCTTGCCTCCGAACTGGGATCTTCCAGATCGCCAAAGGTTATGGCCTTTGCCGGGCAGACCTCGACGCAGGCCGGCGGCAACCCGGTATCAATCCGCTCGACACAGAGGGTACACTTTTCGACTACGCCCTTTTCCCGGGTGGGATAGGCAGGATTCAATTCCTTAATATAGGGCCTGGGGTCCCGGAAATTGAAACTCCTGGCCCCGTATGGGCAGGCGGCCATACAATAACGGCAACCGATACAGCGATGATAATCAATCATAACAATACCATCCTGGCGTTTAAAGGTTGCCCTGGTGGGGCAGACCCGCACGCATGGCGGTTTGTCACAGTGGTTGCAGAGAACTATAAAGGGGTTATTCTTGATGTCCTCTGCCATCAACTCGTGTTGCTGGTCGGGGAAGGCATCCCCGTAGGGTTCCGTCCAGATCCACTTTATCTCTTCTTTCTTGTTACCGATATCAGGAATGTTGTGCTCCCGCCTGCAGGTATCGAAACACCTGCGGCAACCTGCCTGATATCGGGGCCAGCACTTCTGCATATCGATGACCAGGCCCCACCTTTTACCGGCCATGGCCTTCGGATTAACCAGGTGTTCCGGATTGTTGGCCGCGAACCCCTTAACCGCCGGCAGGATGGCGAGCCCCAGGGCCCAGGCGCCACCCAGTTTTAAGAAGTTCCTCCTGCTAGTTTCCATTACTTATTCTCCTTTGGCTCGATATGACAGGACCAGCAGTCCGGCTCTACCCCGGCATAAGTATGGCACTGGTCACAAAACTCGGCCTTATTGCTATGACACTGGAAACAGGTATTTTCCAGGCTCATGGTATACTGTTTCCCATCGCTGGCGACATAGATCTCCTTGCCGTCCCTGACCACCTGGGTCCGCCAATCATTCAACAACTGCATATGGTAAGCGCGCATATACTGGGTAGCCTCGATACACTGCTTTGCGGGTAACTGGCGGATAGCTGGGGTATCCAGGTTTGGTGCCGGCGCCGGGGCGGCCCGGCCGGCATTGGACCAAAAGGGGAAGGTCATCAAACCCACAAAGATCACCAGGCCGGTTATGATATAACGGGCATCACGATACATCGCCATCTACCGCCCCTTCTTTGCCGGGCAAGGGTTCACCCCGCAGGTTAGTCGTTCTCTCTTTTTCACCCTTCATTACCAGGGCATTGCCCACCAGCTCATGGACGCCGGTGACTCCAACCCCGGGTACCCAGTACTCCATCAAGGCCGGGAAGACGGCCCGGTCCACGGCACAGATGCAGGCCAGCATATTAACGCCGTATTTTTCGTGAACATACTTTACTGCATTGGCCCGGGGCAGGCCGCCCCGCATCCGCATCTCCATATATTCATCAGCGTTAAGGCCGGCACCGCTGCCACAGCAAAAAGTCTTTTCCCTGATGGTGTTCTCGGGCATCTCGAAGAAATTATTGCAGACATGCTTGATGATGTAACGCGGTTCCTCAAAAAGCCCCATGGATCGCGCCGGGTTGCAGGAGTCATGGAAGGTAACCCGCAGGTTATCGTTGCGGCTGGGGTCCAGTTTTAGCTTATTGTGCTTGATCAAGTCCGCCGTAAATTCGGTGATATGGACCATCTTGGTTGATTTGGCGTTCTCAAACCTCGTGCCGGTGATGGGGGAAACGGGCACTTCCAGGAAATCGGCCGGGCCGTTCATGGTATCCATATACTGGTTAATGACCCGCCACATGTGGCCGCACTCGCCCCCAAGGATCCACTTCACCCCCAGGCGTTTGGCCTCGGCGTACATCTTGGCGTTGAGCCTCTTCATCATTTCGTGGGAGGTGAACATACCAAAGTTGCCGCCCTCGGAAGCGTAGGTACTCCAGGTGTAATCCAGGCCGATCTCGTGGAAGAGCATAAGATAGCCCATGAGGGTGTAGGTCCCGGGGTCAGCGAAAACGTCGCCGGAAGGGGCGATAAAGAGCACCTCCGCCCCCTTGCGGTTGAAGGTAGGTTCCACCCTGATGCCGGTTATGTTTTCGATTTCGTCGACACAGAACTCCACCATATCCTTGAAGGCGTGGGGTTCGATGCCGACGTGGTTCCCGGTGCGGTAGCAGTTGGCCACCGGAGAAGCAATCCAGTCGATATTGCACCCGACCAGGTTGAGGAGTTCCCGGCCGATCATGGTGATTTCCGCCGTATCAATGCCGTAGGGGCAGAAGAGGGAGCAGCGGCGGCACTCGGTGCACTGAAAAAAGTAGTAGAACCATTCCTTCAGGACATCGACCGTTAAATCCCTGGCGCCGACGAGTCTTCCCAGGAGCTTACCGGCGGTAGTAAAGTCGCGACGGTATACCGAGCGCAGGAGCTCGGCCCGCAGGACAGGCATATTCTTGGGATCGCCGGTGCCGATGAAGAAATGGCATTTATCGGCACAGGCGCCACAGCGGACGCAGATATCCATGAAAACCTGCAGCGAGCGGAAGCGTCCCAGGCGTTCCCGCAGACCTTCCAGGATAATCTCCTGCCAGTTTTCCGGTAGTTTCCAATCCTCGTCTTCCGGCGACCATTCCCTGGGATTGGGCAGGCCGACGACTTCCAGGCTCTTGGGTTTAGCGGCGTATAGGTAGTTGCCCCGCCGGAATTGCACCGGAGTATCCATCCACCCCGTCCGGGGAGGCCGGTAATTTATCTTTACTAATTCCTCAGGTTTAGGAATAGCTGCCATTTTCACACCTTCTCAAGGAGATTGGCTTTTTGCAGTAATCTGGCGATCCGGTTTTTTACTTCTTGAACCCGGATCTCATAAAGCTTCTCCCGGCAGGCCATATAGATGTCAAAGGCGGCTAGGGCCAGCCGGTCAACCCGGGAGGCAAAGAGGCGTATCTCTTCCGGGTGGATTCCGGCCGCCCTGATTTCGCCTGCCAGCTCCTCGCCGATGATTTTCTTTATGTGCAAAATACCGCCGATAGCCCGGGAAGGGGGAAAATCCTGGACCGCCTGAATACGGAGCAGGCTGTCCAGGTACCTCGAGGCACTGCCGGCTTCTCCTCCCTCCAGGAGGATATCAAACAAGCCCGTAACGGCCTCCTGGATGGTATGGCCCACCGGATTAGCAAACTGGTCCTTTTCCCGCAGTAAAAAGCGGGCCGTTTCCGGGGGATACTCCTCCGCCAGGAGCTGAAACCACCTGTTTACCACGGCGGTCTTTTTATTCGCCAAAAACTCCTCCAATTTCACGCCGACCACGCCTTTTTAACTTTTAAAAAATCTTTCCGGGGTAGTCATGTTGTTTACTCCTATGTACTATGTATGCCATTAGCCCCTTTTTCACAAATAGAGTCATAACCTTTCGTCGCCGTAGGTACATTTTTGGTATTTATAAATTTAGTTCGCTATTTATCTCAAAAATCCTGCTGCCGGCATAATTTTTTTTCTCAAACTAAACTCTCAAATTTGCGGGCCGCGGTCAGGACCTTATCAATATATGCCCGGGTCTCCCGGTAAGGAGGTACACCGCGGTAGTGCTCGACGGCTCCGGGACCGGCATTATACGCCGCCAGGGCCATACGGATATCTCCCTGGAAGCGGTCCAGCATTTGTTTCAGGTAACGGGCGCCGCCGTCCAGATTGGCCGCCGGGTCAAAGGGGTCATTTACCCCCAGGGCCCTGGCTGTAGCCGGCATGAGTTGCATGAGGCCTATGGCCCCGGCCGGAGAAACGGCCCGGGGATTAAAGCCGGATTCCGCCGTGACTACTCCTTTGAGAAGCGACGCTGGTAAACCGTACCTGGCAGCCACTTCGCTGATTAAAGTCTCAAGGCTCGTATTAGAAGGTGCGGGAGCTCCGGTTCTATCCACCTGAGACCCGTCCGCCAGGCGACCGGCAGCAGTAGTTGGCCCGGCGGGGGTTAGGCCCCGGTCAGGTTCCATTTGGGCCAGGAGAGCCAGGAGAAAAATGGTATTGAAGCTTTGCTTGCTCTCGTTAGCCAAGCTGGCAGAAGTTGCCTGCATTTTCGCCCAGGCAGCTATTACCGGTGCCAGGGTTTCGATATTCATAACACTTTCTCCCCTTTCTTCAGTTTATTATATCATAATCGCCATCTCTACGGCTGTTTGAACTAGTATCCGGTCATAAAAAAGCAGGCCTTAAAGCCTGTTACCGGACTGTGATATTGTCACCCTGTAAGCAGACTGAAAATGTCATTACTGAAATGCTAAATCTTTTAGTCCTGAGTTTTTCTGGGGGAACTAGGTAGGGTTAATGTAATATTAAAAGCAAATATAATATAAAGATCGTTTGAGGTATAAGGAGGAGCCATGGAAAGCATGATGTTAAACATTGCTTAATTGCCAAGGCTATACCAAAATGGCATAGGGGTAAAAAGTATCCTACAAATTTAAAAGATATATCTGGCGAACCAGTTAAAAACCATGCAAATCCAAGGCTAACTATCCCTCCAGAAAAGGCAAATAAGTGATGGCGACGAATAATCCCAAGTAATGATAATAGTAGCGACCCTAAAATACTTGGCCAACCTATCAGAACTGAAAAAACAGGCACTTCATCCATACCCCTTTTTATTCTTTATATTTTATTGTCTAATATGGTAAGCCATAATATAGCTGAACGCGGTGCGGGCCAAGACTTTGATAGGAAAAGGTAGGTTTTATCCCACCTTTTCGTTGTTAAGTAACCTCTTTGATATTACCGAAATTTGTATATATAAGCCAACGAACTTTAAGGATTACAAACATCTTGCATTTCTTTTAGGTATTTCAAAGCCTCTTCTTTAGTTGAGGTTATCAATTCGTTATTAACAACCTTTAATTCAGCGTTTTTTGCTAGATCATATTTATATTGTGTCCAGTCTTTTTGCTTCCTCGATAACCTGGGGTACCAGGACTTATCACTGCTATTGCCGTCCAAGCTCTGAGCCAAAATGGGCAACCCATCTCTATTTACGGTCAAGCCGATGAGAAATTGTTTGAGGTTGGGGCGATGATCTTTGCTAAAACCGAAGGTGATGTCTAAATCTCTTTCGCCCTCATAGGCGCCATGCACGGATATAGAGGTGGTATCCACATGGATGCCTTCAATGGGCACGTTGTGGGTGGCGGCGGCAGTTAAAGCAATGCTGGAGAACAACTTCTTCAGCTGGCCGCTGGTGAAGAGTTTATCCAGGGCCCGGCCCAGGGCATCATCGTTTAAATCTTCAGGCCGGACCTGTTGCTCAGCTCCAAACAAAACCTCCAGGTCCTGGTTCTCATAAAAGCGCTCCACATGATAGAGGGCCTCCCGGTCTACCAGAAGATTAATGATCAGCGCCTTAACCCGATTTCCCGGGGAAAGATGGCACTGGGCCGGGTCCCATTCGACTACGGCATCAATGATTTCTGCTATCTTCAGGACGTCACATAACCTGGCGATTCGACACGTAGTTTGAAATTCCTGGTTAGAAGTTTCCCTCTACTTTTATTTCTTCCTGTACCCTGTAAAACTCCTATAAAATTATTTTGGGGTTGCTCACAGGGTGCGGAAGATGGGGTATATAGTGGCAGTAACAGCTCTGCCATGGCTTCGGCTTCCTCGAGGGCGTGTGTCTCACTAGCATTGCATAGCGAAAATATTAACTTGTCAAGGGCGTAAGGCAGGTTCTGACTGGCGAAGCCCGTTATTTCAACGACGTACATATGCCACCTATAGAACGTTTATGAAGCTTTTTGATTAGTCTGACCCTCCCCCGATTTGTAGGACACAGAGTTAAGAGTGTATAATCAGAGCAAGGAGGCGTTGTGTCCATGGGGGATTCCAGACGAAAATATGATGAAGAATTCAAGCGAAATGCCGTCGAACTATGCCGCACCAGCGGCAAAACTACCAGCCAGATTGCCCGGGACCTGGGGATCAACAGTAGCATTCTCAACAGGTGGCGAAGAGAGCAGGTAAAGTATGGAGAACGCGCCTTTCCCGGTATAGGAAAGCAGATGCGCGGTACCGATCTTGAAGAGGAAAACCGCCGCCTGAAAAAAGAGCTGGCGATAGCCCAGGAGGAACGGGATATCTTAAAAAAAGCTGTGGCCATCTTCTCCAAAATGCCGAAATGAAGTATCGGTTTATCCGGGAGCACACGGGAACTTTCCGTGTCGAGACGATGTGCCGAGTTTTAAAGGTGTCCCGGACAGGATATTACCGCTGGCTAAAAAGGCCTGTAAGCCAACGCCGGAGCCAGGATGAAATTATCAAAGAAAAGATTTTGAATATCTACAACAAGAGCCGTAAAACGTATGGCAGTCCCCGTATACAAAAGCAGCTGGGCAGGGAGGGTATCCACTGCAGCAAAAAGAGGGTCGAACGACTGATGCGAGAAGCGGGGGTCCAGGCCATCCAAAAACGCAAATTCAAGGTTACCACCGACTCCAGGCACAATCTGCCGGTGGCCGAAAATATCTTAAACAGGGAGTTTACCGCCAGCAGCCCTAATAAGAGATGGGTAACGGATATAACGTATATCCCTACCGAAGAAGGCTGGCTGTACCTGGCGGCGGTCATGGACCTCTATTCTAAAAGGATTGCAGGTTATTCAATCCAGAAATATCTAACCCGGGAACTGGTGATTGAGGCCCTGCAGAAGGCCGTCACCAACCGTCGTCCCGGCCGTGGATTGGTCATCCATTCCGACCGCGGCAGCCAGTATGCGAGCTCCGATTATCAGCAACTGCTGCGGCAATATGGTTT
This sequence comes from Moorella thermoacetica, assembly GCF_001267405.1. NCBI lineage: Bacteria > Bacillati > Bacillota > Clostridia > Neomoorellales > Neomoorellaceae > Neomoorella > Neomoorella thermoacetica. The sequence goes on from NZ_CP012369.1 coordinate 1,542,005, forward strand.
TATCTGTTCCATGAGCCGCAAGGGAGATTGTTGGGACAACTCCCTATGGAAAGTTTCTTCAAAACATTGAAGAGGGAACTCGTATATCATCGCCGTTTTAAAACCCGGGCAGAAGTCAAGTTGGAAATCTTTGAGTACATCGAGGTTTTTTATAACCGGTTCAGGTTACATTCAGCTCTCGGGTATGAGACACCGGAAGAATTCGAGAAAAACTATGAGAACCTCATAAAAGTGGCTTAAGTTGGTGTCCTATTTATCGGGGGAAGTCCAGTCCCTGCATCCGACCCGATGAATATTTAGTCCCTTTTATCACCTGAATGATTCCCCGGTTTTGATTTCCTACCTAGGAAAAATCCTATAACAAATCCTACCAAGACATTTAAAAAGGCAAAACCTATAATCTGCCACGTACTAGGGTAACCAATTAAACCGTAAACTTTTGCTGGCATTAAATTCACTCCTTTTCAGTTATCAAGTGGACAAATCTCTCTTGATACTATAATTAAGACTATACCATTTTGATAAACTTCTTAATATCCATCATAAACATTCCCACCAGCAGCTAATTCTTTACTAGTATCTTGTTGTGCTATGAGAGCTAACTTGGTATTTTGCGGAATATTTATAAAATGTAATGGCGAGAACCAATTATTAGTGAGGTAGTCGCCTGAAACTTGCTGATATGGCGTGATCGGATTTACTGTAAACCATCTATCTTCTCCAATCGCATAACTAATAATTGCTCCAGGCATATTCATACTATACTGCCATCCTGTAACTGAAGCCACACTACTATTTATATAGAAATTACTACTATATCTATATGGATTAGATGCATAATCATCGCCTTTCCATGTAAAAGAGTATTGAGTCACTAAGTAGCCTGCAAAAGCTATGGGGGTAGCAATTATCATACATATAAAAAGGGCCACTATAACTCTTGCTATATTTGATTTATATAAAGACCTTACATCCCATTATCTTTAATGCTAATTGAGTTTGTTATATCTATAACCCATTTTATTCCATTATAAAAAACGGGATATTTTACTGTAAGTTCATTTTTAGGACTATATACCTTTACGGTTACATAGGCTTTTTTATCATTAACTTTTTCCACAGAAAGAATATCATATCTATTGACCCTGAGCTGGCTTGACTGTTTTTGTTCATCAATAATATTTTGCCGCCTTTGCTCCTTCGTCATTTGAGGATGACGTTCATCAATTGTATACTCTAGTACGGTTTCATAATTGCCTGATATAGCTGCATCAAAAACTTTAGTAACAGTATCCCTGGCAGCATCTTCAACTTTTTGCGAAGCAAAAGACTGCTGGGCAATCCCAATTAATAAAGCTATAAGAAGTAACCCCATACCAGAAAGACCAATAATCCTTTTTGAGATACTCATAATCAACACCTAACCTTTCTATCTATGATACTGGTTTATATGGCTGGTTTATTTTTTAGTACGACGTTTAAATATTCAGGTTATAAAAATCAGCCCCTTTCTTTATCCGAATCTCATTATAACACCAGTTTCGCCAGTTCGAGGCTCTCTTGGGATATAAAGTGGTTTTCAGCGGATAAAATGCGGCTTTTGCCGGACTAAATCCGGCAATATAGGGATATGGGGTGATGCTTTTTATATGTTTTGAAGGGGTAAGGCTACCCTTACCCCCCTCAAATTACCTATTTCAGCAACTCCAGTGGTGTTTCCGGCTGATACCAGGCCATCCAGCTGGTGGGCCGGACACCTAAAAGAGCCACAAAGACGGCATGGTTGGCAGCCAGGGCAAAAAACAGGTGCTCCATCCTGTTTTCACTTTCAGCAAATAGTCAACGCTGTTTAGGGCAAAGGCCTACCAAGAGGAACAAAATGATTAGCAAGAAAATAGCCCTAATCAAGTGATCTTTACCAAGTAAATGTGCCTGCCAGGCAGGGCGTAAAAAGGCAATAACAAGTTAGCAGATGCATGAACTTGCATCAGCCGGGTTAATCCTTCTTCCTTCTGGAGGGTGTAACTGTTAAACGACCGAATTAACTTCCCTTATCTCAAGCCCCAGCTTCCGGGCCTCTGCAATAATTTTTTTGATCCGAAACCTTTCTTGCTTTTGTTTGGCTTTCTCAAATGAAGTCTCGTCGTAGTCTGTACCGTTTTTTAGTAAGTTGTAAATGATCACCAGGAGCTTTCTGGCTAGAGCGATAAGGGCTTTCTTGGCCCCGCGGCGTTGCTTAACCTTCCAGTACCAGGACGATAAATAGCTGTTGCGTACTCGGGTGATGCACCAAGCAACTTCGCAGAGGATTCGCTTTAGATAGGTGTTACCGTGGGTGGTGCGAGTGGACTTTTTTTCCTGCACTTTCATTATTGCCGGGACTTAAGCCCGCCCAGGAACAGATATGTTCCGCAGTTTTAAAGCGGCTCATATCAATGCCGATTTCCGCCAGAATAGCGGCGGCAGCGGTTTTGTCAATCCCCGGGATGCCGTCTAGTTGCTCCAGTTGTCTTTGGTATTGGCCCAATTTTTCCTCCAGCTTTTGCTCTACCTGGTGAAGATGCTTGTAGTGCTGATCCAGCCAGCCCAGCAAAAGCTTGAGGAACTCCCTTTGGTGAACATCCATTTTGCCATTGACAGCCTGCTTGATTTCCTGGAGCTTGCACTTGGCACGACCCTTTACTAAAGTCTCTACTTCCCGGGCGGATATCTTCCCATGACGGCAAAGGTGATCCATAATCGCCCGGCCCGATACCCCGAAGATATCGGTGAGGAAAGTGGAGAGCTTGAAACCGCAGCTTTGTAAGTGCTTTTCGATGCGGTTCTTTTGCGACGCAATCTCTTCGATAATACTTTTGCGGTACCGGGTTAGATTACGGAGTTCCCGGATAGGTTTGGAGGGAATAAAACTTCCTTCCAACAATCCGGCGCGCAAGAGGGTGGCTATCCATTCGGCGTCTTTCATGTCAGTCTTTTTACCGGGAACGTTTTTCATGTGCCGTGCGTTGGCAACAATCAAAACTATACTGCCGTCAAAGGCTTCTTCCAGGACGTTATATACAGGCTGCCAATAAACCCCGGTGCTTTCCATGGCCACATGCCGGCAGTCCTCCGCTTCCAGCCAGGCTTTCAGTTCTTCCAGTCCGGCCAGAAGGGTGGAAAAGGTGCGGATAATTTTTGTCGGTTCCTCGCCAACATTGCCTTTTAATAGGCAGGCGACGACAGTTTCTTTGTGGACATCGAGACCGCAACAGATTTCCAGGATGTCTTGCATGAGCTTCCTCCTGCCTCATTGGATTTCAGGGATGATTGCCCGAGAAAGTAAGAAGTTTAGCACCCGTGCTGTTCCCAAGTCCTTAAGAACAAGGGGCGACAATTGGCTGTGCTCAAAGGCAATCAGGTTAGGTTAGAGTCCGAGGTTATACCATCAAAATATACTCAACCTTTGTCCCTGATAAGTCCAATGTAGCAGAAAATCAGGCCGTTGTAATCACTTCTTCCTATTTTCATGATTGGTTGTGCCCCACTGGGCATGGCCGGTCAGATTGAAATAGGGCCCTACCTACTGGTTCGTAATTGTTTAATTAATTTTTTTTCAATATCTCTTATCAGCAATTTGGTTTGTGTGACACTCATATTTTTAACCTTGGCTATCTTATAAATTGGCATTGCTGGCTGACCTATGCCGTAGCGCATCCTTAGTATATCAGCTTCTTCTTGCGTGAAATAATTTAGTAACTCACTTATCTTTTCTTTCTTTATAAACGATATCGTTGGCGGCTTCAGTTCATCCATTTTACTTATGCCTCTGGTGCAACAGATAAATCAGGAGAATAAGCCGAACCACTTTGAGGGGGGTAACCTGGAGACATCAGATAAAATACATTCCTACTCCTCCATATTCCCAGAGTAGGCCATCTAAAGAGATAAATTGGAGTTGCAATTGCAGTTCCTGACCCAGTATAAGTAGGTTGTTGTTGCTCTGTTAGCCAGCCGCTGCCTGACCACCATAATAAAGCCTCGGTCATATTTATAGTCACTGGAATATTAGAATAGCACGTCCCGTAATACCTTATATAATTGTAGAAAGCGTCAGTCCCTATTACAGATTCTACATATGCATCTAGAGGTAGAGTTGTCGCCTTATTCTGTACACTATTATCATCTTGTAAGATAGTTACTTTATATCGAGCAACTCTATCTGTCCATTCTCTGCCTTCTTCATCTCTTTGTTTTATAATATATGTCTTTATTAGATCGATCTTTATGTTTTTATTATCAATTTCTAACACGGGTTTAATAGGCTCATTAATCGTTAATTGTTCGTTTGGAAATGCGTTAGCAATAGTTAAAAATGTAAAAAACAAAACCAGAAACATCATTAGAGTTAAGAACCTTTGTCGATTAGACATATTGATTCCCTCCTTATTCTTCAAAAATAGGAAATATGTTATCCTTACTCTTCATAACAACCAAAAGCATGGTTTTCCCTATCTGTCTCTTCAAAGAAGCTCACACACGCTGAGTGCTAAAAAACTTGGAGGTTGACATAGATTTTAGAACCATACACCTGATTGTGCTTGTCGAATTACCAAAATTGTTACCTCCTTTTAGCTTTTCTAGCTCGTTGTAGTGCACCCAACAGCATCACTCCCCTTATTTTCTGATTCCATTATACCACCGTTTTCCCCAAATCAATCCTCCTTTGGGATATGATGTAGGTTTCGGCGGATAAAATGCAGCTTTTGCCAGACGAAATCCGGCAACGTTGGGATATAGGGGTGATACCTTTTATAGTTTGAAGGGGTAAGGCTACCCCTACCCCCTCAGGAATTACCTATTTCAGCAACTCCGACGACGTTTCCGGCTGGTACCAGGCCAACCAGCTGGTGGGCCGGACACCTAAAAGAGCGACAAGGACGGCCAGGTTGGCAACCAGGGCAAAGAATAGGCGCTTCATCTTGTTTTGACCCCCCTTCGCGGGTAATATAATGCAATCTAAACAGTGCATCGCTTTATGTCCCTGGGGTAGCAATGTAAGCAACTTGAGGGATAATCCCAGTGAAGCGGCAAAAATGACATCCTGGCCTACGGTAATACTGCCGCCGCTATTGCATATCCGGCCAGGACTCCTAGAGTCCACTTTTTCATCTTCAGCCGTTTTTCTGTTTTTTACCAGCCGATGAGTTGTCCGGGCCAATGACTTTGATAGGAAAAGATAGGTTTTATCCCACCTTTTCGTTGTTAAGTAACCTCTTTGATATTACCGAAACTTGTATATATAAGTCAACGAACTTTAAGGCTTAAAAACATCTTGCATTTCTTTTAGGTATTTCAAAGCCTCTTCTTTAGTTGAGGTTATCAATTCGTTATTCACAACCTTTAATTCAGCGTTTTTTGCTAGATTATATTTATATTGGGTCCAGTCTTTTTGCTCCGATATCACTTGAGCTTTAAGAGCTCCAATAGTCAATCCTTTTTTAAGTAATTTCGGCTGTACCTGATCAAAATAACGAGACTCACCAACTATTTGAATTGTTTTTTGTGCCTCGGGATTCGATTCTTCCATTTTGCGTATGGATTGAATGTAATCTTGTACCTCTTGATCACTCTTTAATAGACCTTTTTTGATTGCTTCGCTATAAGCAGCGGTATCTGCTAATTGTTGTGCTAAAGCTATTGTACCAGGTGAATATTTATTTAATAATTTACTTGTGTTATCTACCATCGTTTTGCCTTTGAGCCCCAATTTATTGGCGTCTTGCTGCAATAAAGCAAAATTATTTTGGACGCTTGCATAAGTAGCTAAATATTCTCCAGCCGTAATAGGTATATTATTAACGTAGGCCACTACTTCGTCTGCTTTTTCTGCATTTTTATAAGCTAACCCTATATCTTCTGCTTTTTTCATTTTAGCATCCTCATTTGCATGGAGTACAGCCATAAAAAGATAATAACGCTATTAGGGTAAATCCTAACAAAATAAACCACTTTTTGCTTTTCATACTAAAGGCCCTCACTTATTAATAAACTATTTAAGAAATAATATCGGTCCTCGTAGTAGAGAAGATCGACTTCCAGGTTGAAGAGGGGGACCACGGAGAAGAGGATATCCTTTTGCAGTTCTTCAGCAACCTCGAATAAGCCTGACTGCAGAAGATGTACAGTCGCATAGATGAGGAAGTGCCCGTCATCTGACCGCTGGCGAAGTAGAAACTTAAGCTTTCATGTAACGATAAAAACCAACAATAAGAACTATAAAAGCAACAAGTAGAAATAAAATACTTGGCAGCTTTATTAAAAAGATTATCATAGCGATATTGGAATAGGAAACATCTATTCCTCTAAGAAATAAGCCTAATTTAGGGATACTAAAGTAAATAATTAGCTTTATGATATAAGAAACTGTCACCAGCATAAAAAACCTTATGCCATATCGATAAATGATATTATTTTTAATGCGAGTATAACAAACATATATTCCCCAAGATGTTAAAATCAAAATTACAATATTTGAAACTAAGCCCATGGATTAATCACCCCTGTTGTCTTTAAAGAACAAAAAACCTAAAACAAGTATCGTATAAGCAGTAATAATTAATATATTACTTACTAATAGAGAGGTATTCATAATAAATAATTGGGGGTTCAATGATTTGTTAAGATTATATACTAACTGTGGAATTGACATAAATACTTGTGAAATAGCAAGTAAGATAAAAAAACTCATTCCATAACGGTAGAGGTTATTATAGTGCATGTGTTTGTAACAAATTAAAATACCTATAAATATAATAGGCAAAATAAAGATATCCACTATATTCACTCCTTAAACTTAATCGAGGAGGATGGGGTGGCTAGCCTACGTCCCCTCACACCACCGAACATGTAGGTCCAAATTTCAGCTTCCATGGCCGGTCTACCGCTCTCTTCTCCTCATTAATTTTGAGCTTCAACCGCTCCTGTAGGAAGTTGCTGATACTTCCCATAACCCCTTCCCCCGTGCTGTTTCTATCCTTCTTGCGAACCTATCGTTTTCCCCTCTAACCGGCCATGCCCAGTGGGGCACAACCAATCATGAAAATAGGAAGAAGTGATTACAACGGCCTGATTTTCTGCTACATTGGACTTATCAGGGACAAAGGTTGAGTATATTTTGATGGTATAACCTCGGACTCTAACCTAACCTGATTGCCTTTGAGCACAGCCAATTGTCGCCCCTTGTTCTTAAGGACTTGGGAACAGCACGGGTGCTAAACTTCTTACTTTCTCGGGCAATCATCCCTGAAATCCAATGAGGCAGGAGGAAGCTCATGCAAGACATCCTGGAAATCTGTTGCGGTCTCGATGTCCACAAAGAAACTGTCGTCGCCTGCCTATTAAAAGGCAATGTTGGCGAGGAACCGACAAAAATTATCCGCACCTTTTCCACCCTTCTGGCCGGACTGGAAGAACTGAAAGCCTGGCTGGAAGCGGAGGACTGCCGGCATGTGGCCATGGAAAGCACCGGGGTTTATTGGCAGCCTGTATATAACGTCCTGGAAGAAGCCTTTGACGGCAGTATAGTTTTGATTGTTGCCAACGCACGGCACATGAAAAACGTTCCCGGTAAAAAGACTGACATGAAAGACGCCGAATGGATAGCCACCCTCTTGCGCGCCGGATTGTTGGAAGGAAGTTTTATTCCCTCCAAACCTATCCGGGAACTCCGTAATCTAACCCGGTACCGCAAAAGTATTATCGAAGAGATTGCGTCGCAAAAGAACCGCATCGAAAAGCACTTACAAAGCTGCGGTTTCAAGCTCTCCACTTTCCTCACCGATATCTTCGGGGTATCGGGCCGGGCGATTATGGATCACCTTTGCCGTCATGGGAAGATATCCGCCCGGGAAGTAGAGACTTTAGTAAAGGGTCGTGCCAAGTGCAAGCTCCAGGAAATCAAGCAGGCTGTCAATGGCAAAATGGATGTTCACCAAAGGGAGTTCCTCAAGCTTTTGCTGGGCTGGCTGGATCAGCACTACAAGCATCTTCACCAGGTAGAGCAAAAGCTGGAGGAAAAATTGGGCCAATACCAAAGACAACTGGAGCAACTAGACGGCATCCCGGGGATTGACAAAACCGCTGCCGCCGCTATTCTGGCGGAAATCGGCATTGATATGAGCCGCTTTAAAACTGCGGAACATATCTGTTCCTGGGCGGGCTTAAGTCCCGGCAATAATGAAAGTGCAGGAAAAAAAGTCCACTCGCACCACCCACGGTAACACCTATCTAAAGCGAATCCTCTGCGAAGTTGCTTGGTGCATCACCCGAGTACGCAACAGCTATTTATCGTCCTGGTACTGGAAGGTCAAGCAACGCCGCGGGGCCAAGAAAGCCCTTATCGCTCTAGCCAGAAAGCTCCTGGTGATCATTTACAACTTACTAAAAAACGGTACAGACTACGACGAGACTTCATTTGAGAAAGCCAAACAAAAGCAAGAAAGGTTTCGGATCAAAAAAATTATTGCAGAGGCCCGGAAGCTGGGGCTTGAGATAAGGGAAGTTAATTCGGTCGTTTAACAGTTACACCCTCCAGAAGGAAGAAGGATTAACCCGGCTGATGCAAGTTCATGCATCTGCTAACTTGTTATTGCCTTTTTACGCCCTGCCTGGCAGGCACATTTACTTGGTAAAGATCACTTGATTAGGGCTATTTTCTTGCTAACTTTATATTGGGGCCTTCCCCTACGGTTCATGGTCTTCAAGGTACTATAAACCTTTGTTAATCTCTACCGGTTCAGCCGGGCCCCCCGGCCAGGTTACCAGCTTTCATAGCTTATCCGGCAACACCTACATCTGATGGGTCTCCGCCCGGGTAACAGCGCTAATCTTCGCCGCCCGCCCCCTATGCTCCACCGTTCCTTTGCAATCTTGGATTTCGCTGTGTTGTGCCAGCTCATCCGGACGCTTTAGCTTAGTATGAGGTTCTTGTTCCACAGGCCTTTGCCTTTAGCTTCCTTCGGGTCCTATCTCGCGATGGACATCCTTTCCTTTGGGCTAAAAGATTGGTGCCGCCTCGCCTGCAGTGAACTTTCACCACCAAATTAGCGCCCATGCCGGGCGCACACATAACATATAGAGGGATAAAAATCCCTCTATATGTTATGTGTATTTAAGTTTAAAAATCCACTTTTATACGATACCAATCACTATATTCTCCACTTGTCTCATGATAAGAATCAAAGGTTCCTGTTAAATGAGTATAACCTTCAGTTTGAAGTAGAACAAGGTACTCATGGCCGGCTTGAAGGGTAGCCTGGAAAGCATTCGGTTTAGAATAATTTACATTGTATACATTTGCATCACCGCTAGCAGGAGCATATAGGAAGGCCACTTGAGCACTATCAACCCAAGTGTCGGCAGTATAATCATATAGTTTAAAATCTATTCCTCCAGTTGAAGCCCCATAGTCTGCACTTTGAAGAAATGCACCGTAATATCCTTCTATAGAAAAGAAAGCTACTTGCGAACCTGTACCATTAACCCTAAAACTTTTGCCTACCCAAGCCCAAGCTGATGAGCTTGTTCCTATAGACCAACAGCCTACCAGATTGCGGTTATTGGACGTATTAAAATTTGCATAATAATTTCCGCTACCACCATGGTTTCCTGCGCTAGCAGCATAAAAATTACAATCTCTACCTAAGTAAACATCTACGTCACCTTCTAAAGTAATATCAGGTTTTGGCTTATTAGCCATATATTGTCTTATGCTTTCTTTAACTTCGGCGTCCGTGATTTCGTGCATTTTTAACGTTCGCTTAAGCAGCTCTTTTTCTTTGTTATTTTTACATGCAGATATTTTTTGTTTCAATTCTTCACTAAAATTTTTCGGCTGTTTGATGAAATTATCATTAGCTTGAGCTGGAAGTGTTGCGGAAAAAAGATAAGTCAAAATCAAAATAATAACTAAAAATCGTTTATTCATTAATAATATATCACCCTTCTAAAGTTTTTAGTGTTCAGATCAATATTGATAAATTTAGTCGTTCAAAGAAACCCTTCCCTTCTTTTTTGTTTTATATGCTAGCCCGATCTATTTTTTTGATACGACGTTTAAATATTCAAGTCATAAAAATCACCCCCCTTCTTTTTCTGATCCCATTATACCACCACTTTCCCCAAATCGATCCTCCTTTGGGATATAATATAGGTTTTTGCGGATAAAATGCGGCTTTTGCCAGACGAAATCCGGCAATGTAGGGATATGGGGGTGATGCTTTTTATATGTTTTGAAGGGGTAAGGTGACCCCTACCCCCTCGAGAATTACCTATTTCAGCAACTCCGGCGGCGTTTCCGGCTGGTACCAAGCTAGCCAACTGGTGGGCCGGACACCTAAAAGGGCGACAAAAACGGCCAGATTGGCAGCCAGGGCAAAGAACAGTCGCTTCATATTACTTTCACCTCCCTGCGCGTGTAATATGAGGAGAAAGTTTGATTAACAGGTAGTCTAAATAGTACATCGCTTTATGTCCCAAGGGTAGCAATGTAAGCAACTGGACTGTTAATCCTAGGGAAGCGGCCAAAATGATATCCTGGCCTAATGGTAACACTGCCGCCACTATTGCATATCCGGCCAGGACTCCTAAAGCCCACTTTTTCATCTTCAGCCGTTCTTCTGGTTTTTTTACCGGTCGGGATGAGTTGTCCAGCGGGACCAGATAAATGGTTGTCACAACGGCCAAACCCACTATGATATAAAACACCGGCATTGTCCCTTGACCCAATCCCCCTGTTAGTTTGGTCAGAAGGCCAATTGTTGTAAAGGCTAACAGACTCCCTATCAAGCAGCGCCCGAAGGAGGTGCAATGGGCGCCGCCGGCAGGCAGACGAAATAAGGCGGAAGCAGACAGGGCCGCCAGGGTCTGGGGTAAAACGCCCAGGAGGGAAGGAACAATCAGGAAAAAGAGTAGTTTGATAAATAGTCCCAGGATTAGTTCCAGGCCATAGGCGATTACCGGGACCCGGCTGGCATCCATGCCACCGTTAAAAGCGAAAAATTTTGCCAGCCGCAGGGAGAGGTTATGGATCACTCTTTGTCCAGATCCTTTGCTATAACAAAGTAAGTATCCAACCTACGTATCCAACCTATTAGCTTATTTTTAGATGCTTTTTGACTAAATCTATATTGCCCCTGCTAATAATAGCATCTTTTTTACAACCGCTAAACTTAACGATAAAGGAGTTACCGCCAAAAGGGCTAATACTTTCAACCATGTTTAAATTGATTAAATATGATTTATGAACCCTTTGGAAAAAACTATGCCTCGCCAGTTGCTGTTCCAGTTCGGCGATGGTTTGAGGCGTATGGAAGTCCTTTCGATCTGTATGGATTATGGTGGTGTTTTTCCCGCTCTTTTCTATGAAAATGATCTCGTCGAGATTAATTAAGAATATCCTGCCCTTGTTTCTGATTGCCAGTTTGTCTAGCCTCCCGCCACCAGGTTTCTTTATAACTTCCCGGGCTGCCAGCTTCTCCTGGACTTTGGCCACGGTTTTCCTGACCCGGAAAGCGTCAAAGGGTTTCAACAAATAATCAACACTGTTTAGGGCAAAGGCTTCCACGGCAAAGTCCCGATAGGCAGTGAAAAAGACAATTAAGGTTTCGGGCGCTAAGGTAAGAATTTCCCGGGCTACTTCTAGGCCGTTGGGCCCCGGCATTTCGATATCCAGAAAGGCAATGTCCGGCCGCAACCTGGTAACCAGATCTAAAACCGTCAAGCCGTCCTGAGCTTCAGCCAAAATTTTAACCTCATTAGTTTCTTCCAGTAGCTTGCAGAAATACAACCTTTCAATTTCATTGTCATCAGCAATAATGCCCGTTAGCATAATGCCACCCCTTAGATAAGCAACTTCATACCGGGAACTTCACCCGGAAAGTTACCGGATCAGTCTCTACTTCGATAGTGCCACCATGACTTATTACCATCTCCCACACTGTTGCCAGGCCTAACCCCCGGTCCAGCCCTTTGGTGGATACGCCGGGCCGGAAGATAGCCTCTTTCATGGCCGAGTCCAGGGGAGGCCCCGAATTGCTGATACTAAAGATATATCCCGTCTCAGATCTGGATATATCTAGTTGGATAAGACGTTGTTCCCCAGGTAGCGGTTCCACAGCTTCCATGGCGTTCTCCAGGATATTGCCCAGGACGGTGACAAGGGCATAGGGCTTAACCTTTAGCCCTTTTAAGTCTGCACGCACATCGATATAGAAGGTTATTCCCCTGGCCATAGCCTGGCTGGCTTTATTCTGTAAAAAAGCGGCGACGACCGGTTGCTCCAACCGCAGCAAATGGCTTGTATTGGCCGCCACCTGGACCAACTGGCCGGTATATTCTCTAGCCGGCACCTCTCTTCCAAGGGAGAGCAGGGCATACACGGTATCCAGGTGGTTGATAATATCGTGTCTCTGGGCACGCACGGTGCGAAGAAGGTTTTGCAGGCTGTCCATTTCCTTTTCTTTTTGCCCTAAAAGCTTTTGTTGCTCCTTTATATCCAACAATTTTTTGATTAACAGCAGGGTCATAAAGTAGAAGGAGAGGCTAACCAGGTTGGCGCCCAGGGTGATGGGCTGAATACCGGCATACGGGGAAAGCTGGAGGTTTTGCACCGCTATATTTAATAGAAAAGTCTGGCCAAGCAGGATAATTAAAATCCAATAATTGGTATTTTGTCTGCCCATTATCTAATCACCTCGATGTCCACGACCACAGATATTGTTTCTATAAATCCTATAGGTAATCAGAGCCAAAATGGCCAGCTCCGGTACGGCCATAAAAATACGGAGCGAAGGCCGGGGCCAGGCTTCGCTAAAACGCTCTAACCCCAGGATGGATGTTTCGAGGGGCAGCAAGAGTATCTCTATAGCGCCCAGGGTGGCCAGGGTTGTCAGGGAGGCCACAAAGCCCTGGTAAAAACTCATAGCCAGCAAGAATTTAAAAATTAGAGTCAGGACAATAACGCCGACGAGAGCGTGAATACCATAGGGAAAGGGGAGCCGGCGGATAAGGTCCGAACATAACGCTGAAATAGCCGCCCCGGCCAGCAATCTAAATCTATCCGGCTGGCACTTAAATAAGCTGGTGCCAAAAAGCAACAAAAGCACACTTTCCGGGAATGATTGCAGGACCAGGTTAATAAGGGGCATCTTATCCATGTGCTCCAGCGCTCCTTTTAGTATTCTTGATCCAGGGGGGGCTTTCCTGCTCTGTCAGGACGAAATGCGGTTTTCGGCAGACACAATGCGGTTTTAGACGGATAAAACGCCTTACGTCCAGATTTTTCGGCGGTTTAACTTTCTCTGCTATATTTTGTAATGGTTATTGTTCGTTGTCCATACTGGTTTTTCCTGCTAACAGCAAAAAAGCCACCTCTTTCCTTTTCGGAGTAGGTGGCCAGTAAAAATATATGGAATTGCATTTGCTTTTGCATGAGCTGGTCTTCTTGCTGGAGATTTTAAGTATCATCGATTTTACGCCTTTAAATATCATTCTCGTACAGCGATTATTTATGAACATAGCTAAAAAAATACTATAAAATTATTGCTAAAACATTTGAGTAGAAGCTGTGTCAACCCAAGGGCCAGAAGAGTACCAGCTTTCATCTAACATAAAAAGACGTTTTAGCTTTTACATAATACGTGTCACTTATAAAATTCTGTAGTAAGTTATAAATTTTTTTCATATGTTATTTATATCACATTCTCAATTCGGTCCTCTTTTGGGATATAATGCAGGTTACGCCAGATATAATGCGGCTTTTGCCAGACAAAATCAGGCAATGGAGGGATAAAAAAATAAAGCGTGGGGGAACCCCACACTAGGGCTTTTTACCCTGCTTTTTTACTCAGCCGCAGCACTGGTGAGTATACTGGTTAACCGGGCTTTATCCGGGACCCGGCCGGCTACGGCTACCTTGCCGTTGACCACCAGGGCCGGGGTGCTCATTATGCCGTACTTCATTATCTCCTTGATGTCGGTAACCAGCTCGACACTGGCCTGGAATCCGAGTTCATCGACTACCTGCCGGCAAAGCTGTTCCAGTTTGTGACAATTGGCGCAACCGCCACCCAGGACTTTAAGCTCCATCCTCCAGTACCTCCATAATGGTTTGCTAATATTATTATATACTGGAAGATCGTCATGTCAAGACAATTACCCGGCCGGGGCCTTGTTCCACCTCGCCGACAACCCGGGCTGCCATTACCCCGCGCCGGTTCAGGTCGTCCATCAGGTCGTCGACCCGGTCCTGGGGTATGGCGATCAACAGTCCCCCTGAAGTCTGGGGGTCATAGAGGACATCCCGGAGGTCCTCCGGTACGCCGGCTTCCATATCAACCCTGTCCTCGACATAATGGCGATTGTTATAGGCGCCGCCGGGTACCAGGCCCATGGCGGCAAATTCCCTCGCGCGGGGCAAGACCGGGATGGACCCGGCGTGGAAGACCAGGTTTACCCCGCTGCCGCTAGCCATTTCCAACCCATGGCCCAGGAGGCCGAAACCGGTTATATCAGTACAGGCATGGGCGCCGGCAGCGACCATGGCTGCAGCCGCTTCCCGGTTCAAGGTAGCCATCCAGCGGCTGACTTCCCCTTCCAGGTCCGGGGAGGCCATCTCGGCCTTTATCGCTGTAGTGATAATCCCCGTCCCCAGGGGTTTGGTCAGCACCAGTTTGTCTCCGGGGCGGGCGGCGCAGTTGGTAATTATCCGGTCAGGGTGGATAACCCCGGTTACAGCCAAGCCATACTTCGGCTCGTCGTCTTCAATGCTGTGCCCGCCAACCAGAACCGCCCCGGCCTCCAGAATCTTATCAGCCCCGCCCCGCAGGATCTCCCCCAGGACGGCAGTATCTACTTTCTTGCTGGGGAAGGCCACCAGGTTCATGGCGGTCACCGGCCGCCCGCCCATGGCATACACGTCGCTCAAGGCGTTGGCGGCGGCAATCTGGCCGTAAATGTACGGATCATCAACAATGGGAGTGAAAAAGTCTACTGTCTGGATGAGGGCCAGATCGTCGGTCAGGCGATAAACCCCGGCATCATCAACGCTGTTCATACCTACCAGGAGGTTGGGATCAGCCATCGCCGGCAGGTACTGTAATACCTGGTTAAGGGTCCCCGGACCCATCTTAGCCGCTCACCCGGAACTGCAGGAAAGCTGGGTCAGCCGGGGATTTTCCAGCCTGGGGCCGAGGCCGCAGGCATTTTTGTCAGCTGCCATTGTATACCCCCTCCTCCCTTCCCGTCTTATTCTACCAGTTTTCACCCGCTCCATGTATGACAAAAAGGCATAATAAAAAAGGCCTCCCTGAAGCCTTAAGACTTTTTCCGGATCAAAAACGAATAATAATCCTCCCGGGGTTCAATGGCTACCAGGGTGTGCCCGGCCTCCTGGCACCAGGCCGGGAGGTCGAATTCGGCCGCCAGGTCATCGGTCCAGACCTCCAGCAGTTGCCCGGCCTTCAATTTCTTCATTTTTTGGGCTGTAGCCATCAGGGGTCCCGAACAGGTCATCCCCCGGCAATCCAGGATAATCCCGTCCACTACACTCCATCCTCCTGGTGCTTCTTGTTTAGTACCCCGATAAGGTTTGCTACCAGGTTCCTCTCTTCTTCCTTAGAGCGTCTAATGAAATCCTTTATTTCCTGGTACTCTTCTTCATCGTCGTCATTTAGCGGGCGGCGGGCCTCATTCATTATACTTACAAAATCTAGTAACCCCTTGATCTCCCGGTCGCTCCAGCCGGCCAGGTCGCGCACGACCTGCTGGAGCAAAGGCCGCCGCAGGGCTTCCCGGATATCAGCCTCCAGGCGATAATCCAGGTAGAGATCTTCTTCGTCATCCTCCATAAGGAAGTAACAAGTAGAAACCCCCAGGGCCTCGGCCAGGCTACTCAGGGTGGACAGGGAAGGCTGGATGCGATCTGTCTCAATCTGGCCGATGAGGCTGTGGGAAATTCCGACCTGCTGGGCCAGCTCCTTCTGGGTCAGGCCGATCTTTTCCCGCAGGCGCTTCAGCTTGGCTCCCAGGGAATCCTGCTGGCCGGAGCGCAACAGGGAACTGGTTGAAACCTCCAGGACGGCGGCCAGTTTTTCCAGGGTCTTAAGGGAGGCCGTCGAGCGCGAGCGTTCGATCTCACTGATATGGGCCAGGGAAACCCCAGAACGGCGGCTCAATTCACTCAGGGTAATGCCCTTTTGCTCCCGCAAACGCCGTAGCCTGGCGCCTACGCTGTTGTCGTTCTTGTTATCATTTTCCTCTTGAAAATAGCTAACATCTACCCCCAGGATGGCAGCCACCTCCTTCAGGGTGGCCAGGGACAGCCTCCTGGTGCCCTGCTCTACTTCCACCATACAGGCGGGGGCGATATCCAGGCGATCGGCCAGTTCCTCCAGGGGTATTCCCCTATCTTCCCTTAGCTTTTTTAGTTTCTCACCTATGGTCATGCCGGGACCTCCTCAATTCCCTACAATGCTGCTTACCGTATTTAGTTCCCCGCCGCCAGGGCCACCAGGTTGGGCGCCCACTCGGGGCTGGACGGGGCGTATAAATGATTATACCCTGCCAGGACCTGCCGGTAAAGAATACCGTCCACCTGGCCGTCGATGCCATAGCCCCGGCATACCCGGTAAAGGAAGTTTACCTCCCGGCGTTCCAGGTTTATTACCCGCGAGTGGTGGAACTCATGACCCCGGATAGTACTGCCCCGGGTCAGGAAGGGGCTATCGCCCTCGACGTACATGGCTGTATAGCCGTGGCCCTGGGGGCAGGAAGACATTGTCACGTCCAATGGCAGGGCACCGCACATTTCATACCAGCGTCCCCGGTAATTGAGCCTCCGGGCCAGGTACATCAGGCCGCCGCACTCGGCATAGACCGGCATGCCGGCAGCCACGGCTTCCTTAACCTCCCGCCGCAAAGACCTGTTGGCTTCCAGTTGAGGGGCAAAAACCTCGGGGAAACCGCCGCCGAGATAGAGCCCCTGGACGTCCGGTAATTTCTCATCTGCCAGGCTGTCAATCTTTACCAGTTCGGCCCCGGCGGCAGCCAGGGCCTCCAGGTTTTCCGGGTAATAAAAAGTAAAAACGCGATCCTGGAAGACGCCCAGGCGTACCCGGCGTGGGGCCGGCCGGTTTTCCTGTTCCGGTGCCGTAAGCTCCGGGGCCCGGCTGGCAATGGCCAGCAGGGCGTCCAGGTCGACTGCCGCTGCGATGGCTTTACCCGTAGCCTCCAGGGCTACATGGAGGCGTTCGTTTTCTGCCGCCGGGATCAGGCCCAGGTGGCGGTCGGGTATACCGAAGTCTTTCTTTTTGGGCAGGGCCCCCAGCACCGGCAGGCCGGTATAGTGTTCAATGGAGCGGCGCAGGATATCCTCGTGGCGGGCGCGGGCCACCTGGTTCAGGATTACCCCGGCGATGCTTACCCCGGGGTCAAAATTCTGGAAGCCTCGCACCAGGGCGGCAGCGCTCCTGGTCATACGGGTAGCGTCAATTACCAGCACCACCGGAGCCATGAGGGCCCTGGCTACGGCAGCAGTACTATCACTGCCCTCCAGATCCAGGCCGTCAAAGAGCCCCATGGCCCCTTCCACCAAACCCACATCGGCTCCCCGGCAACTGGCGGCAAAGTGCAGCCGGAGCTTTTCCGGTGATAAGAAATAGAGGTCAAGATTGCGGCAGGGGCGACCGGCCACCAGGCTCAACCACCCCGGGTCGATGAAATCAGG
Source organism: Moorella thermoacetica (assembly GCF_001267405.1). NCBI lineage: Bacteria > Bacillati > Bacillota > Clostridia > Neomoorellales > Neomoorellaceae > Neomoorella > Neomoorella thermoacetica. Next base: position 1,559,769 of record NZ_CP012369.1, read on the forward strand.
CCCCTTTTTGAAGGGCTGGATCACCAGACCCTTTTGCCTCAAAGCGGCTATTAAGCCTATAGTAATGGTTGTCTTGCCCGAACGGCCGTGGGGCGCCGCAATTACCAGGCGCATGGGTCCACCTCCTACCGCAGGTGCAGGTCCCGGCGTAGGCCAGCAAAGGGGAAATGGTTATCAAAAATGTCTGCTACCGGGCTAGCCCCTACGGCCTTGAGAAAAGCCGGCCAGCCAAGGCGTTCCAGGAAGCCGGCGAGCCTTTCCCCGCGTTTCCCCCTGTCCCGCCAGCAGGCGATAATCCGTTGCACCCGTTCGCAAATGGCCGCGTAGTCCAGGGGCCTGGCCGGTACCCGGGAAAACACCACGGCTGCCATTTCTGGGCCCCGCCGGTTATTACCGCCGTGGCCGCCGACGGCGATGGCGACAAAGCGCTCCGGGCCGGGCTTTATCCCTTCAGGCGCCACCTGGATACAGGAGGTGCAGCGGATGCAACGTTCGGCGTTAATAACCACTGTCGTCCCGCCCTCGACCTGCCGGGGACGAATGGCCCCTACCGGGCAACCGGAGATCAGGTGGCCGAAGTCGATATTGGCTGCCATCAGGCCGGCGTCGTCCACCCTGGGTACGGTGGCAAAATATCCGGATATGCCGATGTCCGCCTCGACACCGCCGCCACACTGGTTGGGGCAGCCGGTTACCGATATCTTCAGCGGTGCCGGCAGGTCCTGGTGGAAAAACGCCGGGTACAAATAGTCCGCCAGGGTTTTGGCGATGCTGGGCGCATCGACGGCGGCATTCTGGCAATGGATGAAGGAGGTACAGCACTTAATCTGGTGCAGACTATTACCAGTACCCCCGGCCGGAAAACCGCTCGCCGCCAGCTCGGCCAGGAAGTTATCCAGGAGTTCCGGCCGGACGCCGACAAACTCGAAACCCTGGCGGCTGGTGCGCCGGCCAGTCAGGGCATAAACCCGGATCCAGCGGGCCAGCTGACGCAGGGTAGCCGCGCTCAACAGGCCGTTGGGTGGCAGTAAAATGCGGACCGTCAGGATGGCGGTACCATCGCCGGCCAGATGACGGATCACTCCTGGCCGGACCATTTCATGCCTGACCCACTTTCCCCGGCAGGCGAGGAGTTCTGGTGGTATCTGCTGGCGGTAGTCGGGCATAATCCCGGCCGGCAGATCATTTTTCATCACCGCGGCTCACTCCTAAAAAAGCCCTCTACCAGAACTGGCGCTTTTTGCATGGATAGAGATATGTCCCATGCCCTCAGAAATTATACGCCGACAAGACTACGGTGCGGTTCGAAACGTTCCGGAGTCGCTAGTACACATTCCTCTTGGGGCTCAAGAGGATCTGGGGCTGGGCCTCGAGGCCGAGTTCCCGTAAAATCTTCAGGGGGCCAACGCGGGCGATAAAGTCCCCCACCCGCTCCTTTTTCTTAGCGTTATCCGCCCAGAACTCCAGGAAAGCGCCGAAGATATCGCCGACGGCGGTGTAATCGTCATCGGCAACGGGGATGAAGGGCACCAGGACAAAACCTACCATGGGGCCCTGGGGGCCCCGGTGACCGTATTTGCCCCCGGCAACCCAGGCGACCCCCCGCTCGCGGCCGGGACGGATGGCCGGGCAGTAGTTGATACAGGCCATGCAACGCCAGCAGCGTTCCTTGTCTACCTCCAAGGTATCCCCCACCAGGGTCAGGGCCCCTGCCGGGCAGGCGGCCAGGAGGCCGTTCAGGTCGCCGCCCTTCTCCCGCCAGGCGGCCAGCATCTCGCCGTCTACCATGGGCCAGTCCCGGTAAACGCCGATAAAGGAATGGTCCTTTTGCATCATGGCCCGGATACAATCATTGGGACAACCGGCCACGGCGCTCTTAACCTTCTGGGGGTAGCCGGGATACTGCTGGTCGTCAATAAAGCGCTGCCCCAGGTAGGTGGCCAGGGCCGGAGCATCCACCAGGGCATGCTCGCAGCGTACCGGTCCGCAGCAGGCCGTCAGGCAACGTAGATCATCCCCCGTTGAACCCACATCCAAACCCCCGCTGTTTAACTCCCGGACCAGGGGTAGCATCTGTTCGCGGCCGGTGTAGATCTCTATGGTGCCGCCGCTGGTCAGGTGAACCAGCCCCCGGCCGTAGGTCTCAGCACAATCGGCCAGTTTCTCCAGGGTTGCAGCCGCGAGCCATCCCCCCGCCGGCGCCAGGATGCGGAGATAGGACGATTCCTGAATGATGTCCGGACGACGGCTGTTGCGCACAGCCACCCCGGCAGGCAGTTCCGGGACACTGATATAGCCGCCGTGGCCATAAGCGGATTCTCCCTCTGCCAGCCCTGCTTCATACATGGCCAGGGGGTAGTTGCTTTTTACCAGCTCCCGGACATGGCTGGGTGACAGTCCTACCATTAGCTGCCGACAAAGAGGAAAATCCCGGAATGCTTCCTTCAAAATTTAACACTCCTTGGGCATAGGCAAGCCGGTAATCTGACTGATCTCGCCAATAGGGTTACCGGGAAAGAGTTGGTAGATCCTTTTTTTCTCCAGGCCACTGAGTTTAATCAGTTTACGCAGGGTACAGATGGTCTGGTGCTTCTGGTAGTAAGCATAGCTTACTTCAATTAACCGCCAGTGGTCCTCGGTCAGGTTAATACCCCGTTGCTCCGCTTTCGCTTTGATTGCTTCCCGTTGTTCCACCGGAGGCAGCATCTCACAATCCTCCCCGAATTGAGTTAGAGGCCAGCACCTGGTGCGCTGGCCTCTATGCCCAATCCTATCTTTACACGCAGCCGGTGGGTTTGGGTAGACCGGCGACTTTACAGGCCCCTTTAGCCGGACCGCTGGGGAAGAGGTCGTAGATCTGCTTGAGGCTGAAGCCGGTTTCCTTGCAGACCTTGCGGATCATGGGAGCGATGCCGAACTGGAGGTAGTACTGGCGCAGGTAATTGACCAGTTTCCAGTGGTCCTCGGTCATTTCGGTTACCCCTTCCTGCTCCGCCAGGGCTCTGGCGACATCCTCGTTCCACTTGCTGGGGTCGGCAATGAACCCGTCTTCATCAACTTCAAGCTGCATACCGGCGAGATTTACCGTCGGCATGTTAAACACCTCCTGCCAGATTTTATTATACCTGTACCCTCGATTAAAGGCTACAGGCTAAAAACACCATGATTAACAATTAATTGTACACCAGGGCATTAGCCACCAGCTCACTGACACCCATGAAACGTACCGGCAGCTTATAGTAGTTGATAATCTCCCGGAACTGGCCCTTACAATTGGAGCAGGCCAGGGCTACAATGCTGGCGCCGGTGGCTTTTAGCTGCTCGGCTTTGAGCTTACCGTAGGTTTCCATGCGGAATTTAAGGAAGTCGCCCTTATCCATAATGGCAAAACCGCTGCCACCGCCGCAGCAAATACTCATTTCCCGGTTGGGCGTCATTTCGCGAAAATCAGTGCAGCAGGCTTTGAGGATGCGCCGCGGCTCCTCATAGAGCCCTCCCAGGCGGCCCAGCTTGCAGGAATCATGGTAGGTCACAGGTTCAGGGTTCTTCTGGGGGTCGACCTTAATCCGCCCTTCCCGGATCCATTGATCCTCCAGTTCCAGGATGCTCTTGACCTCAAAAGGCCTTTCTTCCGGGGGGACGAGGCGCAAGATCAGGTACTTCAGCGCCTCGAAGGCATGACCGCACTCGCCTACGACGAAAGTCTTAATCCCTAACTTTTTGGCAGTTTCGATATGGGCCCTGGCAACACTGGCGAACTCGGTATCGCTGTAAAAGACGCCGTAATTGACGGCATCGTTGAGGCCCGTTTCCGGGGAATTGAGGGTCCAGTCGACACCGGCGGCGTTCATGACTTCGGCGGCGCCCATTACCGTCTCGGCAAAGGCCAGGTAGTCGCCGGCGTTATGCATGAGGAGGTACTCGGCGCCCTGCTTATCAACCGGTATTTTAATTTTATATCCCCGTGTATCCTCAATCTCTTCCTCCAGGAACTCAATCATGTCAAAAAAGGCGTTGGCCGGCATACCGGTGGCGTTACCCAGCCGGACCTGTTTCCGGGTGCCGTTTTTCTTCAGCTCGTCGGGGGCGATATCGATGGCGTCGAAGATTTTCCGTGCTTCCCGGGCAATCAAGCCGTTATCAATGGCTACCGGGCAAACATAGGCACAGCGGCGGCAAATGGTACACCGGTAAATATTCTCGGCCATGGCATTGAGTTTATCTTCCGTCAGGTCTTCCGCTCCCACCAGGCCCGGAAAAAACCTTCCTGCCAGGGTAAAATACCGTTTATAAACCTTACGCAGCATGTCGGAACGGTAGACCGGATGGTAGATGTCTTTGCGGCCGCTGGCCAGGTAGACCGGGCAGACCTCGGCGCAGGTACCGCACTTCATGCAGGTATCCAGGGATAGGGTATAGGGGAGCCAAAAGGTCCAGTTATCCCGCTGCCGGAGGGATTTCCCCATGGCCTGGAGGAATTTTTCCACCCGTGGCGCGTCTGGTTTCAGGGTCTCATCTGAGAGCACCCGGTAATCGTCAAAGACTTTACGCATTATTCCATTTCACCCCACTTGACCTTGTGGTAGGTAAAATACTTGACGGCGAAATGCGCCATTCGGGTAAAGGGCAGGTAAACCAAGAAAAGCTCAAATATTAAAAGAAAGACCAGGTAAGTTCCCGGCAGGGGCAAGTGGGGCCGCAGGGTTAACAAGCTGATTAAATAGATCCTGAAACCGGGATCCCCCAAGGCGCCGCTGGTGAGGGCGCTGAAGGCCATCATGAAGACAAAGAGCAGGTTTAAGTACTCTACCGGCGCAGATATCTGGCGCAGATCGGCAGTAAATAAGCGCAGGAAAAACAGGGCGCAGGAGCCCACCACCGCCAGGATGCCCCCGGCGATACCCAGGTACAGGGCGAAGGGAGCACCCACCAGTAAGAAGAATAGCCAGAAAACCACCAGGTAAATGCCGTAGTGCATAAGAAGGGAAGGTAGCCATAACTTGCGGTTATGGTTAAAAAGGCTGCGCAGGGTAAAGACCTCGGTCAACAGTTCGCCAAGCTGGCCCCCCAGGGTACGGGGATAGGGAAAGAGTTCCCAGTGGAGGTTGACAGGGGCCCTGAGCCAGTAAGTTATTTTATAGACCAGCCCTACCACCAGCACGACTATAGACACATACGGCAGGATACCGCCGATAAATGACTGCCAGATATCCATAAACCGGCATCCTCCTATTCTATTGGTACGAGGGCGACTATGATATTTATAAAATCAGCTTCGTAAACTTTATATATATTTCGCTGTCGAGCCCTGTTTTCCTGCCACCCGGCGAAAATTTTTTGGTATATCTAAAATCGGCGGCCCCGGTTTACCGGGGCCGCCGACGGGGAGCAACTTGCCGGCCGGGCTTTAATGCAGCGGTGCGGCAATGATACCGCCAAAGAAGAGGTTGGCAACAATGAAGCCCACGATGACGTTAACCAGGACCACCGTAGTGAAGGCAATGATGGGTTTCCGGCCCATGGCCCGGATATCCTGGATCTTGGTGTTCAGGCCGATGCACAGGAAAGCCAGGACGAAGAGCCAGGTGCGGATGGTAGTGAGGTTGGCCGAGATATGGGCATCAACAGCGGGTTTCCCCAGGGACACGACCCATGAAGTCGTGATGAACGAAGCTACCAGGAAGGCCAGGACGAACTTGGGGAAACGCTCCCAGATAACCATGGCGCTGGGCCGCTCGCCGCTGGCTGCAACCTCCCAGCGAGTGACCGCCAGGGTAGCAAAGATAAAGGACAGGACACCGATCATCACGTCGCGGTTGAGTTTCACCAGGGTAAAGGCTTTGACGGCATTATCTGAAACCATGGCTGCTGCAGCCAGGCCGGCAGCATCGGCCAGTTCGGAACCGCCAATCCAGGCCCCGGTGACATACTCGTTGAGGCCGAAAAGTCTACCCAATACTGGCAAGAGGAAAATGAGAACTAGCGCATACAGGACCACCAAAGAAACCACGTAACCGACATGCTTCTCTTCAGCTTTAACCGAACTCCCGACGGCAATGGCTGCCGAAACGCCACAGACGGAACCGCCAGCACCCAGGACGGCCGCAAAACGGGGATCATAACCCAGCCTGCGGGCAATGGTAAAGGCCACAGTGAAGCCAATGGCAACAATGCATATGGCCTCCAGGAAGCCCCAGACGCCGCCAGAAACGATGACGGTAAAGGGCAAGCCGGCACCCAGCAGGACAATACCGGTCTTAATAAAGAATTCCGTTCTTTTGGCGCCTTCCTGGAACCACTCAGGTAATGTCGTAAAGTTTCCAATAATGAGTCCTATTACCAGGGACCAGAAGGGGTACTCCAGTCCATAATGCTTGATCGTATGCTGGCTCCCAATAATTAAAATAATGAGGGAAGCTATGAATAAAACTGTAAAGGAAGCAATATAATTGCCCACCTTGCCGCCCATAACGGCTACGGCAATGGTGGTTAGTACCAGCAGAATAAAGTACATGGCAATATAGGCGCCGATATTAGCAGCGAAGTGGGCCCCCAGGCTTTTGGTCGGCCATTCAACTGGCATGGCAGCCTTTAAAAAATCCAGGGAAGAACCGGCTTTAAAAGCGAAGTATGTTAATAGCACCAGAAAAAGGCCCAGGTAAACTGACCACCAGTCTTCACTGGCAAGAAAGGGACTGCGCTTATTACCGTTCGGCATTTACTCTCCCCCCAGACTATGTTTTTGACCAGCCATTCATTTCGAAAGCTTTTTCCCTGCCTCTTCGCCGGACATTACCTCCTTTCCCTGGGTTTAAAATTCTTTCCTCACCACCTCCTCTGATGGGGTTTTATGGCAAGCAGACACTTTCACAAACAAGGCTACGCTATTTATAATTTGCTATTAGATATTATAAATCTTTGTATCTTTCTATTTCGCTACTAAGGGGAAAATTCCTGCTTCAGCAAAATATTTTTTTCCTATAATTAAAGACAGAAATCCTGGCAAGCCGGTTTGACAGGCCTGTAGTTTTTCGGCCATACGGTTGCTCCGCTAATTTTTTAAAAGAATAGCAAACGCATATTTCACTTTTTTTGAAGCCATTGATCATTCCCAGCCTCAGGCATTTTAGCTACTCGCCTTTTTAGGACAAAGGGGTCTCCGGATAGCTCATCTTTTCGTAAAGGATAAGCCTTTGAGTTTTTTCAGCTTGCAATAACTTATCATTTCTTCTCCATTATTAACTATTAGTAAGCTCTTATTACTTTTATAACAAACTCCCGGCTCATGATAAAAAATTTTTTTACCATAAAAGGAAAAGCAGCCTTTCCTGCAAGGCTGCCAGTAAATAACGAAAAACGCGGTTTTCTAACCTTTATCCCCGATTAACTTGTCATCATTACTTATATAATAAGCTAGGCGCTGAAGATCGAGGTTGTAATCGGCATTATAAACCATTACCCCTTCAGGTACACTTAGGGTTATGGGGGCATAGCTGAGAATGCCTCTGATGCCGCACTTCACCATCTCCAGGGCCACCCGCTGGGCCTCTTCTGCCGGTACGGCCAGAATGGCCAGTTTGACATCATGTTCTTTAATAACCCCTGGCATAGCTTGCATGGGGCTGACCTGTTGCCCCCCAACCAGGCGACTGACCTTTTCCGGATCCCGGTCGAATACGCCGACGATGTGAAAGTGCTGGCCGTACTTGCGGTTGTGTTCAGCCAGGGCCGATCCCAGCTTACCGGCCCCCACCAGGATCATGGGCCATTCTTTATCCAGGCCCAGGATGCGGCCAATAGCTTCCTTCAGGTAGGTTACATTATAGCCAACCCCACGTTTACCCAGTTCACCAAACCAGGCCAGGTCTTTACGAATAACCGAAGGGTCTACTCCCACCCTGACCCCGAGGACCTGGGAATTGATCTCTTCGACGCCGTGGTCTTCAATTAAATTAAGGCAGCGGTAGTAAAGGGGCAGGCGTTCAATGGTAGAACGGGGTATCTTAATGCGAAAAGGTATTGTGGCCCACCTCACTCTTACCAGTGTTAGTTTACTCTACGCTAAAGTTAATTTCTAATTTCCGTTACCTGACTCGTATCGGGCTGTAGCCTGGTTATGCTCGGCCAGGGTGCTGCTGAAGTAGTGGGAGCCGTCCGGTTTGGCAACAAAATAGAGATAATCCGTTTGATTCGGCTTTAGGACTGCCAGGAGTGAGGCCCGCCCCGGATTGGCAATGGGGCCTGGAGGCAGGCCCTTTACCCGGTAGGTGTTGTAAGGAGAATCAATTTGCAGGTCCTGGTAGGAAAGGACCGGTTTGGGCGCCGGCAGGAGATATTCCACCGTGGCACAGGATTCCAGCCTCATACCCCGCCGGAGGCGGTTGATAAATACCCCGGCGATAAGGGGGCGTTCATTGTCGAGTTTGGCTTCCCTTTCGACTATGGAAGCCAGGGTTACAATCTGACGGATATTGAATTCCACGTCTTTATCCTTTTGCGGGGCAATCTCCTGGTAGACCTGGTTAAAGCGGTTCAGCATCATCATGATAATTTCCCGGGCTGGCGTACCCGGCGCTACCTGGTAGGTATCGGGGAAGAGAAAACCCTGCACATGTTCCGGCCCCGAAGGCAGGCCCTGGAGAAAAGAAAAAGGATAATCCCCGGCGGCGGCTTTTAAGAAATCCTCTTCCTTAACCAGTCCCTTTTGTTGCAACAGGGACGCAATCTGGCGGACGGTATACCCTTCCGGAACGGTAAACTCGATCTCCAGGGTGTTGCCGCTGGCCAGCAGGCGGGTTATAGCCGGCAGGGGCAGGCCGGGAGAAATTAAATAACTGCCCGACTTTAACTGCCTGTCCACTCCCTGGGCCATGGCCACCAGCCGGAAGGCCAGGGGGCTGCGGATAAGGCCCTTCTCCGCCAGGGTGGCGGCAATGGTGGCCGAACTCGCTCCGGGCGGAATAGACACCTCGATTGCCGCTCCCCCGGGGTGCCTGGGAGCCAGAAGGGTCGTAAAGTACCAGCCCAGGCCCACCAGCAGGGCTGTTAAAGCAAGTAATAGTGTGACCCGGTGCCGCCAGGGCCGGTCAAAGGCTATGATGTAATTATGACTTGTTTCGAGTTCTTCCCCCATAAGCTATCCCCTGCATCATTTGTTTAATTATATCAAGATGTAGGGGACTACGGCAACACCCTCTTTTTCTCCCCTTTACTACCGCCTCTGTAAGTTTACATAAACAAATGCCGGGTCGTTATTTTAAGTCCCTCCAGGCGGGTGGCTACTATCTACCCCCCCTGGCCTCCCTTGCGGATGATTCGGGGTTGGGGTGGATAGAGATCCCTCGAAACTACTTCGGGTTGCCCTTTCTTGTCGTCCTGGTAAATGATCCGGATTACTTGCGTGCGGAAACCGGGTTTTCCTTCCCTTTTTAACTCCACCCGCCCCGGGGGCCAATCCGGTTCCCATTCGATTTCTTCCAGGGGCGGGATGGTTTCTAGTACCTGGCTGGTGACCTCTGCCCGGGGCGCCTCATCAGCGGCATAAAAGGCCATGGTCAACTTCCCGGCTTCAACGCCAGTCTTTAATAAATACCAGTAAGGGGTATCATTACGAAACTTCAGGTCTATCAGGCCATAGGCTACGGTGGCATCCCGGCCCGGGGGAACATAGGTGATGGGCAGGCCGTGGGGCTGGCGTTCCGTAATGGTCAGTCCCGCCAGCAGGGCCACATTGTAGAGGGTCGAAGATACCTGGCAGACGCCGCCACCGGTGCCAGGGACAAAGTTGCCCTCTTCGACGACCAGGGCATCCCGGTAACCCCGGTCGGGCATCCGTGGCCCGACAGTCCGGTTAAAGGAAAACTCCCCTCCTGGTGGTAGCCACAGCCCGTCCAGGGTGCCGGCCGCCAGGCGGATATTATGGGTACGGTCGGCCTCGGCTGGATCAAAAAGGGTGGTAAAGGAGGCCACCTGCCGGGTAATCCTGCGGGCCGCCAGTTCCGCCGTTGTGAGCCGGGGTTCGAGGCGGTTCAGGGGAATGTCGATTGTTTGCCCTGTGGTGGCCTCCTCCAGGCGTGACTTTAAAATAGCGGCGTCCACCTGCCAGCCGGTCACGGCCGGTACCAGGCGTGGCTGGCCGCCGGCAACGATCTCTATCCGGGCATCCGCCGGTTCCCTGCGCCAGGCTCCGCCCAGGCGTTCGAGCCCTGCCTGGAGGCGTTGCTGGTCCAGGTGGGTAACCGGCTCGACCCGGCGCTTCCGGGCAGACAGCAGGACCAAACGTTTAACCAGGGGTCCCTGGCGGCCCAGGGCATAAGCCCGGGCCAGGGTAGCTTCTACGTCCACCTCCAATCCCAGGGCGCCGGGAGTGGAAGCCAGCACCTGTTCCCCCAGGCGCAGGCTTACCTGGCGGTTCTCAACCTCTGCCGCCAGTTCTGTTATCACTTTTCTGGCCCTTTCCAGGTCCATACCGCCCACCGGGCGGCCGGCGACGGCCACCCCCGGTAAAATCCGGCCGGAAAAATAAAATCTTGCCAGGGCCAGGAGGGCCAACCCCAACAAGAAGAATAACAGAACCCCCAGCTTCCACCTGGCCATGGGCTCACTTCCCGCTAAAATTCTTTAAAGTATAATATGCCCCCGGGAAGCCGGAGATACAAAACAAATAAAGGTAAAGCCCGCCAGTTTTCCGGCGGGCCTCTGTTTACTCTTCCCCATCCTCCTCGGCAACGGCGTCTTCCCAGGCCCGGGCTACCCGCTGCCATTCCTCTTCATCGTCGATTTCATAGAGGATTTCGTTGCCGTCTTCATCCAGGCCAATCTTTAAAACAACGGCCTCGTCATTGCCGTCGGCGTTCTCCGCCGGCAGCAGGATGGCATACTCGTCATCCTCAAGGTTCAGGACATCGACGACGATAAACTCGTGCTCATGGCCTTCATCATCCGTCAGGATAATGGTATTTTCCTGATCGGCCATGACCTCACCCCTTTTTTCCAGGATGGGGTTATCATACCCCATTTTGCCCCAGACGGTCAAGGTATCCCTGCAAAATATAAGTGGCCGCCACCTGGTCGATGACCTGCCGCCGGCGCCGACGGGAGAGGTCGGCCTCCAGGAGCACCCTGCCAGCGGCTACCGTCGTTAGTCGTTCGTCAAAAAAATGTACCGGCAGCCCTACCTCGGCCTGTAAATGCCGGGCGAAGGCGCGTACTGCTTCTGCCTGGGGACCCAGGCTGCCGTTCATATTGCGGGGCAGGCCTACTACCAGCTCCTCCACACCGTAGCGCCGTACCAGTTCTTTCAGGGCCGCCAGGTCGGCGGCCAGGTTGCGCCGGCGGATGGTGGTCAGGCCCTGGGCCGTCCAGCCCAAGGGGTCGCTCAGGGCCACCCCGATGGTTTTTGTGCCCACGTCCAGGCCCATAATCCGCATTAGATCACCTTAATACAGAAATCACGGCAGGCCCCGGCGCAGTAGCCGCAGAGGATGCAGCGCTCCGGGTCGACGACAGCGCGGCCCTCGATAACCTCCAGGGCCCCCTGGGGGCAACGCCGCACGCAGTTGCCGCACCCCTGGCACCATTCTTCTATTAGCAGGCATCGTTTCCGGGCCTGGAGCCGGCTGAGAACGTCCTCTCCGGGTTCCCGCCCGCTGCACCAGGCTACATTGGCCTCCACCTCGGCTGGAGACTGCATGCCTACGGCCACGGCGTCAATCCCGGGCGTCTTAAGGACGAACTCCAGGGCCGCCCGGGCCTCTCCGGCCAGGTGGCCGCCCCCCAGGGCCTTCATGGCATAGATTCCCTTACCCCTGGTGTGGGCCAGGGTAATGGCGGCCAGCATCTCTTCCCTGGTCCCGTCGAGGATCCCTAACCCGGCACGGTTGTAGAGGGGATGAATGACATCAATTTCCGGCATAGTCGCGGCTACCCGCACAGCTTCTACGGCGTGGGAGGAAATCCCCACCGCCCGGACCAGCCCCCGCTCCCTGGCCTCCAGAAGATAATCCAGGGCCGGCCGGTGCCCGGCCAGGGTAAGGGCCGTTTCCTGCTCGTGGAGGAGAAAGATGTCGATAACCTCCCGGTCCATTTCCCGCCGGGCCTCTTCCAGGCTTAAGGCCATGCCTTCCGCCGTGTAGTCGTAGGATTTGGTCGCTACTACCACCTCCCCGGACCAACCTTTTAGGGCGGCCCGGATGTAGGGGTAGTTGTTATAACACTGGGCCGTGTCGATAAAGTTTACTCCCAGTTCCAGGGCACGACGAATAAGCCCGGCTCCTTCCTTGATAGTAAGGCCCGCCTGGAGCGGGCCCATGGTTAGGGAACCGAAACACAGGCGGGACACCCGAATCCCGCTGGTTCCCAGGGTAGTATACTGCACTCAACCTTCCTGCTTTCTGATCTCGGCCAGTTTTTTCTCCCAGTAAGCCAGTTTTTCCTCGGTTTGGTTCAGGATGCGCTGGTCCTGTTCGGTGAAGAATCCCCCTTCGGCCCTGGCCCGGGCTTCTTCCAGGTGGGAGCGCAGGGTCTCCAGGCTGCGACGGTAGAGTTCCAGGGCATAACCGGCTCGTTCCCGTTCATGCCCCCATCCCCCCTGCCAGTCCCTGATGGCAGCTTTCAGAAGGTCAAAGAATTTATCCCCTTCTGTGTAGAGGTTGACCGTCAGGTCGACATCCGATAGGGCCATAGGTACCGGCCTCCTTTTAGGCTAAGTAGCTTTTGAGTAGCTCCGCCAGAATCTCATCTCGTTCCACCCGGCGGATTAAATTGCGGGCCCCCTTGTGGCTGGTGATATACGCCGGGTCCCCGGACAGGAGGTAGCCTATTAACTGGTTGATGGGATCATATCCTTTTTCTGTAAGGGCTGCCTGGACCTCGGTTAAAACGTCCCTGACCCTGACCTTTTCCTCCTTTTCCACCTTAAACATCATGGTTTCCTGCATGTCCCCTGGCATCTTCTTCCCCCCTTGCGGCTTTCTAACGCACCTGGGCGGCCACAACCTTGAGGCTGTAAGCCAGGGCCTGGTCCAGTTTGCCGGGATCTTTGCCGCCGGCCTGAGCCATATCCGCCCGGCCGCCACCGCCCCCGGAGGCGATCCGGGCCACCTCTCGCAGCAAATTACCGGCATGGATACCCCGCTGGACCAGGTCTTTACTCACCATGGCCACAAAATTCACCCGGCCATTGTGTTGCGACCCCAGGATTACTACTCCCGAGCCGAGCCGGGAACGCAGCCTTTCGGCCATTTCCCGCAGGGCTTCGGGATCAGTTATCTGGACCCGGGCCGGCAGTACCGGTACCCCCGCCACTTCCTGCACCCGATCCAACAACTTGTCTATTGTATAGGAGGCCAGCTCATTGCGCAGCTGAGCCAGCTCCCTTTCGTTTTCTTTATTTTGCTCCAGCAGGTGCCGGACCCTCTGGATAGCCTGGTCCGGCGGGACCTTCAGCAGGCCGGCGATGGTGGCTAGTTCCTGGCGATCCTGCAGGGCCATTTCCAGGGCAGCCGCCCCGGTCACCGCTTCTACCCGGCGTACCCCGGCGCCTATACCGCTCTCGCTTACCAGGCGGAAAGACCCGGCCTCACTGGTGGAGCCCAGGTGGGTACCGCCGCAGAGCTCCATGCTATAGGCATCAATTTTTACTACCCGGACGCGCTCGCCGTACTTTTCGCCGAAAAGGGCCGTTGCCCCCATGGCTTTGGCCTCCTGGTAGGAGGTCTCCAGGGTAGTTACCGGGAGGTTGGCCAGGATCTTCTGGTTGACCTCGGCTTCCACTGCCCGCAACTCCTCTCCGGTCAGGGGGGCAAAATGGGTAAAGTCAAAACGCAGGCGCTCCGGGGTCACCAGGGACCCTGCCTGGTTGACGTGTTCGCCCAGGATATTCTTCAGAGCCCGATGCAGGAGGTGGGTCACCGTATGGTTCCTGGCGGTAGCCTGGCGCCGTTCCCGGTCAACCGCTATCTCTACTTCCTGGCCGACAACCAGGGTGCCGGCTGTTACGTTTATCTGGTGGACGATCTTGCCATCGGGCAGGCGCCGGGTATCCTCCACCCTGGCCTGGCCACCTGACCACTTTAACTCGCCCCGATCCCCCACCTGGCCGCCGCCCTCCGGATAACAGGGGGTGCGATCCAGGACGACGTAACCGGTCGCGTTCGCCTCCAGGGAAGTTACCCGCGCGCCTTCCTGGAAAAGGGCCAGGACCGTGCCCTTATCCTCGAGCTGATCGTAACCGGTAAAAGCAGTACCGCTGATATCTTCCAGGGCGCCGGCAAAGGCCAGGGCGAAATCGTAGGCCTTGACGTCCTCCCGGGCGGCTCGGGCCCGTTCCCGCTGGGCCGCCATGGCCTTTTCGAAGCCGTCACGGTCGACCTTGAAGCCACCTTCACCGGCGATCTCTTCAGTTAAGTCCAGAGGAAAGCCGTAGGTATCATAGAGGGTAAAGGCCTCCAGGCCGCTAACAACCTCCCGGCCTTCCTGTCGGGCCCGTTCCAGGATACCGTTCAAGACCTTCAGGCCATCGTTAAGGGTTTCGTGGAAGCGGATCTCTTCCTGCTCGATGACCCGGGCAATATGCTCCTGCTGCTCTGCCACCTCGGGGTAGGCCCCGCCCATGATAGCCACCACAGTGTCTACCAGGCGGTAGAGGAAAGGCTCGTCGATCCCCAGGGCTTTGCCAAAGCGGGCCGCCCGCCGTAAGATTCGGCGCAGGACGTAGCTGCGGCCTTCATTACCCGGCAGGATGCCATCGGCAATCAGGAAAGTGCAGGACCGGGCGTGGTCGGCGATCACCCGGAAGGGAAAACCGGCTTCCCCCGGATCGTAGGTCCGGCCTGTAATCTTTTCTACGGCTTTTATCAGGGGAGCGATCAGGTCGGTATCAAAGTTACTGTCGACCCCCTGGAGCACCGAGGCCACCCGTTCCAGCCCCATGCCGGTGTCAATGCTCGGCCGCGGCAGGGGGGACAGGTTGCCGTTGCTGTCCCGTTCGTATTGCATAAAAACCAGGTTCCAGATTTCCAGCCAGCGGTCACAATCGCAGGCCCCCAGGGCGCAGGGGGTGGAGCTGCAGGCGTGCTCCGGCCCGCGGTCGTAAATAATCTCGCTGCAGGGCCCACAAGGTCCGGTGTCACCCATGGCCCAGAAGTTATCCTTTTCCCCCATGCGGACTATCCGTTCTGCCGGGATGCCGGCTATCTCCTGCCAGAGCTGGTAGGCTTCGTCGTCTTCCTGGTAAACAGTGACCCAGAGGCGCTCAGGGGGCAGTTCAAGGACTCGGGTTAAAAACTCCCAGGCATAAGTAATGGCTTCACGTTTAAAGTAGTCGCCGAAGGAAAAGTTGCCCAGCATTTCAAAAAAGGTATGATGGCGGGCTGTACGACCTACGGTATCCAGGTCGTTATGCTTGCCTCCGGCCCGAACGCACTTCTGGGCGGTGGTGGCCCGGGTAAAAGGCCGCCGGTCCAATCCCAGGTAGACGTCTTTAAACTGCACCATACCGGCGTTGGTGAAGAGCAGGGTCGGGTCGTTGGCCGGTACCAGGGAGGAACTGTGAACGATGGTGTGTCCTTTACTGGCAAAGAATTTGAGAAATCTCTCCCGGAGTTCGTTCCCCGTCAAAAAAAGTCAACTCCTCGTCAAAACTAAACCTCGCCCCCGCCTCGGGGCGGTGAACGAGGTTTTTCCCGCTGAATTTTTCTACATTATACCTGAAGCGGTGAAGGTTGTCAATGAAGGTTCACGTTCCAGGAAAGGTAAGCTACCGTCATTTCCCGGCGGGAGGGGTAACGGCCGTTGACGGTATTGGCCTGTACATGATTGATGATGGCCCGGCGTACGGCCGGGGTCAATTCCAGGTGGGGATAAAAGAAGATCTCCATCTCTTCGATGGCCTGGTCCGGTTCCAATTCCCTGGTACTCACCTTATGCTCCAGTTCCAGGGAGGGGTTGTAGCCCCAGGCGTAAAGGAGATGGAAGATGTAAAGGACGTCGGCCGGTATGGGAGGCATTTCCCCGCCAATCAACTCCTGCCAGAGTTCCCGGCGGCCGCTAATCTCCTGGCGCACATGGCCGGCCAAAAAGCAGGCCCCTCGAGAAGCCGCCATCATCTTCTGCAGGGTAGCCGCATCCTTTATCCCCGGGCTCATCAGGGCCAGGACCAGGTCAAAGGCTTCCCGCCAGCCCTGTTTCTCCAGGTCCACCTCCTCCCAGGCCATCTGGATTGGTTCCACATTATTGATTCCTTCGGCGGCCGCTTTTTCCTTCAAGATGGCCAGCATCTCCGCCGCCGGGTCCAGGGCCACCACCCGCCGCGCCCGGCGGGCCAGGGGCAGGGCGTAATTGCCGGTACCGCAGCCGATATCCAGGACCTCCAAATCCTTTTCCAGGCCGCCATGGTGGCCCAGCCAGTGAAGGATCCCGGCCACCCGCTGTTTGCCCTCCTCGCTGCCGGTCTGGCGGGCAAAGTGCCCGGCACGCCGGTTCCAGTAGGCGCTGCCATCCCGCTCCGGCCGGCGCCTACCATAAAGGGAGTTACGGTGCTCCTCCCGCCAGGCCTCCTCCCAAAAATCGGCCCGTTCAAGCAAGGGTAATTCCATGTTTTCCATAAAAACATCACCTCAGCCCCTATTTTACCCTTTTAGCAGCATTTTGCTAGAGAGAAGTTGGTTAACCTGCCGGTTCCGTAGGGATCTGGCCTCACCCTTTTTTGCAGGGTTAAAAAACTCAGGCCCCTCGCAATTGAGGGGCCATGTTTTTGGTTTATCTGGCCAGCATTTCCCTTAAAACCGTGGGGAAGTAGGCGTAGAACTCGGTGGAACGGACGACGTCTTCGATGGGCACCTGGTCGAGGACGCTGTGGGCGTAGACCTCGTCGCCGGGGCCAAAGCCGATGGCGGGAATGCCGGCTTTACCCATCCAGTAAATACCGTTGGTGCTGAAGACCCATTTCCCCACCCCGGTGGGCTGGCCGAAAACCCGTTGATAGGTTTCCAGGCCGGCCTTGACCAGGAGGTGATCCTCAGGCAGGACCCAGGCCGGGAAGTATTTGTCGACTTTGAAGACAAAGCCGGTATAGCTGGGCTCGTCAAACTCCAGCACCTCGACCTTGCCGCCGTGGGGCTCGGCTACTTTACGCACCTGCTCGACGGCCATCTCCTGGGTCTCACCGAAGGTCAGGCGGCGGTCAATGTAAATCACGCACTCGTCGGGTAAGGCATTGATGGAGGGCGTTTTGCAGTGGATGTCGGTGACGGCTATAGACCCCTTTCCCAGGAAGGGGTCCTCAACGAAGTCGGCGCCCATCTGGCTAATGCCCTTGATAATTTCCGCCATTTTGTAAACGGCGTTGACCCCGCGCTCCGGGGCGCTGGCGTGGCAAGTCCGGCCTTTGGTGGTAACCTTCATCTCCACCCGGCCGCGGTGACCCCGGTAGATGTTCATTTTGGTAGGCTCACCGATAACAACAAAGTCGGGTTTGATCTTATCGGTGACCACCAGGGAGTTGGGCGCCACTCCGTCGCAGATCTCCTCGATATTACCGAAATAGTAAAGGGTAAAGTCATCGGCCAGGCCCAGGTCCTTGATGATCTTCAGTCCGTAAACCATCCCCGGAGTGGAATTCTTCTCATCCCCGGCCCCCAGACCGTAGAAAATACCATTCTCTTCCTTGCCCTTGTAGGGGTCCCACTGCCACTGATCGGAATCGGCGATATCCACGGTGTCAATATGGCTGTCATACAGGAGTACCCTGGGGCCGCTGCCGATGCGGCCGACGATATTGCCCATGCTGTCCAGGAAGACGTCGTCGAAACCCAGTTTTCTCATCTCCTGGCCGATGCGCTCGGCTACGGCCTTGATATCCCCGTTGGGGCTGGGGATGGCGACTATGTCCTTCAGGAACCGGATTATGTCTCCCCGATATTTGGCCACCTCGGACTTAATCTGGGCAATGACAACATCACTCATCCGTAGTTTTCCCCCTCACCTGGTTTGTTAAGTTAAATTTACTTTACTCAAAATCCCCTTTTTAACCTATATTTAAATTCAACGTTGATGGTAAAATTCCTGCCACTTCCCCAAAAATTTAACTGCTTACCAGGCGGGCCCAAATGAATTTCACTAAAATATAGCCGATGGCCGTCAGGGGTACGGCCAGGATGAGGCCGGCTGCACCCCAGAGCTCACCCCCGGCCAGGAGGGCAAAAATGATAATTAAAGGGTGCAGGCCGACGCTGGTCCCCAGGATCCTGGGGGCCAGAAAGCTGCCCTCAATCTGCTGGACGACCAGCATTACAGCCAGGGCCATGATGGCCGCCTTTTTGGATACCAGCAGGGAAAGGGCTATAACGGGTACGGTGCCGATGAGGGGACCGAAGTAGGGGATTAAGTCAGCCAGACCGACCACAACCCCCAGGATTACCGCGTACTCGGAACCAGTCAGGGCCAGTCCCACCCCCGTGAGGCATCCGACAATGAGGGATACCAGCAAGTGGCCGCGAATAAAGCTGGTCAGTACCTGGTCGATCTCCGCCCATAGTCCCAGGATGTCCTCCTTCACCTGGATGGGTAGCAGGTGGCTGGCGGCGCGGCCGATCTGCTCACTGTCCCGCAGCAGATAATAGGCAAGGACCGGTGCCAGGAGAAAACTGGCCAACCCTGCCAGCAAATCGATCAGGGCCTGGACGGCGTGGCGGGCACCCTCCTGGAGGGCACTGCTGACGTTCGTTATCGAGTCGTCCACCAGCCGGCGCAGGCCGGCGGGCAGGGCCACCTGGTGGTAGCGCTGGTAAAAGCCCTGGACCAGGCCTTCTATTTCCACCGTAAAGGAAGGTAGCTGGGCGATGAATTCATTTAATTCGCGTACCAGTTGCGGTAAGACGAAGAAGAATACCGGCAGGGACAGGGCCAGGATAAAAAGGTAGAGGATTAAAATGGCCCGGGGACGTTTAACACCCCTCTTTTCCAGGGCCAGCACGGCCGGTTTCAACAGGTAAGCCAATAGGGCTGCCAGGATAAAGGGCGTCAGGACCTGGCGCACCCGGTAGAGAAAAAACAAGGCCCCGGCCAGGAAGATGCCGGCCCCGGCCAGGCGCCAGATACGCAATGCCCGTGATGCCGTCATAGGTTTAAGGGTGGCGACGCCTGATTATCCCCAGAGGCCGTACCGGGACGCGCGCCCCCGCCGGCGGGGGCGCTTCCGGTTCCGCCCGGTAACGGGTTATAGTGCCGACAATGGCACCTACAACGCCGCCAGCTAGAAAACCGCGCCAGAAGCCCCACGCCATCCTCAGCTTCCCTGCCCTTCCAGACTTACCAGGCTACCATCCTCGGCTACATTGAAGATCTCCCGGCGATTGTTAAATTCGACAAAACAGTCCCAGCAGTAATACTGGTCAGTGCCAATTTTACCAATGGATTTGCTCCCGCAGTGGGGACAGTTGAGCATCAAATTCACTCCCTTGCTTTACCCGATAATTACCGTATCCGTACCCCAGTTGACCTGCCCCTCCAGGGTGATCTCCTTGCGTCCCTCCAGGAGGTCGTTTACCAGACCGGTGGAAATCTCCAGGGCCTTCACCTGGCCGGAAGGGAGCTCCACCACCAGGTCCTCAACGATTCCCAGCTCCCGGCCGTCCCGGTTCAGAAGGCGCAGCCCTTTAAGTTCCTGCCAGCGCCGGGTTCCCGGCGGTGGTTCGTGGCTAACGGCTCCCGCACCGCTGACGGTAAAGGCACCGGGCCCCCGGGCCTGGAGCGCGGTAAAATCCACCACCCGTGGCTGCCGCAACCAGCCGCCGTCGGCCAGGAGACAGGCCCTGAGGCTACCGCTGGTTTCGTCGTAAAAAAGGTCCTGGATCCGGCCCAGTTCTTCCCCCCGGTCCTGGCTGATGACCGGCAGGCCAACCAGCTCCCTCCCCTTGGGCATAATTAAACCTCCGTAAAAAAAGATAACCTTCCTCTAGTATAACCAGGGAAGGTCAACTACATGCGCGCTAAATACTATATTTGCGCTACGCTTTCAATGGTCCCGCCGCCTACCACCAGGTCGCCCTGGTAGTAGACCACAGCCTGGCCCGGGGTGATGGCCCGCTGGGGTTCGTCAAACTCCAGCCTGGCCCGGCCACCCGCCAGGGGATGCCAGGTTGCGGCTGCTTCGGGCGCCCGGTAGCGAATCCTGGCCGTTACCCGGGCTTTACCAGGCAGTTCACCCCAGAGAATATAGTTGTTATCACGGGCGTAGAGGACCCGCCGTTCCAGATCTTCTTTGTCGCCGACGATAACGGCGTTGCGCTCCGGGTCCAGGGCGACTACAAAGCAGGGTTTGCCCAGGGCCAGGCCCAGACCCTTACGCTGGCCGATGGTATAAAAGGGCAGACCCCGGTGCTGGCCCAGGACCCGGCCCCTCGTATCCAGGATGGGCCCGGGTTTAATCTTCTCCCTGGCCCGGCTCTGGATATAATCCCGGTAGTCTCCCTCAGTAACAAAGCAGATCTCCTGGGACTCGGCCTTCCGGGCCACCGGCAGCCCGTAACGGGCGGCAATCTCCCGCACCTCCACCTTGGTGTAGTCACCCAGGGGCAACAGGGTATGGGCGAGCTGTTCCTGGGTAAAGGTGTAGAGGGCGTAGCTCTGGTCCTTGCCGGCATCCCGGCCCCGGGCCAGGAGGTAACGCCCCTTTTCTTTGTCGTACCAGCGCCTGGCGTAGTGGCCGGTAGCGATATAGTCTATCCCCAGGGCCCGGGCTTTAGCCAGCAGGGCGCCGAACTTGATCCGCCGGTTGCAGGCGATACATGGGTTGGGGGTCTCTCCCTCCAGGTAGGAAGCTATAAAATAATCGATGACCTCGCGCTCAAAGAGGTCGCGAAAATTGAGGACGTAATAGGGTATATCCAGGATGTTGGCCACCCGGCGGGCATCGTCTACAGCCTTGAGGCTGCAACACCCGGTTTCTCCCGGCGGGGGCGGTGTATCTTCGGGCCAGAGGGCCAGGGTTACCCCGATTACCTCATAGCCGGCTTCCTTCAATAAAGCGGCGGCTGTGGAACTGTCCACGCCGCCACTCATAGCTACCATTACCTTCTCCTTCCGGACCGCTGTGGCCACCTCCTCCGAAAATAGGGTTCTGGCGAAAATGGTGATTACTGGTTTGGTTACATTCCAGCCCCTTGCCAGCCTGCAGTTTCATGTTTTCGCTGGGGGTGGTACTAGCCTCCATGAAGGGCTCCTCCGAAGTTATTCTGCTCACGACCGTTCGCCGCGTGGAGGGCTCCTTAGGAGGCTTTCTTATTTCTATTCTGGTAATCCTCGATGGCTTTATGCAGGGCATCGGCGGCCAGGTTGGAACAGTGCATCTTCTGGGGCGGAAGCCCGTCCAGGGCCTCGGCCACGGCCGCGTTGCTGATTTTGAGGGCCTCTTCCACGGTCTTGCCCTTGACCATTTCTGTGACCATACTGCTGGTGGCAATGGCAGCCCCGCAGCCGAAGGTTTTAAATTTGACATCCTTGATAATACCGTCTTCGACTTTGATATATAGGCGCATAATATCGCCACAGACGGGATTGCCTACCTGGCCGACCCCGTCGGCATTCTCAATCTCACCGACGTTGCGGGGATTGGTGAAATGATCCATGACTTTTTCCGAGTACACCCTGCTCACTCCTTCTAGGGAAAATATCCTCGCACCAAAACACGACCTCTTGCGGGGGGCTTCCTGCCAGGTAACCCCTACCTCTTCCCTGCGGCCTCCTCATAGAGGGGTGACATGGAACGCAACCGGGCTATTATCTCCGGCATGACTTCCAGGACGTAGTCAATATCTTCTTCTGTATTTTCGCGGCCCAGGGTCATACGTACCGAACCATGGGCTACTTCGTGGGGGATACCCATGGCCAGGAGGACGTGGGACGGGTCCAGGGAACCGGAGGTACAGGCCGAACCACTGGAAGCGCAGATACCCTTCATGTCCAGGCTCAGGAGTATGGATTCGCCCTCACAATAGCGGAAGCTGAAGTTGGCATTGGTGGCCACCCGCTGCCGCGGATCACCGTTCAGCTGGACGTCTTCAATACGTGTCAAGATACCGTCAATTAGCTTGTCCCGCAGGGCCTGCAGGCGCTCCATTTCGCTCTCCAGTTCCTGGCCGGCCAGTTCGGCTGCCCGGCCAAAGCCGACAATACCGGGCATGTTCTCCGTCCCAGGCCGACGTTTACGCTCCTGGGCACCGCCGTAAAGGATGGGGTTGATCTTCGTCCCCTTGCGGATATAAAGGCAGCCGATGCCCTTGGGGCCATAAATCTTGTGCCCGGAGGCCGACAGCAGGTCCACCCCCAGCTCGTCGACATTAACGGGGAGCTTGCCAACGCTCTGGACGGCGTCGGTATGGAAGATGATCCCCCGTTCCCGGGCCAGTTTCCCTATTTCTTTGATGGGTTGGATGGTACCCACTTCGTTGTTAACATGCATGACGCTGATGAGGATGGTTTCATCGGTAATGGCCTTTTCGACGTCCTCCACCCGCACCAGGCCCTCCGGGGTCACCGGCAGGAAGGTTACCTTAAAGCCGTGGCGCAGGAGGTACTGGGCCGTGTGCAGGACGGCATGGTGTTCGATGCTGGAGGTAATAATGTGACGGCCCTTCTTTTCATTGGCCGCAGCCGTACCGATAAGGGCCAGGTTGTCGGCTTCCGTGCCGCCGCTGGTAAAGAAGATCTCCTCCGGCCGGGCGCCGATGAGGTTGGCCACCTTTTCCCGGGCTTCCTCCAGGGCCTTTTTCGCTTCCCGGCCGTAGCTGTAAACGGTGGAAGGATTACCAAAGGCCTCATCCTTCAAAAAGGGTAACATGGCCTCCAGGACTTCGGGCCTTACCGGAGTTGTGGCGCTATGATCAAGGTAAACCCTGCGCATCTCGTCCACCCTTTTCTAGATATAATACATATAGTATTTGCTGTCCTGGCGCATTTGATTGGCCTTGGCGACCATATCCGCCAGGGTAAAGCTATCCAGGACGTCGCTAATGCTATCCCGCACCTTCTCCCAGATGCCCCTGGTGACGCAAGTCTCGGCCCGCTCGCAGCTCTCGCCTTCGGCGGTATTCAGGCATTCCACCGGAGCAATAGGGCCTTCCAAAACCCGGATAATATCCCCTACCGTAATCTCCTCGGGTTCCCGGCTGAGGACATATCCGCCCTGGGCGCCGCGGATGCTCTTGACCAGGCCAGCTTTACGCAAGACGGCGATCAATTGCTCCAGGTAGTGTTCAGATATGTCCTGCCTCTCGGCAACGCTTTTAATGGGGATGGGGCCTTCGCCATAATGCTGGGCCAGGTCGAACATGGCCCGGAGGCCATACTCACCCCGGGTCGAGAGTTTCACCCCACCACCTCCAATCCCTACTAGTTTCCTAGGCAATAATATCTTAGCAATTGACTCGGATATTGTCAACGCTAAACTCGACTTTTTTACTCAGCTTTTAAAAATAAATTATCCCGGCAGGGAGGAATTTATACCAGGCTCTGAAATAAAAAAGCCCCGGAGTTTAGGCTCCAGGGACAGGTAGCGCCTGTGATATGTGTTGCGAGCCGCCGGCGGTGTCAATAGGCCAGGGGGCCCCTGATCTCCTCAAGACCTGCCGGCTATCTTCCGGACAAACTCCCGCGCCCTGGCCAGCAGCGGCCCGCTGTATTCCTCCACCCGGCCGCGGTCGCACAGGGACGTCAGTTCCGGGTCCAGGGGCAGGGTGCCCAGGAGGGGGATACCGGCTCCGGCGGCTGCCTCCTCGGCCCGGCTGGGACCAAAGAGGTAGATCTCCCGGCCGCAATCCGGGCAGAGGGCGTAACTCATATTTTCCACCAGGCCCAGGATCTTGACGTTCATGATGGTAGCCATCTTTACCGCCTTGCGGACCACCATATGGGCGAGTTCCTGGGGTGAACTGACAATCACCAGGCCGTCCAGGGGCAGGGACTGGAGCACCGTCAGGGGGGCGTCGCCGGTCCCCGGGGGCAGATCCACCAGCAGGTAGTCCAGATCACCCCAGATGACATCGGTCCAGAACTGCTTGACAGCCCCGCCGATGAGGGGACCGCGCCAGATGACCGGGTCATCTTCATGGGGCAAGAGGAGGTTTAAGGACATGATCCTGATACCTCCGGGGCTTTCCGGAGCAATCATACCATTACCGGTGCCCTCCGGCGGCCGGTGCACGCCAAACATCCGGGGAATACTGGGTCCGGTGATGTCGGCATCAAGGATGCCCACCCGGTAGCCGGCCTGCTTCAGGGCTACCGCCAGCAGGGCCGTCACGGAGGATTTACCGACACCGCCCTTACCGCTCATGATGCCGATGACGTGCTTGATATGGGTCAGCTCATGGGGCGGGACATGACCCGGTTTTTTAGCTTCACAAGTGCTGGAATTGCAGGCAGCCGGGTTGCAGGTTTCGCATGCTTCCTTGGCCAAATTTCTCACCTCAATAATAGCCTCAATAAAATGTTATGGCTTTACTATTATGCCTCTTTTATGGTCATGTGTCAATAACAAGCGGAAATTTTCACCCTCCCCCTACCAGCTCCGCTTGAACTCCGGCTTATTACGCTCCGATTCACCATCAGGGGGTTTTCAGTGTTCCCCTTCTCCGAACCGGCCATGGCGGTGGCAGCGACCCCGGCCCGGACCCCGGCCGGCCAGTTCCTCACTGCCGCAGCGGGAGCAGGCTTCCTTTCCACCCTGCTCCGGTTCCCATTCATGACCGCAGCGGCGGCAGCGTACCTTGGGGCCTACCAGGTGGTAGTAACCACCCTCTACCCGGATGGCCTTGCCGTTAACCAGGGCGTCGGCAACCTTATCCCGGGCCGAATTCAGGATGCGCACAAAGGTCGGCCGGGATACTCCCATACGGGCGGCGCAATCCTCCTGTTCCAAACCCTCTTTATCTTTCAAGCGGATGGCTTCCAGCTCTTCTACCGCCAAAACAACCTCTTCCAGTTCCCGCAGCGGTACGGCTGCCGGTTTAAAATAGGTAACCCCCGGCAGGAATTCTACCCGCCGGCAAATGGGCGGTCGTGGCATTTCTTTCCCCCATTCCTTTGCGAATTTATCTATATCATAGCTTTTCCAGTAAACTTATGCAACCAGGATATCCTCCCGGCGGGTCTGCACTGCAGCCCCTTGGGCCGGGGGTTAAAAACATGCTAAAATGGTAGCAAACAGCTCTCTCCGTGAGGTGGCATTCTTTTATGGATCTCTTTGAACAGGCCGGCCAGGAAGCCCGGCAGGCCGGGGCTCCCCTGGCCGTACGGATGCGGCCGCGCACCCTGGACGAGTTTGTCGGCCAGGAAAAAATAATCGGCCCCGGCACTCTGCTGCGCCGGGCCATCGAGAGCGACAGCCTGACTTCGATTATCCTCTGGGGCCCGCCCGGCAGCGGCAAAACTACCCTGGCCCGGATTATCGCCACCATGACCCGCGCCCATTTTGAGGCCCTAAATGCGGTACTGGACGGCATCAACGACATCCGCCGGGTCATCGCCGCTGCCCGGGAGCGGGAGAAATACTACCAGCAAAAGACAGTCATCTTCGTCGACGAGATCCACCGCTGGGCCAAGAACATCCAGGACGCCCTGCTCCCTTGCGTTGAAGAAGGATTGCTCATTCTCATCGGTGCTACCATTGAAAACCCCATGTTCACCGTCAACGCCGCCATCCGTTCCCGCTCCCGCATCTTTCGCCTGGAGGCTTTATCAGATGCAGCCATCCTCACCCTCCTCCGGCGGGCCCTGGCGGACGCGGAACGGGGTTTGGGTAAATTCAACGTCCAGGCCGACCCGGAGGCCCTGGAGCACCTGGCCCGGGTGGCCAATGGCGACGCCCGGGTGGCTTTAAACGCCCTGGAATTTGCCGTCCTCACCACGGCCCCGGATACATCCGGCCGGCGCCACCTGACCCTGGAGGTGGCCGAAGAAGCCATCCAGCAACGGGCCGTTCTCTACGACCGCGACGGGGACCAGCACTACGACTGCGTCTCGGCCTGGATAAAGAGCATGCGCGGTTCCGATCCCGACGCCGCCCTCTACTGGCTGGCACGGATGATCTACGCCGGCGAAGACCCCGCCTTCCTGGCCCGCCGGCTGATGATCCATGCTGCCGAGGATGTCGGCCTGGCCGATCCCCAGGCCCTGGTGGTGGCCAGTTCCGCCGCCCAGGCCGTGGAACGGGTGGGCCTGCCGGAGGGACGGATCATCCTGGCCGAAGCCACCCTCTACATCGCCCTGGCTCCCAAAAGCAATTCGGTGATAAAAGCCATCGACGCCGCCCTGGCGGCGGTGGAAAAGGAAACGGCCGGCCCGGTGCCCGTCCACCTGCGGGACGCCAATTACCGGGGCGCGGCCACCCTGGGACACGGCCGTGGTTATAAATACCCCCACGACTACCCGGGGGGCTGGGTAGAGCAGCAGTACCTCCCGGACAACCTCCGGGGCAAGGTCTTCTACCACCCCAGCGACTACGGCCGGGAAGGGCAAATGAAAGCCGCCTGGCAGCAGCGCACCGGGCGGCGGGGATAGGCGCAGAGGCCTGCGGCGCCTACCCTGTTTTTGCCTGATACCTGTCACCCTTACCGGGCTAAGCACGTTGCCGCGAAAAAGGCCGGGCGCCCAGCCAAAACCGCACCGGCTTATGCCGTGACGGCGTCCCGGGCGTGGGAATGACCGGGGAGGTAATCCCCGCGCCCAGGCACTTGACCGTGACGTCCACCTCCAGGTAACCGGACCCAGGGTAGACGACGGCCCGCTGGCGGCGGGGTCCGGACTCTAGGGTAACCGCGCCTGTCCGGTCGGTGCCATCGGCAAAAATCACCTCGACTTCATAAGTGTAGTAAGCCACGGCCAGGGCCTGGCTGTCCGGGGATATAGGGCTCAATCGCCCCTGGGGTACAAGGTTTTTTATTCTGCAGGCAAGGATTTTTACCGGCACGCCGGCAGCGGGGCCGGGGGGTATATAAGGCCGGACGAGGAGGTTGTCGTCGGACCGCCAGGTCGAATCCAGTACCCTTTTAGCGGCAATCAACTCCACCTGGTAGGGTAACGTTTCCTGGCCACCCTCTTGCCGTTCCGGTACGGGAGAAGCAGATAACTGGCCGGGCCGGGCTGGTAGGGGACCCGCTCCGGAGCTGGCCTGCTGGAGGCCAACGGCTGGGATCAGCATCAGGGTATCCTGGAGGATATTGAAGGTCACCAGCTCCTGCACCACCACCAGGATATCGATCCGGGGACCAATCCGGAACAGGTTGCCCTTATTGGCCACACTGGGTGCCGTAAATGGCATCTTCCACCACCTGCTTGCTCGGTAAAAAGCGCGAGGGCTTAGCGAAATACCTCCTCCAGAACCCTGGCCCAGCGCTCAGCCCATATTTTCCGGTTAAAGGTTAAGGCCACTTCCCGAGCCCGCCGGCCCATGAGCTTCCTCTTACCTTCATCCCGGGCCAATTCCTCAATGGCCGCCACCAGGTTTTCTACTGTCGGCTTAATAAGATAACCGTTGTAGCCGTGCAGGATAATGTCGCTCAAACCGCCCGCCAGGCCGGCAATTACCGGCTTCCCGCAGGCCATGGCCTCCAGGGCGGCCAGGCTGGTACCTTCTGTTGAGCGGGAGGGAATCAGGACAATATCGGCCTGCCGGTAGATCTCTGGCATCATCTCCAGGGGCTTCCAGTAATAGAAACAGCGCTCCCGGTTACCGGCCCATTGGTTCATGAGCCTCTCGGCGTTATCATCATGACCGCGGCCGCAGAAGTGAAACTCAATCCAGGGGTAGCGGGAGGTCAGTTTTTCCGCCGCCCTCATGGTTTCGTTGATGCCCCGTACCGGGACCAGGCGGCGGGGAAAAAGAACACGGACGGTATCGTCGCCAGCTGGCTCTTCTGCCGGCGGGCTAAAGAGGTCAGTATCAACATAGTTGGGGATGTACTCCCATTTATGATAAAAGCCGGCCAGGGTAGCGTTGAAATAGTTAATGGTATTGGTATCGACGGATACCAGTTTCTGCGGTCCGGCCAGGGCAATACTCAGGCGTCGTAGCCATTCCTGGCGGTCCTCCGGCTTCCCGGCCATGAGGTCAAACCCCGGCCAATCCCAGAAAACCCCGTGGCTGATGGCAATGCTTTTCTCCCGGGCTATCGGATAGGCCAGGGTGAGGATAAAGTAAAGGGCATAATCAAAGGCCATGGAGTTTTCGTAAAAAGCGGTAGCCAGGTCGGGAAAGGTATTATACTCGCTTTTGGTCACGGGGATGCTGCGAATACGCACCCCATCAAACTCCCGCGTCCAGCCGCTACCGATCTGCCAGACCTCGACATAATAGCCAAGTTCCTTTAACAGGCGGCAGAGGTCGACCTGGTAACGCTCGGCACCGCCCATGATAATTCTCTCACTGGATGGGTGAAAGAAATTGGTCGTCAACAGGGCCACCTTTTTAGCGCTCATTTATTCCCCGCCCACCTTTCTCGGCCTGATTCTATTTATCGCCAGACCTTTGTATCCCGACTTGAAAACCTCACATAATGTACTGCTCAACCAAAGTCAAGTATTCTATTCATGAGGCATGAGGGTTAACGGCACCCGGAAAATAGATTGTCGAGGTCACCCCCGCGACTCATAAGGCCGTTCTGGACTCAGCCGGCACGCGCGGAAATAAATTATCAGGGTAAAGCCCGGCCGGAGACCGGGCTTTACTCCTACGCCAGGGGCGAAGCCTGGGCAGTAAAGACCAGATCGACGCTCAAATCCAGGTTCTGGACAATATTGCCGGCGGTATCCGGCAGGCTGACGACAAAGGTTAACAGATCAGCCTGGGGCGAGATTAAGAGGCGGCCGCTGGCCGGTTGATTATAAAGGCCGGAGATGTTGCCGTTATAGAGGACGGTAGAAGGACTCGCCTCAATATAAATGTTCAGGCGGTCGGCCAGAACCTGGGCCTCCGTGGCCGTGGTAGGGCTTACCCCCTGCCAATCGGCAAAAATGAAGTAGTATTCATCTACGGTACCGGTGTTGGCAACCTCCAGCTGGGGCGAGCCTACAACCTGGCCCGGCACCAGGTTGGCCGGGGAAAAGAGGGCCGTAGCCGGGCTGAGGGTCAACGCGACGTCGGCAGTTCCCGCAGTGCTGCCGGAAACAGTGGCGCTGGCGGTGAGGGGCATAGAAGCATCACTCCTTTTATTACCTGGGATGGTACTAAGTTATGCTGTATGGCAGGTAATGGTAACCTGCTACCGCCATTTTTCGAGCTGAATTTTTTCAGGGGGCCAGAGGATGCTTTCGTAGTGTTCCCGGGGTTGATACTTAAAGGTGGGGTCCCGGCCGACGGCGCGCTTATATTTCCACCGGATCTCCGCCGGGTTGGCCCACCCCAGGTGTTTGATGCGCAAATCGCTCTCCAGGTAGGGCAGGCGGCGGTAGGCCAGGGGCAGGCGGCCACAGTGAAAGGCCTGCTCCGGCCAGGCCGCCGGTAAGTGGGGCTGGTATTTAACCAGATAGATAGAGAAGCCCCGCAGCCAGGGGCTCCATAGGCCGTCCACCCGGTAATACTCTTCTCCACCCCAGCAGTCAAACAGGCGAAAGCCGACGGCGGGAAAAAGGTCCTGTTGCAATAGATAGGGTAGTTCGCGGGCCGCCCGGTCTTCCAGCAACTCGTCGGCATCCAGGGCGAGGATCCACTCCGGGTTGGTAGCGGCGGTATAATCCCAGAGCTCCTGACGCAGCCGGGATTCATCGATTAGAAAAAGGGAGGTTTCCCGGCGGTAGAGCTTCACCGACGGGAAACTCGCGCATAGCTCCGGGGTGGCGTCGGTAGAGGCATCGTCCAGGATGACGATTTCGTCAGCATAAGCGGATAAAGACTTCAGGCAGCGCTCTAAATAACGGTCCGCTTCATTGCGGACGATCATCATGGCAGTGAGTTTGGGCATAACTCCGGCCCCCTCTCTTTGTAGATTCACGGCCGGGCAGAGGCTCCAGGAGCGCCCCTACCCCAAGGGATAGACCTTGTTGATAAACTGGCGCCAGCGGGCTTCCCAGAGCTTCCGGTCAAAGACCCGAGCGGTGGCCGCGGCGTTTTTGCCCAGGCGGGCACGTTCCCGCGGGTGTTCGATTAAAAAGCGGAGGGCCTGGGCCAGGTATTCCGCGGTGGGATGGATAAGCAGGCCGTTATAATTATCGATAATAAGGTTGGTCAGGCCGCCGACATTGGTGGCAATGATGGCTTTGCCCATGGCCATGGCCTCCAGGCAGGAGAAGCTGGTGCCCTCGGAATAAATAGTCGGAATGACAACTATGTCCGCATCAGCGTAAACGCCGGGCATGGCATCAAAATCGGGATGACAGTAAAGAAGGCGCTCGTTGTGGGCTTCCCCCTGCCGCCAGGCGTGGAAAGCCTCCAGGTAGCGGGGGGTATTGGTGTCGATGGCGAACTGGAACTCCAGCTCGGGGTAGGCAGCCAGTAAAGACGGGATAACTGCCTGCAAAAGGTCAAAACCCCTTTCGCGGGACAGACGGCGCGGGTAAAGGACGCGTATCCCTTTCCTGCTGCTACCCTCCCGAGGGTAAAAACGCTCCAGGTCGACAAAGTTAGGGATCACCTGGATCTTGCGGCCGGCCAGGTCGGGATAGATGGCCCGGGCGACATTCAGGAAATTATAGTCGCAGGATATTATCAAGCTGGCCTGGAAAAGGGCGGCGGCTACGTGGTTTTCATAGGCAGCCCGGGCCAGAGCAGGGCTGGATCCCGGCAGTTCCCACCAGACGCCGTGGGAGATGCAGATAGAGCCGGGGCGGTAATAGACCTGCTGCAGGATGGAGGAATATAAAACCCTCCCGGGGACGCTTTTCTCTATACGCTCTATGGTTACATTTAAATGCTGGGGATCGGCCTGGTAGCCGTATACCGGCCACCCCAGGTAAGTAATCTGGAAATCCCGGTGTGCGTTCTGGTGAAAGGATACCGCATAGCCCATATCTGTCAGGAGTTCGGCCAGGGCGCGGATATACCTTTCCAGGCCGCCGATTACCGGTTTCTTCCCCTCCCAGTCTAACAGGTTGGGGGTGAAAATCGCTATCTCCCTTTCCAAAACGGACCAGTCCCCCGTAGTTTTAGTGGCTCTCCTATTTTTATGCTTTATCCCTCTACGGGGTGAGTAAAAAACTAACTGGCATTTTCAAAATACAATTATATTTCAGGGGGTATACCTTTACAAAACAGGAATCAGGTAGTAATATTATAGTAAAATTAAACATAAGCAGGGGTGCCGCAAGGCTGAGAGGGCTAAACGCCTAACCCTTTGAACCTGATGTGGGTAATGCCACCGTAGGGAAGTAATGATGATTGGGTGCGAACTAATTCGGAGCTTCCACCGAGTTCGGCAGATGGGAGCTCCGATTTTTGTTAAGAAAGGGGGATAGTGCATGAAAGTCCTTTTAAACGGAAGGGAGGAAGACGTGCCCACCAGCGTAACTATAGAGCAATTGCTAAACTCTAAAAAAATAACTCCCGGGGCCGTCATAGTAGTCGTAAACTCCGAGGTGGTAAAGAGGGAGCTATGGCCTGATTTTGTGATCAAAGAACAGGACCAGGTGGAAGTAATTAGAATCGTTGGAGGAGGATAAAATTGGCGGATGAATTGATTATCGGCGATAAGGCCTTAACAAGCAGGCTGTTTATCGGCACCGGCAAATTTGCCAGCCACGAGATAATGGGACAGGCCGTGAGTCAATCAGGCGCCCAGGTGGTCACCGTGGCCTTAAGGAGGGTAGACCTCGACAATCCCCAGGAAAGCGAGCTCAAATTCATCCCCGCAGGCTGCGTCTTGATGCCCAACACCTCCGGCGCCAGGACCGCCGAGGAAGCGGTAAAAATAGCCAGGATCGCCAGGGCCGCCGGCTGCGGCAACTGGGTCAAGATAGAAGTGGTGACCGATCAGCGCTACCTTCTGCCGGACAACTATGAGACCGTGAAAGCCACCGAGATCCTCGCCAAGGAAGGCTTTGTGGTGCTTCCCTACATGAACCCCGATTTGATGGTAGCCAAACGCTTAAAGGAAGCCGGCGCGGCGGCCATAATGCCCCTGGGAGCTCCCATAGGTTCCAACCGGGGCCTCAAGACCAGGGAGATGATCCGGATTTTAATAGAAGAGATCGACCTGCCGATTATAGTAGACGCCGGCATAGGCAAACCATCCGAGGCGATGGAGGCTATGGAGATGGGCGCAGCGGCGGTGCTGGTAAATACGGCTATTGCCACCGCCAGGGACCCCGTCGCCATGGCCCGGGCCTTCAGTATGGCGGTAGAGGCCGGCAGGATGGCCTACCTGGCAGGACTTGCTCCTACCAGGGAGTATGCCGAGGCTTCGTCGCCATTGACGGGATTTTTGGTTTAGGGAGGCAGGAGTGATGGGTTTTTACGACGTCTACAAGCAGTATGAGGGGTTTGATTTCGAAGGCTTTTTCCAGAGTAGGACCCCTGACGACGTCAGGAAGGCCCTGGCAAAGGAGCACCTCGAGGTAACCGATTACCTGACCCTTCTATCGCCCGCGGCAGGAAATTTCCTGGAGGAAATGGCCCAAAAAGCCCACCGTATAACCCTGAGGAATTTCGGCCGGGTCATATTTCTCTTTACACCGTTATACCTGTCCGACTACTGCGTGAACCAGTGCGCCTACTGCAGTTTCAATGCCCGGAATAAATTTGCCCGGACCAAGCTCACCTTAGAGCAGGTCGAAGAAGAAGCCAGGGCCATAGCCCAAACAGGAATGAAAGATATCCTCATCCTGACGGGAGAATCGCGCCAGCACAATCCGGTGTCGTATATAAAGGACTGCGTCGGTGTTTTAAAGAAGTATTTCTGCAGTATTTGCATAGAAGTCTATCCCCTGGAAGAAGAGGAGTACCGGGAGCTGGTAGCAGCCGGGGTGGATGGCCTCACCATGTTTCAGGAAGTCTATGACCCCGGAGTCTACGCCAGGTACCATAACGGTCCCAAGAAAAATTACCATTACCGGCTGGACGCCCCGGAAAGGAGCTGCCGGGCGGGTATGCGGACCGTGGGTGTCGGGGCCCTGCTGGGCCTGGCCGACTGGCGGAAGGAGGCCTTCTTCACCGGACTGCACGCCGATTATTTGCAGCAAAAGTTCTGGGATGTGCAGGTCAGTATCTCTTTGCCCAGATTTCGCCCTAGTATCGGCGGCTTTCAACCCGACTACCCGGTGGACGACAAGAGCTTCGTCCAGATCCTCCTGGCCCACAGGCTGTTTTTACCCCGGGTCGGCATAACCATTTCCACCAGGGAAAGCCCCGAGTTCCGGGACAACATCCTACCCCTGGGTGTCACGAAAATATCGGCCGGTTCTTCCGTTACGGTGGGAGGCTATGCCCGTCCTGACGGCATGGCACCCCAGTTTGAAATATCCGACCCGCGTAGTGTAGCGGAAATAAAACAAATGCTAATCCAGAAGGGCTACCAGCCGGTTTTCGAAGACTGGCAGCAGTGGGATAGCCTGGAGAAACAGCTATATAATTTCTAGATATGGCTGCCACATTTCGGACATTGCCCCGGG
This sequence comes from Moorella thermoacetica, assembly GCF_001267405.1. Classification (NCBI taxonomy): domain Bacteria; kingdom Bacillati; phylum Bacillota; class Clostridia; order Neomoorellales; family Neomoorellaceae; genus Neomoorella; species Neomoorella thermoacetica. The sequence continues at coordinate 1,593,363 of NZ_CP012369.1, forward strand.
GCCGGTTTCATGGTTACCCGGGGTTTCTTTCTGAAAAGATTAAGCACTTCAATCTCCCCTGCCCTTACTTCTCAGGTTTAATATAACTTAATTCGTCCCTCCAGGCCCTCTCCCCACCCTCGCCGCTTCCTCTCCGTTTTATGGACCATTGTCTCATAAAGTAGAATTAAATATCCCCTGGCTACCGCAGGGTCATAAATTTTCTCCCACCAGAGGGGAGGATTGGCGTCAAGTTCCCTTTAGAAAAGTTATGACCTACCACCCGACAGGGGAAAATAACTCCATAGAAAGGAGGGGGTGCTGTGCCCGATCTGCGCCGTCCCAACCGTTTAATCCATGAAAAAAGCCCCTATCTGCTGCAGCACGCCTACAACCCCGTCGATTGGTATCCCTGGGGGGAAGAGGCCTTTGCCCGGGCCAAGCGGGAAGATAAGCCGGTATTTTTATCCATCGGCTATTCCACCTGTCACTGGTGCCACGTCATGGCCAGGGAATCCTTTAACGATGAAGAGGTAGCCGCCCTCCTCAACGATAGCTTTATCGCTATCAAGGTCGACCGGGAAGAACGGCCGGACATCGACCAGGTCTATATGGCCGCCTGCCAGGCCCTGACCGGCAGCGGCGGCTGGCCCCTGACTGTTTTCCTGACGCCGGAGAAAAGACCCTTTTATGCCGGCACCTATTTCCCCAAGCACAACCGGTACGGCAGGCCCGGCCTGGTGGAGCTTTTAAAGTTGATCCGGGAAAAATGGGCGACCCACCGCGAGGAGCTGGAAGAATCCGGCGCGGAATTGATACAACACGTGGCCGGCCAATTTGCCCCTACGCCGCCGGGAGAACCCGGGGCTCAGGTCCTGGAAAAGGGCTGGCAACAACTCCGGGCCGGTTTCGACCCTCTCTATGGCGGTTTCAGTGAAGCTCCTAAATTTCCCAGCCCCCACCAGCTTTTGTTTTTACTGCGTTACTGGAAAAGGTATGATGAAGCGGGCGCCCTGGCCATGGTGGAAAAAACCCTGCAGGCTATGTACTGCGGTGGCATTTACGACCATATCGGTTTTGGCTTCGCCCGCTATTCTACCGACCGCCGCTGGCTGGTGCCTCACTTTGAGAAAATGCTCTACGACAACGCCCTGCTGGCCCTGGCCTACCTGGAAACCCGGCAAGCAACGGGCAAAGCTGTCTACAGCCATGTCGCCCGGGAGATATTCACCTGGGTGTTGCGGGACATGACCAGCCCGGAGGGAGGATTTTACTCCGCCCTGGACGCCGATTCCGAAGGAGAAGAGGGCCGTTTTTACCTCTGGACACCCGACCAGGTCCGGGAGGTCCTCGGTGCTAAAGAGGGGGAGTTCTTTTGCCGTTACTTTGATATAACCGCCGGAGGTAACTTCGAGGGGCGCAGTATTCCCAATTTGATTGGCCGGGGAGAAGCCCTCTTTGCCGCCGGTACCAGTGGCAATGAGAGCAATGATACCGCTGGCGATCAGAGGCAGCCCCGGGAGCAAGGCGGGAGAGCAGGCGGCATTTCCGGCGGCGGGGGCTGCGCTAAAGGTAGTCCGGAGGAGGACCGGCTGCCCGGCCGGGGGCCAACCACCCTGGCCGGTTTTGGCCCGGCAACGGCGGCCCGATTGGCTGCGGCCCGCGAAAAACTCTTCGCCGCCCGGGAAAAGCGGGTCCATCCCCACCGGGACGATAAAATCCTCACTGCCTGGAACGGGCTGATGATCGCCGCCCTGGCCCGGGGCGCCTGGGTGCTCGATGAACCCGCCTATGCCGCGGCGGCCGCCAGGGCGGCCCGGTTTATCCTAACCCACTTGCGCGATGCGGAGGGGCGCCTGCAGGCCCGTTACCGGGAAGGCCAGGCTGCTTTCCCGGCCTACCTTGACGATTATGCCTTTCTCACCTGGGGGCTCATCGAACTCTACCAGGCCACCTTTGAGACAGGTTACCTCCGGGAGGCCCTGGCTTTGACGCGGCAGATGCAGGAACTCTTCCGGGACGAAGGGGGCGGCTACTTTTTTACCCCTCACGGCGCCGGGGAACTACCGGTCCGCCCCCGGGAAGTCTATGACGGCGCCATTCCCTCCGGCAATTCGGTAGCGGCCTTAAACCTGCTGCGCCTGGCCCGCATCACCGGGGACAGCCGGCTGGAAGAAGAAGCCGCAGCCCAGGTGCGTGCCCTGGCCGGAACGGTGGCCGAATACCCCCGGGGCTATTCCTTCTACCTCTGTGCCCTGGACTTCTACCTGGGGCCGGTAACAGAAATAGTCCTGGCCGGGGAACGGGAAACAGAAGATACCCGTGCCCTGCTCCGCGTGCTAAGGGCGGCCTACCTGCCCTCAGCCGTCCTGGTGCTGCGTCCCGGCGGCCGGGAGGGTGAGGAAGTAACCAGGCTCATTCCCTATACCGCCGGCCAGAAACCGGTAAACGGTAAAGCCACCCTATACCTGTGCCGCAACTTCGCATGCCGGGCGCCGGTTACGACGGCCGGAGAACTGGAGCAATGGCTAGCGTCTGCCGGACGGGAGGCTCATGGCGCAGGCGACACTTTTAACGAATGAAATGACAACACTGTATCATCCTTTGCCATACGTCCCGGAGGGTTGTGGCTATCAGCTACACCCCAGGGCACGTGGCGGGACCCGGCCGGCAGGCGCGCGCCGACGTTGGCCGCCGTGAGCCGCCGGCGGGCTGGCTACGAGAGGAATAAAGAGAAATAGCCCTAGGCAAACTCACTTAGGCATGGTAGTTGAAAAGTGCTAATTTTTAGCCACTCATTCAATGTTTTCCAAGAGATTACGGTATCTTGGGTTTCTACTTAGTAGTTCCTCTACCTTATCAAGACTAAATCCTAATTCATATAATAGACAAACATCTAATATGACCTCTAACTTTTTAACAAGATTGTAAAGTTCGGAGTGGTCTTTCCCCTTTTCAGTTTCCTTACTTTTGTCATAATGAGTCAAATAGTTTCTCGCCTCGACTACCTCATTGATAAATCCTTTCACATCTCCAATATATTTATCAACAACTAACCCAAAATCTTTAAATATATCCCTTATTCTATGACGTAGTGTTGGTTCATTTGAATACTTAAGTTTTTCTTTCAACCACTCCACATACTTATTTGGTATAGAATTTAATATTTCATTCATCATTTTCTCATACTTATCTGGAGAACGTACATAGTTGCATTTAGTTCTTCTATGATAGGTTTCAAGGGCCTGCGCTAAAGTTAAAAACTGATATTGTAAGTAACCCCCGGGGTTATATCTCAAACCAAAAAATAAATTATAAACCGGTCTTAACACTTCTGCTTTACTGAACCAATTATTTAGGAAGGCTCCAAACTTTTCTTGTATATCTCTAAAGGTAAAAAGCATATCATGATACGTGAGTTTTTTGGGAGTGGTAGAACCATTTATCCTCCGATAAACAATTTCTGTCTCCCTATGCTTTGAGTCCTTTTCAACAAATGCTTTAATAGCCGAAGGAAGGGCAGCTTCCCCCGTAGCAAACGTGAAAAAATCTTCCCATCTACCTATAATTTTATTTAGTATTTCTTCGAAAGGTAGGCCTTCCTTAAACTGAAAAGAAACAACAGCAGTCTCTTTAATTTTGAGGCCATCAGCTCTGTCCCTAGAATAATTTACGGTAAAATATATAGCTAGAATCCAATTATCAATTAATACTTTTATATCATCGGGTTGATAATAATGTATACAAAAATACCTTTCTCTATTATTTTGCTCAACATTAATATTCATTCCACTTATTCTTAACCACTCTTCAAGGTAAAAATAATGTACATTTACCTCTTTAAACCTTACCTCTTCTATAGACTCAAAATGCTCGCCTATAAAAGCAGCACTTGCTATAAACGTTTGAGTGGGAAAACCCGGCATACTGACATTAAGACTTATACTTAAGCATTTATACAATGTGATTTTTTTCCCGTTCGAAGAGAAACCCAAGATAATGTCATGCTGTATATCTTCTGTAACTTTTTTAAGGTCTGTTAATGACCCTGTTAATTCCAAAACGAGTTCCTCGCCTGGGTTATATTTTAATACTCCTTCAACATTTTCATTATATTTACCAGGAAGCCACCAAAATCCACGATATTCAAATGGATTATACATTTAGCTTGATCTTCCACGATAAAGTGGTTTTACTTCATTTTTTAGTTATAAGTCCTATTATGTTTTTAATGACCCATAAGCATCTTGCTATCCTCAGGGTAGATATCATTAAACCCCATAAGATAATATAAGGCATTATTGGTATTGGCTTATTATCGTGATCCAATATTATAGCAAATAAAGCTATAAATAATAGCATTCCTAAACAACGGCTCGTACTTAGATAAACATCATAAATTTGTTTGTAATATTTACTTTTCTTTAATAACTCTAAGCTTGGAGTTTCTTTCATGCTGATAAGAATGGAGAGCCCAGTAATTACAAAACCAATTAAAGCACCTGCAACACTAATAATAGTGTTATATAATGAAAGTCTTATTCCAACTAATAATTCAAGAATTTTACTGTTTAGAGGGGTCCTAATGGCAATAAGAAATATCAGCCCTGTAATAATAACAGAGGCAATTAAATCATATAGTAAGAAGTTCTTTTCATATTTATCCCTTAAGCTCCCCATCGCTATTTCCTACCAATACTAACTGGCTATAAAGTTCTTGGAAAGCACTTTTTATAGCATTATACATGCTATTTTTATCTATAGAACGTCGTCTATCATCAGTCCTTACCACTTTCTTACTGGCGACAAATTTATCTTGTAATAGATCAAAGGTCCTTTGCTCTTCTGTTAATTTATCTGTACCTCTTACTTTAAATTTACCTATATTGCCCCTTACATCTGGATCAGGTGAATTTAAAAGGTCTTTAACTTTTTCTAAAAGCCACGGAAAAGAAAATCCTTTTCTTGAATACCTCTTTCGTCTTAACAGTATTTCTATTGTCTCTGCATCACTAGCATTAGCTGCAGCTTTAAATGCAGACGCCAAGTTTTCATCTAATTGTTTTAAAATATCAACCCCATTTTTTTGAACCTCTATCTCTATTAAAGCAACTTCGCCAATTCGTCGTAATAAATCATCGATATCATGATTTAAAATCGGCTTAAAGGTAACATCATTGATAAGCCCATTTGCTTTTCTTTGAATATATAATGCCAAACTAGAAGGTCTAGGTCCATAGTAATTAAATTCAATACCTATAATTTTTTTATCAGGAAAAAATACAAAATGAGTAATTTCCGCTAGGCCACTATCGTCAGGAATATTTAAGGGAATTAAATTACCGTGCCTTTCTACATCTGGTAGCAAATTTCTTCTTGTTACAATTAAGCGACCACATATTGTATCAGAATGTTCATCAACAAACATGAAGAGGTTATTCATATTCTCTAAAGTTAAATATCTATTAAACTCACCCTCAAAGGGTAAGTTTTCAATATCTAAAAAAATTTGCCTCGATACCTGTTCATAATTAGGAATTGGAGCTAAAATCTCTCCATTAACTCTTTTTAGTTCTACACCAAAAAAGCCTATTTTACGTTGAATAGTTTGCATGTAGATCACCTTCAACTTTAATTTTATTAACACCATACTTCGTCAGATAAGCCCTAAGCATCGCCTTAAACAGTGGCCCATGATTGGGTATCCTTAAATGCAGCAGTTCATGCACAATTACCTCAGCCCGGAAAGCTGCCGGCTGTTTTAACAACTCTGGATCAAAGGTTAAGCGTCCTTTACTGGAACAACTCGCCCATTTTCGTTTCATGGCGCGTAAGTGTACTTCTTTCGGCTCAACACCGATCCGCCTGGCCCAGGTGGCCACCTCGGCCCGGAAAACTGCCTCCGAAATGACTTCTTCCAGTTTATCAAGGGGTGCCAGGGCTGAGACACCTTCATAGGGTATATCTCCATGCTCCCAGATTAGATAATCGTCTAACACCAAGCTCATCGCCTGGCCCCCTTTATCAGTTTCATAATCTGATCTACAATGTCTCCCAATTTATTACCCGCCTTCAGTCCTGCTCTCTTGAGATTTTTATAAAACTCCCATACGATTTGCCGCTCCTGGCTTTCGCTGCTCTTCCAGTAGGGATAATTTATAAAAGCCCTGGCCATATTTAGGGCTACCTTTTCAGCACCCTTTATCCCTTGCCGCTTCAAATACCAGTAAACAGCATAGGTTTCAGGAGCCATATCCTTTTCGGCTCGTTCCCGCTCCGAAACAAGGTATTCTTGAATTAAACTTTGCAAACGCTGCAATGCTTCCTGGGTACTTAGCTGCCGCTCCTGGTAGGCCTGGGCTATACTTTCCGCCATCTCGCCAATGGATAAAAGGTAAGGTGCTTCCTGTCTTTTCGCGGCAACAGTATTCTCGAGGCTTTTCAAGAGGTTAAATACCTCAACGGTGTATGACGCCCTGGTCTCAGCTATTCTTTCCAGAGCTTCTTCATTTATTTGGTAAACTGTCACTGCATCCTGGATAGCACCAGGTAGCGTATGTTCCTGGACCAGACGGGCTGTTTTACGCATTAACTCATGGTCCAGATTGACCCCCGGCTCAACAGAACGCAGGAGCCGATATAGCCGGGCCAACTGGTCGTAGTCATCCAGGTACTCCCTTAAAAAGGGATCTGGCGATATAATCTCGAACAGGTTGGCCAGCTCTTTGAAGAAAGCATAATACTCCTGGCGCGCTTGGGGCTCCCGGAAGTGTTCCAGGGCTTTTTCTGCCGCCTTATCTTGCTTATAGTTTTCGATAATAGCCAGGTATTTCCTTCTACCTTCAGTTATCATTTCTTGAAAACGATTTTTAAGGATATCCAGGTCCTGGATAGTCCCTTCAATGTCTTTGGAGTCAAAGGCCAGGGCCTTTTCCAGGTTTGCAAAGATACCGACAAAATCGAGGACAAAGCCAGCCGGTTTTTGGTGGCCATTTTCATCTTCATAGGGACGGTTCACCCGGGCGATGGCCTGCAAGAGGACATGGTCCCGCATGGGTTTATCCAAATACATACAGTAAAGCACCGGGGCATCATAACCGGTAAGGAGTTTCTCTGTGACGATGAGTATCTTGGGCAATTCCCCAGGTTGGCGGAAGGCCCTGCGTACCCGCTTTTCCTCTTCTTCGGAAAGATAATAACGCGCCAGATGCGGCTGGTCATTGTGGCCCCTGCTGATCACTACCTGCGAATACTCCGGCGGCAGGTATTTATCCAGGGCCTCTTTATACAGGGTGCAAGCCTCACGGTCCACAGCCACCAGGAAAGCCTTATAACCCATCGGTTCGATATATTCCCGGTAATGCCGGGCTACATAAGCAGCGATGCGATCCACCCGCTCCCGGTTTTTGAGCATATTCCTTAGGGTAACGGCCTTCTCTAAGACCTTATTCAGTTCCTCGATATCGCTGACCCCTTCGGCCGCCGCCAGGTTTAGAAATTCTTCTTCCAGGGTTTCCCGGTCAACGCGCAGATCGTTAGGTGCCAGGGAGTAATGGAGGGGCACGGTCGTACCGTCGGCGATAGATTCCGCAATGCTGTATTTATCTAAGTAACCTTGAGGTTGGTCGTCGCAGCCAAAAACTTTGAAGGTACCCTTACCGTGGGCGGTGCGGTCAATGGGTGTACCGGTAAAACCGATATAGGTAGCATTGGGGAGAGCCCCCATGAGGTAATTGCCCAAATTGCCCCCGGTAGTACGGTGGGCCTCATCTACGAGGACAAAGATATTGTCGCGGCAGTTGAGCTTAGCCGGGATGTCGTCAAATTTATGGATCATGCTAACAATAAGGCCCCGGCGGTCGGAAGCCAGGAGTTCTTGCAAGTGGCGTTTACTCCGGGCTACTTCGACCATACCCAGGCCACAGGCGGCCAGGTTATTGAAGAGTTGCTGTTCCAGCTCATTGCGGTCAACCAGCATAAGCACCGTGGGATTATTAAAACGAGGGTCTTCAATCAGCTTTTTGGCAATGGTGATCATGGTGTAAGTTTTACCCGACCCCTGGGTGTGCCAGACCAGGCCCCGCTTTTTGGTGGGGTCCAGGGCGCGGTTAAGGACGCGGCCAAGGGCCCGCATCTGGTGCGGCCGTAAGATAACTTTACTTAATTCATCATCCCTGCGGGTAAACATGATAAAGTCGGTTAAGACCCGTAAAATCCGCTGGGGATGGATGAAGCTTTTTACCATGGTTTCGTAATCCTGACCTGTACTTTCGTCCCGCCAGTTGAAAAGGTTTTTCCGGCTTAAGCTCCAGGTGGTCCCATAATAGAAATGGACCAGGTGGGTCAAGGCATAGACCTGTTCCAGGGCCATGAGCTCCGGAGCCTCCCGGTGGTAGCGGCGCATCTGGTCCAGGGCTTTGGCAATGCCTTCTATCTCACTGGTGGATTTCGTTTCTACCACCAGTACCGGGATGCCATTAATTAAAAAGACGATATCAGCACGAATGGTATATGTGCCATTGGTATAGGTAAATTCATCGGTAACCTGAAAGATGTTGGCCCGCCAGTTGTCCAGGTCCAGCAGGCGGATATTCCGCTCCCTTTTCTCGGTCTCAACGTATACCGTCCGCAAGCCCTTCAGGTATTCCCAGGCCTGAAGGTTGCCTTCGATGGTAGGCGGTAACCGCTCCAGCCGCTTTAATACCTCTTCGGCACGCAGGTGGTCGACCACACCGGGGTTTAACTTCTGGAGCTGGCTGATGAATACCTGGCGATCAATTAAACCACCTACACCACCCCGCCTGAGCTCTAAATCCTGCGGGATTATGTACTGCCAGCCTGCTTCAGTAGCATAGCGGATAAATGGGTTTTGTACTGCGGCCCGTTCACTGCCTAAGGGCATCTTCTTTCACCTCCAGGTCTTTGACGCGCACCTTGCCGGTCATAAGCAGGTGAAGCATGGTTTGGAAGAGGGATTGGAGGGTGGATTTGCGATATTCCTCGGCTTCGATTTTTTTATCCACTGTAATAAGAAAGCGGGCAATTTGGCGTTGCTCAGAAAGGGGTGGGATAGGAATTAAGTAATTCTGGATTACTGATTTAGAAATTCTCTGTCTTCCTGTTGTGCCTTCCATTTTACCCGCTATATCTTGCCTGACTTGTGGTATCAAAAGATAGTAAAACAAATATAGGATTTCTAAGAAATCCTTTCTTGCCTTAATTGGATAGACTTCCGTTGTAGCAAATGCAAAAGGCTTTGGAATTTGTGAAATAATACCTTGCTTATAGTTTTCAAATGATGGCGTAATCTTGGCTAGTAAAAGATCGCCTTGTTCACAATAAACGCCACTACTAATCTCGGAACTAGGCTTAATGATATACTTTTGGATATTGACTCTTCCAATAGGTATTAGCTCCATTGGAATAAAAGGAATGTTACCGGAATAATTAAGGCCTCGGGGCTTTTTTGTGAAGTCAGCTACTTCTCTTAACCTGACTACTTCCCAATGCTCCGGCACCATTCCGATTTCAGTTTCCTTCAAGGGTACGCGGTCGATCTGGTCAACAGGTACCGGGCCATAGGTGAAGAGGTGGCGCATGAGCGACTTTTTCAGTTCCCGGGTGGCGGCGATAACCTTATCTTGAAGTTGGATAGCCCTTTGGATAGTTGAAAGTACATAGGCAATCTTGCGCTGCTCATGCAGTGGAGGAAGAGGTGCGTCTATGTTCTTGAAATCCGTTTTGCGGATGGCCCGCCTACGGTTTACGGCCCCAGAGGCATAACGACTGTAGGCTTTTATCGCAGAGGGTGTTCTCAGCCAAAAGTCAAAGAAATATGCATCAGCTACCTTCTTATTTACCGATAGTACTGGGTATACTGGGCTGACAAGACCAGCTTCTAACCTATTGAGAATATGAATAGCTCCTTCCCAAATCACATAAGGGTTGTAGACTAACTCTTTCTTGTAGACCACCTTGTAGTTACTCAAATCGTCTGTTGCAATTCGCTTTTTAAAACGTTCTGTTTGCGGGATTATGCCATTGTTTTTTGTTAAAGACAAGACTGGAAGGCTGGCAGCGTTTTTCACATTATTAACACGTCTGTCTACCTCTTCAAAAACTTTCCCCAGCCTCACCACTTCCCAATCCTCCGGCAGCACCCCAATCTCCGTCTCCTTATATCCTTCCTTCACCTCATTAACTTCCTTACCCATTCAGCCAGCCTCCGAAACCCAACTTACCCAGGATATCATTCAGTTCCTTATCTACGGCTTGCCGTTCTTCCTCGACCTCGGCCAGCTCGACCAATATTTCCTCTATGGGCCGGTATTCTTCTTTGCCATTAATAGATACATAGCGAGAAGGGCTAAGATTGTAGTCATTGCGGGCTGCTTCTTCTACTGGAATTATTTTGCTTAATCCCTCTTCTTCCCGCCATTCCCGGTAGATGCTATAGACCTGCTTTATATGCTCATCTTCCATGTAATTCTTGGGGCGCCCTTTGGTGAACAGTTTAGAGGCGTTGATTAATAAAATCTCCGCTGGATGCTTTTTGGCCTTATTTATGACCATGATTATACCCGGGGCGGTAGTATTATAGAACATATTTTCCGGCAACAAGATAACGCACTCTACCAGGTCGTTTTCAACAAAGACTTTACGAATGTCCCTCTCCCGGTTGGAGCCCTGGTTACCGCTGCCCCGGGAGACTGAACCGGTATCCAGGACCACGGCCATTTTGCCCCCTTCTTTCAGGGAGGCAAACATATGCTGGATCCAGCCCCAGTCAGCGCTTGATGCCGGCGGAATGCCGCCAAACTTAAACCGATCAAAGGGGTCTTCTTCATATAGGGGAAGGGGGAATTTCTGGTTCCACATGGGATTAGCAGTGACCTTATCAAAGGTACGCAAAGAACCGTCGGGATTGGTAAAGGCCGGCCGGGCCATTGTATCGCCCAGGCGAATATCAGCCTCCAGGTCATGGATAAAGGCGTTCATTTTGGCCATAGCGAAGGTGGTATAAAGGATTTCCTGACCATAAATCTTAACCGGTGCTATTCTAGGGTCATCACCATAAGTTTCCTTAAGAGCTAATACGCTTTTGATCAACAGGCCGCCGGAACCGCAGGCCGGGTCATAGATCTCATCTCCTGGTCGGGGCTCCAGTAGATAAGCCATTAGCCAGGTAACTTCCCGGGGGGTATAGAATTCGCCGGCACTCTGGCCCTGGCCCTCGGCGAATTTGCGCAGCAGGTATTCATAAGCCCGGCCCAGGATGTCTACTTCTACATCTTTTAACCCTAAACGATGGCGGGAAAGGACTTGAATCAGGTTATAGAGACGGTCGTTATCAATAACCGGCTGGCCGGCCATCTGGGCGTTGAAGTCAATGTTCTCAAAGATGCCGTGCAGTTTAGGATTCTCCCGGGCTACAGCCCGCACGGCACTGGTAAGGTATTCGCCTATGTTGGTAGTCTGCCGGGAAATAGCATCCCAGCGGGCCTGGGGAGGGATATAAAAACGCACCAGGGCATGGTCTTCCTCAACCTGTTTCAGGGCTTCCTCTATACTATCAAATATCTCTTCGGCCAGCCTGGCTATTTCATCTTCAAATACGTCTGACAGGCGTTTTAGGAAGATCAGGGGCAATATGTAATCCTTATACTTGGGAGCATCAACTGCACCGCGAATTACACAGGCTGCCTCCCATAGCCAGTTTTCCAGGGTGCTAAGATCCATATTGGTGTTTTCCGTCATGGCCTTTCCTCCGTTATTACATGGGAATTATATGGTTCATTCCCACTTACCTTCTTTATCAAGTTAGGCAACTGTTTTACTCGCTGTTTTTTCTTTCTTTTTTTGTCATATTGGGTGACTAATATTTTTCTTCTACTAACAAACAACGAATTTACCCATATTATTCTTTTTTTCTGCGCCAGATCCTTCTATCTCTACATTTCCTCCCCGTTTTTTCCTGCTAGGCCCCTCATGCAATGACCGCATCCTGGGGGCAGGCCATCCAAACAAAAACCCCGGGGTACTACCTGCGTTGTCCCCGGGGGCGATATATCTATAAGCTATAAATTATTCTCCAAAACCTGGGCCAGTTTTTCCTTGCTCTGATAACCGACTGTCCAGGCGATAACCTCACCGTTTTTAAACAGGATCAGGGTAGGGATGCTCATGATCCCGTAGTCGGCGGGGATCTTGGGGTACTCGTCTACGTTCAGCTTGGCCACCTTGACTTTGCCGGCGTACTCCTGCGCCAGCTCGTCCACAATGGGAGCAATCATCCGGCAGGGACCGCACCAAGCGGCCCAGAAATCAACCAGGACCGGGGTTGTTGCCGAGAGCACTTCTTCTTCAAAATTGGCGTCCGTCAGGGTTATAATATTTGACGCTGCCATAGCGCTGCCTCCCCAGGATTTTTTAACTTATGAAGCGGTTTAGGACATCAATGAGTTCGCTGATGATCTCTTTATCTGCCTGGTTGACGATCGCCGTCCGGACACAGCCCCGGACATGGGCTTCAAAGATCATGCTACCCACCTTTTTCAGCGCCGCCCGTACGGCCGCAATCTGGATCAGGATATCGACGCAGTACTTGTCCTCCTCGATCATGCGGTGGATACCCTTGACCTGACCCTCAATCTTCCGCAGGCGGAGCAGCAAATCCTCCCGCTGGGGCGCATAGGAGCTTTCTTCGCCGGGTCTCCTGCTCAATCTTTTCTACCCCCTTTCCCGGGGTTTGTACCCCTGTCCAGTATAATGGATTTTCCCGGCACAGGCAACTACTTACTGTAACTGTCACCCTGCAGGAGGGCCCTCACCACCAGGTTGGCCAGGATCAGGCCGGCCACCGCCGGAACGAAGATCATACTGCCCGGGGGTTGTCGCTCCCCCGGTGCCAGTTGCGGTTTCGTCCGGACCTCTAGGGGTGGCTCTTCCGAGTATACCACCGTCAGGCCCCCGGCGATCCCCCGGGCCCGGAGGCCCCGCCGGACAGCCCGGGCCAGAGGACAACCCCGGGTGGCGCTGATGTCGGCTACCCGCAGCAGGGTGGGATCCAGGCGGTTACCAGCGCCCATACTGCTGACTATGGGCCGGCCGGCCGTGACGGCCGTGGCCAGGAGGTCGATCTTGGCCTTCACGCTGTCGATGGCGTCCACCAGGAAGTCCAGGTCCGGCCGGACAAACTTTAAGCTCGTGGCCGGGCTGTAGGCTTCCTGCCGGGGGATAATGGTCGCTTCCGGGTTAATATCGCGGCAGCGGGCCGCCAGGACGGCGACCTTGGGTTGTCCCAGGGTGGAACCCAGGGCCGGGAGCTGGCGGTTGAGGTTGCTGGGTTTGACTACGTCCGGGTCTACCAGTTCCAGGTAACCGACCCCCGCCCGGGCCAGGCCTTCTACGGCAAAGGAGCCGACGCCGCCGGTACCGATAACCGCCACCCGCGCTGCGGCCAGGCGTTTTCGGCCTGCAGCACCGATGAGCATTTCCGTGCGGGTCCAGAAACTCTCCACAGTTGCACCTCAAAAAATAAAACCCCACAAATGCCGTGAATGCCGTGGTTTTTGAACCTGCTCTCAGCAGGTGGGTACCTCCACGGACACTTTTTGCTTCCCCTGGAAACTGGGGCCTGCAAGCCATGCCCGGATGTCAGGTTCCCTAAGTTTTGGTGTTGGCTCAAAACTGCACGGCTCTTCACGAACATCGCAGGGTAAAAATCTTTTCGTTTTCCCTTGACACCAATGATATTAACATAAACTTAAAGTTTTTGCAAGTACCGGGCCATGCCACCTGTTACCGGATCAGGCGTTTCAGGCAGGATTGGTACTCTTTCGTGCCGTGCTCCGTAGGTGGAGTTCCTGGAGTTGCTCCGGGGATACGCCCGAGGGGGCCGCCGTCATCAGGCAGGTGCCGCTCTGGGTCTTGGGGAAAGGGATGCAATCGCGGATAGTATCCCGCCGGGCCATAAGCATCAGCATCCGGTCCAGGCCAAAGGCGATGCCGCCGTGGGGCGGGGTACCGTATTCAAAGGCATCCAGCAAAAACCCGAATTTATCCCGTGCGGCCTCCGGGGTAAAGCCCAGCAGATTAAACATCTTCTCCTGGATGTCCCGGCGGTGAATCCGGATACTGCCCCCGCCCAGCTCGACGCCGTTTAAGACCAGGTCGTAGGCCAGGGCCCGGACCCGCAGGGGGTCGCTGTCCAGCAGGGGCCAGTCTTCTTCCATGGGCATGGTAAAGGGATGGTGCACGGCTACATAACGCTTCTCTTCTGCACTGTATTCCAGGAGGGGAAACTCCGTCACCCAAGTAAAGGCCAGCTGTTCCGGATCATAGAGGTGCAGGCGCCGCCCCATTTCCAGGCGCAGGGCTCCCAGGGCCGTGGCGGCCGTCGTTTCCGTATCGGCCACAAAGAGGAGGAGGTCGCCGGGCTTGCCTGCCAGGCGGGCGACCAGGCCCTCCAGCTCGCCGGAGGTGAAGAACTTGGCAATGGGGGAACGGATGCCCTCGGGGGTGACGGCCATCCAGGCCAGCCCTTTAGCGCCGAAGACCGCCGCCTGCCTGGTCAGCTCATCCAGTTCCCGACGGGAGTACCCGGCGCAGCCCGGGGCGCAGAGACCGCGTACCACGCCCCCGCGGGCAACGGCCTCGGCAAAAACTTTAAAGCCGCAGCCGGCCACCAGGTCGGATACGTCTACTATCTCCATACCGAAACGGATATCGGGCTTGTCGGAGCCGTAACGGTCCATGGCCTCCCGGTAAGTTAGGCGTGGCAGGGGCAGGGCCAGCTCCACTCCCAGGGTCTCCCGGAAAACATAGGCCATGAGTTCCTCGACTAGTTTGAGGATATCCTCCCGCTGGACAAAGGACATCTCCATATCCAGCTGGGTAAACTCCGGCTGGCGGTCGGCCCGCAGGTCCTCATCCCGGAAGCAGCGGACGATCTGAAAGTACCGCTCTACCCCGGCCACCATGAGGATCTGTTTGAAAAGCTGGGGGGATTGGGGCAGGGCGAAGAACTCCCCGGGTCGCAGCCGGCTGGGCACCAGGAAGTCCCGGGCCCCTTCCGGTGTGCTGCGGGTCAGCATGGGGGTTTCAATCTCCCAGAAACCGCGGGCGTCCAGGAAGTCGCGGATGGCCCTGGTAGTCCGGTAACGCAGGTAAAGGAGCCGCTGCATCTCCGGCCGGCGCAGGTCCAGGTACCGGTAACGCAGGCGTAAGGCTTCATCCACATCAATGCCGTCGTCGATATAAAAGGGCGGCGTCTTGGCCCGGTTTAGCAGGCGAAATTCCTCGGCCACCACTTCGATTTCGCCGGTAGGCAGTTTGGGGTTGACAGTCCCCTCGGGCCGACGGCGCACCAGGCCCCTGACGGCCACCACATACTCGTTGCGTACTTCTTCTGCCTTTTGAAAGGCCGGCCCGGACTTCGGGTCGCAAACTACCTGCACCAGGCCGGAGCGATCCCGGAGGTCAATAAAAATCAGGCCGCCGTGATCCCGGCGCCGGTGGACCCAGCCCATCAGGGTGACTTCCTTGCCGGCATCAGCCGCCGTCAACTCCCCGCAGCCGTGGCTGCGGTGGAGTCCGGCCAAACCCTCAACCACTACCATCCACTCTCCTTCATTTTCCTGCAATAATCTACTACCGCTGCCAGGGGGACCTCTTCCTGGCTGCCGGCGTCCAGGCGGCGTACTGAAACCCGGCCCCGGGCCAGCTCTTCCTCGCCCAGGATTACCGCCATCCTGGCCGGGTAGCGATTGGCATACTTCATCTGGCCCTTGAGGCTGCGTTCCAGGTAATCCTTATCGGCCCGGATGCCGGCGGCTCTAAGGCCGGCCAGTAAACGGAAGGCCGCCAGGTCCACGCCGGTGCCGGCAGTCACCACCAGGACGTCCACTCCCCCCTCCGGCGGCGGTTCCTGGCCTTGGATCTCCAGGGCCAGCAGGACCCGCTCCAGGCCTAAGCCAAAACCAATCCCCGGTACCTGCTTGCCACCCAGGGCCGCCACCAGGCCGTCGTAGCGGCCGCCGCCGCCAATGGAGCTCTGGGCGCCGATACCCTTCACCATAATTTCAAAGGCCGTCTTGGTATAGTAGTCCAGCCCCCGGACCAAATGCTCGTCCAGAATAAATTCGATACCCAGGGCTTTCAAATACTCCTGGACCCGGTGAAAGTGCCCGGCGCAATCGGGGCACAGGGAAGCGGTCACCGTGGGCGCCTCCCTGACAATCTCCTGGCAAGCCGGGCTCTTGCAGTCAAAGATCCGCAGGGGGTTGCGCTCGAAGCGGCCCTGACAGGTAGGACAGAGCTCTTCCAGGCGGGGACGCAGGTAGGCCTTGAGTTTCTCCCGGTGGGCCGGGCGGCAGGCCGGGCATCCGACACTGTTTAGATGCAGCTCCAGGTCCTTTAGCCCCAGGCGGGTATAAAAATCCATGGCCAGGGCGATGACCTCGGCGTCCAGGGCCGGGTCCCGGGAACCAAAGGCCTCGACGCCGAATTGATGAAACTGGCGCAGCCGTCCGGCCTGGGGCCGGCCGTAGCGGAACATGGGCCCCAGGTAGAACAGCTTTACCGGCAGGCCGCGGGCCTCCAGGCTGTGTTCCACAAAGGCCCGTACCACCGGGGCCGTGCCTTCCGGCCTCAGGGTCAGGCTGCGGTCACCGCGATCAATGAAGGTGTACATCTCCTTTTCGACGATATCGCTGGTATCCCCCACGCCGCGGTTAAAAAGCTCGGTATGTTCAAAGATGGGCGTCCGGATCTCCCGGTAGCCGTAGAGGCGGCTGACCTCCCGGGCCGTGTTCTCCAGGAGATACCAGCGGCCGACCTCTTCCGGCAGGATATCTTCCGTGCCCCGCGGGCGACTGGTTAACATGACCGTCCTCCCAAAATAATGGATTAAGTGAAGAAGGGGTTATCCACCCGTTCGGCGCCGATAGTTGAGGCTGGACCGTGACCCGGGTAAACCTCCAGGGCGTCGTCCAGGGTGAAAAGTTTTTCCTTGATGGAGCTAATGAGCTGGCTGTAGGAGCCACCGGGGAAATCGGTCCGGCCGATAGACCCGGCAAAAAGGGTGTCACCGGTAAAAACTAGCCCCTCCCCGTGGAGACAAATCCCGCCCGGGGTATGGCCGGGGGTATGGATAACCCTGAGGGTAACGGTTTTACCGATGGCTATGGTATCGTCTTCCTCCAGGAGGCGGTCGGCCGGGGGACTGGCTTCCCGGGAGCCGAGAAGGACTGACAGGTTACGGCCAGGGTCGGTGAGGTAGTGGGCATCCGCCCGGTGGATCAGGATGGCGGCGCCGGTGGCCGCCTTGATGGCCCCATTGGCGCCGATATGATCGCCGTGGCCGTGGGTATTGATGATCTGCTTGATGTTCAGGCCGGCCTCCCGGGCCGCCGCCAGGATACGCTCGCCTTCGGCGCCGGGGTCGATGACGGCCCCTTCGCCCGTTTCCGGGCAGCCGATGAGGTAGCAATTGGCTCCCAGGGGACCCACCACCAGGGTCTTGAGGAACATAAGTCGACCTCCTCCAGTAATATGATTCTACCAAATTAGGCCATTATTGGTCCGCTTCCCTAGAGCTGGAGGTACAGGCGCCGGGCTCCGGGTGCTCAAGCTAGCGAACTTGGCGCTTAAGTTGCTCAAGCGGCGGGGGTGGCTTGGCTTTATCTCTTTGCACAGGCGTCAGCTCCAATGAGGGGCTCCGCCGTACACTTTTAAAAAAGCCGCTGGCTGTCCAGGAGCATGGTTACCGGGCCATCGTTTTCCAGGGCCACCAGCATGTCGGCCTGGAATCGGCCGGTGGCCACCTTCAAGCCCCGGGCGGCCAGGGCGGCAACGAACTGGCGGTAAAGGTTAAGGGCCTGCTCCGGCGGGGCCGCGGCGGTGAAACTGGGCCGCCGGCCCTTGCGACAGTCGCCGTAGAGGGTAAACTGGGAAACTGCCAGGACTTCCCCGCCGGTGTCCCTGACGGACAGGTTCATTTTACCATCCTCGTCGGCAAAGATCCGCAGGCCGGCGATTTTATCGGCCAGGTACTCCACGTCGGCCGGGCCGTCCTGCTGCCCCACCCCCAGGAAGACGAGCAAACCGGGACCGATTGTCGCAATCTCTTCCCCGGCTACCGTAACCCTGGCCTTTTTGACCCGCTGGACTACCGCCCTCATGGGTAGCCACCTCTCCTGCAGTTTAACACAAATACACCCCGACTTCTATAGTTATTAGCATCTCACGATAATAGTAACTCCTTTACCCGGGAACTACCCTTTTGACCTCGGTCACATCCCGGATGCGGCGCACCTTGTCCATGATGTACTCCAGGTGCTCCAGGCTTCTGATCTCAATTTTCAGATCCACCAGGGCCTGGTCATTGCGGGTGGCCCGGGCATGGATGGAGTTGATAATAGTCTTGGTATCCGCCACCGCGGTCATGATGTCCAGGGCCAGGTTGGGCCTGTCCAGGGCCAGGGCTTCAATCTGCACCTGGTAGGTTGCTTCGGCTCCGTCGTCCCAGGCTACTTCGATAATCCGCTCCTTCTCCGTCTCCTGGTGATGGAGAATATTGGGACAATCGGCCCGGTGGACAGTTACTCCCCGGCCCCTGGTGATATAGCCGATAATGGCATCGCCGGGCAGGGGATTACAGCAGTGGGCCAGGCGGATCTCCAGGTTGTCGACTCCTTTGACCCGTACGCCGTGGGAAGGCTTGCCATAACCGCTCCAGGGCTTGAGGGTGTTCTTGACCACTTCCTCAGGCGGCGGTTCTTCTTCCCCTTTGAGGCGGCCAAGGACCTGGAAGGGGGTGATAACGCCGTCTCCAACCGTTGCGTAGAGGTCCTCTACGGTGGCCAGGTTGAATTTCCGGGCTGCTTCCTGGAGGAAGGACGGCTTGAGGACCTCTTCCGGGTCGAACCCCTGTTTCTGGCATTCCTTTTCCAGAAGTTCCCGTCCCCGGGCCAGGTTCTTCTCCCGTTCCTCTTTCTTAAACCACTGGCGAATGCGGTTTTTGGCCTGGGAAGTCTTGACGATATGCAGCCAGTCCCGGCTGGGCCGGCTACCCTTGGTCGTCAGTACCTCTACTATATCGCCGGTCTTTAACTGGTAGTCCAGGGGAACGATGCGGCCGTTCACCCGGGCGCCGGTACAGCGATGCCCGACGTCCGTATGCACCCGGTAGGCAAAATCAATGGGTACCGAACCCGCCGGCAATTCGACGACATCCCCTTTAGGGGTAAAGACATAGACCCGGTCGGAAAAGAGGTCGATACGCAGGGATTCCATGAACTCCCGGGGGTCCCGCATCTCCCGCTGCCAGTCCAGGAGCTGGCGCAACCATGTCAATTTCTGCTCGAACTCCCGGTCGGAAGTACCGCCCCCTTCTTTATAGCGCCAGTGGGCGGCGATACCGTATTCGGCCGTACGGTGCATCTCCCAGGTGCGGATCTGGATCTCAAAGGGATCCCCGTTGGGCCCAATGACGGTGGTATGCAGGGACTGGTACATATTGGGCTTGGGCATGGCCACGTAGTCCTTGAAACGCCCGGGGATGGGCTTCCAGATGGCGTGGACTACCCCCAGGACGGCGTAACATTCCTTGACAGTATCGACAATCACCCGCACGGCGATGAGGTCGTAGATCTCGCTCAGTTCCTTGCCCTGCTTTACCATCTTGTTGTAGATGCTATAAAAGTGTTTGGGCCTTCCCTGGATATCGGCTTTGATGCCGGCTTCATCCAGCTTCTGCCGCAGGATGTCGACTACCTGCCGGATATACTCTTCCCGTTCCCGCCGCTTCATGTTGATACTGTTGACCAGTTCGTAGTAGCGCTCCGGTTCCAGGTAGCGCAGGGACTGGTCTTCCAGTTCCCACTTCAGGCGGAAGATACCCAGTCGATGGACCAGGGGAGCAAAGATCTCCAGGGTTTCCCGGGCAATCTCCTGCTGCTTTTCCGGTGGATGGTATTTTAAAGTCCGCATGTTGTGCAGGCGGTCGGCCAGCTTGATAAGGATGACCCGGATGTCTTGGGCCATGGCCAGGAACATCTTACGCAGGGTTTCCGCCTGCTGCTCTTCCTTGGTCTTGTACTCCAGGCGGCTCAACTTGGTGACCCCGTCCACCAGCAGGGCCACTTCCTCGCCAAAGAGTTCTTTGATGGTGTCCAGGCTGACAGGAGTATCTTCCACCACATCATGAAGGAGGGCGGCGGCGATGGTGACTACGTCGAGCTGGAGTTCCGCCAGGATAGCAGCCACCTGCAGGGGATGGGTAATGTAATCCTCCCCGGAGCGCCGTTTCTGGCCTCGATGGGCCGTAGCCGCGAGGGTATAGGCGTCCCGGACCAGCTTCAAATCGGCATCCGGCTGGTAATTTCTAATCTGTTGTTCCAGTTCTTGCAGGTCCACCAGGTTACCGCACCTCCCCTCCCGGCAGTTGTCGCCTGAATTGCCGGGCCAGTTCCCTTTCGGCCCGGAGCTGCCGGTAGCGTCTGGAAGCCATCAGGTCGCGTTTGGTTTCTACTTCCAATGGCTGGATAAATAAACCCTGATCCCGGCTGGTGACCTGGATCAGCCCGAGTTCTTCAAAGATAGCTAGGTAACATAATTGATGATATCCCTTATTATTAACTATGTAAAGACCGCGGCCGTTGCCCAGCAGCTTCTGTAACCGGCGGTAAAATACCGCCAGCTCCTGACGCAAATCCGGGACCGGCCTGTCCCCAGCCGCCAGGAGAATAGCCACCCGGGGCACTTTTTCACCCGGAGGGAGGGCCAGCTCCACCTCCTCCAGGCTGTCGGGAAGATAGGTAAAGACCACCAGGTCGGCCGGGTAAAACCACGCCGGAACCTCCCGCCGGGCCACCAGCAGGGGGAGCCGGCCGGCCAGGGCTCCTTCCCGGGCCAGGGCAAACTGCCGGTAGTCACTATAAGTATCCACCGCCAGGGGTACGCCGGGCAGGGCGCCGGCAAGCCAGCTTACCAGCCAGGGAATTCTGCCGGTAGCGGCATAGAGGAGGATGCGCTCGCCCCTTTCCAGGCCGGCAGTCAATAGGGGTAATAGCTCCGGCCATACCTCCAGGGCCGCCGGGTCGCCGGCAGGCCGCAGTAATTGCTCCGGCGGCAGATCAGCGGCCGCCAGGGGCGAGGCCAGGAGCGCCTCTTTCCCGGCGGGTGTTACCGGCCAGAAGGGGCTGCAGGTAATTAACCCCCGGGCCCGGCTCAAAACCCGTTCCACCCCGGCCCGGCCCAGCCAGGGGCCCAGGGGTTGCAGGGTTTCCGGCACCTGGAAAAAACGCCTGCAGCCGTTATAGGCCTGGCGTACAGCCGCCGTCGTCGCCAGGCATACTCGTACCCGTGGGCCATAGGTAGCAAGCAATTCCTGGAGCTGCCGGCCCCAGGTCGGTGCCGGGCCGTCTTCACCGGTGGCCGCCACCATTCCTTCCGCCCGTTCCGGTAGTGTTGCTCCTGTTTCCGCCGCTTTCAGGGCCACGAGCCTTAGCTGCAGTTCCTCCCGGTCCCGGTAGGTGTTGCGTTCCAGGTAAAAGGCCAGGTCAACATGATGCCCGGGAGACAACCCCGGCGGCAGGGAGAGGTTAAAGCCAATGGCCCCAATTTCCCTACCTTCCCCGCCGGCAGTCAGCTTCAGGTGGGCGCCGTCCCTGCCCACCTGGCGGGCGGCCTTAATCAGGGCGCGGCGGGTAACCAGGACGGGCCGGGGATTCCCTTCGCCAAAGGGGGCCAGCTGCTCTAATTCCTCCAGGAGCTGCCAGTCCAGCTGGCTGACAAGGACCTCCGCCTCAGGCGCTACTTCGGGAGGCGTTTGAACCTCAGCCATGAGTGACTTTACTATTTCATTAAAGGCGGCCTGGAAAGCCGGTATTTCTTTGGCGGCGATTTCCAGTCCCCCTGCCCGGGCATGACCGCCAAAGGACAGGAGGTAGGAACGGCACCTGGCGAAGATTTCATGGAGATTGATACCCGGGAGGCTACGTCCCGAACCCCGGCCCCTATCGCCTACCACGGCTATTAAAACAACCGGACAGTTATATTTTTCCACCAAGCGGGCGGCGATAATGCCAGTTACTCCCGGGTGCCAGCCCTCGGCCGCCAGGACCAGGCCTTTTGCTCCTGCAGCTAAAGCCGTCACGGCCATGGCTTCAGCCTCGGCGGCAATGCTCTCCTCCAGGTGTCTCCGGGCCTGGTTTTCCTCCTGCAGGCGCTGGGCCAGTTCCAGGGCCCGCTGGGGAGAAGAAGTTAGCAAAATTTCCAGGGCCGGCATGGCATTTCCCAGGCGGCCGCAGGCATTCAAACGGGGAACAAGGCCAAAGGCCACTTCCCGGGCCGTCCACTCCCTGGCCGGTAGACCTGCCACCTCTGCCAGGGCTTTCAAGCCAGGCCGCATGCTACCGGACAGGGCCTTTAAACCCAGCTGGACCAGGAGGCGGTTTTCTCCCAGGAGGGGTACGGCGTCAGCGATAGTCGCCAGGGCTACCAGGTCCAGGGCCCAGCCGGCGGCCACACCTCCCTGGGGTGCCAGACCAAAGTGGGTCGCCAGGGACTGGGCTAGTTTGAAGGCCACCCCGGCGCCGCATAGGGGAGGCAGGCCCGGTGCCAGCAGGGGATTAACTACGGCACTCGCCTGGGGCAGGCTTGTCCCGGGTCGGTGGTGGTCGGTAATAATCAGGTCCAGACCTTGTTCCCGGGCGAAGATGGCCTCCTCCAGGGAAGTAATGCCACAGTCTACCGTTATGACCAGCTGACAATTTAACTCCAGGGCTTTAATGAGGCTCTTCTTTTTTAAACCATAACCCTCCGTTAGACGGTCGGGCAGGTAAACTTCAGCCTCAACCCCCAGGCGCGCTAGGGTTTCCAGCATAATGGCCGTGGCCGCCAGACCGTCGACATCATAGTCACCATGGACCATAATTTTTTCCCGCTTTTCTATGGCCTGGACCAGGCGCTCCCGGGCCGCCGGCAGGCCGGGAATTTTCTCCGGCGGGATAAGATTGGCCGGGTCCGGCTGGAAAAAAGCCCTGGCCGCTGCCGCTGTAGTTATGCCCCGGTTAATGAGAATTTGCGCTGTTATAGGTGAGATATGTAACTCCCGGGCCAGGGCCAGCCTCTCCGGCAGGTTTACTGGAGGCATGGCCCACTGGGTTCCTGTCAAGCTTCCTGCTTCCTTTCTTGCTGGCCTGCTCCTTTTCCCGCTGCCACTAGTTCGAGGCGGGCTATGGTTTCCTGCAGTCTTTTATGCTGGCTTTTTAATTCTCTTATTTCCCTGGCCTGGCGTACCTGCCTGACGGCGCCCAGCAAAAATACCACCAGAGCACCGAAGGCTGCTGACCCCAGAATAACCAGGACCAGGGAAATATTACTAAATTGCCAGGCTAAAAAATTAATTTCTACCGGGCCTGCATTCTGGACGGCAAAGATAGCCACCAGCAGGGCAAAAAAAATGGCCAGGAGGGAAAAAATCTGCATCACGGCCACCCCCGAAAAATAGACGATGTTCGCATCTATCAATTCGCCTTCGAGGAACGATTTTCCTTCTCCGGGCAGGTGGTACACACCTGGCAATCCACCGCTGAAGAGCAGGGTTCGGCATGGATTAAAACATCGGTGTAAGGTAGAGCTGCTCTTATCTCATCGCCAATATGCTCACAGAGGTTATGGACATAATCGATATGCTTGTAACGCGGTACCACCAGGTGCAGGTCTACCTGGCGGTCCCGGCCGGCCTTGCGGGTGCGTAATTTATGGAATTCAACATACTCATGGGCATGGCGGGCGATAATTTCTTTAATTACCTCTTCTTCTTCAGCCGGCAGGCTGACATCCATCAGGGGCAGCATGGCCTCCCGGGTTAAATGGTAGGCCGCCTTGATGATCATGGCGGCTACCACCAGGGCCACCAGGGGATCCAGCCATTGGAAACCGGTAAAATAAAGGGCTGCCAGGCCCAGCATTACCCCGGCGGAAGTATAAACATCGGTACGCAGGTGCCAGGCGTCGGCCTCCAGGGCGATGGAGTCCGTATCTTTCGCAACCCGGAAGAGATAACGGGAAACCAGGTAGTTGACTACGCCGGCCCCGCCCATAACAGCCACGCCGGTCAGGGGTTCGCTAATGGCATGGCTGCCGCTGATAAACCTTTTGATTGCTTCATAGATAATCCAGAGGGCTGCCAGGAAAATCAGCAGGGCTTCAATGGTACCCGAAATATTTTCAATTTTACCATGGCCGTAGCGGTGCTCGGCATCAGCCGGCTTGCTGGCTTCCCGGACGGAAAAATAGGCTATCGCCGCCGCCACCAGGTCCAGGCCGGAGTGGATGGCTTCCGACATGACACTGACCGAGTGCATCCAGTAACCGATCCCCAGTTTACCCAGCACCAGGATTATGTTGGAAAAGATAGATACCCTGGCAGCTCTGGTCCGCACATCCATTTTTAAGGCCTCCTGCATCCTTATAAGTAAAAAATTGGACTTCATCCGGGAGCGATGAAGTCCCTGGCACCAAGCCTTTTACTCATTTTACAACGTTAGTTTGTCTTCCGCAAGCTGCCCGCCCTAAAAAAGTCCAAGCAGGCGCCCGCCCAGTAGCACGGCCGTTAAAAATAAAGCGCCCACTCGTAAGCATGGTAAAAATAATCCCACGGCTAATTCAGATAATGAATGCCGGCGCGAGAAATAAGCCGCTCCCAGGCTGCCGGTGCTCCCTGCCAGGAACAATCCCCACAGGGGGCCGAGAAAAATCCCGGCCATGACCAGAGCCGCTAGACTCCCTGTTAGCAACTGTTTTCCTGCCAGGACTGATTCTTTATGCCTCCGGTACCAGCGCCGGGCAACTCCTTCGGCTGCCATGAGAGCAACGGTTCCCCCGACCGTAGCCAGGGCAACATAAGGGGCCGACAACCCCGGGACCAGGCCGGTGGCGCCCAAAATTACCCCTGCAGCCCAGAGGAGCAATAGCCCCCGCTCGGGCCGGACTACTCCTGCTGCCATGGCCAGGGTAAAGGTTAAACCGCCAAGGAAGGAAATGGCTAAATAGATATCCATTGTTAAGCTACCTGCAGGTTTGTTTTTTTACGTTTAGCATACCCCGGCTGAGGTTAGGTATACTGCCCGGCGTAAGGCCCAGCCGCTCCTTCTCTCGGATTGAGAGCAGTCATGGTCGCCAGTTCCCTGGTCGCACAGTTGTCAATACCGAGAGAAAATAATTTGCTCACCGGTAGGAAACCGGCGGACTCCGTGTACTGGCGGATTCATATTAGTTCGACAATAGTATCCCTTTATTGGTGCAGATAAACTCTTCGTAAGCTTTATACCCTCATGTTACTTGATCAGGCCTTTTTTCAGCAGGAAATCTCTTGCCACCTGGGCCACTTCCTTTTTTTCCTCGTCGACCTGATAATTCAGCTGACGCATCTCATCATCATTGAGCTGGCCCGCCAGCTTGTTCAGGACTTCTTCCAGCTGGGGATACTTCTCGAGGGTGTCCATACGTACCAACGGTGCAGCAAAGTAGGGCGGGAAGAATTGTTTATCATCTTCCAGGATCTTTAGCTTATAGGTAATCAACTGGCCGTCGGTGGCGAAGGCGTCGATCACATCTACCATCTTGTTATGAATGGCTTCGTATTTTAAGCCGGTTTCCATCTGCTTGGTGCTTTTGAAATTTAGCCCGTAAGTGACAATTAAGCCGTCATAGCCGTCCGGGCGGTTAAAAAATTCCTGCTCGGCCCCGAGTACCATCTCACCGGCTACGCTTTTCAGGTCGGATATTTTTTGTAAGTTACGCTGTCGAGCAACCTCCTCCGGTACCGCAAGGGCGTAGGTGTTATTAAAGCCAAAGGGTTTCAGCCACTTTAGCTTAAACTGCTCGTTGTATGCCTTTTGAACTGCATCGTAAGCCTCCTGGGGGTCATTGATAACATCCCTTTTTAAGATTGCCACTAGGCCGGTACCGGTGTAGTCAGCGTAGAGATCAAGGTCGCCTTTTTTAAGGGCGTTAAAGTTAACCAATGTACCGCTCAAGTTCAATTTGCGTTCCACCTTCAGGTCCGTATGGGCTTCTATGAGCTGGGCCATTATCTCGCCAAGGAGAATGTTTTCGGTAAAGTCCTTGGACCCTACAACCACTGTGCCTTTAGCCCTGGTTCCACTGCAGCCGGCAGCTACAAATAGCAACATAGCGATGCCTGTAAATAGCGCGATCAGCTTCCCCACTCGTTTGGATTTCTGGCGCAAGATATCCCATCCTTTCTTTAATTTATAATTAATTTATAATGCTGAGATAGCCTTTTTTTTGAGCCCCCGCGGAACCAATACTTGTTCCAGCAGGGCCAGTCCGGCGTCGGTCAAAATAGCCAGCAGCGCCGCAGGTACGGCCCCCATAAGTACCATAGTGTTGTTCCTCGTTTGAATACCGCGCCAGATTAGCGTCCCCAAGCCGCCTGCCCCAATGAGCACGCCGATGGTCGCAATGCCAATGGCCGTGACAAGAGCCACACGCATACCGGCCAGGATTACCGGTAGCGCAATTGGTACTTGCACTCGCCATATTAATTGGCTCCTGGTCATCCCCATGCCTTTACCTGCCTCCAGCAGGCCGGGGTCTACCCCTAATAGCCCGGTATAGGTATTGCGGACGATGGGCAGCAGGGCATAAAGGAACAACGATACAACAAGGGTAGTATCCCCCAGCCCGAACAGCATCATCAACAGAGCTAACATGGCCAGGCTGGGAATAGTTTGAATCACCTCGGTGGCTGCCATTACAAGCTTGGCCAACCACCGGTACCTGGTCAACAATATTCCCAACGGAATGCCGCCCGCAGCGGCCAGCGCAACTCCCATTATCGACAAGCTGATATGTTGCCAACTCAGAGCCAGCACTTTATCCATCTTTCGCCTCCTCTCATTGGTTTTGAACTGGTGGGTTATCGCTGTCGCAGCCCCCGCGGGGTTACCGCACGCTCTACAAAACCTAGTGACCAGCTGGCCAGTAGGGCCAGCAGGGCAGCGGGCAATGCACCGGCCATAATGAGCTTAGCGTCATAGGTGTGGATGCCGGCAAGAATTGGATCGCCCAATCCACCGGCGCCGATTAAGGCCGAAAGGGTGGCCCAGCTGATAATATAAACAGTAGACACACGGATGCCGGACATGATAACCGGGAAGGCTAAGGGGAACTGTATCCAGGTTAAAAGCTGTCTCCGGTTCATCCCCATACCTATACCGGCTTCCAGGTAGGCCGGATTTACTTCGCGAATGCCGGTATAGGTGTTGCGTAGAATTGGGAGTATCGAGTAGAGGAACAATACAGTCATGGCCGGTACTATACCAATGCCAAGAAAAGGCAGAACAAATCCAAAAAACGCCAGGCTGGGAATGGTTTGAATAGTACTGGAAATACCGAGCATCACCGCTGCCACTCGCTGATGGCGGGCAAGAAGGATACCTAGGGGCACGGCGATGATGGTTCCCAGCAGTACTGAGCCTAGCGAAAGTAGCAGGTGTTTCCCGGTAGCAGA
This sequence comes from Moorella thermoacetica, assembly GCF_001267405.1. Taxonomy (NCBI): domain Bacteria; kingdom Bacillati; phylum Bacillota; class Clostridia; order Neomoorellales; family Neomoorellaceae; genus Neomoorella; species Neomoorella thermoacetica. Next base: position 1,620,889 of record NZ_CP012369.1, read on the forward strand.
TAGGATACTCGAGCCTTTGGCAGCCAAAAACTCCGTCCAGCTAAGCACTAGCCTCATCTCCCCACACCACGGATGCCAGGGCATTGACCATGCTGGTCCTGGTGACCAGTCCCTTCAAGCGGCCCTCCTTATCGATTACCGGCAGGTACTCCAGCCGCTCCCGGGTGATCAGGTCAAAGGCCTCCCGGGCCGGGGTTCCCTCGAACACTACAGGAACGTCACGAGCCATCAAATCTTGCACCTGGTGAGCCCGCTGGTAGTTGCGATTCAATTCCTCGATAGAAACGGCGCCTAACAGCCGGCCAGATTCATCGGTAACCAGCAGCGTATCCACCTTTTTACGACGCATGGTGGCAACTCCTTCGGCAACACCCGTATGGGGCCGTACCGTCACCGGTTCACCAATCATAACCTGTTCTACGGTGCGCAATTCCAGTCCAGGAGCCAACCGTTCTTTGCCGATGAACGAGGCCACGAACTCGTTGGCGGGGTGCCGCAACAGTTCTTCAGGCGCAGCGACTTGGACGATGTAGCCGTCTTTCATTACCACAATCCGATCAGCAATTTTCAGTGCCTCGTCCATATCGTGGGTAACAAAGAGAATGGTCTTATGCAGCTTGGCCTGCAAGGCCTTCAATTCTTCCTGCAGGTTTTCCCGCGTAATTGGGTCAAGGGCACCAAAAGGCTCATCCATAAGGATAAGCGGTGGTTCTGCCGCCAGGGCACGCAACACCCCGATACGCTGTTGCTGCCCCCCGCTTAGCTCTGAAGGGTAACGGTCAGCGTAGTCATCAGGGTCCATACCCACCAGTTCCAATAATTCGCAAACGCGCTGGCGGCGGCGTTCTGCCGGCCATCCCAGCAGGCGGGGTACCACATCCACGTTTTGAGCAATAGTCATGTTGGGAAAAAGAGCTATCTGCTGGATAACGTAGCCAATGTGTCGCCGTAACGCCACGGGATTTTGTTCCCGGATATCCTTGCCGTTAAGGTAGATGGCCCCGGAGGTGGGTTCGATAAGACGGTTAACCATTTTTAAAGTGGTGGTCTTGCCACAACCGCTGGGGCCAATTAACACAATAAATTCTCCGGCCTCGACTTCCAGGTTGAAATCGGCTACGGCTATTCGATTGCCGTCATATACTTTCGAGACGTGTTCGAAGGTAAGCATAGAGTCCTCCTTTAAACAGGGTTGTTTCAGGCTAAAGAACGCCTGGTATTAACCGTCATTAAGCTCTTGTTTACCTTCAGCCAGCCGGCGCAACCGGTCCACCGCCTTCTGGTTTCCCACCACCAGGAGCAAATCCCCTGCGCTTAATCGAAGCTCTGTCCCCGGAGAGGCATACCAGCGACCCCGGCGCCGTACAGCGGTAACGATAACTCCCGTAACTGTCCTCAATTGGGCCTCCTGCACGCTCTTTCCCACAAGGGGTGAACCCGGTGAAACCATGATCTCTTCAGCATTCTGCATGTTTTTTAGCATGCCTGTTTTAAAGTGCACAATTTCTTTAACCAGTTTATCGATTTCCGCATTTAACTTGTTACGCTGTTTGATAAGGGTATCCAGCCGGCGCTCCAAGACCTCAAGGGAGTTATGTTCGTGAAAATCCTCGATAAAGTCCCGGGCGGCCTGACGGGAGAGGATAATTACCCCACTCCCTGGAACTACTTCAACCACCTGTCGCGCCTGCAGAAGCGCCAGGGCCTTTCTTACTGTTTCTGGCGAAACTCCATACTGCCCGGCTAAAATAGTCCGCCCCGATACTCTTTCACCTTCGTTGTAAGTTCCTCGGAGAATCTCACCGGCAATCATTAGCGCAATTTGTTCATAACGGGCCAGTTCTTCGCTGCTTACATAGTCCATTTTTAGTCTCTCCTTACCGCCAACTCTATATTATAACTTAGATTGTCACTTGTCAACCTGTACCACTCCGCCATTTTTAGTTACAAAAACAGTTCTGAAGCCGCTATCATAATGTGAGGAAAAGTAAATTATTTCTTCACTTGGTTGGAAAACGTAAAAAAGCCGCCTAATTCTTCATGAAAGAATAAGGTGGCTTTTGAACAGGCCCATCGTAACATACGATTCAGTGCCCATGACGGGCGCGCATAAAAGATAGCCTGCCGCATTTATCGGGCAGGCTATCTCCTGATTCGCCCTCTTATAACCTAACTCTAATGGGAAGTAGCCTTGCGCGTCTTGGCTTTGGTATCGGCCTTGGCCACTGCCGCCTGCCGGTGGCGCTCCCGGCTCAGATGCCGGAAATCAATCCACAGGGGGCTGGCCGTAAAGATGGAAGAGTAGCAACCGCTGATGGTACCGATGAGCATGGCCAGGGCAAAGGTCCTGGTAGTCTCGCCTCCCAGGAGTATCAGGGCCAGGAGGGCGAAAATAACCATCAGAACAGTATTAATCGACCGGGTCAGGGTCTGGTTAATACTGCGGTTGACCACTTCTTCGATAGTTTCTTTCTTGCGTAGCCGCAGGTTCTCCCGGATGCGGTCAAAGATAACAATGGTATCGTTGATGGAATAACCGATAATGGTTAGTATGGCCGCGATAAAGGTACTGTCGACTTCCCAGCGGAAGAGGGCGAAAAAGCCGATGGTCACCAGGACGTCGTGGACCAGGGCCAGGATGGCCGCGAGACCGGAAAGGAACTCAAAGCGGATGGTGATATAGATGATCATCAGGATCCAGGCGATAACCATGGCCTCTACGCCCCGGATGGTCAGCTCGCGACCGATGGTACCGCCCACCTTTTCGTTCCGCTTGAGATCCAGCTGCCCCAGTTTACTCTGTAAAGTGCTGATAACCTGGTTGGTCTGTTCTTCGTTTAACTCCGTCGTCCGGATCAAAAACTGGTTGCTGCCCGATTCCTGGATGGAACTCTTACCGAGATTTAATCCGTCCAGGACATCCCGCACCTGGCCGGAGGTTACCGGCTGGTGGAACTGGACCTGGATAATATTGCCGCCGGTAAAATCAATACCGAAGTTCAAGACAGGCCGGTGCAGGGCCATGGCAATGAGCCCCGGGATAATGACCAGCAGCGACAGGGCATACCACCATTTGCGCCGGTTGACAAAATCGAAGTTGAAGTTCATTAAATCTCACCCCTTGCCGCTGCCGGGATTTGCTCTTCTTTAACGCCAAAGAGCCAGAGGTTGTGGAAGGCCGGCACCCCTACCACCAGGTGCAGCAGGAACCTGGTCAGGGTAATGGCGGTAAACATACTGGCCGCAATGCCCAGGGACAGGGTAATGGCAAAACCGCGCACCGTACCGCTCCCCAGGAAGTAGAGAACGATGGCCGCCAGCACCGTAGTGGCGTTGGAGTCAAAGATGGTGGTAAAGGCCCGCTTAAAGCCGGCGTCTATGGCCGCCCTCAGGGTCTTACCGTTACGCAACTCTTCTTTGATGTGTTCGTAGATAATAATGTTGGCGTCCACAGCCATACCTACCGACAGTAATAGCCCGGCTATTCCCGGTAGTGTCAGGGTGGCCTTCAACCCCCAGAGGACAGCCATGACGATCAAACCGTACACAATCAGGGAAAAGTCGGCCACTACGCCCGGCAAACGGTATATAAGCAGCATGAAAAGGGTGATAGCGATCAGGCCCACAATAATAGCCGTCTTGCTCTTGGCCAGAGAATCCGCCCCCAGGGTCGGGCCTACAGTCCGGCGCTCGATGATCTGGACCGGTACCGGCAGGGCACCGCCCCGCAGGAGGGCCGCCAGGTTGGCGGCCTCCTCAAAATTGGCAAAACCGCCGCTGATGATCGCCTGGCCGTTGGGTATGGCTTCCTTCACCTGGGGGTTGGTGAGCAGCTGCTGGTCTAAATAAATACCGATCGCTCTCTTGGGATCCCCGTAGGGGTAACTGCTGGCCAGTTTCTTTGTGACATCGGCAAACTTCTTCGTGCCTTCGGCATTGAACTGCAGGGTAATCTGGGGTTCGCGGGTCTGCTGGTCAATGATGGCCTTGGCGTCCTTCAAGTCCTTTCCCGAGACTACCACCTGGCCGTCGCTGGTCTTAAACTCCAGCTGGGCCGTCTTGCCGATCATCTTAATGGCTTCCTCCGGGTTACTGACCCCGGCCAGTTCGATAATCAGGCGGTCACTACCCTCCCGCTGGATTACCGGTTCGGCTATCCCCAGCTGGTCCACCCGGTCGCGCATGACCCGCTCCAGGGCGGCCATATCGTCGGGGGTGACCGCGTGGTCCGGTGTGCTCTGGGCCTGTATGAGGACGTGAACCCCGCCTTTGAGGTCCAGGCCCAGGCGCTGGGCATTAATCAGGGGTTTAAAGACCCCGATACCAATCGCCAGGATGGCGAGAAAAACAACGGCGAGCTTTAAAAAGCCGCCTGCTCCTTTTCCCCCTGCCAAAACTCTTTCCTCCCTTGACAAATTAAAACTAGCGGACATCCTATTATAACCCCGGCCTGAGTTTACCGTCAATTGCTGTGAGTGCCACCTTCGCCACATTCTGACACCTCACAGGAGGCGGGCATTGTTGACTACCAGGCCGAAATGACAGTGCAAAAAGCGGGCGGCCCGGCGACACATCATCATCCGGGTCAAAAAGATCTCGAAATACTCCATGGGCGTGCTGATGGCCAGGTCGATGGTGAGCTCCAGGGTAATGGCCCGCTTCCCGGCGTCTACCCGTAAGAAAGAGTGCTGGACGGCATAATTCACCCGGTCGTGAATGTCGAAGGTGCTGATATCGTTGTTCCGCACCCGGGAATGGTGGACATCCGATTTGTCCGCCAGGATCAGGGCCGCGCCAACCGGGTTGACGGCCTGCCCGTATTCTTCCTCGTGGTTGCCGATGGCTCCCATGATGGTGGCTGCTTCGTCTGCCGGCATCCCCAGGCGCCTTAAAATATTGTAAGCCAGCAGGGCCCCGGACTGGCCGTGATCCTGCCGGCTGACCACATTACCGATATCATGCAAATATCCGGCCACCGCCGCCAGTTCAGCCGTCCGCTTATCATAACCCAGGCGTTCCAGGACATTGCGGCTGATGCTGGCCACCAGGTTTAGATGGCGGTGGCTGTGTTCGGTAAAGCCCATGGCCCCCAGGTGCTCATTGCCCCGGGTTATCAGGGCCTCCACCTCCGGGTCTTTCTTTACTTCCTCCAGGGTTACCAGGGACAACAGCTGTTAACCCTCCTGCCCCGGGACATAGGCCACCCCGGCTTTATCGACCTCGACCTCCACTTTATCGGCTATCCGGACCATCAGGGTATTGTCTTTGATCTTGGTAATCCGGCCGTGAAGGCCGCCGGCCAGGACCACCCGGTCGTCCACCTTGAGCCCTGCCAGCATCGCCTGGCGCTGCTTCTGCTGTTTTTGCTGAGGCCGGATCATCAGAAAGTAAAGGATGCCCATAAAGATGAGGAGGTAAAAAATAGTGCCAGCCCACTGTTGCATGAAACCAACCACCACTCCTTCTAAATTTTGGTCAGCCCGTTAACTATTCGACGGTACCGGCGGGAATACCTGCTGCTTTTAAATTTTTCCCGAATTATAGCGTTCATAAAAGTCGGCGGCCACTTCTTCCAGCCGGCCTTCGGCGATGGCCTGGCGCAGGCGCTGCATCAGTTTAATGAGAAAGTGCAGGTTATGGATGGTCGTCAGCCTGAGGCCCAAAATCTCCTCAGCCTTTAGCAGGTGGCGAATATAGGCGCGGGTGTAGTTACGGCAGGTATAGCAGTCGCACTCCGGGTCCAGAGGCCGGAAGTCCCGGGCATAGGCGGCATTGCGAACAACCAGCTTGCCGTAGGTAGTCATCACCGTACCGTTGCGGGCAATGCGGGTGGGTAAGACGCAGTCAAACATATCCACCCCTCGTTTGACCCCTTCAATAAGGCAATCAGGGGAACCGACCCCCATGAGATACCGGGGCTTATTCTCCGGCAGATAGCCCTGGAGTTCTTCCAGGATGCTGTACATCAACTCCTTGGGCTCGCCTACGCTTAAACCCCCGATGCCGTAGCCGGGGAAATCCAGGGCGGTAATCTCCCGGGCACTGCGGCGGCGCAGTTCGGGTATGGTCCCTCCCTGAATTATACCAAAGACCGCCTGGTCCTCCCGCCGGTGGGCCCGGAGGCAGGCCTCGGCCCAGCGGCTGGTTCGTTCCACCCCGGCGGCGACTTCCTCCGGGCTGGCCGGGTAGGCGACACACTCGTCGAAGGCCATGGCGATGTCCGAGCCCAGGGCTTCCTGGACAGCCATGGACTCCGCCGGCCCCAGGAAATGGATTGAACCGTCCAGGTGGGAGCGAAAAGTAACCCCTTCGTCGCTGATCTCGCGCAGGTCGGCCAGGCTAAAGACCTGGAAACCGCCGCTGTCTGTAAGAATCGGCCTCTCCCAGTGCATGAAACGATGAAGCCCCCCGGCTTCCCGGATAATGTCGGCCCCGGGCCGCAGGTAGAGATGATAGGTGTTGGCCAGGATGATCTCCGCTCCCAGGCCGGCCACCTCTTCCGGGGTCATGGTCTTGACGGTGGCCTGGGTGCCCACGGGCATGAAAACCGGCGTCTCGATGGTGCCGTGGGGGGTTGTGAGACGCCCCAGCCGCGCCCCGGTAGACCGGTCGCGTTTAAGTACGGTAAAGGTTACTGCAGGCATGTCTTCCTCCAATTAGCTTTCTTACCATATAAATTCTTTACAGGATCAACATAGCGTCGCCGAAACTGTAAAAGCGGTAGCCTTCCCGGACGGCGACCCGGTAGGCGTCCAGGATCTTCTCCCTGCCGGCAAAGGCACTGACCAGCATCAACAGGGTCGAGCGGGGCAGGTGAAAGTTGGTGATCAGGCTGTCGATGGCCTTGAACCGGTAACCGGGATAGATAAAGATGTCCGTCCAGCCGCTGCCGGCATGGATGACGCCATCGGCTGTAGCTACCGTCTCCAGGGTGCGGACGACGGTTGTGCCTACAGCAACCACCCGGTGGCCCCGGGCCCGGGCGGCATTGATGGTCGCCGCCGCCGCCGGGGTCACGGCGTAGTATTCGGCGTGCATCACGTGTTCCTGGATGTTCTCCACCTTTACCGGCCGGAAGGTCCCCAGGCCTACGTGGAGCAGGATGCTGGCTATTTCTATCCCCTGCTCCCGGAGTTCCTTAAGGAGGCGGGGGGTAAAGTGCAGGCCTGCGGTAGGGGCGGCAGCCGAGCCCTCCTCCCGGGCGTAAACCGTCTGGTAACGGCCGGGATCAGCCGGCTTTTCTTTGATATAAGGGGGCAGGGGCATTTCCCCCAGGCGTTCCAGCAAGGCCTCCCAGGGGCCCTCCTGATAAGAGAACTCCATTATCCGTCCTCCGGCCGGGGTTACCCCCTTTACCCGGGCCTGCAATTCACCCCGGCCGAAGATTAGCTCCGCGCCCACCGGTACCCGTCGTCCCGGCCGCACCAGGGTTTCCCAGGTGTCACCTTCCTGCCGGGTCAATAAGAGGACTTCGATTTTAGCGCCCGTCCCGGCACGGTAGCCCCACAGGCGGGCGGGAATTACCTTCGTCTCATTCACCACCAGCACGTCGCCGGGGTGGAGGTAGCGTGGCAGGTCGTAGAAGTGACGGTGCTCCAGGAAACCACCTTCCCGGTGCAGGACGAGGAGCCGCGAGGCATCCCGCGGCTCCACCGGTTGCTGGGCGATTTGTCCTGGCGGCAACTCGTAGTCAAATTCTTCTATCCGCAACTTAACCCTTCACCTGTCTGTTATTAAAATCAATAGGTCGCAATCTTCAGGTGGCCGTCATAATGATCCTGGTTGTAGTAGTGTTCGATAATTTGCTGGTAAGTATACCCTTTTTCGGCCATGCCCATGGCCCCCCACTGGCTGAGGCCCAGGCCGTGGCCGTATCCCTTCCCCTGGAAGATTACCCGGGTGAAGAGCTTGGGTACCTGGCGTGTGCCGTCGCGCCCGGCTACCGTATAATCTCCGGCGGCACCGTTAGGGGCGTTGAGGACGCCGCCGGCTCCCAGGGCTACCAGTTCGGCGCCGTAATTCACCGCCCGTTGCTGCCCGGAACCGTCCAGGACATTCACCGTGGAGTCCATCTGCACCGTGAAGAGGGTACTTTTCAGGCCAAAGACGGCGCGAATGCCGTCCCGGAAAGCCTGGGCCGTTCCGGTGGTGGTGCGGATATCCATCCTGGTTACCCGGCCGGATACCGTCTCCTTTTGGCCGTCACGCCCCAGCCGCGAAAGGACCAGGTCGACCACCTCCCCGACCGCGCCTTTACCCTGACCGGCAAGCCAGCTATTAACCTGGTCCTGGACCTGCTGCCTGGTCAGGGTCACCGTCCAGTTATATGTATTGGCCGGGTAACCGCCAGGAGTCTGGTAGGGATACTTGACGGCCCAGTCGTCATCGGGCGAGGGCACGCCCCGCAGGTAGGGCAGGGGATTGCTCCAGACGTTCTCACTATCCTCGGTGTAGCCGCCGGCGTTGGCGTGGAAGTAGGCCTGGATGACCTTGCCGTCATAATAGATCACCTCTCCCCGGGTGCTGTCTACCGCCTGCAGAACTTTATCCCTGGCGGCGCCGTAATTGACCTCGGCCTCATAACCGCCGTATACCTGGGTCGAGGTATCGTCGGTGACGTCGTAGAGCTGGGACGGTTGCATCCTGGTGATAGCATAGGTACGGGCGATTACAGCCTGGGCCTTAAGGGCTTCCAGGGCCGCGCTGGCCGGCATTTCTTTACCAACGACGCCGTAAAGGTATTGTTCCAGGTCGACGATGTTGATAACCAGCAAACCGCCCTCGCCCCGCAGGATACTCAGGCTCCCCCGGTAGCGGTTGCCCCGGTAACTGAAGAGGTTGAGACCTGCCCTGGCAGGTTTTAGCTGAATGGGGCCATTGAAGCTGCCTACAGGGGCACCATCTTTTAAAAGCTGCAGGGTGCTGCCGTCCTGCCTGACCGTCCACTTAACCCCGGAAGTGGCCGTGGCGATCTCCTGGCCGCTGTGATCGTCAACCAGCTGGTAACCGCCCTGCTCCACCTGGAATTCCACCTCGCCGGGGCTACTGTCCAGCAGGACGCGGATGGGCCGGGAAGCCGCCTCCCCGGAGGCAGCAGGGATTAGTATTAAGGCCAGGAGCAGGGCAGCCATCCCCCGGCGGTAAGTTTTCCTCAAGTTTCTCCTCTCCTCCGAAAATAGGCTTCTGGCACAGCTTCATGCGGCGCTGGAGTACAGACTCCGGGCTTCGGGTGCTTAAACTGGCAAACTTGGCGCTCACGGGAAATCCTTAACAATCTATCTTTTCGCCATATCCTGCCGTTTTTCCTCTATTTTCTTTAAAACCACGTCTTCCAATTTTATTTTTGCCAGCACGTCCCGCAGGTTTTTCCCGGGGACATGTTCTAGTACCGGCAGTTCTTTGAGGACCGGTCCCCCCGGCTGGTTTTGCAGTCCGGCCTTGAGCCGGGCTCGTAGCTGCCAGGCTACTGCCATACCATCCCGGCTGGAGGACTGGCCACGGTTCGAGTTCATCTCCCTCCCCTGGCCGGTGGTTTCCTGTTTGCCTTGCCGGGTTTCCTGATTATCCCCCTGGTCGGGCTTATTAGCCGGTGCTGCTGCCGGACCCCTGGCGGGAGCATTACCCTGGCTATTTCCGTTTTCCGCGGGGAGTGGGCCCTGACCCAGGGCCGCCTTCAGGACCGGTCCCAGTTGCTCTTCCCTCTTTAACAGGTCAGGATCCCTTTTTAGCCGGGCAAGCACATCTTCCCAGTTAAAATTGAGTTCCTGCAGGACTTTAGTAATACTCTCCCGCTGCAAATCGACAGCCTTTACCTGGGCCCCGGCTGCCAGGGCCTCCAGCATAATGCTGTACTTACCGGCCGAGAGGCCGGCGGCCTCGGCATGCTGGCGGATCTCCGGCTGGACGGTAGCTGCCTCTACGGCAGCATGTACCCCGGCCTGCTGAAAGACATCCTGCGCTTCGCGGGTGAGCCTCTGGCCCAGTTCATCCCCGGCCGCCAGTTTCTCCTGGCCGGACCCGGCAGGGATTACTGTTACCATCATGGCGCCTTCCCCCTCGGGAAGGTAATAACCCTGGCGCAGGGCCTCCAGGGCCAGAATCTTCATAGCCCCGGTAACCTTTTCCCCCTTCAGGGCAATGCCGGCGAGTAATTTTTCCCCGTCGTTGTTCAGGCCGCGGGCCTCGAGGACGGTATCCTTTTCATCCACGGCCAGCTCTACGCTGGGGTTAATATCTATATTAACATAATAGGCTACCATAGGGGCAGCCGCCGGCGCCGGGGTTTCTATCCGGCGCACTACAGCCCCGGTCAGGACCAGTAAAAGAACTACTGCGGCGGCAGTAAAGAGGGGCCACGCCGGCCTCTTGACCACCGGCGGCAGCATAATTTCTTCCCCCACTTCCGGCAGGGGTCCGGCCAATTTTAAAGCCCGCCAGTCGCCCCGGGGCGTTAAAACGATGACCCTCTGCCCCTCCCTGGACATGACTATACCGCGTTCAGCGCCGTCCATCCTGACCACCCCTCCGGTCCTGGCCAATGTAACCTGCCAGGTATTCGTAATTGCCCATAAGCATAACTACTGCGGCAATGATGTATTTGCGATGGCGTTCAAGGGTTTTGCGGCTGGTCTCGACTTCTTTTTCCAGGGCTTTTAAGGGCAGGGCCTTCCTTTCCAGGAGATACTTTCTGAGAAGGGGGTTGGCGACTACTACCCGGGCGGCCGCCAGGGCCCGGTCGCGGGCATCCCGGTGCTGGGGGCTGCATTTTACCAGATCCTTCAAGGTGATACCATAAGAGGCGAGTTCTTTCTGGTAACGCTCGATCTCTTCCCGCCTGTCCGCCAGTTCGTCCACCATGTTTATCTCGTCCCTGGCCACAGGGTCGACTGCGGCCGCCGTTTCTCCCTCCATGGCCTGGAGGGACAGGACCTGGCGGTGGCGCCCCTCCCGGCGAAAGTAGTCAATTAAACGCCGCCGGATAACTGTTTCCGCCAGAGTTAAAAAGGTGGCACCGCCTTCCAGGCGGTAGTTATCTATCGCCTCGTTAAAGGCCATTAACCCGATACTGGCTTCGTCGTCTTCGCCCAGGCGGATAAAATGACCTGTCGTCCTGGAAACTACCGATAGGATAAAGGGGGTATAGCGCCGGATCAGTTCCTCCCTGGCCACGGCATCCCCGCTCCTGGCCAGAGCCAGGAGGTGGTTCGGGTCGGCTCCGGGCTGCAATTTGAGCTTCACCTCACTATACTTTTTCGCACCTGGATAGCGATTTTTGGCCAGCAGGAATTAACGCCGGAAGAGCAGGTTTAATATTACCGTCAGAATCAGGCTGAGTAACAAAGAGGTGACCAGAGGGAAATAAAAGGTAAAGTTACCCCTTTGGATATAGATGTCACCCGGCAGGCGGCCGATGCTGAATAGTTTTCCCAGACCCAGGAGCAACAGGCCCATGAGGGCCAGGAAAAGGCCCATCCCTAAGAGCATTTTGCCGAAAAAACTCCAGTCGCCCACGAAACTTTCCCCCTCCAAAAAATAGAGGTCTACCCTCTATACAGTTCACTTTCCGGGCTTGTACAGGGCGTTAGTTCCCAATGAAGGGTTCTATCAAAACAACCGGTCTTCCGGCTTAATACCCAGGTGTGCATAGGCTCCGGGGGTAGCCACCCGGCCCCTGGGAGTACGCTGGAGGTAGCCCATCTGGAGTAAAAAGGGTTCGTAGACGTCCTCAATGGTGTCCGGTTCCTCGCTGATGGCTGCGGCCAGGGTCTCGAGACCGACGGGTCCCCCGTTAAACTTGCGGATAAGGGTGAGCAGAAGGCGCCGGTCTGAACTATCCAGGCCGGCGGCATCAACCTGCAGGAGTTCCAGGGCCTCCCGGGCCACCTCCCTGGTAATGACTCCTCCGGCCCGGATCTCGGCGTAATCCCTGACCCGCTTCAACAAGCGGTTGGCTACCCTGGGCGTCCCCCGGGCGCGCCGGGCGATCTCCCTGGCTCCTTCCGGCTCGATGGCAACCTGGAGGATGGTGGCCGCCCGCCTGATAATCTCTTCCAGCTCGGCCACCTGGTAAAACTCCAGGCGGGAATTGATGCCGAAGCGATCCCTTAAAGGGGAAGATAGCAACCCCGCCCTGGTAGTCGCTCCCACCAGGGTAAAGGGGGGCAGGTCCAGGCGAATGGAACGGGCGCCGGGACCCTTACCCAGGATAATATCTAAGACGAAGTCTTCCATGGCCGGGTAAAGGATCTCCTCCACCTGGCGGGGCAGGCGGTGGATTTCATCGATAAAGAGGACGTCCCGGGGCTGCAGGTTGGTCAAGATGGCTGCCAGGTCCCCGGCCCGTTCCAGGGCCGGTCCCGAGGTGACCCGCAGCTGGACCCCTAGCTCATTGGCGATAATCCCGGCCAGGGTGGTCTTACCAAGCCCCGGGGGCCCGTAGAGAAGGACGTGGTCCAAGGCTTCACCCCGTTCACGGGCCGCCTGGATAAAGATGCCCAGGGTCTCCTTGACATGTTCCTGGCCGATGTACTCTGCCAGGCAGCGCGGTCGCAGGCTCAATTCAAGTTCCTGGTCTTCATTATGCAGGTTTCCGGCTACTAACCTCTCCGTTGCCAATTAATCCCCTCCCCCCCGGCCAAAGGTTTTTAGTACCGCCTGGAGGACGGCTGTCGTAGGGGTAGCATTCCCCAGTTCCTGCCGTACCCTGGCCAGGATCGGGCCAATCTCTTCCCGGCTATAGCCCAGCGCCAACAGGGCGGCCAGGGCTTCATCATTATCCCCGCCTCCTGCCGGTATGGCCTCAGTCTCCGTACCGTCTACCAGGCCGGATTTTAAAACCGCGTCCTTCAATTCCAGGAGTAACCGCTGGGCCTTCTTGGCCCCGATTCCCGGCAGGGCGGTCAGAAAGGCACTATCGCCGGCGGCAATGGCCCGGGACAGCTGTTCCGGCTTGGCAGCCCCCAAAATCTGGAGGGCGCCCCGGGGCCCGATGCCATTTACGCCTCTAAGGAGGGTGAAAAGGTGCAGTTCCTCCGGCCGGGTAAAACCATATAATTCCATGGCGTCTTCCCTGACCACCAGCTGGGTGTAGACAGCTATCTCCGTACCGGGGGCCGGCCAGGAACGATTGGTCACTGTACGTACCAGCCAGCCGATCCCTCCGGTCTCCAGGAGGATACCCTCCGGTGTTACCAGATGTAACCTACCCCGCAGGTACCCGATCAACGGCCAGCCACCTCCTTTTCCCTTTGCCGCCAGGGCGCGAAGCTGGCATGACATACGGCTACCGCCAGGGCATCGGCCACATCATCTGGCCGGGGTTTTTCTTCTAGGCCCAGCAAAGCCTGGACCATACGCTGGACCTGTTCCTTGGGCGCCCGGCCGAAACCGGCCACTGCCTGCTTGACCTCCAGGGGGGTATACTCGGCCACCGGCAGACCGGTATGGGCCGCGGCCAGAAGGATCACGCCCCTGGCCTGGCCAACGGCTAGGGCTGTCTTGCTGTTTTTGTTAAAGAAGAGTTCTTCCACGGCCATGGTTTCTGGCTGCAAGCGCTCGATTAGCTCCCTTATGCCGGCGTAAATGGTTGCCAGCCGCCGGCAGGGATCCTCCCCCGCCGGTGTCCGGATACAATCGTATACCAGGGCGCGGGTTTGTCCAGCCCGGGCCTCCACCAGGCCGTAACCGACAATCGCCGTCCCCGGGTCTATTCCCAGGATCAGCATAATTATTCCCCCGAAAATATGGTTCTATCAAAAATGGTTATTATTGGTTTGGGTATGCTCCATCTTCTTTAGGAGTACCGGTTCAAAAAAACCTCTGCCTGGCAATTATTCGACGTTGAAGAGAGCAGTTCCTTTTTTTCCAAACCAAAAGAAAAACCGGGTCGCTGACCCGGCCGGAAAATATCCGGGGAACTAGCGGTATTCGTCCAGGCTGTCCAGGGCTTCCAGGAGTTCTTGTTCGGAGTTAAATTCCGCCTCGCCGGCCTGAATCCTGGACTGCCAGTTGGCCGGGATGGCAGAGATTTTGAGGCCCGTAACCTTAAGCAGCGGCCCCAGGGTTCCGGCAGGTCCCTGATAAACGGCCACCAGGCCGTCCTTTACTGCCAGGTGCCGCTTGGGAGCGCAAACCGGGCACAGGCCGTCAACTTCCTGGGTGGCTACCAGGCGTCCGGCTTCTTGCCTCAGGTGCCACCCTTCGGCCGGCGGAAAAAGGGAGGTCATCTCCTCTTTACCGGATCCCTGCCACTTGATCCCCGGCGGCAGGGGCAGGGGGTAGGTATGGCCGCAACCGCGGTAATATTTTTCCAGTCGCGGTTCAAGCTGGACCCGGGGTTCCATGATACCTGGCACCCTTAAAAAAACCGGCTGCCGGCCGGAATTTACCCTGGCCTCCTGGTAGGCCACCAGTCCCCCAAGGAAAAAGATCACTATACCGATAACAAGCAAGCGCCGGACTGCTGTCACTGTGGCCCCTCCTGCCAAACAGAAATTGCCACTAACTAGCATTGCCGGCGGCCTGTAGTTTTATACCTCGCTATATATCTAATTGGTCCATAATTGCTGCAGGAATATCAGCGTTTGTATATACTGCCTGGACGTCGTCATGATCTTCGAGGCGTTCAATGAGACGCATAACCTTGCCTGCTGTCTCCGGGTCGTCGATGGTAACAGTCGTTTGCGGTACCATCTCAACCTCAGCGTGTGTTATGGTAACACCGCTGGCCTCCAGGGCTTCCCGGACGGCCTCCAGGTCCCCGGGCGCCGTCTTGATTTCCAATACCTCGTCGTCCTCGTCATCGACATCCTCCGCCCCGGCCTCGATAGCCTGGAGGATTACTTCTTCCCGTTTATCCCCGGCGGGGACCTCCACCGTAATTACCCCTTTGGGGTTAAACATCCAGGCTACGCAACCGCTTTCGCCCAGGTTGCCACCGCCCCGGGAAAAGATATATCTGATTTCTGAAGCTGTACGGTTCCGGTTATCGGTGGCTATATTCAGAAGCATGGCTACGCCACCGGGACCGTAACCTTCATAGGTCATTTCCTCATATGCGGCCCCTTCTAGTTCGCCGGTACCGCGCATAATGGCCCGCTGGATGTTCTCGTTGGGCATATTGGCTGCTTTGGCCTTGGCTATAGCAGCCTTTAAGCGCATATTGCCCTCGGGATCACCGCCTCCCATCCGGGCGGCGATGATAATTTCCCGCCCGATTTTGGTAAAGAGGCGGCCCCGTTTTTCATCAACCTTGGCCTTGCGATTTTTAATATTGGCCCACTTGGAATGTCCGGACATCTCTCTTACCCCCTTTCTTATATACTCAACATTGAAATTCTAACATACAGGGCCTTATTTAAGCAACATTTACCGCCCGGGCTTATTTAAAGCATGGGTTATAGCAAATTCTGCCTGCCAATTTTATGTTAACTATACCCTTATTTTATGGTAAAATGAATTTAACGTTATGGCCACCTGTAAACGCCGAATTTCTTTTAAAAGAAACCGGGGGAACCATATTCTTGGGGTTAATCCCGCTTCCAGTATACACCTCTCGTCTTTGTCCGGAGCCGGGCAACGGTGGGAGAAAGACCGGGAGCGGCATAGGGCACTTCCAGCCCGCACCCGTCAGCTAACCCCGGAGGCGTTGGAAGGGAGGTGGATTTTTTACTGGCCTGGCCAGGCGTAAAAAAGGAGTAAAAGGAGGATTGACCGCTTTGAAGCACAAGTGGCTCACCGCAGCTCTGAAAATCCTGCTGGCCGCCGTTGTGGCTGCCGCCCCTTTAAGCGCGGCCCGGGCTGCTACACCCGCCTCTAACTCTACCAGGGGTATTTACTCCTATAACTATAGCTGGTATACCGCCCCTTACTGGAGCTGGCACTACCGGTGGCATGTTTCTCCGAACGCCGGCAGCGGACAGGTCACCAGGCAGTCCCCGACTCCGGCACCGGCGCCTGCACCACAACCAGCATCTAAACCCGCACCGGCCCCGGTAACCAGTCCCGGCAATCCGGCCGTACCAGCACCGCAACCTGCCCCCCAACCCGCCCCCGCCGGTAACTACCAGTTAAGCGCTTACGAACAGCAGGTAGTGAACCTGGTCAATGCCGAGCGGGCCAAGGTCGGCCTGAAACCCCTGGCAGCAGACCCGCAGCTGGCCCGGGTAGCTCGCCTCAAGGCCGAAGATATGCGGGACAAGAATTATTTCAGCCATGAGTCGCCCACTTATGGTTCCTTCGCCAATATGCTCAAGCAATTCGGCATTAGCTACCGTATAGCCGGGGAGAACATCGCCGCCGGCTACCCAACACCGGAGGCGGTGGTAGCGGCCTGGATGAATAGCCCCGGCCACCGCAGTAATATCTTAAACGCTAATTTTACGGCCATAGGTGTCGGCTATGCCAGCGGCGGCAGCTATGGCCACTACTGGGTCCAGGAATTCATCGGCCAGTAGAACTTCATAGCAGTAGAAACGGCAGGCCACCGGCCTGCCGTTTTCCCTTAGCCTATCTTGAACAACTCCGTACTCAGGTAGCGCTCGCCGGTGTCGGGGGCGATGGCCAGTACCCTTTTCCCCCGGCCCAGGCGCCGGGCCACTTGGAGGGCGGCAAAAGCAGCGGCGCCCGAAGAGATGCCCACCAGCAGGCCTTCCTCCCGTGCCAGGCGCCGGGCCGTTTCCATAGCGTCTTCGTTGGTGACGGTGATTATCTCGTCAACCACCTCCCGGCGCAAGACCGGCGGGACAAAGCCGGTACCTATACCCTGAATCTTATGGGGTCCTGGCTGGCCTCCAGAAAGGACCGGTGAAGCCGCCGGTTCCACAGCTACAATCCTTACCCCCGGGATTTCCTTTTTCAGGACCTCACCCACCCCGGTGAGGGTACCCCCGGTCCCGACGCCGGCCACAAAGGCGTCTACTTTACCGTCCATTTGCTCCAGGATCTCCCTGGCCGTGGTCTGGCGGTGGATGGCCGGGTTGGCCGGATTTTCAAACTGCTGGGGCATAAAGTAACCGGGGTTCTCCCGTACCAGTTCATTTGCTTTATCTACAGCCCCCTTCATCCCCAGGTTTCCCGGAGTCAGGACGAACTCCGCCCCATAGGCCGCCAGGAGCTTGCGCCTCTCAATACTCATTGTTTCCGGCATAACCAGGATCAGGCGGTAACCCCGTACGGCCGCCACCATGGCCAGGCCGATACCCGTATTACCACTTGTGGGCTCGACAATGGTATCCCCGGGTTTCAAGCGGCCGTCGGCTTCCGCAGCGGTAATCATGCTGAGGGCAATGCGGTCCTTAACACTGCCTCCAGGATTAAAAAACTCGATTTTTAAGTATACCTCCATCCCGTCCTCTACCAGGCGGTTCAGGCGCAGGATCGGCGTCTGCCCTATCAACTGGGTAACATCCCGGGCTATCTTCATGCTGCCTTCCTCCTTATAACTAAGTATTTATATCGGAATTATTTACATTTTAATCCCTGGTCATGGGCCTGTCAAGTAAAAAAGCCACGGCAACTATAGTATGCCGTGGCCTGGCCGTAACTAACGCCCGGCTTAGAGGGCTTCGAGGATGATTTTATGGTCCACCAGGGCCATTTCTTTAATCCGCGCCCGCAGGAGTTTGCGTTTACCGAAAATATCTTCCATCATAATACCCTCTTCCCCGGGCAAGACCCGGTCAACATTCTCAAAGACCAGTTCCTCTTCCCCGCTCTCTTTGAGCAGGTAGGCGTTGGCTTCACACATCCTTATCCCCTCCCTCCTGATAAAAAAACTTCACGCGGTTAACCAGGGCTTCAATTAAATGGGGCAACGGCTCGGGGGTGACTCCTATTACTTCTACCCCCGACCGGTTGATTGGCAGGAGAAATTTGCGTGCCGGGCTGGCGGCGATGGCCGCCGCCATAGCCGGGGTCAATTCGCCCAGCATAGCGTCAGCTAGGATTATGGCCAGGGAACCGGTGATGGCCTCGACCCGGGGAGCGTTGTAGATGATGGCTCGCTCGCCGGTAGCCCCCTCATTGGCCCCGGCTTTGATCATAGCTACGGTAGCCGCGGCGTTGGTTCCCAGGGCCAGGATTTCGACTTCCGGCGGCAGTTCCTGTCGCAGCCTGGCGGTTATGTGCTTACCGATACCGCCGCCCTGGCCATCGACTACAGCTATGCGCAGCAGGAATACCCCCTTAAGAAAGTTGCAGTAAAAAAGCAAAAAGGGCCACAGGGAATCCCACCGGCTCCAGCCGGTTCTGACCTCCTCGTGGCCTTCCATCCAGCGCGGTCTCCACACCGCTCAGGTATTATTTATTCGCCCTCAATTGTCTAATTCCTGCCTGTTGGACAAGAAAAATTAGAATCCAGGTGCCCTTAAAATACCTTTTAACATTTCCGACCCCAGGGAGACGTAGGTCTGGGGTACCGGGCCGACGATAATGGCCTCGGCCACGGGAATGGTGGTGGCTACCTGTACCTTTTCCCGGCTAAAAGGGGCTACTACCTGAACCTCGCTCTCCGCCTGGAGGTAGATGCGATGGCGCGTCTGATTAATGCCGGCGCTTTCAAAGGTATCACCGACATTAACCTTTACCGTGCCCATGGGGACAAAGCGTAATGGTACCGGGGGGCCATAGGCCGCCAGGAGTTTTAACCCCAGGATCTGCCCCAGGGGCAGGTAATAGGTTTTACCCTGCAGCCGCGCCAGGCGTTCCTGGATGGCCAGCTGGGCCGCAGCCTGGAGGCGGCTGATACCCAGGGCGTCGGCCTGCATGAAGACTACCTGGCCGCCATCGCTGCTCCCGGGCTGGATGAGATTATTATAGCTTACCTGGCCGGTAATTTTATCCAGCACTGCCTGCTGCATAGCCTCGGTGGCCACCCACCTGGCCTGGGTAGCTGCCACCGCTTCCAGAGCCGGTCCCAGGCGCCATTCCAGGAGTAAAAGTAGAAGCAAACCGGCCAGGACCAGCGCTGCCACTCCCCACGGCCGCCTTCCAGGGCGCCGCCACCGCCGCCGCAAGGCAATCACCCCCATATAAGAAGTATACTCAGGGGGTGATTAAAATGTGTGCAGCCGGGCAAATTTACGTTTACCGGCCTGGAGGACCTGGCCCTCCCTGACCTCAACCTCGGTGTCAGGATCGGTTACCCGTTCACCGTCGATCTTTACTGCACCCTGGCGGATCAGGCGCCGGGCCTCGCTGGTGCTGGGAGCCAGCCCGGCCTGGACCATGAGCCGGGGCAGCCACACCCTGTCTTCTTTAATCGTTAATTCCGGCATATCATCAGGCAGGTCATGCTGCTGGAAGACCTGGCGAAATTCCCTCTCCGCCTCCAGGGCCGCTTCCGGAGTGTGATACATGGCTACTATCTCCCGGGCCAGGCGCATTTTGGCATCCCTGGGGTGCAGGCTGCCGCTGGCCAGGCCCTGCCTGATGGCTGCCAGCTCCTCCAGGGGCACTGCCGTCACCAGCTCGTAATAGGTGAGCATGAGTTCATCAGGGAGGGACATGGTCTTACCGTACATCTCCCGGGGGGATTCCTTGATACCGATATAGTTCCCCAGGCTCTTGCTCATCTTCTGTACGCCGTCCAGGCCGGGGAGGATGGGCATCATCATGGCCACCTGGGGCTCCTGGCCATATTCACGCTGCAGGTGACGGCCCATAAGGAGGTTAAACTTCTGATCCGTACCCCCAAGTTCGACATCTGCAGCCAGGGCCACGGAATCATAACCCTGCATTAGGGGGTAAAAAAACTCATGGATGCTGATAGGACGATTTTCCTGGAACCGGCGGGCAAAATCGTCCCGCTCCAGCATGCGGGCCACCGTCGTCCTAGCTGCCAGTTCAATGACTTCGGCAAAGGTAAGCTTGCCCAGCCAGTGGCTGTTAAAGGTCACCCGGGTTTGCTCTGGGTCCAGTACTTTAAAAATCTGTTCCTTATAGGTTTCGGCATTGGCCAGGATTTCTGCTTCTGTAAGCTGGCGCCTGGTTTCCGATTTACCGGTGGGATCGCCTATACGCCCGGTAAAATCGCCGATGATGATTATCACCTGGTGGCCCAATTCCTGAAACTGGCGCAGTTTCTGGAGCACCACCGTATGACCCAGATGAATATCCGGGGCCGTAGGGTCTAAACCCAGTTTAACCTTTAAGGGTTTACCGGTGGCCAGGGATTTTCTGAGTTTGGCCTGCAAATCCTCCTCAGGCACAATCTCAGCCACTCCCCGGCGGAGGATCCTTAACTGCCGTGCGACTTCTTGTTCCAACTTAAACCATCCTCCGAAATAATCATGCAATTCTTTGCTGCCCCAACGTCTATTTTTAAGTAGCACTTGCTTAAGTTTAGCATAAGCCCCGGCCGTCCTTCAAGGTATCATCATTCCCCTGGCGGCCGGGCTATGATATAATGAAAAAGCCGTTGAAAGGAGGTCATTTTAGGAATGGCTCCAGAGAAAAAACGCAAAAGGAAATTGAATGTTTTCCGGGCAGTTTTATTGACCCTGTTAGTCCTAGGTGTGATTCTGGTAGGTGCCGGTGCCGGCTTTGCCATCGGTATCATCCGCACTATGCCTGGTTGGCAACCTGATAATTTCAAACTGGACATGACCACCTTTGTTTACGACCGCAACAACCAGCTGGTCGGCGAGCTTCACGGTGAGCAAAACCGGGTGGTAGTGCCCCTGGATAAAATACCTGTCAATTTGCAAAACGCTGTTATCGCTACTGAGGACGCCCGTTTCTACCAGCATCATGGTATCGATTTGAAAGCAATTCTCCGGGCAGCCATTATCAACCTGCGCCACGGGAGCATCCAGGAGGGTGCCAGCACCCTGACCCAGCAACTGGCTAGAAATGCTTTCATTGAAAATCCGCAGCGGACCTTCAAACGTAAAATCCAGGAAGCCCTCATGGCCATTCAACTGGAGCGCATGTATACTAAAAAAGAAATCCTGGAGAAATACCTGAATATCGTCTACCTCGGCCCCGGTACCTACGGGGTGGAAGCCGCCGCCCAGTACTACTTTGGTACAGACGTCCAGAACCTCGACCTCGCCCAGTCGGCTATGCTGGCGGGTATCATCCAGAGCCCGGGTAATTACAACCCTTTCGTCAAGGGTAATGAACAGGCAGCTAAAGACCGCCAGGCTGTCGTCCTGGATAATATGGTAAAATACGGTTACATTACCCAGGAACAAGCCAACCAGGCCAAGGCTGAAAAATTAACCTTTAAGGAGTCCAAAAAGGCTCCGGTAGACAAGTATCCCTATTATATCGATGCTGTAGTCGAGGAAGCCAGCCGCTTACTTGAGAGCAACGGTATCGAATCCTCCGAAC
This sequence comes from Moorella thermoacetica, assembly GCF_001267405.1. NCBI lineage: Bacteria > Bacillati > Bacillota > Clostridia > Neomoorellales > Neomoorellaceae > Neomoorella > Neomoorella thermoacetica. The sequence continues at coordinate 1,642,222 of NZ_CP012369.1, forward strand.
TTTACCGGGGCGGCCTGAAAATCTATACAGCCTTGGACCCCGCCATCCAAACTGAAATGGAGCAGGTTTACCAGGATAAAAATAACTTCCCTCCCAGCGCCAAAGACCGCCAGATCGAAAGCGCCATGGTTGTCCTGGACCCCCATACCGGCGAGGTACGTGGCCTGGTTGGCGGGCGCGATTATACTACCCGCCGGGGCTTTAACCGGGCGATCCAGGCTGAGCGGCAACCCGGTTCCACGATTAAACCACTGGTTGTTTATGCCCCTGCCCTCGAAAAAGGCTATCCTCCGGCCTATGTCATTGACGACGTACCCACCACCTTCCCCGGGTCACCCAAACCCTTTACCCCCCGTAACTACGATGGCCGTTACCGGGGGCTCATCAGCATGCGGGAAGCCCTGCGCTGGTCCGTCAACGTCGCCGCCGTCAAGATGCTAAATACCATTGGTGTCGATACTGGCTACGATTTCGGACTGCGCCTGGGATTGCCCCTTAAACCTGAGGATCGCAACCTGTCCCTGGCCCTGGGTGGCCTGACTACCGGGGTATCGCCCCTGGAGATGGCTGCCGCCTATGGCACCTTTGCCAACCAGGGGGTATATATCACCCCCCACCTGATTACCCGGATTACCGACCACAACGGCCGGGATCTGATTGTAGTTAATCCCCAGAAGCAGGCCGTCATGAGCGAGCAATCTGCCTACCTCATGACCGATATGCTGGAAACGGTAGTTACCTCCGGTACCGGCACCAGGGCCCAAATTGGCCGTCCGGCTGCCGGCAAAACCGGTACTACCTCCCTGCCGGAAACACCGGAGTTCAAAAACTTGAATGGTGAAAAGGACGCCTGGTTCGTTGGTTATACGCCAGAACTAGTCGGGGCCGTATGGATGGGCTATGACCAGACCGACCCCCAGCACTACTTGAAAAGCGTCGCCGGCGGCGGCTACCCGGCCTTAATCTGGAAAAAGGTCATCGGGGCCGCTTTGAAGGATAAACCGGTTCAGGACTTCCCCCGGCCGGCGGGGATTATCTATGCTGACGTGGACGCCAAGTCAGGTCTCCTCCCCAGCGACCTGACCCCCAAAGAGTTTATCGTTAAAGAGATCTTTACCCAGAGTATGCTACCCACGAAGGTCTCCGACGTCTGGGTACAGGTACAGATCGACCCCACCACAGGTATGCTGGCCACCCCCAATTGCCCCAATGTCACCACCGGCGTGTTTTTAAGGCGACCGGATGGCTATACGGGCAAGGCGGAAGATTCTTATCTGGAAGCGCCGCGGCAATACTGTACCCTCCACAGCGGGGGAAACAGTAACAAAGCGGGCCTGGTGAGCATCTGTACCGATCCGCGCCACGGCGGTGCCCTTTTCCTGGCCAACATCCCGGGACCGGGCCAATCCGGCGGTTGCCCCTCCCAGTATGTAAAACAGGTACAATTACCCCCGGGCCAGGTGCCTACCAGACATTGCGATCTACCGGATCACCAGCTCAGCAAAAGTACCGGTGGCCCCAGCCAGGACAATGGGCCGCCGGCCCCGCAGCTGGATGCCCAGCTGGAGGTCGGACCCAATGTCAGCCAGCCCCGGGTAATCCTCACCTGGGACGTACCTGATGGCGGCAATTACGTCTTTTCCGTCGAGAGAAGTACCGGCGGTTCCGGCCATAGAAGCCTGGCCATCGTCAGGCAAACCAGTTATACCGACACCAGCGTGCAACCGGGGGTGACCTACCGGTACCGGGTAATCGCCCTGAGTGGTAATGATAAATCGGGTACTCCTTCCAATGAGGTGACCATAGCTATACCCAAAAAATAAAGGGAGAGGCTAAAGAGGGGTAAACGCCGGAGTATTTTCCCCGGGGTCTACCCCTCTTTTTTATCCCTGGCACCAGGTCAACGGCCGATATCGACGATGGTCACCCCGCTGCCACCTTCCCCGGCCCCGCCCAGGCGAAAGCCCTTGACCAGGGGGTGCTGGCGCAGGTAGTCCTGCAGGGCCACTCGTAGGGCGCCGGTACCCTTGCCATGGATTAAACTTACCCGGTTCAGACCTGCCAGAACGGCGTCGTCCAGGTATTCGTCTACTTGATGGCAGGCTTCGGCTACGGTTAGCCCCCGCAGGTCGATTTCCGGCCGGATGTCGTCATTGACGGCCGCTTGGACAGTCCAGCCGGCACCGGCGACGTTCCTTCTAGTTTTAGTTCTATTTTCGTGATGGTCGTTATTAACCAGGCGAAGCTCCTTTACCGGCACATTCACTTTGAGAGCGCCAACCTGGACCAGGACCTCTCCCTGCTCGTTAGGAGGGCTGATAACTTCTCCGACCTGGCCCCAGGAAGCCAGGAAGACCCTGTCCCCCGCCCGGAGGTGCTCCGGCGGCTGGCCGCCTGCTACCGGCTGGTAGCGTTCCATCCCGGTTTCTACCTCATCCTCCAGTTCCTTTAACCGCTGGCGGGCTCTAGAGAGGACCTGCTGCTGGCTGCGCAGGCTTTCCTCCGCCAGGGCCTTCTCCACCCTGGCCATGAGCTCCCTGACTTCATAACGGGCCCGGCGGAGGATGGCCCGGGCTTCCTCCCGGGCCTTCTCCAATTGCCTGGCAGCCTGCTGCTGCCACTCCCTACGTTCCTTTTCCATGGCTTCCCGGGCGGCTTCCGCCTCGCGGCGTAAGGATTCGGCCTCGGCCCGTTCCCGGGCGCTGGCCCGCCTGTCGGCCGTCAGTCCCTCGATCAGACGGCTGACCCGCCGGTTCTCCTCGCTCAGGAAGCCACGGGCCTGTTCGATGAGGGCCGGCGGCAGTCCCAGACGACCGGCAACGGCGAAGGCGTTGCTCTCCCCGGGGGTGCCGATGAGGAGCTTATAAGTCGGCTGCAGGGTCTCGCTGTCAAACTCCACGGCGGCGTTTTCTACCCGGGGCGTGGCATAGGCGTAGGCCTTGAGTTCGCTGAAGTGGGTGGTAGCTACCGTCCGGGCCCCCACCCCGGTCAGGTAGTCCAGGATGGCCATGGCCAGGGCCGCTCCTTCAGTAGGGTCGGTACCGGCTCCCAGTTCGTCCAGGAGGACCAGGCTCCCCGCTTCCACTTCCCTGACAATGGCCACAATCTGACGCATGTGGGCCGAGAAGGTGCTCAGGGATTGCTCGATACTCTGTTCGTCACCGATGTCGGCATAGACGGCTGCCGTGACATCGACTTCGGTACCGTCAGCCGCCGGCAGGTGCAGGCCGCACTGGGCCATCAGGGTAAACAGGCCCATGGTCTTCAAAGTAACCGTCTTGCCGCCGGTGTTGGGTCCGGTAATGACCAGGGTATCAAAATCCTCGCCCAGGGTCAGGCTAACGGGTACAACCCGGCCGCCCAGGAGGGGATGACGACCCTGGCGGATACGCCAGCGCCCCCCGGCATTGAGACGCGGCGGCACCGCGGCCATGGCCTGGCTGAGGCGTCCTTTGGCCAGGGTAAAATCCAGTTCCCCCAGGGCGGCCAGGCTGGCCAGGATTTCTTCTTTCTGCCCGCCTACGAGTTTACTCAAGTGCAGGAGAATAGCCTCCACTTCCCTGGCTTCGGCTGTCTGGAGACGGCGTAGTTCGTTATTCAACTCCACCAGGGCCATGGGTTCGATGAAGAGGGTGGCCCCGCTGGCCGATTGATCGTGAACCAGCCCCGGTACCTGGTGGCGGTACTCCTGCTTGACGGGTAAGACATAGCGATCATTGCGAATGGTGAACAGGTTATCCTGGAGGTATTTCTGCATCTCGGTTGAACGCAGGTAGCTATCCAGGCGCTCTTTGATCCTCTCCTGGGCCTGGCGAACCTGCTGCCGCAGGCTCGCCAGGCGCGGCGTGGCCTGGTCCAGGACCAGGCCGTCGGGGCCGATGGCGGCCGTAATCGCCCTTTCCAGCTGGCGAAAGTCGCCAATCCCGGCGGCCAGCCCTTTAAGAACCGGCCACTCGCCCTCCAGCCCCAGGAGGAACTGGCGCAAGCGCCGGCCGGCAGCCAGGGTGGTGGCCACCCGGAGGAGTTCCTGGCCCTCCAGGATGGCTCCGGCTGCCGCCCGGTTGATCTCCGGCCGGATGTCCTGGAAGTTACCCAGGGGTAAATCCGGATAGCGCAGCAATACCCGTTCCCCTTCTCCCGTTGCTTCCTGGCGCCGGCGCACCAGTTCCAGGTCCCGGACCGGTTCCAGAGCACGCACCCTCTCCGCTCCCAGGGGCGATAGGCAATAGCCCTCCAGCCGGGCCAGAATTTTATCCAGTTCCAGTTTAATGTACGTCTTATTCAAACCTTTGGCCCCCATTTCCAACCTCGTCCTGATGATAACTTCATCTACCGCCGCGGTCAACAGGAAAGGCCGACGTTGCACCCGGCTGGAGTTAATTTAAACATCAATAACTCCCCGGAAATAGTGGCCACGGGTAATGCCCGCCGGGGCCAGGGCTTCCGCCTCCCGGGCGGCCGCCCCCAGAACCCTGCTTTCTTCCCTGGTCCCCAGGGCGGCCAGGGCCTCCCGGTAGAGGGCCGTCACCCGGCGGATATAGCCGGGAGGCTTTTCCCGGGCCTCAATGCGAATCCAGGCCAGACCCAGGCCGGCGATGGCCGCCAGATGGTCCACGAGGCACATTTCTTTGGGGTTATATAAATAAAAGCGACACTGCCGGTCGGTAGCTACCGGGAACACCAGCCCCAGGCGATCCTTCAGTCCATAGCGACCCCGGCGGCAGGGAGCCGTGCAAACCTGCCCCGGTTTTTTGCCCCCCAGCCGCGCTCCCAGGACGCAGTGGGCCGAGACTATCAGGGGCAGGGACCCGTGGACGATGCCTTCCAGGGGCAGGCCCGGTGCCCGGGACTTAAACTCCCGCAGCTGTTCCAGATTTAACTCCGGCGACAGGGTCACACCTTGTAAACCGGCAGCGGCCAAAGCCTCTACTGCGGTGACGTTAAATACATTTAAAGGATAATCGCCCCATCCCGCCAGGTGATATTCTTGTAATAGCTCCAGGCCGCCCGGATTGGCCACCATTATCAATCTGGCCCCGGCTTCCATAAATTGTTCCAGGCGCTTCTTTACCCTGCCGGCCTCCTTTTCGTGCCACAGGCGCGGCAGGGCGGGAATGACTTCTGCCCCCTTCTCCCCGGCCAGGGTCACCAGTTCCCGCAGGTCGCCTGTATCCAGGGTTTCTTTCCCCTGCCAGATTTCCCCGGCCAGGTACACCCTCCCGGCACCTGCGGCCAGGGCGACCCGGGCTCCTTCACCGTCGCCTACGGCTACAGCCAGGCGGGGCCGGTGATAGCCGTTTCCTGCTACCGGCCCTGGTAACCCCGTATACCCTGTTATTGTCGTTTTCGTGGTTGGTGCTTGCACCCGTCCCCGGGGCGTTAGGCAAACTTCCAGGCCGGTACGGAAGGACTCCGGAGACGGTACCCGTTGCGGCCAGGAGGATAGGCGCTTCTGCCGGAGTTCCTCAATGGCCTCCCGGCGCAACCGGTTTAATTCACTTAAAGGTACCATGACCGGTCCTTCCAAGTGCGCCACCAGCCGGTCCAACCGGTAGGGTGTGTTGCCCAGGCGGCCCAGCTGGGCCGTTAGAGTGGCCATATCCAGGGGATGGCGTTTAGCCACTGCCGCGGCTACAGCGGTCCGGGCCTGGACACGGTTGCCGCCGGGGTCGACAACCTCCAGTTCCAGGGGGTCCCCCGGTCGCCCCCGCACTGCCATGGTCAGCGGCACCCGGGGCTCTTCCCGGGGCGAGGTATAGGTACGCCGGACCTCCTCCAGGAGCTCCACATCGCTGGTTTTAAAGATCCGGTCCCCCGGCCGGGTGGCAGGGGGCAGCTCCAGGGCCACGGTGGTCCCTGGCGGTGCCTGGGGCACCTCCCGGCCCTCCTGCCAGATATGGTGAACCACTATCCCTTGATGGCCGCCCCGGCTGACCCAGACATCCAGGCCGTCCCCCCGGCGCAAGGGGGCCTCCAGGCGTACCAGCCAGCGCTCCCCCTGGCGCCGGCCGGCCCGGCCCAGGTAAAGACCCCGGTTACTGGGTCGGCCGTACCCCATGAGTTCGACCCCCGGGTCGCCGTCCAGGTAACCCGGCGTAAAATCGCGGTTAAAGATCTGGGCCACTTCCGCCCGTTCTGCCGGGGAAACGGCAAATCCCCGGGGATCGGCCAGGTAGCGATCAATGACCCGCCGGTAGGCCCTGGTCACCACGGCTACATACTCCGGCCGCCGCAGGCGGCCTTCGATCTTGAAGGCCGTGACCCCGGCAGCCAGCAAATCCGGAATCCGGTCCAGGGTATAGAGGTCGCGGGTGCTTAACAGGTGTTCCGGTTTCGCTTCCAGGGGATGGCCGGCCTCGTCCACCAGGGTGTAGGCCAGGCGACAGGGCTGGGCGCAGCGGCCACGATTGCCGCTGCGGCCCCCAATCATGCTGCTTAACAAGCACTGACCCGAGTAAGAAAAGCAAAGAGCCCCGTGGACGAAGGCTTCCAGTTCCAGCTCTACCTGCTCCCTGATGGCCCTGATGTCGTCCAGGGACAGCTCCCGGGCAAGGACCACCCGCTTGAAGCCCAGTTGCTCCAGGTATTTGACTCCAGCGGCATTGGTCACCGTCATCTGGGTACTACCGATGAGGGGTAGTTCCGGCAGGAGCCGCCGGGCGAGATGGGCCAGTCCCAGGTCCTGGACGATGACACCATCCACTCGCGCCGCTCCCAAAAAATAGAGGTAATCCATGGCCGCAGGGAGTTCCCGGTCAGCCAGGAGAATGTTTACGGTGACATAAACGCGGCAGCCCCTTTCATGGGCATAATCCAGGGCCGCCAGGATCCCATCCCGATCAAAATTATCAGCGCCTGCCCGGGCGTTAAACTGCCGGCCGCCCAGGTAAACGGCGTCGGCGCCGTTGGCGATGGCCGCCTTCAGGGCTTCCTGGTTCCCGGCCGGGGCCATGAGTTCTGGTTTATTCATCCTTTCACCTCAAGGCTTATTATATCGCGGCCCGGGGAAAATAAAAACGCCGGCAGCTCCTTTAGGGGCTTCCGGCGTATATCGTGTGCCCTGCTATTACCGGCATTTTAGTTTTGTTCCACCCGCCCGGCAGGGTCAGCAACAACCCGGGAATAACCGGCCTTCGTAAACCATTCCCAGTTGCTCCGCAGGCAATTATAACGCTCCTCCAGGCGGGCATAAGCAGCATTTAACTCGGCCGGCGTCAGTTCTGGCAGTACCTTCCCATATTCTGTCCTGGCTAATACTTGGGACATTTTTTCCGCCTCCCTTTTAAATCCCCTTGGGTAGAGTTATTTTACCACACTTTTAAAACAGTTGCGTCATTCACCGGCTACAAAGTTAGTTTTAAATATCCAGTGGTCGAAAATCCCCCCCGAACGGTTTTTTGTACCTCTTTTCACTATCCTTAAAAAGCAAATCCCGTGCCAGACAATAAAAAAACGGCTTCCGCCCTTGATTTATCTAGCGAAAGTCGTTTTTTAACAAGCCCATGCCTGTTTTCTTCTATACATTTTTTTGAATGGAATTGGTCTTAATCCTGATAGTTGGCCGTTTCCGTGCTATTCATATTTTTGTACAGCGTTCATTTATTTGTACCACCATTTTTGCGGCCCATTAAATTATAGCGTTTTATCATCTCATTCAAAGTGCTCCGCTTCAGGCCCAGGATCTCTGCCGCCCGGGCCTGGACCCCCTGGCTCTCCTCCAGAGCCTGCAGAATAAGGCGCGATTCGTAGGCGGCCACAGCCTCTTTAAAACTCATGCCCCGGGTGAAGGCCCAGCCGGAAGCCCCGGCGGCCATGTTACGGAACTGCCGCGGTAAATCGCCCAGCTCGATTCTCTTACTCTCGGTCAAAATAACCGCCCGCTCGATGACGTTCTCCAGTTCCCGAACATTGCCCGGCCAGTCGGCCCGTATCAGGGCGTCCATGGCCTCGTGGGTGAAGCCATTGACTTCTTTACCCAGGCGCTGGCAGGATTTTTCCAGGAAGTGACGGGCCAGCAGGGGGATATCATCCCGCCGTTCCCGCAAGGGCGGCAGCCAGATGGTAATGACGTTGAGGCGATAAAGGAGCTCGGGCCGGAAGGCGCCATCCTTGACGGCCTTCTCCAGGTCCCGGTTGGTGGCCGCCAGGACGCGGACGTTCACCCTGGTCGGCCTGGTCTCTCCCACCCGTAAGAATTCCCCTTCCTGGAGGACGCGCAGGAGCTTGCTCTGGAGTCCCAGGCTGATATCGCCGATTTCATCCAGGAAAATGGTGCCTTCGTTGGCCTCCTCAAAGAGTCCTTTCTTAGCCGTGACCGCCCCGGTAAAGGCGCCCCGGGCATGGCCGAAGAGCTCGCTCTCCAGCAAGGTTTCCGGCAGGGCGGCGCAGTTGATGCTGACGAAGGGCGCCTCGCTCCGGCGGCTGTGATAATGTATGGCCCTAGCCACCAGCTCCTTGCCGGTACCGCTCTCCCCCCGGATGAGGACGGTGGCATCGGTTTTAGCTACCTTCTCTATCAGGCGGTAGACCTCCTGCATGGCTGCACTGTTGCCCACCAGCTGGCCAAACTTGCCCTGGAAGGCTTTAAGCTCCTGGCGCAGGTGGAAGTTGCTCTTTTCCAGCTGGGCAATGAGGTAGGGCAGGCACATGCGATTCTCCGCCAGGCCGTGATAAACGGCAACGGCCTTCTCCCGGCAGGAGGGATAGCCACAGGCACCGCAATTGAGCTCGTCCTCCGGGGTATACTTACCCAGTTCTGCCAGGATGGCCCGGATATCCGCCTCGCTGGGCCGGGGAAAGAAAACGCTCTGATCATGAAACTCCCGGCGCAAGTTTATCCCTGTGAGATCCAGGGGCTGGGGACGGGTATTTTGCAATCCCTGGCGGGTAAATTCGGCCACAATCTTCCGCCGCCGGTAGGGCGAAAAATCGTTTTCCTGCATGGGGCCGTTGATGCACCCCTTGCAGAAGAGCATATCAGCCATCTGAGGCACCATCTTGCCCTCGTTTACTGCTTTTAAAAAATCCAGGCAGTCTTCACGGCCTTCAACTACCAGGACCTGGTTGGTCAGGATATCGGCATCGATGCCGGCGCTACGTAAGAGGCCGCCCCCGACGGGGTAGAGGCGGCCCAGATAGGCCGGGTCATTATCGAAATCGCTGTTACCGCAGAGATTAATGTCGATCTCCCTGGCGACCAGCATCTCCTTTAGCTCCAGAAAGGTCAGGACGGCGTCAATCGCCCCGGCTACTTCTTCCTCCCTGGCCTCTCCTTTCTTGGCCACGCAGGGACCAATGAAGACCAGGCGGACATCGGGACCCTTGCGGGCTTTCAGGTAGCGTCCCAAGGCGATCATGGGCGATACCACCGGCACCAGCTGGGGCAGCAGGCGGGGGTAGTATTTGGTCACCAGGTTGACTATCGCCGGGCATGGGGTGCTGATGAGCCCCTGGCGGTCGCCGGCTTCCTGGAGGTACTTTTGATACTCCAGGGTAACCAGATGGGCGCCGTAAGCCACTTCATAAACCTCGTCAAAACCCAGCTTCCGCAGGGCCGCCACCACCTGGCCGGGCCAGGCGGGGTGAAATTCCGCGACAAAAGAAGGCGCCAGGCAGGCTATGACCCGGCCGGCAGCCAGGAATTCCTCTACTTTGTCTATTTCCCGCTCGACCAGCTTGGCTCCCTGGGCACAGACCTGGACGCAGTGGCCGCAGGCGATACAAAGCTCCGGTACCACCCGGGCCTGGCCGTCGACTACCTTGATCGCCTTGACCGGGCAGTTGCGGATGCAAGCATAACACATCCGGCATTTGCCTGTGATTGTTTTCACTATTTCCCGCACAATTCATCCCTCGCCGCACTATTTTTCCTAAACTCTATTATACAATACATCTATCTGGATGGGGAGACGAATTTCCGGACCGGATGTGGATGGCCCTTAAATGTGGTGGTCGCTACTGCCGCCAGGGTGAAACTAACCTGTTTACTACCAGGCAGGAACACAAAAACAGCTACCCCGCTATAAGGGATAGCTGTTCCGGAGGTATGTTAGGTGTAACGCCGTCACTTGAATTAAGAAAAAATGACTTTGAAGCACTAAACGAGCTTTATTTGAAAAAAAGCTCATCTACCGTCAAACCGAAATAATCGGCCAGCTTTTTCATGGTTTCTTTACGTGGATAACGCTGGCCCCTCTCGATCATGGCATAGGCGCTCTGGGTTATACCAACTGCAGATGCTACCTTAACCTGGCTGAGGCCCCGTTCCCGGCGTAGCTGGTATAGTTTCTCATTGCGCATAAATCTCACCATAATTACCTTGGAAATCCCATCCTAAGATTATATAATCACGTTTCGCGATATTTGTCAAGGTTTAAAGACTAAATTATCACAAATTGTGATATGATATTGTTAAGCTTTCCGCCGCCATGTTAAATTGGCAATGAGGTGGCTATTATGAAGTCCCTGGGGGAAAGATTAGCATTCTTGCGTAAAGAACGGGCCTTATCCCAGGCGGAGATGGCCAAATTGCTCAATATGGGTCAGAGTACTATCGCCATGTACGAAAAAAATAAACGCCGGCCCGACCCGGAAACCCTGGAAAGGCTTGCCGACTTTTTTGATGTCTCTATTGATTATCTTCTGGGACGTGCTGATTCCCGGCAAAAAGAAACCTATCCTTTGCAGGATGAAACCCAGGCCAGAACAACTATGGTTTTGCTTGAACCCGGGGTCAGGACCTTGCTTGCTGACCCTATTTTTAAAAATATCTTCAAGCGCCTGCCCAATCTTGATTTGACTCCGGGTGAAAAGGAATTACTCGCCCAGCACTGGGACCTGGCACTGCAGCTGATTGAAAAGGAAAAGTCGCGGTTGCAATCTATTGATAAAAAAGAAAAACCCCCGCAGGAGTAAGAAAAAAGACCACCGCCTTCACCCTTCATGGGGGATGAAAGCTTCTAAATACTTTCTAACTCTGAGGCTGTCAGGCTTCAGCCAAACAGCCTGGACTCATCTGCACATGTCTAACATTTCAACTTCCGGAACAGATCGACGGCTACCGCGGCCATGGCCTGATACCCTTTTATACTGGGGTGGGCGTCGTCAACGAAGAATTCTCTTTTCCCCCAACCAGTATCCTGGTCCAGGAGGGGGATATAAAAGTCCAGAAGCTCTAAACCCAGGGAGCTGGCCAGGTGGCGGCAGGCGTCACGATAATCCGCCAGCAATCCGGCCATCTTTTCCAAGAACGATGCCGGGATGTCGGAACCTGTCCGGCAGAGGGGGGGCGGCAGGCAGATAATAACCTCGATGCCGGCCCGGCGGGATTTATCAATCATGGTTCGGATGTTACTTTCCACTTCCGCGGCGGCCAAACCGGCCCAGGCGTCGTTGGTCCCGCCCATGATGGTCACTGCCCGGGGCCCCGGCCGGACAACATCCTCATCGAAACGGGCCAGCATCTCCCCCGTCGTTTCCCCGCTGATACCCCGGTTGATCACCTGCAGGCCGGTTTCCGCGGCCGCCAGGTTCAGCCAGGAGGCCTCCGGCCCGAAGGGATACCCCCACGTCAGGCTGTCCCCCAGGCCTACCAGATCAATTGCCTGCATGTTGTTCCTCTCCCTTGATTGGATATTTTTCCCTCCTTAAATTTAATGAAGCTTACGAGCCTGCTTTAGTTTTCGCCACAAGACCTCTTTCTCCTTCTCGACCAGATAAAAAGGCCTCCCCGGCGCTTTTAAAGAACCGGGGAGGTCCTGGCGAACTGCAAAAGATTCTCTAGTATTTCCCCCGCCGCGTATATTCGGTGTGCAATAAGTGGTGGGACTTCTCGCTCAAAGGCTTGCCCAGGAACTCGCGGTAAAGGGCTTGAACGGACGGGTTCTCGTGGGACTTGCGGATGGGCATCTCCATGTCGACCTGATAAATACCCTTGATGCGCTGCTCCCTGATCTCGGTGTTGGTGGGGATGGGCTGCCCGCCGCCGCCAATGCAGCCGCCGGGGCAGCACATGATTTCAATGAAGTGATACTGCTCCCCGGCCTTGACCCGCTCTAAAAGCTGCCGGGCATGGCCCAGGCTGTGGGCTACAGCCACCCGGACTTTGGTACCCTTGATGTCTACCGTGGCTTCCTTGATGCCCTTGAGGCCGCGGATATCATAGAAGTCCAGGGCGGGCAGGGTCTCGCCGGTAATTAGTTCGTAGGCCGTACGCAAGGCCGCCTCCATGACCCCGCCTGTGGCACCGAAGATGACCCCCGCTCCGGTGGATTCGCCTAATGGATCGTCGTACTGCTCTTCCGGGAGGTTTTTGAAATCAATCCCGGCTTCCCTGATCATCCGCGCCAGCTCGCGCGTGGTGAGGACGTAGTCCACGTCCTGATAGCCGCTGTCCCGCATCTCCGGCCGCTGGCACTCGAACTTCTTGGCAGTGCAGGGCATGATGGAGACGACCACCATCCTGGCCGGATCTACACCGGCCTTCCGGGCATAGTAAGTCTTGGCCACGGCGCCGAACATCTGCTGGGGCGACTTGCAGGTGGAGACGTTGGGTATAAGCTCCGGGTAGAAGTGCTCCATAAACTTGATCCAGCCCGGGCTGCAGGAGGTGATCAACGGCAGGGGGCCATCTTTGGTAAAGCGCTCAATAAACTCGGAGCCTTCTTCCATAATGGTCAGGTCGGCGGAAAAGTCGGTATCAAAGACCCTGTCAAAGCCCAGGCGCCTTAAAGCCGCCACCATCTGGCCGGTGTTGATGCTCCCCGGTGCTAACCCGAACTCCTGGCCGATGGACACCCGGGTGGCCGGCGCCGTCTGGACGACGACGAACTTCTCCGGGTCGGCCAGGGCCGCCCAGACTTCGCTGGTGTAATCTTTTTCGTACAGGGCGCCCACCGGGCAGACAAGGGTGCACTGGCCGCATTCCACGCAGGCGATGTCCACGAGCTTCTCCTGGAAGGCCGGGGCGATGACGGTGTCAAAGCCCCGCCCCAGGGGGGCTATAGCCATAACTCCCTGGACCTTTTCGCAAACGGCCACGCAACGGCGGCAGAGAATGCACTTGTCAGGCTCGCGCACCAGGGCTGGGGTCGAATCGTCCACGGGGTGCTCGCTCTTTTTGCCCTTAAAGCGTACCTGGCGGATACCCAGCCCCCGGGCCAGGGACTGGAGTTCGCAGTTCAAGTTACGGATGCAGGTCGGGCACTCCATCTCGTGGTTGGAAAGGAGGAGCTCAACGTTCAGGCGCCGGGCCATCCTTACCCTCGGGCTGTTGGTCTTTACCACCATACCTTCGGCTACCGGGGCTACACAGGAGGCCATCAGGTTCCTGGCCCCTTCAACTTCAACCACGCAGACCCGGCAGGCGCCGATCTCGTTGATGCCTTCCAGGTAACAAAGGGTGGGTATATGAATACCAGCCTCCTCGGCGGCCTTTAAGATCGTCGTTCCGGCCTCAACTTCCACCGGTATATTGTCAATGGTCAGTTTTACGGTGCTCAACTTGTTCGCCTCCCGTTTTCCTCCGTTATTCCCTCGTTATGGCGCCGAACCTGCATTTCTCATAACAGCTGCCGCATTTAATGCAGGCTGCAGGATCAATCTGATGGGCTTCCTTTTTGCCGCCGCTTATGGCCCCCACCGGGCAGACGCGACTGCAGGCCCCGCAACCGGTGCATTTTCCGGCATCAATAACATATGAAAGCAGCTCCTGGCAGACATGAGCCGGGCAACGGTGGTCGCGAATATGGGCAAGGTACTCGTCCCGGAAATAGGTGATGGTGCTCAAAACCGGGTTCGGGGCCGTCTGGCCCAGGCCGCAGAGGGCTGTATCCTTGATCTGGCGCGCCAGTTCTACCAAGAGATCCAGGTCTTTTTCTTCCCCCTGTCCCCTGGTGATGCGATTCAAGATTTCTAGCATCCGCGTAGTGCCGATCCGGCAGGGGGTGCACTTGCCGCAGGATTCGTCTTTGACAAAGTCCATGAAGAATTTGGCTACATCTACCATACAGGTGTCTTCATCCATAATGATGAGGCCGCCGGAGCCCATAATGGTGCCCAGGGCCGTCAGGTTTTCATAATCAATGGGCGCATCCAGGTGCTCGGCAGGGATGCAACCGCCCGACGGACCTCCGGTCTGCGCCACTTTAAACTTCTTGCCGCCCGGGATACCGCCGCCAATTTCATAAATAACCTGGCGGAGGGAAGTCCCCATGGGGATTTCAACCAGGCCGTTGTTGTTAATCTTGCCGGCCAGGGCAAAGACCTTGGTGCCCTTGCTCTTTTCCGTGCCGATACCGGCAAACCATTCCCATCCCTGGCGGATAATTGTGGGAATATTGGCCAGGGTCTCCACGTTGTTAATAACCGTCGGCTTGCCCCAGAGCCCGGAAACGGCCGGGAAGGGCGGCCGCGGCCGCGGTTCACCCCGGCGGCCTTCAATGGAGGCCAGCAGGGCCGTCTCCTCGCCACAAACAAAGGCCCCGGCCCCCAGGCGAATATCAATGTCGAAATCAAACCCGGAGTTAAACAGGTTTTTCCCCAGAAGTCCCTGCTCACGCGCCTGGCTAATGGCCAGCTTTAACCGCTGGACGGCAACAGGGTATTCGGCCCGGACATAGATATAGCCCTGGCTGGCGCCGATGGCGTAGGCCCCGATAGCCATGCCTTCCAGGACGGCGTGGGGGTCACCCTCCAGGATACTGCGATCCATAAAAGCCCCCGGGTCGCCCTCGTCGGCATTGCAGACAAAATACTTGACCGGACCGGGGGAACGATAGGCAAACTCCCACTTAAGACCGGTGGGAAAACCACCGCCGCCCCGGCCGCGTAAACCAGATTTTTTAATGGTCTCGATAACCTCATACGGTTTCATGGTAGTCAGAACTTTACTCAGGGCTTGGTAGCCGTCGTGGGCGATATATTCGCCAATGGATTCCGGATCTATGAGACCGCAGTTGCGCAGGGCTATGCGGACCTGGTGTTTAAAAAAGGGCAACTCCGTGTAGGGCCTGACGGCGTCCCCCTGGCGGTTCACGACCCACTCGGTTACAATGTGGCCGTCAACGACATGGCGACCCACGATTTCCCTGGCTTTGGCGGCGTCTACCTTCCCGTAAGTCACCTTCGGCTGGCCGGGTAAGATCACGTCAACGAGGGGCTCCTGGGCGCAAAGGCCGATGCAACTTGTCTGGCTAACCGTCACCCCCGTTAACTGGCGTTTAGCTACTTCATCGAGGATGGCGTTCATAACCTCCCGGGCCCCGGCAGCGATGCCGCAGGTTCCCATCCCCACGACGATCTTCGCCTTCGCGCCCGCTTCTTGGGATTGCATGGCTTCCAACTGGCTTTCCTTGAACTTCTGCAGTTCTTCCATCGACTTAATCACAACTCATCACCCCCGTGCATTTTGGCGAGACCTTATTACTGGTATTCCTTTAATATCTCCAGGGCGGTATCCGGGGTTAAGCGGCCATGGGCCTTCTGGTTGACGGTCATCACCGGCCCCAGGGCGCAGCAACCGAGGCAGCGTACCTGATTGATGGTAAATCTACCGTCCGCCGTGGTGTCGCCGACTTTCGTTCCCAGTTCCTGCTCCAGGCGTTCCAGTATCGCCGGCGCACCCTTAACAAAGCAGGCAGTGCCCATGCACACCGAGACCTGGTATTTGCCCTTGGGCTTGGTCGTAAAATGGTTATAGAAGGACACCACACTGTAAACCTGGCTTAGAGATAGCCCCAGACCATCGGCGATTGCTACCTGGACATTACGGGGCAAATAGCCTACCAGTTCCTGGCTCTGGTGGAGCACCTCGATCAAGGCCGACGGCTGTCCCCGGTGGGCGTCGATGATTTTTTCAAGTTCCTCCCATTTAGCTTCGCATTGACAGGTTTCCATTAGAACAACCTCCTCATTGCAAGAGTAGCCATGGTACACTCAGGGGGTATACATCCTGCAATAAGCCGTCTGCCCGAAACCGCCTCGAGCCGTACCGGGAAAATAGAGCCGGCCTGGAGGGGATAATCCCTCTTTTTCTAAAGCAGGCCCGGGTTTATCGGCCTGTAATTGCAGGGTGATAGTGTGGCTATTCACTATTATTGTTAAGTCACCTTGTGATAGTTCGTATAGAAAGCTTATTCGCCATAAAAATAAATTCTCCTGCCAGGTCTCACAAAATTCTTATTAGCCATTCATTTTTTTGTACAGTACTGTTCATAAATTTGATTTTCGTTCTCTTGAATCTGCTCCCGATAACAAAAAAAATCGGGCCCCGGAGTTTACCCCCTCAGCCCGATTAGCATTCTTTTTAAGTTTTAGCCCACCCCTACAGAGAATGAATTTACTGCGGCGTTGCGGATCTCCAGCCGGTATTTCATGATATCAAAAGACTTCGGTCAGGCCTGATCACGCCTGGAGCCAGCTTCAGTTTCTCCAGGGCGCCGGCATCCCTGGCGGCGATCACCAGAGCGGTATCGCTTCGCAGCAGTACAAGCTCGGTGCTGCAAAGCCCCCGGGCCTCAAGCCGCTCCCGCACCCACCGGGAGGATAAAACCTTACCGTTGTAAGTATTGATCAACATATTCAAGTCCATCAGGGCTGCTTTTTCCGGCCGGTGTTCCGGGAAGAAATCGTGTACCAGAAGAAAGCCTGCCGCCCCCAGGCATCCCGCCGCTCGCGAAAGAAGCAGGGCGCCCTCTTTCTCCGTATAAATGTGGAGTATGTTGGAAAGGATCACCAGGTCAAAGGGGCCTTGCGGAAGGGCCCCCGGCTCCAGGATGTTCGCCGGATGACAGGTGACCCGGCCCCCCAGACCCCTTTCCTCCATCAACATTTTTGCGAGTTCCAGGACCTCGGGGATGTCTACCAGGGTGGCCGCAAGCCCCGGATACTGCTCGAGGAAGCCTGCAGCCACCGCTCCGGAGCCCGACCCCACATCCAGGACCCTGCCTGTATCAAAAACCCCTTCAAAGATAGGCAGTATTTCCTGTACCTTGTACCTGGCCACATTGTCCATGGCCCGGATGTACCTGCCCACACGCTGCCCCATGCATTCCCTGGATTCCCCCGGAGGCGGGTAAGACACCCTCCCTCCCGCCTCCAGGCACTCCTTTAACCCGCGCCAGGATGACGCCAGGTGCTTTCGCCAGAGGATAGAGTCTCCCTGGTAATGTTCCCGCCCCCTGACGAGGTATGTCTCGGAAAGCCTAGTGTTAAAAAACACGTCCCCATCCCGGCCGATCAGCCCCAGGGCGCAAAGGGCGCCCAGGAAACGCTCCGTACCGTGAATGCTGAAGCCTAGGGCTTCAGCTATTTCGGCCGCACTCATACCGCCACCGGCCAGGAGCGTGAACAGGCCGGCCTCCACGGCGGTGAAGAGGACTTCCGAAAACCAGTAACCGGTAGCCAGATCCTCCAGGTACTGGGGGCAAGGGGCCTGGGGGTCATACTTGAGAAAGCCTGGTTTCATACCGCATACTCCCTGGACTTATTTCTGGCGACCCCGGCATCTTCAAAGGTGAGCATCTCGCCGATCACCCGCGCCGCCCCTTCTACAATGCACATGGCCAGGGCAGCCCCTGTACCCTCTCCCAGGCGCATGTCTAAATCGAGCAGCGGCCGCAGGCCGAGCTCTTTGAGCATATACCTGTGCCCGTACTCCATGGACCGGTGGGCGGCGATCATGTAATCAACCGCCCGGGGGGCGAGTTGTTTCGCCAGGAGGGCACCGGCGGTGGATATAAATCCGTCCACCACAACTGGCACCCGGTAGTAGGCCGCCCCGAGAATCAACCCCGCAATTCCCCCGATCTCGAAACCGCCCACCTTGGCCAGAACGTCTACTGGGTCACCCGGGTCCGGCCTGTTCAGGGCAAGGGCCCTCTCGATCACCTGGACCTTCCTTGCCAGGGTCTCGTCGTCGATCCCGGTGCCCCTCCCCGTCACCTCCCGGACCGGCAGGCCGGAAAGGGCCGCCAGAATGGCGCTGCTCGGGGTGGTGTTGCCGATCCCCATATCCCCTGTTCCCAGCAGTTCAACGCCTTCATTGACCAGGTCTCCGGCGATGTTGATGCCGGTCTCCAGGGCCTGCACCGCCTGTTGCCTGGTCATGGCAGGGCCCCTGGTCATATTGCGCGTTCCGTAATCCACCTTGCGGGAAAGGATCTTCCCCTGCTCCACCAGGTCCTTCAGATCTCCGGCCACGCCCATATCCACAACCACTACCCTGGCCCCGGCCGCCCCGGCCAGGGCATTGATCCCGGCCCCGCCGGCTACAAAATTGTAAACCATCTGGAGGGTCACTCTCTGGGGACAGGTGCTGACCCCTTCCTCAACAACGCCGTGGTCCCCGGCCATGGTGACGACCACCTTGCTACCCGTCGAAGGCTTCAGGCTTTCCTTTATGGCGGCCAGTTGTTCGGCGATGTCCAGCAGCCTTCCCAGGCTTCCTACCGGAATGGCCAGGTTGTTTAAGTGCTCACGGGCCTTCCGGCGCCAGGCATCGTTGACAGGCATGATCCCTTTAACCGTCTCCTCCAGCTTTAATCCCATCATTTTCCCCCCTGGTTTTCACGCCTCAGTTCATCCCGAAATAACGGGCGGCCACCAGGGCTGCGCAGTTCGTCCCACAGGCAGCACAAACCCCGTCTTCCCCGGTACCGTCGAGCAACGAGCGTGCCTTTTCCTGATCAATGGCAAGGCTTATCTGCTTTTCCACATCGAGGGCGACCCGCGCCCGCGCCATTTGCAGATCCCGCTCCCAGGCCTGCCTGTTTCCCCTGGCCAGATCGGCGGCATGGGCGGCAATGCGGGCGGCAATCACCCCTTCTTTAACGTCCTGCTCTGTTGGTAACCCCAGATGCTCCGCCGGTGTCACATAGCAGATAAAATCCGCCCCAACCGTCCCGGCAAGGGCACCCCCTATTGCGGCAGTGATATGGTCATATCCCGGCGCCACATCAGTAGCCAGGGTACCCAGAATAAAGTAAGGCGCGCCCCCGCACAGGCTTTTCTGTAGTTTCATTGTCGTTTCCACATGGTTGAGGGGAACATGTCCCGGACCCTCGACCATAACCTGCACGCCGGCTTCCCTGGCGCGCCTGACCAGTTCCCCGGCCACGATCATTCCCTGCAGTTGGGCCCCGTCCAGGGAGTCGGCTGTAGAACCCGGACGAATGGCGTCGCCGAGGCTGAGGGTGACATCGTACTTCAGCAAGATTTCGAGCAACCTGTCGAACTGCTCATAAAGGGGATTCTCTTTCTGGTTGTGCAGCATCCAGCCGGTGAGGAAGGCCCCACCGCGGCTGACAATGTCGGTCACCCTGCCGCTAGCCTGAAGCCTTTCGAGGATCTCGAAATTCAGGGCGCTGTGAATGGCCATGAAATCTATCCCGTCCCTTGCCTGTTTTTCCACGGCCGCAAACATGTCGTCCGGCGTCATCGCTACAATACTGCCCCGCTTTTCAATGGCTTCGATGGCTGCCTGATAAATGGGCACGCTGCCTACCGGAACCCTGGCGTGGGCAAGGGTGAGCCGCCGCATCTCATCGATATCCCCGCCGGTGCTTAAATCCATAAAGGAATCACACCCTGCCGCCTCGGCCGCAGCGATCTTCCGCATCTCCATTTGCCGGTCATCCCGGTCGCTGGAGGTCCCGATCAGGGCATTCACCTTGATACGTAAACCCCTCCCGATACCGCAGGGTTTAAGGACCTTCCGGTTGGTATTCCGGGGGATTACAATAGTCCCCTCCGCCACCCCTGCCCGGACAAATTCCACATCCACCTTTTCATCTGCCGCCACTTTTTCCATTTCCGGAGTAATTTTTCCAGCACGGGCATCTAAAACCTGGCTCATTTATCCTACCCCCTAACATGTATGTCTGGCTGTGCCCAGGTATCTGGATACGATTTCCATGGCGCAGTATTTACCGCACATGGCACATCCCGCCGCCGCGGCGTCGCTTCTTTCTTCTCTCAGCCTTCCCGCCCGTTCGGGGTCTATGGCGAGAGCAATCTGCCGCTTCCAGTCCAGTTCTTTTCTCGCCCGGGAAAGCTCCCGATCCCATTCCCGGGCACAGGTAAGGCCGTTGGCCAGGTCGGCGGCATGGGCGGCAATGCGAGCGGCAATCACTCCCTCCCGGACCTGGTCAATATCCGGAATCCCCACATGTTCGGCGGCAGTTACATAACAGAGAAACTCCGCACCCGCCCAGGCGCTCAAGGCACCCCCGATAGCAGCATTGATATGGTCATAACCGATTGCGATATCTGTTACCAGGGGGCCGAAGACAAAATACGGCGCCCCGTGGCAGAGACTTTTTTCCAGGACAACCGTCGCCTTTAGTTGCTGCAAGGGTACATGACCCGGCCCTTTTACCATCACCTGTACACCGGCTTCCCTCGCCCGCCTGACCAGCTCTCCCAAAACAACCAGCTCTTCCACCTGGGGGCCATCCAGGGAATCGGCCAGGCATCCCGGTCGCATGCCGTCGGCAAAGCTGATGGTAACATCGTACTTCCGGGCAATCGCAAGAACCCGGTCAAAGTGTTCATAAAGGGGGTTTTCCCTCCGGTTCGCCAGCATCCACCCGATCAGGTGGGAACCCCCGTAGCTTACCAGAGGATCGATCCGGCCCTCGTTTCTGGCGCGTTCTACAATATTCATAGTAGTCCCGCAGTGCAGGGCCAGAAAGTCTACCCCGGCGGCCGCGTGGCGTTCAATTACATCAAACAAGTCTTCATCTCTCATGTTAACGGAAGAACCGTATTTTCTGCCGGCTTCGGCCATGGCCTGGTAAAGGGGCAAGGTACCGACGGGCTTGGGGGAAACGGCCAGCGTTTCCGCAAGCATGGCCTCGATGTCCCCGCTGACGCTCAGATCCATGATGGCGTCCGTTCCCGCTTCCACGGCGGCTTTAATCTTGGCAACCTCCACATCAATACCGCCCGTCTCTCCGTACAAACCGACGCTGGCGCTGACCTTTGTCCTCAGCCCTTTACCGACACCAACTGGAGTGACGTTCTGCCGGCGGGCATTGCGCAGGATGACTATCGTCCCATCAGCCACACCCTGCCTCACGAATTCCGGAGTTACACCCTCCTGAACGGCCACCTGCTCCATTTCGGGGGTAATCAAGCCGGCCCGGGCGCTTTCTATCAGGTTCAACTATTCTCCCTCCCACTGTATTTTTGCAACTCCAACAGCGGTTTACGCCGCAATGTTTGCCTTCTTCACAGTATTTTTTCGCTTTCTTGATGACCGGGTAAAACCCTGCAATGACAGCCATGCACAAGGAACCTATGCCATAAATCATCCTCTCCCTTTGTTTGATTGATAAAAAATAAAGTCCACGCCATATCTCAGCGTGGACTTTACCATCATCCATGCTTACGCCCGCCCCTTCCGCGAGGGCGGCATAAACTTTTCAGGCAGGTCTCCTGACTCGGATCATCACACCTTTGCCCCTTCCCCCATTAAGGAGTGGTCTGGCAAGTGCTCACCTTCACAGTGGCGGGTCCGTCCGGGATTCGCACCCGGTTCCCTATTCTCCCTTGCGGGCACCTGAAAAGTAACCATATGCAACTTTCTATTCTAAAATTATAATTGTTCGCCTGTTTTCTGTAAAGGCCCTTTGTAAAATATGTGTCACCGGACAGTGATATTGTCACCCTGTAAGCGGACTGAGAAAATGTCACTGTGATAGGAGAAATGTTCAAACTCCTCTATGGTCGATGGTCACCTATGCCGACCCGCAACTCTACCCGCCGGTTTTCCTTTTCGGTCTCCCTGGCATGTTCTTCTTGCAGTGACCGGACCAGGTTGGTTTCACCCTTTAATGCCCCGTACAAACGCACGAAGGGCTTTTCCTTCAGGGGGACTAATACCAGCTTTCCCTCGGCCACCCGCACCTCAAACTTGTCCCCTTGCTTGATGGTATGTTATTTCCGGATTTCAGCAGGGATAATTAGCTGCCCTTTTGAAGATATCGTCACTACCGGCACTGCCTTACTCCCACCTTAAGTTAATAGAAGTAAGTCCAAGGAGAATTAACGTATACGATAGCCCCTCTGCATCTTTAAATCTCATAAATAGGGCCATGTTAGTTATTATAACCATAATCAAATGATTACTTCGCTACCGTTTTAAAACCCAACCCACACGAGCAAAAGCCTGTAAAGCCTCTTTGACGGAGTTATAGCATTGAAGGACATTTGTTAAGCTAAAGGAGAGAGACTATAGGTGGGATGTAAGGTCTTTCGACGTTTTGCTATGAATGTGACGGCACTCGGCTTTCTCCGGTAAGATAGAGACCCAGGGTGGCCAAGAACGAAATTCCTGGGCCCTGCAGATATCTGCAGATTTCCCGGACTTTAGGCGTGGGGGGTGGTGGAACAATTATTTGCAATCGAGCTTTTTAATGAGATTAGCAGGATTTCCCGTGGGAAGAAAGAAATATCAACTGCGTATTATAAAACCCATATTCCGCACCCAGTGAGGAACCCAAAAATAATTTTTATAGGGTGCAGAAAGAAATAAAAGTAGAGAGAATCTTCTAACCAGGAATTTCTAATTCAGTGTCGAATCATTCCTCTAAGAGAATTCTGGAGGAATGTTCGATGCCTGTAGCCATGGATAATATGCGCTTCTTCCGGGCCGGTCCCGCAGCCCTTATCTCCAGGTTATGTGACGTCCTGAAGATAGCAGAAATCATAGATGCCGTAGTTGACTGGGACCCGGCCCAGTGCCATCTTTCCCCGGGAAATCGGGTTAAGGCGCTGATCATTAATCTCCTGGTAGACCGGGAGGCCCTCTATCATGTGGAGCGCTTTTATGAGAACCAGGACCTGGAGGTTTTGTTTGGAGCTGAGCAACAGGTCCGGCCTGAAGATTTTAACGATGATGCTCTGGGCCGGGCCCTGGATAAACTCTTCACCAGCGGCCAGCTGAAGAAGTTGTTCTCCAGCATTGCTTTAACTGCCGCCGCCACCCATAACGTATCCATTGCGGGCATCCACGTCGATACCACCTCCATTTCCGTGCAAGGAGCCTATGATGGTGAAGGAGATTTAGATATCACTTTTGGTTTTAGTAAAGATCATCGCCCCGACCTCAAACAGTTTCTCATCGGCTTGACCGTAAATAGAGATGGGTTGCCCATTTTGGCTCAGAGCTTGGACGGCAATAGCAGTGATAAGTCCTGGTACCCCCAGGTTATAGAGGAATTGGTCCAAACCTTCAAGCCGGAAAAGCTTAAAGAGGTCATTTTCGTGGCGGACTGCGCCCTGGTAACTAAGGATAACCTGGCTCTTTTGGTTCAGGAGGAAGGTAACAAACCCGCCCTCCAGTTCATCTCCCTGTTACCGGAGAACTTCGGCCTTAACAAGGAGATTAAGGCTGAGGCCTTCCGCACCGGCACCTGGCAGGAGATCGGGAAACTAAGCCCCAAGAAAGATGCTGCTTGCTATAAAAGCCAGAGCTTTGTCCGGGAAATAGACGGCCGCGATTACCGGTTAATCGTGGTCCACTCCACAACCCTGGATAAGCGCAAAGAGAATAGTCTCTTGAAAAAGTGGGCTAAGCAAAGAGAAGTTCTGGAAAAGGCCGCCAAAGATCTTTCCCGCCGTCCCTTCGCCTGTAAGGCCGACGCCAGGAAAGCCATAGAACTCTTCTTGAGGGAATACCGCCACCAACCTTTCATCCTAAAGGGCACAGTTGATGAAGAAATAGTGAGCAACTACTATCAGGGGCCGGAGGTGATTAGAGCCCTTGAACTTGCCGGCTTCGGTAAGGAAATATATCTTTTTCCACCTCGCGGTGGCGGGTAGAAGTATTTTTTAGTGCCCCAAGAAAACGTTGGTAATTATATCCAAAGGTGCGGAATGTGGGATCAACTATATTGCCACCGGAAAAAGTGATACCTTCAATTTCAAATCGTCAACTTCAATTAGCTCGATAAAATCTCTGCCTACCAGCGTTAACTTCCCACCTTTGTCTTTTTTACAGCATTCACCACAGAAAAACTCAACATTAGCTACCCTGTCTTGAAATCTGGCAGCCAACCTTCTGAGAAAGTTATCCATAGTAACTAGCTGTATGTTGACGTTGCTGTTGCTATCGGCCGTGGTAAGAAATCCCCCCCTTTAGGAATTTGATGGTATATACTATTCCCATATCTGCCGAGTAAGTAATCAAGTTTATCAACTAAATCTTAAAGGTTCTCCTGGCTAATTCTCTAAATTATAAACAGGGTGGGCTAGGTGCCGATCCTGCTGCACCGGCCTAAATGAACCCAGCCCTTAATACATAATTTTAGACGTTAACACTCACACTTCTCCGCCTGTTTCATACGATATAGTAAGAAATGGGAAAGGAGGACCTTTATGGACGGTATATTTGGTGGAAAAGGCTTTTTTGGCGGCAGATTTGCTTTTATACTGTTCCTAATCCTCATCCTGCTGTTCTTTGGGGACGACTAAAATCTGTTCAAAAATCCTAGTCTTTTAGCCCCCCTGTTTCTAGGGGGCTGTTTTTATGTTATAATCAAAAAATGCCCCGGACCCCAACGTATAGCCGCAGGCCCAAGGACTTCTCTCTTTCCTTTCATTGCCTATACCAGCGCTCCCAGCCTCCTCTATCTGGCCGTGCCGCTACTACGGCCATAAGCCTGGCTCAGCCAAGTTCCGGGCGTTGCATTCCCGGGTGCGGGTATCCATACGTGAGGCAATGGTGGCCGCGGGGCGGTCCATAATAAGGCTGCCGTATTGTACCAGGCCCAGCGTTCTATTAGAAATCAACTACGTTATCGGCGTTCACCACGGGACAACGATTTTTCCATTACCCGTTTTGTTTTCTATCTCTATAACCCTATCTCCCTCTTTTATATTTTCTTCCGTCACCTCTTCTGCCCCTTCTTCTAGAGGTTTCTGGTCCTTAGTATCATGGTAATCCTGATTTCCGCCATCGTTAAGTTCGTCTTCAGTCTTAGGCTCTGGACGGTGGCGATTTTCTTTTCAAACTCCGGAATACTTACGATATTGGCGAACTCATCCAGAAGAAAACTAACCTGCACCGGTAAACGGCCATTGGGAGAGGTATCAGCAACCTCTACCAACCGAACGAATAAAAAGGTGAACAGCAATGAAGCCAGAAAATCAAAGGCGCCATGGGTATCTGGAGTGATGATGAAGTAAGCACACTTTCCCTTACCTGGTAACGTTAAGTCTATATCGCTATCACCAGTTATACGTCGCACCATTTCTTGCTGAAAAACTTGCAACCGGGTACCCAGCCCGATTACTACTCCACCTTTGACGTTATCACCAGATTTTTATCTCCACCCTGTTCAAATTCCTCTATGGTCGATGATCACTCTGCCAGGTGGCCGTGGATAGTTTTGATCAACTGCCGTTCAAATTCCTCTATGGTCGATGGTCACCGTAGTTGGACTTTTATGCGCAGCAAGGCCCCCGGTAGTTCAAATTCCTCTATGGTCAATGGTCACCCAGTTTTTGCCGATGAGGACCTGGGATTGCTTCAGGTTCAAATTCCTCTATGGTCGATGGTCACAAATGGCCGTAAAACTGAAAGAGGCGGGATTAAAAGTTCAAATTCCTCTATGGTCGATGGTCACCTAATATTCCAGTGCTTTTTAACCTATTATATCTAAGTTCAAATTCCTCTATGGTCGATGGTCACGTGCAGTTACCCAAATACCGCATTACGGTGAGCCAGGTTCAAATTCCTCTATGGTCGATGGTCACAGTTTAATTCCTCTACAGGGAAGGTTACTGTTATGAGTTCAAATTCCTCTATGGTCGATGGTCACTCACCCAGGGAACGTGATGCCTGGGTGGCTCAATGTAGTTCAAATTCCTCTATGGTCGATGGTCACGGGTACCCCGGTGGCGTATGGAGCGGCTTGGGACGGTTCAAATTCCTCTATGGTCGATGGTCACACTCAACGGGTTTGAAAAGTACCTCTACATGAGCGGTTCAAATTCCTCTATGGTCGATGGTCACGAGATTTGCCGGCAGAAATATTTTATTCCCTGCCCGAAGTTCAAATTCCTCTATGGTCGATGGTCACCGAAGACGCCTGCCGCCTGGACCACCTGGACGAAAAGGTTCAAATTCCTCTATGGTCGATGGTCACAATAAAGACCTTCTCCGAATTCAAGCGATCTGGTAGGTTCAAATTCCTCTATGGTCGATGGTCACGGGTGGGAATGTTGAGAGAAGAGCTCCGAGAGCTTGGTTCAAATTCCTCTATGGTCGATGGTCACCTTTATGAATTTCGGCTCTCCGCCTACGCCCCGTAAGTTCAAATTCCTCTATGGTCGATGGTCACCGGTTGTCGCCCCGACTGGAAACCTCGGTGAGTAAGTTCAAATTCCTCTATGGTCGATGGTCACTCTTCATATTGCCTTCAGGGTCATCAGTAAAAGGAGTTCAAATTCCTCTATGGTCGATGGTCACCCCTGTCACGGAAGAAACCACCTGGCTCCGAGCCGGAGTTCAAATTCCTCTATGGTCGATGGTCACTAAAATGCTTGATGCGGATTTAATTGATGTTTATAGTTCAAATTCCTCTATGGTCGATGGTCACGCAAAAAGAAAACCGGCTTATTTGTCGCCGGTTTCTTGTTCAAATTCCTCTATGGTCGATGGTCACTCTTCGTAAATCGACTTCTTTTGCTTGATATGCCGCAGTTCAAATTCCTCTATGGTCGATGGTCACTGCCGTACTCTTCTTCACCATGCCAGACGATCCATTGTTCAAATTCCTCTATGGTCGATGGTCACCTTCGGCCCACGGCACGGAAACTTATGCTTATAAACCGTTCAAATTCCTCTATGGTCGATGGTCACCCGGAAGGGGACAAACACTTTGTGCCCCTTAACAGTTCAAATTCCTCTATGGTCGATGGTCACTGGCACACTCGCGGCACTCATTCCGCGTTATCGGGGTTCAAATTCCTCTATGGTCGATGGTCACGCTTCGACGGTTTACGGGGCTATTCCGTCATCGCTAGTTCAAATTCCTCTATGGTCGATGGTCACTGCTACGTCCAGCTTCAATATCCGCTATAAAAGAAGTTCAAATTCCTCTATGGTCGATGGTCACTTGAACACGGTCGATGCAATCCATCCATTGAAAAGCTGTTCAAATTCCTCTATGGTCGATGGTCACAAACAGGATCGGCCAGCAGCCGTTCTTCCTGGGGATGTTCAAATTCCTCTATGGTCGATGGTCACCCGGAGCAGGCTAACGGACCGGTAAAGACGACCCGTTCAAATTCCTCTATGGTCGATGGTCACCTCTTTTGCCCCATTTACAAATACAGCAATCTCCGAGTTCAAATTCCTCTATGGTCGATGGTCACCTGCCGTGGGGATGGTCAGGGTTTCGGGAGAGCGGGGTTCAAATTCCTCTATGGTCGATGGTCACCGCTACTGGCGTAGAGAATTGACTTCAGGCGGTCGAGTTCAAATTCCTCTATGGTCGATGGTCACCCTGATACCACCGCGGCCAATGACCTTCGGGTAAGTAGTTCAAATTCCTCTATGGTCGATGGTCACGGTCGCCATTGCCTGCGGGGCTGTTGATAAGCTTAAAGTTCAAATTCCTCTATGGTCGATGGTCACTTCGACGGGCAGAAAACTCAAGGGCGCAAGGGCAAAGTTCAAATTCCTCTATGGTCGATGGTCACGGGTGCTAGACCCGCAGGAGGGGACGGTGGAGTTTGTTCAAATTCCTCTATGGTCGATGGTCACACGTAGAGCATAACGTCGAGACTTTGAAAATCTCCCGTTCAAATTCCTCTATGGTCGATGGTCACGGCTGGCCGAAAAGGAAGGAATAATTGTAGATTATGTTCAAATTCCTCTATGGTCGATGGTCACAATCTGCTGTTGATTATAGTACTACTTTTACCGCAGGTTCAAATTCCTCTATGGTCGATGGTCACCGCAGATGAAAGGCTTGTCCCGACAGGGATTTTAGCAATTTTTTAAAAGCCCCTGCGTCAAACCGCCAGTTTGCACTTACACTACAGGAAATTATCTGTAGGGTCGGGGGTGTCAGTCAAGATTTCACGGTTTAGCTTTACTCCATCCCTGAGGCTATAAATGATGACAAAGTCTTTTTTCATGTTAACTATGGCCATTATTTCCTTCTTAAGTAAGGATATTTGCCCTTCGGTAATATCTCCTTCAAAAACGGATTTTTGCACATGAGATAAATATTTACGGCTGGTCTTCATGATCTTTACCAGGCGCCGTTTGCCGTCGTTGTCTTCAGTATTAATATCATAGATCAGGATCACTCTTATATTTACCACCACACCTTCATGGGGGAATATTTTTCTTCACCAAGGAGGTGCTTTATAAGCTTATATAAGTCTAACCGGACAAGACTTTTATAGCGAATATTCCTTTTTAGCTTGCGGTGCAAAATCGTCTTTTCCAGAGTTTCTTCAAATTCTTTAACAAATACCTTCCTTCCCCCTTCGGTAAGGTAGACGAAATTGACATTGGTGTCGAAGTGGGTTTCCTTTAGCATGTTGAGGTTTATCAAACGGAATATTAGTCTGTCGACAAAAACCGGCTTAAATATCTCCGCAACATCAAGGGCCAGGGAATACCTTCGCTCTGATGGCTCATGCAGGTAGCTAATGGTCGGATTTAAGGCGGTGCGGTAGATCTCCTTTAAAACTACCGTATACATCATCGCGTTGCCAAAGGAAATCAGGGCATTTAAAGCATTAGCAGGAGGTCGTTTGCTACGGCTGCCAAACTCCCAGCCCGTGATTTCTTCCCAGGTGTCATAGTAGGCTTTACGAGCATGGGCCTCCAGGCTCATGAGTTCTTCAATGGAAGCAGTCTTACCTATCCCCTCCCTGATCTCATCCAGTTTGCTGCAAATATCATCATACTCCCTTTTTTCCAGGTTGCGGCGGATGTTGTGCAGTGCTCCCTCGACAAAGGTCCGGGCCAGTTCCAGTCTCTTAGCCTGGTCCAGGTAATGCTCCACCTGCCTTACCAATAGAAAACCGGAGAGCTGGGATTCCCGGGGAATAAAACTGCCGGAATAGTGCCCGTAGTAGTTGAAAAAATGGAGGCAAATCTGTTTTTGTGCCAGGAAGTCTAAAAGCCTAGTGTTCAAATCCAACTCAGAAAAACAGTAAATATGATCAATATCTTCCACCGGGACCACGCGTCGTTCTGTTTCTAGCTCCAAAGCCAGGGTATTATCCATTCGCCGGAGGCGTCCGGAAGAAAAAATATAGTAGGTCCTCATGAAAATCGCCTCGAAGTCAAATATAGCAAAAATCAAAGTAAGCGCACCGGCTGCACATCTTCCTACCGGCCTTTTTCTCCGGCAAGGGCTTACTGAGGACGGCTTGAATCCCCGCCAGGGCTTTCATGAGGAGTTCCCGGTCCCCGGGGGTAAAATTCACTTCTTCCCTGCGCATGCTTGAAGGATAGTGGATTACCCCCGCAGAGCAGTTAACTCCTTTCTCTTGGAGCATGTAGATATAGTACTTCAACTGCCAGGTATGGGCTTCTTCGAACTTTTTACTTTTCTTCACTTCATGGACGTAAACCTGACCGTTGTAGTGTAAAAAGTCGATTTTAACGGTATCAAAAGCCACTTCTTTATTGTTTTGGCGGTTAAACCTGGTCTCATGTAATATCCTGCCCTTGATGACATCGGCGTTACCGGATATGTTCTCAAGGTTAAGGCCCTTAGCAAAAAGCCATAACTTGCGGTGACAAATAAAATAGTAAGCCACCATGGTGCCGGTGATATGGGCCTTTCTCAGTTCGGTAACCTGGTCACTGTTCATTTTGCACCTCTAACCCTTTAACCTGATCATAGGGCAAATCGAGGATGTATATACCCTTTAGCCATCTTTCCAGCCTGGATCTGATTTTAGTAATGCTTTTGATGTCAAGCTCCGGGGGGAGCATGGCTTCAAAATCCAGGTCCCGCACCCTTTCCCCGTTGGACGTCGCGAGAAAAGGGCAGTTAACGGTAAACCGCGGCAGGATGGCCAGGGCCAGTTCCAAGAAATTTAAGCTTCCCGCGTTTTTGCCGCTCAGCCACGTTCGGATGCTGTCATAGAATTCACCGGCCTTTTCTATGGGAACACCGGTTATGGCATTTATATCTCGAAAAAGCCTTTCCGCATCCCTTTTGCGATCCGAGCAGTAGCCATGATCTAGGATTGCCAAGGTTTCTTCATACTTCTGAATGTAGTCTTCCAGTTGGAGGGGATAGTTGTCTATCCGCCGTAGTTCATCAAGGATACCATAGGTGAGCTCCACCCAATCCATTTTTTCCTTTTCAGTTAAAAGCAAGGTTTGTCCTGTTATTGATTTAATAACTTCCACCAGGCGCCTGTTCGTGTTCCCGGAGTTCCCCTTACCCTTGCTTTTCTTAAAACAATCAACCCATGGTTTCCGTTTTAGTTCTTCCGCCAGGCTGCTGCCCGGGCTGAGGCCGGCTTCGCCCTTTAAGGCCATGAGCAGGATTACCAGGGAGAGGGCCGTCAGGTCCCGGTTATAGACTGTTTTTAAGCCGGATGCCAGTTGGACGTCACCGGCAGTTTTTTCTTCCTGGTCTGAACGCCGGCGGCGATTGAGGGGTTGATCCCCTCCATTGATTATAATTATGACGTTGGCCTCCGGGGGAGCATTGTTACCCGTCAGGCGGGCAAACCGACGAAAAACGCGGCCCATCCGCTGGATCAGGCTGTCGGCCGGGGAAGGCTCGGTAAAAAGTACGTCCGCGTCAATATCCAGGGAAGCTTCAACAATCTGGGTGGCTACAACTATACAGGGACCGGCATCCCTGTCCGGCCGGTTGGGCATATATTTTTCGACCACCGCTTTTTCCAGCTCTTCTTTCTGTTTAAGGATAAAGCGCGAATGAAGAAGGAGTGTTTCAATAGCCAGTTGCTCCTGCTGGAGTACCGCCATAATTTTGTCGTAGATCTCACAGGCGGCCCTGACGGTATTCATCACTACCAGGACCTTTTTACCCTGTTGAGCTGCCCGGATAATAGCCGTTACAGCGCTGGCATAATCGCCTGCATGGACGTTAAATCCCAGCCGATGCCGGCAAGAAGCAGCCACCCCTTCGAACTCCGGCTCATCAATCAGGCGTATAACCTGATGGTCGGCCAGCCCCAGGCGTTTGACCAGCTCCCGGCTGATGAAAGGCGGCAGGGTTGCGGTCATAATCAAATTGTTGCCACCGAGATAGGCATTTTGCTGTACCAGGTGGGTGATGATTGCCGCCGCGCGGGGATCATAGGCCTGGACTTCATCAATAACCAGGGCCCCGTTCATAAGGGCAGCAAAGATCCGTTCATAGCCAGGATACCTCAAAGCCGCCGGGGCGACCTGATCGGCAGTGGCTATAATATAAGTCCGGGCCAGGTGGCGGGCCAGCTCCATGGCTTTGCGGGTATTGCTCTCGCTTTCAAGGTCGCCCTGCTGCTGGTAGCGGCTAAAAGTCTCCAGGGCGGCATCGCTGTGCAACAGGGCCACCTGATCGTCGCCTTTTTCCCCCAGGCTCTCAACCATATCCCTGGTGCGTTCCCATATCTTATTGACGGCCGCCCGCATGGGCAGGAGGATAAAGTTTTTCTTTTCCGCCCCCCAGAGGAAGGCAAACTCGGTCTTGCCGAATCCCGTCGGTGCCACCAGCACCAGGTTGTCACCTTTTGCCTCCTTATGGTTTTGAAAGAACTGCTTTTGCCAGTAGTCCGGTGTATTGAATTTTTCCTTTAAGGTCCTTTCAATTTCACCGGTAGTGAAAACCCGGCCGCTTTCGATGGCGTCAATCTGCAAGCCGGTGTTGCTTTCTTCTACCATTGAGGCAAAGTGGTCGGCGCGCATGAGATTGCCGGCAATAAAAACCCTGGCTCTATCTTTTTCATCTCCCCGGGCGGCTTTGGCCCTGATCTGTTCTGGAAGATAAACCAGGGTATAAGGCGGGATGAGGAGCCCGGCCGAACCGAGGGTATTGTAACGTAGATACTCCGTCAAGGTGGTGTTAAGGCCCATCACGGCCGGATCCAGTTCGTACTTTTCCGCCAGAATGGTAAGCTCGGCGACTAAATCCCGGCTCAACCGGTTCCATAAAGCCGCCCTTTCCTCCAGTTCCCCGGCCTTTTTCCTGATGAGATATTCCTGGCTGCCCAGGAAGTAGTCAGGAAAGCTCTCGCGCCAGTGATGAAAAACAATGGCCGATATAACCGCATAGGCCAAGTAGGGCTGGGAAAAAGTAAAGTTCTCCGGCCTAACGAAAAACAGAGAAAGGATGCTGTGAGGGATATCTTTATATTTTGGTTCGTCTGCCGGGACGTCCCCCGCCTTTTGGCCCTGCTTTTTTATGCGCTCCTGAAAAGCGGGATCAACTTTACCTGAGTCATGGAGCAGGGCGGCATACTTTAAACCCAGCCACCAGTCGCCGGGGACCTTATTACCCAGTTTCTTTTGAAGAACCCCGGTCGCCGCCAGCACGTCCCCGGTGTGCTTGCTTAAAGAAATGCCATTACTTTTAGCCCAGAAATCAGCCATTACCGCCCCTCCTTTCCCGATTCCTGGTTTATCGCGGCCATATAAACCGGCGTTTTCAGTTCCCTGTCGACCAGCAGGGATGGCAAACGAAAGTTGTCCAGAAAAGGGACTTGACCGCAGCAAAGGCGGGCAGGGACATGGGCGAAATTCCTAATCAAGCCTTTTTTGCCGAACTGGTAGGGCACCTCCACCAGCCGGTACAAGGAGGTCACCAGGACGGCGTTGCCCTGCATTTTCTGATAAAAGCTGGTGTACTCGGCAGCATCCAGCAGCTCGTTTAAACCAAAAGCCGCCGCCGGGGCAGGCATCCACTGGTAAAAGTTCGAGGAATTTTGCAAACACCCCCCCTCATTTGAGGGGCAAATTTCCATTATTGTCGCCTCGGTTATCATAGCCCAATCCTCAGCCCGGCCCAGATGCAGGTGGCTCAGCCACCTTTCCGGCAGGCAGGCGTTTTCCATCAGGAAACCCGTCACCTGTTCATTTGGATGATAGAGATAAACATACACTTTAACATCGTTTAAAACTTCAACGACAACAGGGCTCTGACCGCCGGGGTGTTCCGGGGTTTCCTGCCACCGGCGGTTATCGTAGGAGTAAAACCTGCCTTTATGGGCGGAGGGGCTCATATTACGCAACCAGGTGTACTCTTTTGTAATGTAATTATGCTGCGCTAAAACGCCCAGGGCCAGCCCACCCGCCAGCATGGCCTCGATTTTGGCCCTGTCGCCCAAGATGTTGGCCAGCAGGCCAATCACCGTAGAGTAAGGAGGCAGGGGGTAAGTCTTGCGGGGATTGTTGCTGCTAGTGACCCGGAAATGTGCCGAAGCGGCAGTGAACCCCAACTTTAATACGCGTAAAGCCCTAACTGCCGTAGCACCCATCAGTTAATTGCCTCCAGCACCCGGTCGACGCCTGCCCAGGGCTTAAAACTACGAGTCCCTTCGCCGCACGCCAGCTTCCCATCGAAGGGCAGGCTGCTCTCATACCAGGCTTCCAGCAAGTAATCGTTATTAAGGGCCCTGTTCAGGGGGCCGGCATCTACTTTACCGTTTTTAAGCCGGACATCGCTGTTGAAAACGGGTACCGGTACCTTTAAGGTCCCAAGGACGATAAATACCGGTACCATACCGTAATCTTCTGTGCTGGAATGGATAACCAGGCCGTTTTTAACTACGGTCAAGAATTGCCGCAGGCGTTCGCGGAATTCCCCCTTGCTGACCACGAAAATAATCCTGCTATTATTCCCGTTGTCGGTGATACCCACAAACCCCCTGGGTTTATTATCAGCATCGGGGATATAATGCCACTTCATGTTTTCCGGGAAACTGCGTAAGCTCCGCAGCTCGACCAATTCCCCGGCCGGGGCTTCAGGATATTTTTTTAGCCAATTTTTAAAGGCGGTGAGGCCGTCCCCGCCGGCTACATAAATATCCTGGTAACCGAGGCGGCAGAGATCCAGGGTAAAGGACAGGCGGTAGTAGGAGTAGTGTTCTTCTTTTTGAAAGGGATTGGGATTGGCGTTGTCTCCCTGCGCATTTGCCCGCCGGACCAGGTCGTGATTGGCGTAGAAGGCCATGTCGGCCTGCCAGGGCTCGAGGGAGATCGCTTTGGTAATACCGAGGGGGGCTTTGCGGGTCACGCTGAAGGGGCTGGTATTCATAAAGCCAAAAATATCTGTTTCCGGATATGCAACGATGTTAGCGTCGGGAAAACGAAACTGAATTACCGCATCATCCCGGGTTACAGGCGCTTCCTCCCAGCCATATAGCCTCATAAAGGTGGCAAACATGTGGTGGCGGATAAAAGCCCGGCTCATAAAGGAATAAGTGCCGTCATAACGCGATAACTTTTTTATAGAAGTGATATTGCCCCCCAATTTCTCGTCGCGGTTGACGGCCGAACTCTCAAAGATAACCGTCGCTGTTATTCCTTTAACCTCCATCACGTAAACAACCCCTTTCTTTAAGCCGTTTAATCGTTTTCTCCTTGTGGTTCGTCGTTTTCGTTTGCCTTCAACCCGGCGATAAAGGTATAAATGCCGGTTTTAAACAGCTCGCTGTCGCTGGTGGCAAACAGGCTGGCCAGGGAGGCAGGAAATTGTTTATTGTCGCCGCTGGTAAGGTAAAGCCTTAAAAGCAGGTGATAAACTTCAGTCTTCTTGTTCAACCTGGTCAATTCCAGCAAACGGTAAACCAAATTCTTGTCAAGATTGCTGTTGAGGTCTACCGGCGCCTCAGCGGCTGCCGCCTGGATTGCTTTTAAGTTAAGATAACCCATGCTTGTCCCCCCTTCGTTCCTGGCTAATTGCTGCCGGATCATATAATAAAGGTGGATAAGATTAGTCACCGGCGCGACGTTAGTTACATCCTTGTAGACAACTTCCGGATCTTTCTCGTTGTTGCCCCCTTTGAGCAGAGCCCGCAGGGACTTGTAAATCACAGTGGGCAGGTAATCAAAACGCTCCCGGAGGATAATCTCCCATATCCTGTCATTAGCAATTTGCCCTATTAAGGAGGATACCCGGGGTATCAGGAGCAGGCGGGCCAGCCGGGCCGAAATAGGATAATATTCCACGCTGTCCTGTTCAAAAACCAGCAATTCCATGTTTTGCAGGCCCCAGCTGCCCAGCGCCCGTCTTAATTGCCGGTCGTATTGCATGGCGCTTAAGAGGGTTTTATGGCCGCCTTTCCCTGTTCTCCCGGCAAGGAGCCGGTTCAAGTGCCAGTTTACCAGGAGGGAATCGGAATTGATAAAAAATTTGCTTATCAGGTGAAAACATAAAAAATAGGAGCGGCACTGCTTGCACATGATAAGGTTAGGATTTCCGTCCCAAAAAAGGTTGGGAAATTCTTCATAGCTGTTACCTAGGTAAATTGATACTGTTCGTGTAAAAAAGGTATTATACGTGGAACTGTTTATTTCCAGTTCAGTCTTTCTGCCACAAAAGCTGCAAATTGGGGTTCTCAAAGTATGGATATTATTTAAATCAAACCATATATTTAAGAACTCGGCTTTACTCGCAGTACTTTTGAGATGGCCCAGATTGGCTAAATTAGGGTAATAACCTCCTTTAAAATGAAATAGTCTCCCGAAAACCATGTCTATTTTCTCAGCATTAGTCGGGTTATTCCTTTTAGCTTTTTTATCTTTGCTAGGAATAAAACCTTCTTTATAGCTCTTCTCCACCCACCACCAGCCGATTCTTTTCAGTGCCGGTAATTCCGCCGGTACTTCCCGAAAGACGTAGCCGTCGGGGAAAGGAGTCCCCCGGGGCTTAAAAGCTGCGTCCATGAGGTCGCCGGGGATAACGGCCCGGCCGTCCTCCTGGAGGATTTTGCCGGCTACAATTTCCTCTCCCTTTTCGCCCAGGCCGTAAGCCAGTACTTCGAGGAAACCTTGAACACAGGCATTGTAGTACCAGGAAGCCGGGTAAATCTCTATGTCCTGCATGGCTTAATCGCCCACCTCCAGAAGCCCGAAGCCCTGCCCCGTTCTAATCCCCAGACCGAAATCGTAGAGAAATTGCAGCGTTTCCGGGGTGCTCTTTAAATGGATACGGCCCTGAAGGGTTGTTAACTGCCCTCCGTAATGGAAGCACACTCCCTTGTGATAGCTTGGAGGGCCTAAGACTTTAACCGGGCTAACACGGGAGTGATAATCCAGATGATATTGCTGAATTAAAAAACTATACCGCTTATAAAGGTGGGTGTTAATTGCTTCCTCCAATTCCCTCACATCAGAACCGTCGACATAATGCCGCACTCCTCTAAAGACAGCGTGGCCGGCAATCCGGAACTCCTGCTCGCCGGTCTGAATCTGCTTTAACGGCAGGAGATAGATGTCCTTGAGATACAACCCCAGCACCGTTTCCCGGCCTTTCATAGCAATGGCGCCGTTGCTAAATGTGGTCATGACGTCAAAAAGGCCGGTAGAAATGGTCACGAGGATGGGCGGCCTGGCCGTTATCTCCCTTTGCCGGGTATCAATGTCGATAATTTTGTTGAATTCTACTGAAAAGACATACGGGCTGTAGCCCGGTTTCTCGAGGGTAAAACGTGCGGCCAGGGCAGAGGTACCGGCCAGGGTTTTAATTAATGAAATGAAGTGGCGACGAAAGTCGAGGGGAAGGACCATTGTTCGCCCCCTCCCCTCTTCGCCTGGTTGAAGGACGATGCGTAAACGCAGCCTGATCACCACCTGCAGGATGTTCTCTCTTCAGGGCCTCCCGAGCCGTACTCCATTTTACTAATGAACCGGGTTCTATAAGGAATTCTGCAGAAAAAAGGAATTTCCTGCCGATATATAAAAATTATTCCTTGTAATGGCCATAGCAACCGGCACCCAAACGCTGGCCCCCCGTTTATCTCCACCCATGATAAAACCCCCTGCCCTGAAGGACGGGGGGTTAAAGCGCCGTTAGGGGGTAGCGGCACTAGAAATACAAATCCCGCTCGCCGGCGGCGATGCGCTCCAGGCGGCGTTCCGTTTCGGCCCGGATGGCCGGGCTGGGGATCCGGGCCAGGTGCTCCCTGATGGTTGTCTCTCCTA
The DNA here is from genome assembly GCF_001267405.1 of Moorella thermoacetica. Taxonomy (NCBI): domain Bacteria; kingdom Bacillati; phylum Bacillota; class Clostridia; order Neomoorellales; family Neomoorellaceae; genus Neomoorella; species Neomoorella thermoacetica. The sequence goes on from NZ_CP012369.1 coordinate 1,679,363, forward strand.
CTTCCCTGGTAGCCGGGCGGGCATAATCCAGCAAGTATTCCTTAAAGGTGAGGATGGCGTTAGGCTGGCAGCAGTGCTGGATCTCCCCGGTTTTGGCCAGGGACATGAAGCGGTCGCCGGTGCGGCCGCGGCGGTAGCAGGCTGTGCAGTAGCTGGGGAGATACCCCCGCCGGCAGAGGTCGCCGATAACCTCATCGGGGTGGCGGTGGTCGCCGATTTCAAACTGGGGGATATCGTCTTCCTGATCGGCATAGTGACGGCCATAGCCCCCTACCCCCGTACAGGAGCCGGCGCTGATCTGGGAAACGCCCAACTCCAGGAGTTCCGCCCTGAGCTCCGCCGTCTCCCGGGTGGAGATGATCATGCCGGTATAGGGCACAGCCAGGCGGATGATGGCCACCAGTTTCTTAAAATCTTCGTCGTCAACCAGGTAAGGGAATTTTTCCAGGGTAATGTTGTAGGCCGGCCGCAGGCGCGGTACGGAGATGGTATGGGGGCCGACGCCGAAGGTCTCCTCCAAGTGCCGGGCATGGTAGAGCAGGCCCATGACTTCGAATTTATAATCGTAGAGGCCGAAGAGGACCCCCAGGCCGACGTCGTCGATGCCGCCCTCCATGGCCCGGTCCATGGCCGTGGTGTGCCAGTCGTAGTCCGCCTTGGGGCCGCCGGGGTGCATGTAGGCATAAGTAGGCCGGTGGTAGGTCTCCTGGAAGAGGACGTAGGTGCCGATGCCGGCGGCCTTTAACTGCCTGTAGGCATCCACCGTCGTCGCCGCGATGTTGACGTTTACCCGCCGGATGCTGCCGTTGGCTTCGGTGATGCGGTAAATGCGGTTAATAACATCCAGGGTATATTCAAGGGGACAATGGACGGGATCCTCCCCGGCCTCCAGGGCCAGGCGCTTATGCCCCAGGGATTCCAGGATGCGCACCTCCCGTTCCAGTTCCTCCGGCTCCAGGCGGCGGCGTTCGAATTTATTTTCCCGCCGGTAGCCGCAGTAGCGGCAGTTGTTAATGCAGTAGTCGCTGAAGTACAGAGGTGCAAAAAGAACTATCCGCTGGCCGTAGATCTTTTCCTTTATCTCCCGGGCGGCGGTAAACATCCGCCGGCGTACGTCCGCATCGTCGTTCTGGAGCAAAACCGCCACCTCGTAGGGCTCCAGCCCCTTCGCTTCCCGCGCCTTTTCGATAATCCTGACAGCCACATCCCTCGTTGCCCGTTTAGCTTCTTCCAGGTAGCCTTCTATCTCTTCATGATTGATAAAATCGGCGCGATAACCGTGTTGCATGGAAAATTCCTCCATTCCTATTTAAGAACACTTAAAACGTTTATATGGACCCTCTCCGCTTTTTCCCCGTTTTCACTCCGTTTTACGGACTTTTGTTTAATAAAACCAAACTGGCTAAGCAGGAATGGGCTTCAAGGTATGCCCCGGTCCCCGGCCCAGGCGTCGCCCTAAGGCGCGGACCATGCCCTCCAGGCAGTAGCGGCAATCCTCCGGTCCCTCATTGATACAAATCTTGTTGGGATAGATCTGGTAGTCGGCCCGGTAGCGGGTGGGGGTCAGGTTGGGCATGATGACGTTGGCCCCCCGCTGCAGGGCCTTCTGGCGGCCGTTGGGCGCCAGGGTACCCACCGCTGTGGTGGCCGGCAGGTGGGCGAAAGGAATGACCAGGCGGGCCGTAGCCACCACCCGGTAAGTTAGTTCCAAACTCCCGGCCGGCTCCCCGGCCAGGGGTGTTGCCGGGTGGGGGATAAAGGGCCCCAAACCCGCCATCTCCACATCCAGCTGTCGCAGGAGGAGCAAGTCGTCGGCCAGGTCGGCCAGGGTCTGGCCCGGCAGGCCGATGATGTTGCCGGAGCCCACCTGGTAGCCCAGTTCCCGCAGCCACTGGAGGCATTGGAGGCGTTCCTGCCAGCTCATGCCGGGGTGCAGGCGGGCGTAAAGTTCTTCGTTGGCCGTTTCGTGTTTCAAGAGGTAGCGGTCAGCCCCGGCCTCCCGCCACAGGGCGTACTCCTCCCGGGAGCGCTCGCCTACACACAGGGTCACGGCCACCCCCATTTCTTTAATCTCCCGGACGATCCCTGCCAGGACCGGGGCCGTATACCAGGGGTCCTCCCCGGACTGGAGGACGATGGTACCATAGCCCAGCTCTACTCCCTGTCTGGCCACAGCTACTATATCCTCCGGCATCAGGCGGTAGCGGTGCAACCGGGCGTTATCAGCCCGGAGGCCGCAGTAGCAACAGCGACGACGACAGTAATTAGAAAACTCGATGACACCGCGCAGGTGGACCTCGTCCCCCGCCATCCGGGCGCGGACGCCGTCCGCCAGCCGGTAGAGGGCTTCCTCCTCTTCACCGGGGGTGGCGGCGAGGAGATTAACAATATCTTCACGATCGAGTTCTTCACCTGCTGCCGCCCGCTGCCAGCTTGCAGCAAATTCCGGTCGCACAGCTTACCTCTCCTTCCCCGTCAGGGCCGCCCGGACCTTCACCCCGGGCAGGCTTCCCAGTTTACCTGTCAGGGCACCGATCGTGTCCGTCGTCCCATCTACAATCAAGGCGATGACGGCCACCCCGCATTCCCGGTAAGGGATGCCCATGCGACCGACAATACAGTGGCCGTAATCGCTTAAAATGGCGTTGACCCGGGCTGCTGTATGTTCCCGGTCTTCGATAACTATGCCCACAACTCCCAGGCGGTTCTCCACCGTCGCACTCCTTCCCGTTGCTACCTTTTCACCGGAAAATTTCTCCCGGTTTCCGGATTAGGCCGGCTCTTTGATCCCGGCAGGGTTACCGGCGGCAAGCTCTTTTAAACGCCCCCTGTACCGGCTTACCTCTGGCTGAAAGGTGTTCAAACCAAAAAACGCCTGCCGACTTACGTGAGTCGATAGGCGTCAAGAATCATCCATCACTTTAAGACCCTCCCCTCAGGTTCAGGTTACCCCTCACCGCAGGTTTAAATTTTGTTACCCTCCCGGGCCGGCCTCCGGCCCACCCGGTCAGGTTGTTCTAGTACTATTTTGCACTATATCCGGCCGAAATGCAAGAAGCATTTGCAGGCCGGAGGGAAAATTTAGCAGGGATTTCCCCTTCGACGGCGAAATATAACTGTTTGGTGGGCGTCTGGATAACATCGGTTCGTGGCGGGGACATCAGTCCCCATGAGTGCTCCTTATGGAACGGAAGTTCATGCAGTGGGGAGTTAAGGATCAGGTGAGTTATTATTGAGTGTTTCATCTCCAGTCCGGCCCTTTCTAAAGTGGGCCGGGGGCAAAGGGCAGTTACTCGAACAGCTGCAACCTTTACTGCCGCAAAACTACAGCCGCTACCTGGAACCCATGGTCGGCGGCGGTGCCCTCTTTTTCTACCTGCAACCTGCTTATGCCATCCTGGCCGACCTAAATGACGAGCTGATTAACGTTTACCGGGTGGTCAGGGATAATGTAGAAGAACTCATCGCCGACCTCCGGCGGCACAGGAACATCAGGGAATATTACTACGCCATCCGGGGTACTGACCCGGCTAGGCTGCCGCCGGTGGCGCGGGCTTCCCGCTTCATCTACCTCAACAGGACCTGCTACAACGGCCTCTACCGGGTCAACAGGCTGAATAAATTCAACGTTCCCTTCGGCAGGTACAAAAACCCGGATATTGTGAACGCCGCTGGCCTGCGGGCCGCCTCCTGGGCTTTGCAGGCGGCCGACCTCCGCGCCGGAGATTTCAGCCTGGTCCTGGAATACGCCCGGCCTGGCGATTTTATTTACTTCGATCCCCCTTACCAGCCCTTGAATCGCACCTCCCGCTTTACCAGTTACACGGCGGGAAACTTTGGTGAAGGGGAGCAAAAGCGGCTGGCCCGGGTGTTCCGGGAGCTTACCCGGCGGGGTTGCCTGGTGATGCTCAGCAACTCCGACACACCCCTCATCAGGGAACTCTACCGGGGTTTCCGCATCGAAACCGTCCAGGCCAGGCGGGCCATCAACTCCCGTCCCGACCGGCGCGGCAGCATCACCGAACTGGTTATCCTCAATTACTGAGGCCCGGTGCCGGCCATATGGCAACTGGCACCGGCAACCCGGCGGGACAGCGGCGATGATGTTTTTCATCACTCCCCGAAGCTAATTCCAATGGCCCTGGCTGCGGCCAGGAGCTGGTGGTCCCTTGGGATGGTCCGGGGCTTGCCGACGGCTTCTTCCAGGGGGACATGGGAGATATCGCTGCCCCGCAGGCAGACCATGACCCCGTGGACGCCCCTGACGGCCAGTTCGGCGGCCGCCACCCCGAAGCGAGTGGCCAGAACGCGGTCGTAGGAGGAAGGCGAGCCGCCCCGCTGGATATGGCCCAGGACCGTCACCCGGGTTTCGATGCCGCTCTTCTCTTCTATCAATTTACCCACCAGCTGGCCGATGCCACCCAGGCGCACCCTTTCCACGCTACCTTCCACCCGGCGCTGGACGACCAGCTCACCCTCCGGCGATTTGACCCCTTCGGCAACAACGACTATGCTGAAGGGCTTACCCTCGGCCCGCCGGGCCTCTATTTTAGCCAGCACACTTTCTATATTCCAGGGAATCTCAGGAATTAAGATTACATCCGCCCCGCCAGCCAGGCCGCTGTACAGGGCGATCCAGCCGGCATAACGACCCATAAGCTCCAGGACCATGACCCGGTGATGGGATTCCGCCGTGGTATGTAATTTATCCAGGGCGTCGGTGGCCGTCCTGACGGCCGTATCGAAACCGAAGGTCTGGTCGGTGGCCGCCAGGTCGTTGTCGATGGTCTTGGGGATGCCGATGACTCGCGCCCCTTTGGCCTTAAAGTCCCGGGCCCCCGCCAGGGTGCCATCACCGCCAACCACCAGGAGAACCTCGATGTTCATCTCCTTAAGGCGCTCGATGGCCAGGTCCGACATATCCCGGTAAATGGTCTCGCCATTTTCCTGGATAGGAAAATAAAAGGGATTGCTGCGGTTATTGGTACCCAGAATGGTGCCTCCCCGGTGGAGGAGGCCGGAAATAGCCGCTGGGTCCAGCCTGATATACCGGCCTTCAACGACGCCGGTATAACCATCCAGAAAGCCGATCATCTCATAGCCGTGGCTCATGGCCGTCTTCGTCGCCGCCCTGATGACGGCATTGAGTCCGGGGCAGTCGCCGCCGCCGGTGAGAATACCCAGGCGTTTGCACAAATCCCTCATCCCCCTTTAATTTTTAACCATCATAGCAATTTCCAGGAAGAAAAGCAAACCACAGTACGTGCGGATAGTCTGGTCCCGGCTCCGTCCAGGCATCCTTGCCTCAGAGGCCGGCCAAAAGGCCTCTCTATCCTCGGCCCCGCTTATCATCCATCGGCTTTCGCCAAGGCTGCTTAACCGCTCGGACCAGGTCGCTCGCTATAAACAAATGCCGGTTCGTTATTTTCATCCTTCTGTGGTGCCGCGCCAGCGGCCCGGATGCCTGCCCTGACATTAAGACCTATGGCGCGCCGGCAGGAGCTGTTTCCTTTAATCTTTCCCGGTAGACCTCCCAGCGTTCCAATAACAAATCATGGAGGTAGGGTTCCAGATTGCGGACATTTAACAAGCGCCCCAGCCACCGGCAGGCTTCCACATAATTGCCCAAGCGCCCCTCCAGTTCGCCGATCAGGTAGAGAATCAGGTTGGGGTTTCCCTCCCTGCCCGTGCCGTTCTCCTTCTGGTAGGCTTCCTGGTAGAGGTCATAGGCGTTCCGCAGGTACTTTTTTTCTGCCTCTTCTTCCTGGCTGTAACGGTAAAACCATGCAATATGTAAACAAATTCCTGCCAGGACCGATTTTCTTTCCTGGTTTAAATCTCCACATAAGAGGGCCAGCTTGTATACTTTTAAGGCATCGCCCAGGGTGCGCGGGCCGGTATAATCCTTATGGGTAATCTTGTTAATATACTCGCGGGTTATAACTTCCCGGCGCTCCTTTTTTACCGTTCCGAAGCCTGTGGTAAAGGCGTAACCGCAATGGGGACAAACGGCCACTTCGTAAAAGTAAGGGTTTTCGCCTTCAAAATAGGCACATAAATCGCTGTCACGCTTAACCTGGCGGATGCGGCTCAGGCGCAGCTTTTTGTTGGTAAATTCCCGGTCGCAGAATAGGCAACGGTAGTGCTTGTTGTATAAAGGCTCAATCGGGGCTACCATTTTAATTCCTCCAGCTTCTTGCTTGGCTCCGGTTTACCTAATTCTACGCTCGACCGTAACTTCCTCTGTAGCTCTCCTTTCCCGATAAGATTTTTTACTGGTTCCTTAACGTTCTTCCTTTGCAGCCGATTATATTTTATGTATCGAAGAAAAACTTAAAGGAGGGCAGTCCGGTTGCCGCCGCCGCACCGGACACTTTATGGACCTGGCAAGTATTCTCGGGTTAGCAACAGCCATCGCAGCCATTATTATCGCCCTGACCCTGGAAGGGAATAGCCTGGCCTCCCTGATCAACCTCCCGGCCATAATCATTATCCTCGGCGGTACCATAGGGGCCACCGCCTTCTCCTATCCCCTAAGGGAGCTTACTCGCGTCCCCGGGCTTTTAGGGCAGGTCTTCCAGGATAACCATGCCGATTTCGAGAATATCGTCAACACTCTGGTCGACCTGGCTGAAACCGCCCGCCGGGAAGGGCTCCTGGCTTTGGAAAGCCGCGCCCAGCAATTTAGCGATCCTCTCCTGCGTCATGGCCTCTCCTTTGCCGTCGATGGTATTGACCCGGAAGAGATCCGCCGGATCATGGAAAATGAAATCATGCGCCGCCAGCAGGATTATAAAACCGGTGCCGGGATCTTTGAGACGGCAGGCGGTTACGCCCCCACCATGGGTATTATCGGCACTGTTATCGGCCTGGTGCATGTCTTAAGCAATATCAGCGATACCACCAAACTGGCCGCCGCCATCGCCGTGGCCTTTCTGGCCACCCTTTATGGTATTGCCAGTGCCAATATCATCTGGTTACCCATGGCTGCCAAGCTGAAGACCCGCGCGGGGGAAAAAATGGTGGTCGACCAAATAATCATGGAAGGCATCCTCGGCATTGTCCAGGGGAAAAACCCGCGTTTAATCCGGCGTGAGCTGGGAATTCTGGCTGAAATAGAAACCTCCGGCGAAGTATAAAGGAAAACTTCTCCTGTTTAAAGAAGGGACCGAAAGGGTATGTCCATTTTCAAAAGACTGCAGGCCGGTGAAGAAAACCAGGGCAGCAGTCATGCCGGCGCCGGGAGCATGCGCTGGCTCTTAACCTACGCCGACCTGATCACCCTCCTAATGGCCTTTTTCATCGTCATGTACGCCGTTTCCAAGGTTGATATGGCCCGCTACCAGCAACTGGCGCAAGCCCTGAGCCAGATATTCACCAGCAGTGCCGGTAGTATGGTGCTCCCCGAACTTGGTAACGGCAACCAGGTAACGCCCCCGGACGAGCTGGCGGGCTTCAGCCAGGATTTACAGTCCTACCTGGCGGAACAGGGGTTGAAGGATCAGGTTTTTGTCACCGCCACCGACCAGGGATTGATCATAAGCTTTACCGGTTCAGTACTCTTTGACCGCGGCCAGGCCACCCTACGCCCAGCCTCAGTGCCCATTTTACAAAAAATCGCCGGTTACCTCGGGCAGGTGCCCAATTATATCGGCGTAGCCGGTTCTACTGATGACTTGCCCATCAACACCTCCCAGTTCCCCACCAACTGGGAACTGTCGGTCATCCGGGCCACTACGGTCATCCGTTATTTCACGGAAACCGCCGGCCTCTCCCCTTCCCGTTTCGTTGCCCTGGGCTACGGCCAGTATCATCCCCTTTTCCCCAATAACAGCGAAGAGGATCGCCGTAAAAACCGCCGCGTGGATATTATTATTTATAAAGAGAACCCCTTCGCCCATCAGGCCAGGTAGGCCCCGCCTCTGCGGGGCCTTTACCTTAAACTGCGCAGGAAAATAATTACTTAACAATAGACTGGGCCAGGAGTATAATTGGGCATAGCAAGAGGTGACGGCTTTTGTCATATCGCGTTGGTATACCGCGGGGACTCAGCTATTATTACCTGTTTCCTTTTATGCAGGGTTTTCTTACAGCCCTCGGCGTCGAAGTCGTCGTTTCGCCACCCACCGACGCCGTGACCCTGGCAGCCATGAACGCCTGCCCTACCGACGAACCCTGCGTCTCCGTCAAGCTCTACTTTGCCCATGCCAAAAGGCTGGTAGAGAGTGGCGTCGATTACCTCTTCATCCCGGTTCTCTCCAGCGTCGAAAAAGATAATTATTGCTGCCCCAAGCTCATCGGGGCGGCAGCCATGATCCGCAACGGCCTGGGGCTGGCTCCGGAGCAGGTGCTGGCCCCGGAGTGGAACGAGCGGGAAAAACCAGGCGCCTGGCGGGAAAACCTCCTGGAGATCGCCGCCCGTCTGGGGGCCGGGCCGGAACGCGCCGCGGCGGCCATCCGGGCCGGCCTCGAGAAACAGGCCGCCTGTGAAAGAATGGCGCGGCAGGGCTTGACCCTCCCCCTGGTCTACCACCGCCTCTGCGGTACAGAGAAACCGCGGCGGCAACAATTTGACCCCGAGGCCCGGTACGATGAGGGAGAGACCATCGCCGTCCTGGGCCATCCTTACCTGCTGTATGACGGGGCCGGCCACCAGATCGTAGAGCGCCTGGCTGAATACGCCCGGGTAATCACGCCAGAGATGGTGCCGCCGGAGGATTACCGGCCGGAAGTAGCCACCATTTTTGAAGGCACCCGCATGTGGGCCTATGAAGCCCGCATCCTGGGGGCGGGGTTCAGCCTGTTACGAAAAGGCCAGGTTACCAAAATGGTCCTGGTAGAAGCCTTCGAGTGCGGGCCTGCTTCGGTGATTGAGTCCTACCTGGAAGCCGAGGCCGAAAGGTTCGGCGTCCCCTTTCTTTTACTCACGGTGGACGAGCATACCGGGGAGGCCGGGCTGGTCACCAGGCTGGAGGCCTTTGTTGACACCAGCGGTAGCCGCCCGGTTAACCCGGCCGGAAAAAAACAGGCCTTTTTCTTCCCGGCATCGCGGGGAGGAGAACTTAAGGTGGGGGCCCCCGGCATGGGCCTGCTGGATATAGCCCTGGAGGCCGTCCTCCAGGAATGCCGGGTGGAAATGGTTCCCACCCCGCCGGTAACTAAGCGCACAGTGGAACTGGGTAAGGAACTGGCCCCCGAGTTCATCTGCTACCCCCTGGTCACTACCCTGGGGCAGATCCGGGAGGTCCTGGAACAGGGAGCCAATACCATCGTCATGGTAGGCGGTAAAGGGCGGTGCCGGTTGGGCTGGTATGCCCAGGTCCAGGAGCTGCTCTTAAAGCGCCTGGGCCGGGATTTTCACCTGGTGATCATTGATTCCCCCCTGCCCTGGCGGGAACGCTGGCCGGCCTTCAGGCAGGCGCTGAAGGAAATTACCAATAATGCTCCCCTCTGGCGGATCATTCAGGGGATTTACCTGGGCTACCACAAAATGGCCGCCCTGGACCAGGGGGAAGCCATGGTAAGACGAAAACGTGCCTATGAAAGCCAGCGCGGTGCCGCCGATAAGGCCTGGCGCCGCTTCGTGGGCCGGGTCAAAACGGCTGCGGGTGTCAGGTCAGTCAAACGAGTGTTCAATGAGTTCCGGGAAGAGCTGGCGGCAATCCCGGAAGTGCCCGCCAGCCCTTTACGGGTAAAAATTATCGGGGAGATCTATACCGTTCTGGAGGGCTTCGTCAACCAGGAGATTGAGCAATTTTTAGCCTCGCGGGAAGATTTGCGGGTCGAGGTGGTGCGTGAGATTACGGCTACCCAGTGGTTTAACCTGAATGTGTTGCACCGGCGCTATGAAGTCGAGCGCCACCGGGTCATAGTGACGGCGGCGGCTCCCTACCTCGATGTCAGCGTAGGCGGCCACGGCCAGGAGAGTGTGGGTGAGGCCGTCCTGGCCGCCCGGGAGGGTTACGACGGGGTTATCCAGCTCCTACCCTTCACCTGCATGCCGGAAATCGTGGCCCAGAATATCCTCGTGCCTTTAAGCGAAAAACTAGATCTACCCTTCCTCTCGCTGATTATCAACGAGCAGAACGGCACGGCGGGCTGGGAGACGCGCCTGGAAGCATTTCTCGAAGTACTGGCCGAGCGCCGCGAAAAACTGGCTGCCCCCGGAGGTGAAAAGCATGGAGTGCTTTTTGGGTATTGATGTCGGCAGCGTAAGCGCTAAAATCGTCGCCCTCGATGCCGGCAAAAATTTGCTCTTTGAAACTTATTTACGCACCCACGGCAACCCCATAGAAGCCCTGCAAGCCGGTTTTCAGCAACTGCAGGAACAATTACCGGACCTGCAGATCCTGGCCGTCGGCACCACCGGCTCGGGCCGCCACCTGGCCGCGGCCCTGGTAGGGGCTGATACCATCAAGAATGAGATAACCGCCCATGCCGTAGCCGCCAGGGAGGTAAACCCCGATGTCCGGACGGTAATTGATATTGGCGGGCAGGACTCAAAGATCATCTTTTTGAAAGATGGGGTTTCCCGCGGCTTTAACATGAACAGTGTTTGCGCTGCTGGTACCGGTTCTTTCCTGGATCACCAGGCCAGCCGCCTCAATGTTCCCATAGAAAAGTTCGGTGAATTGGCCTTGCGTTCTACCAGCCCGGTCCGCATCGCCGGGCGCTGCGGCGTTTTTGCCGAATCCGACCTTATCAGCAAGCAACAGATGGGTTACAGCAAGGAAGATTTAATCGCCGGCCTGTGCCTGGCCCTGGCCCGCAACTACCTGGCCAACGTCGCCCGGGGGAAAGAGATCCAGCCGGTGGTCCTCTTCCAGGGCGGCGTGGCGGCCAACGTCGGGCTGCGGGCGGCCTTTGAGACCCTCCTGGGTATTCCCATTATAGTGCCCCCCTATTACCGGGTCATGGGGGCCCTAGGGGCGGCCCTCCTCGCCCGGGAAAAGTGGCAGAAAACCAAAGCCCCCAGCGCCTTCCGGGGGGTACGGGCCATAGCCCAGTTTAAGTGCGCGCCGCGGAGCTTTATTTGCAACGATTGCGCCAATAGCTGTGAAATCAGCGAGCTGTATATCTGTGGGGAAATCGTCGGCCGCTGGGGAAGCCGCTGTGGCAAATGGGCCAACCTGCGGCTGTCGTCCGCCGACCGTGAAGATCAGCGCGAGAAACTCACATTGATGCGCCTGGGAGCTTAAAGGGTTCGGCTTTTATCACCTTTTCATAGCAAAGCAAACCAGAGGCAAACCCCTGCCCCACCGGCCGGTTCTTTGACCCCTTTACCCCTTAAAAATCCCCGGGAGCTACCCCCCAGGTGGGGTCGGGCAGCTCCCGGAAGGATTTGCCTTCCCTGCCGGCATTTAAAGTAATTCCCGCAGCTTGATGATTTCTTCTTCCGTCAATTCCCGGTACTCGCCGGGCCTTAAAAGTTCGTCCAGCCTTAAGGGTCCCATAGCGATTCGTTTAAGATATAGCACTCTTTTACTTACAGCCTCAAACATGCGTTTGACCTGATGATATTTTCCTTCATAAATGGTGAGCTCAACCTCCGATTCCGTTCCGGAGCGGAGGATCGTTAACTCGCCAGGCATGGTTCGATAGCCGTCATTCAAGATTATCCCCTGGCGGAACGCTTCTACGTCTGTTTCCGTAACTATACCGTCTACCACAGCGTAATACATTTTGGACACATGTTTTTTGGGCGATAGAAGCCGGTGGGCCAGTTCGCCGTCATTGGTGAGCAAAAGCAGCCCCTCGGCATCTTTGTCCAGTCTCCCTACCGGGAAGGGATGAAAGGCACGATACCGGGGAGGAAGCAGGTCGACTACTACTTTGGCATATCTATCCTCTGTAGCGGAGAGGACACCCTGCGGCTTATTTAACATTAAATAGATGTACTCTTCATACACCAGGGGTTCGCCGTTCACCTCAATGTAATCCCGGCCTGGGATAACATGTAACCCTGGGTCCTCAGCCGGCCTGCCGTTGACCTGCACTCTTTTCTCTTTTATCAGCTTCTTAATCATTTTACGCGTACCAAACCCCATGTGGGCCAGCACTCTATCCAGGCGCTGCCGCTCCTTTGCCGCCATTTTTTACCTCATCACCCTTCCCTATCCCGCCGGATGCCATCCCGGTTCAAGGCATGGTCAGCCTTTTGATGAGCATTGTCCCGTAGCTCCCCCGCGGCAGCTTGAAGAAGAGGCGGATTTTTTGCCTGCCGGGGTAAAGGTCATCGGGCTCCGCCGGCTGTATTCGAAAATTACCGGGAAAAACTATGGCTTCCCTGGGCGTCGACTTAAAAAAGGCCTGCCGGACCTTACGCAGGTTGAAACTGCTGCGCTTGATGCCCCTTTCTTCCAGGATGGCCGCAAAGAGCCGCTCGCTCATGGCATCGGGAAATTCCATGCGGCTGGCAGCCAGCGGTAAGCTAAGCGCTCTTAAATAGCCCAGCTCTTTCCTTTCTAGACGCCGGTAAAAAAGATAGGGCCCGGCGGTGCCGGGTACGGCCGTAAGATCGAGGCCGAATTCCTGCAAAATCCTCCTTAAAAGCTCGTTAAAAAGAAAACTCTGGTAGGCTGAAAAAAGCAGGGAGAGCTCTTCGCGGGGTATCATCTGCAAAGCCTCGATGTAAGCTTTGGGTTTTTCGACAAGCAAGGAAAATATTCTGCTCTCCATAGTGGTTTTAGCACGTGCCAGGCAGGTCGACCAATCACCCCAGTGTTCGCGGAAAAAGAGCTTGCGTTCCCTGGCCTCTTTTTTTTCTTCCGGGTAAATGCCGGTAAGGTAGATCTGCAGGCTGCCGTTATAATGCTTCTTCAGCAGTCTCTCGGCCATGAGGCCCATCTGGCGGTCCATGCTGCCAAAACGCTGGTTGTCATAGTAGTTGGGGTAGCCGAAACCCCGCACCTCGTCAACCCGGCGGCTGATGCGGCATACCTCCGCCGCTCCCAGGGCGCGGATGGTGATAGCAAACTCGTTCCCCTCCAGGAGATCGGGACCCATGGGCCTGTCCATATAGCCAATACTCTGCAAGGAAAAGTTTTCTGCCTCAGTGGTTAAATCGGCGGGATGCTTCACTGTGACGTACTGAAAGGTATGGGCGTGCCAGTCCTTTAACCCCCCGTAAGCAAAAAGTCGGTAGGGAAGGCGATGGGCCTTTGCCAGCCGTATCAAAAGATCGATGGTATTCCATCCCTTCTTTTCAAAAAGATACAGCCGGTAAGGCCCCTTTTCCCGAATAGGAAGGCGGGCCAGTTCCCGGACCACGAAATCCTCGGGGATCACCTTTAATTTCATTGCTTTACTCCTTATGCCTGGTTATCACCTTCCTAAATATGTACCACAATCCCTACCGCTTTGCAAATGGACCGGAGCGAAAACAAAAGCCGGAACCCTATTACGCCCAGTCCAGCATATGATGTATTGGATAACCACCCTTACCGGCGCCCGTTTTCCATTTCGCGCAATACGGCATCACTGAAACTGCTGCAAAATATACTGCTGGAACATTGGCTCAACAAAAACATAGCTCCCACGGGCCGTTTTTTCAATAACTGCCCTGCTGATTAGATGGTCGACAGCCCGTTTGATTTTATTTGGGTGGATACCCTCTTGATATACATTTTCGCCTGCCGCAAGCTGGTATAGCACCCTCCGGACTTGAGGACGAGTGCTTAAATCATCCAGCATTTCATCAAAGATTGGGGCAAGGGCCAGCATTGCCCGGTTATATCCTAACCGGACGTAGTCGCGCGTAAGGACATTATTACCAGTTTCCAAAAGGGTATAATAAACTTCCGAACAAAGGAACATTGTATCTTGCGGGTGACCACCGGAAAATTGAATAATCTCTTTTACCACCTCCGCATCGGTTTGAATGTTTCTGGAGGCAAATTTTTGAGTAATATATGGTATCCAATCGTCTTCAGCTATAATAGGAATGGGAAGCATGATGGCAAAGCGGTAGAATGCTTCCTTTCTCCCACCAAAAAGGGTCTGCATCATGCCTTCCTTCGACCCTAGAAAGAGGTAGGCCACGCCTTTTTGGGTCTGGAAATGGGCACGCATCCGTTTAAAGATTTCGGGGTCCGTTACCCTGGAGGCCTCCTGAAACTCATCAAACATGACCACCATTACCTTTTCATCCCTGTCGGCCAGGATACCCGGAAGCTTCAAGGCATAGTCAAGGAGTTCGTCGTCCGATTTTTTATCGGGAAACCCGAAGGAAATCTCCAGGTCTTTAAGTTTAATAGCAAACTGCGCTCCACCAGCCATGGCTTTAGCCCGATCCCGTAAGACGTTCAAGGTTTTATTAATTCCCGTCCTGTTTTCCAGACATGCGTCAATCAAACTGGCAGCAAAATCCCGCTTGCCGGAAAAACGGAAGAAGTCCACGGCGGCGGTATAAGCTCCCTTATTTTTCATCCTACGCAGGACTTCGTGGGCTAGAGATGTCTTGCCAATGCGACGAGGTCCTGCCAACATCACACTTTGTCCTTCTGAAAGGCGATTGACTAAAGAAACGATGAATTGTTCCCGGCCGACCAGGTCTTCCTTAGCAACAGGACCGCCAAGCGGGAATAGTCCTTTTGTCATAACGAAACCTCCGTTGATGCTCACTATTTTGGTGATATTATATCACAATCACCGTGATATGACAACAATTTTTACCAATAAACATTTTGGGTACTAGTCCATGGTCCTGCTTAATAACCCTGTTAATTGGTGTTATAATATAACTACATGGAGATGGAAAAATGGAACAGGTCGGTATTAGAAAGATGAAAACATCCTTAAGTCACTATATAAAGCGAGTTAAGCAGGGTGAATCTTTTATTATTACCGAGCGCGAGGTCCTGGTTGGTTCAGAAGGGTTTTTCAGAAGATCTTAAGGGAAAACCAAATCGACCGAAAGAGGCCTTTGAACGGGCTTTGAAACTAACCGGGAAGGCCCGTTCTTCTTCATTGTATTATCAGTTAGCCATATCTGTAAGCCTGGAAAGCTGCATAAATCCGGCATTTGTAAAGTTGAAAGCTACCTTGAAGAAATGGTTCTCCACAGAATGAAAATCAGGCCTCTTTATGGTATCGAAGTTAGTTAATTTTCAGCTAACTCGATTGGACGTGGCGGTGTCTCTAAACAGCATGGCGGATTTCGCAGGTGGACAGGAGGATGTCCTAGCCTTGTTTTTATTTGGCTCCTACGGTACGAAATGGCAAACGGCACTATCGGATGTTGATCTGGCAGTACTGCCGATGCCGGAAACCTCGTAGGACTAAAAGCGCGAATTGGAGCTTATGGCTGAGTTTTGCCATATTTAGCGGAGCGACGTGAATACTGGATTTCTGAAGGGGCATCCTGCTAGGACGCCTTCTTATAGCTGCCAGCCAGCAGCAGGGTGCGGAGGATCATTACATTGGCACGCATGTTCTTGCGGATAGCTTCCCGGCCGGCAGGACGCAACTGATCCAGGGGGTGCAGGGGGGCCTCGCCGCAGACGTCGGCAGCGGCTACCTCTTTCTGCTGCGTAATCTCCCGCAGGGCCAGTAAAAGTTCCGCCAGGGTCATCGACCCCTGTTCCCAGTTGGTGACGGCATCCTCCCGGCACAACACGTCTTTATCGATGCTGATATAAACGGTCCCGGTAGAATTATTTAAAACCTGCCGGAGCCAGGCCTTACCGGTGAAAAAAAGGAAGAGTACCTTCTCGCGGTGACGGGGTGGCACCCACCGCATTTCATCCCCGCGGGTTCCGATAATTATGGCCTTCTGCAGGTACGGCAGCTCAAGGGCCCGGGCCACCCAGGAAGCGCAGGAAAGAGGGGCATGCGGGTGATCTTGCTTGAGGTCGGCATGATTGTCAAAGAGGATTAAGGTAAAGGGGCGGGTCATGGCCGCCAGCAGCAGGTAGGATACATAATGGAAGTCACCGCTGCCGATTAAGGTAATCCCCCTTTTAGTCTTACCCAACCGGGTGGCTATCTCTCCCAGGACCTCCGGAGCGCAATACATCCTGGTACCCTTGAGGTCCCGCAGGTCGACCAGGTCATGGGGGAAACGGCGCAGCTCTTCCTGTTTAGCTAAGGTATCATCAAAATTCAGCAAGGTGACAACCTTCGGTCCTGTAAACATGGATCATCATCCCGGAAAATTATCACCTGTATTGCCCAGCATTTATTATACCATGATTTCCAGGGTTGACAAAAGGTGCAGGGTTTACCGCCATAAGTTAAAGGCCGCCAGGGTTAACCTGGTGGCCTCTATTTTTAAATACTGTTTTACGCCCCGTGCCTGTTCCGCTTCAACCCGGCCAGCAGCCGTTCCAGTTCCCAGGTGTTGACTACGTCCGCGGGTTCCAGCCAACCGCGCCGGGCGGTGAGGACGCCGTACTCCATGTCCGCGAGACGGTGAGGGTCATGGGCATCGGTATCAATGGCGATGGGTACGCCGTATTCTTTGGCCAGGCGGGCCGAGGTATCGTTTAGATCCAGCCGTTCGGGGCTGGCGTTGATCTCCAGGATGGTCCCCGTCTCCGCCGCCAGTTCTATAACCCTCTTGACATCTACGGCGTAGGGCTGCCGCCGGCCCAGCATGCGGCCGGTGGGGTGTCCCAGGATATCCACATAAGGGTTGCGCAGGGCCGCTTCCAGGCGGGCCATGATTTGCTCCCTCTCCTGGCGGAAGCCGGAATGGATGGAGGCGATAACCAGATCGAATTCCTTTAAAACCTCATCTTCGTAGTCCAGGCGGCCGTCGGCCAGGATGTCCACTTCGATCCCGGCCAGGATGGTGATGCCTTCCAGTTCCTCATTCAGGCGGGCAATCTCTTCCCGCTGGGCCTTTAACTGTTCAAGGCTCAGGCCCCGGGCCACCGTCAGGGAGCGGGAGTGGTCGGTGATGGCGATATACTGGTAGCCCCTGGCCCTGGCTGCCGCGGCCATGGCGGCAATGGTCTCCACTCCGTCGCTGTAGCGGCTGTGCATATGCAGGTCGCCACGGATATCGGCGAGGGTAACAAGGTGGGGCAGTTCCCCCCGCCGGGCGGCTGCGAGCTCTCCCCGGTCTTCCCGGAGTTCGGGGACGATGTAAGGTAAACCCAGGCGCTGGTAAAAGGCAGCTTCAACCGGCTCCCTCACCCCGGCGTGTTCTTCCCGTGCATTGGTCCCGGTACCGGCATGTGTAAGGGGTGCGCCGGCGTGTGCAGGGGGGACGCCGGTACCAGGAGCACCGCCGGCGACCCCGGGGGTATCCTCCTTAGCCGTCGCCCCGGATGTTGCAAAGGCGGCAGCTGCTTCCCCATGGGACCCGCCGCCCTTTCCCGGGGCTTCCGTAGTTCCCCCGGCCAGCACGTCCTCCTCCTCGGCCAGCCAGCGCGGGGTAACCAGGCCCAGGTCGGCCGCCCCAAGGCCTCTTTCGGCGGCCAGGCGAAGCAGGGCCCGGCGATGCGCCTTTGACCCGGTGGCATAAAAGAGGGTGGCCGGGAAATCCTCCGGGGGAACCATGATCACTTCGATCTTCAGGCCCAGGTTCGTCTGCAGGGCCAGGCGGTCCGGTTCCCTGGCCAGGACTTCCTTGACCTGGGGGTGGCGGACCAGGACTGCCGCCACCTGGTTGTCCGGCTCGACGGCGGCCACCAGATCAATATCCCCCACCATTTCTTTACCGCGGCGGACGCTCCCGGCTATTTCCGCCCGGACCACCCCCGGCAGGGCCAGGAGTTGAGCCCGCAACAACAGGGCCAGGGGCCGGGCCACCCCCAGGGGTACCCGGTCCTGGACCTCCCGCAGCATCTCCAGCCCCCGCAGAATGGCCAGTTCCGTCTTGCTGCCCAGACCCGGCAGGGTGCGGATGCGCCTCTCCCAGGCCGCCTGTTCCAGCTCAGCCAGGGTCGTAATCCCCAGTCCCTGGTGAATCTGGCGGACGGTACGGCTGCCCAGCCCCGGGATGGCCAGCATCTCCCGCAGGCCCGGCGGCACTTCCCGGCGGAGATTGTCGAGAAAGGTAGAGCGGCCTGTAGTCAGGAGTTCGGCGAGCTTTTTGGCCAGGTTCTTGCCCACGCCGGGTATCTCCTCCAGGGCGCCGCGGGCGTATAGATCGGCCGCCTCTTCCTCCAGGTTCTCCAGGGAACGGGCGGCACGATGGTAGGCCCGCACCTTAAAGGGCTCCTCCCCCTTTAACTCCAGCAAGTCGCCCATTTCCGCCAGGGCCCAGGCCAGCTCCAGGTTGGTCAACCCTGTTTTTCCTCCTGTATCAATTTCACCAGGGTGTCGTAATCCTGCTGTACTTTGTAGAGCTCGTCGGCAATATTCAACGCGGCGAGGACGGCCACCTTCACGGGCGAATAGTGGGGGAATTTCTGGTTTACCTGACGCATCTTTTTATCCACATAGGCGGCCAGCATCTGGATATATTCCGGGGCTTCCCCTTTAACTACATAGTCCTGGCCGTTAATATTCACTGTGGTGCGGTCCTGAGCCGCCACCTGGCCTTCGGCCTGGGGCAAGCTGATCCCTCCCTTTCGCCTGGTAGCTTTTTTACCTTACTTTCGCTTCCGGGCGGCAAAATCCTCCCGCCGGCAAAAAAATCTCCTACTGTCGCAAACTGGCCCCCAGACGTTCCTCCAGGGCCCTTTGAATCCTTTCCTGGGCTGCATTGACCTCGGCATCGGTCAGGGTCCGGTCGGGCAACTGATAGACCAGGGAATAGGCCAGGCTCTTGCATCCCTCCGGCACCGGGGCGCCTTCATAGACATCGAAGAGGGCGATGGCCCGCAGCAGTTCGCCCCCGGCCTCCCTGATTACCCCGGCCACGGCCGCCGCCGGGGTCGTGGCCGGCACCACCACCGCCAGGTCCCGTTCCACGGCCGGGAAACGGGGCAGGGGTTCATAGCGGGGCACCCTCAGTGCCAGGTCCCCGGCAGCCTCCCAGTCCAGTTCAAAGGCGCAGGCCCTTGCCGGCAGCTCCACGGCCGCCAGAACATCCGGGTGCAGTTCCCCCAGGTAGCCCAGGACCCTGGTACCGGCCTTGATGGTCGCGGCCCGGCCGGGATGGAGGAAGGGATAGGCATTACTGGCTTCCCAGGAAACGTCCCTTACCCGGAGCCGGCTGAATATACTTTCGAGGATACCCTTCAGGTAATAAAAATCCATCTCCCCGGCCGGCCAGTTCCATCCCCGCGGGGTGGTCCCCATGACCAGCCCGGCCAGGCGCAGTGGTTCACCGGGCCGGCGGGACCCTGCCGGTATAAATACCCGCCCCAGTTCATAGATGGCCACCGGCAGCACCCGGCGGCTGGCGTTTCGGCCGGCCACCTCCAATAAGCCCGGCAGCAAGGAGGGCCGCATGATGCTCTGCTCTTCCCTTAAAGGATTCTGGATCTTCACTGTACGGCGCCAGGGGTGGTCCTCCGGCAGCCGCAGTTGATCCAGGGCCCTGGGACCGATAAAGCTGTAGGTGATGACCTCCGCCAGCCCGGCGGCCGCCGCCGCTTCCCTGCCGGCCTCTTCCCAGCGCTGGGCCGGGGCCTGTTTTTCCCTGGCCGTGAGGTTACCCGGCAGGGTGACGGGGATGCGGTTATAGCCATAGAGGCGGGCTATCTCTTCCACCAGGTCAATCTCCCCGGTCAGGTCGCCCCGGTAGGCCGGGACGGTCACCTGGAAGGGGCCTTCACCCCGGACTTCCAGGTGCAGGCGCTCCAGGAGTTCCTTCATGGTTGTTGGTGCCAGTTCCGTCCCCAGGAGGTAGTTTACCCGCTCCGGCCGCAGCTCAATAGTGACCGGCTGGCGCCGTTTTACATAGCAGTCGATGCGGCCAGGGGCCACCCGGCCCCCGGCCAGTTCGGCCATTAACCGCGCCGCCCGGTCGGCCGCAGCTGGCGCGCCCTCCAGGTTGACCCCCCGTTCAAAACGGGTCGAGGCCTCCGAGCGCAAGCCCAGGCGGCGGGAGGTACGGCGGATGGAAGCACCGTCAAAATGGGCGGATTCGATCAGGATATTGGTGGTTGCCGGGGTAACCTCCGTCGCCAGCCCTCCCATGACGCCGGCTACGGCTACCGGCCGCGCAGCGTCGGCGATGACCAGCATCTCCGGATCCAGCTCCCGTTCCACTCCATCCAGGGTCGTTATTTTTTCTCCCGGCCCGGCCCGGCGCACGATTATCCGGTGTCCTTCCAGGAGGTCGTAATCAAAGGCATGGAGGGGCTGGCCCATCTCCAGCATGATAAAGTTAGTTATGTCAACCACGTTGTTGATCGGCCGCATACCTGCGGCCCGTAAAAAGGCCTGCAGCCAGGCCGGTGAGGGGCCGATGCGCACTCCCTGGACCAGGCGAGCCACATAGCGGGCGCAGAGGTCCGGGGCGGTAATTTCTACCGTCGCCAGACCGGTAATTTCCGGGCCGTCCTCGCCGGGAAGAGTGGCCGGCAGGTGGATGGGGGCGCCGGTAATAGCCGCCACTTCCCGTGCGACGCCCAAAATGCTCAGGCAGTCGGCCCGGTTGGGGGTCAACTCCAGAACCAGGACTACGTCCTTGAGGCCCAGGACTTCAGCCGCATCCGCTCCCGGGGAGGCATCGGGGGGCAGGGTGATGATGCCTTCCCTGTCTTCCGGGGAAACCAGGCTGACATCCAGGCCAAGCTCCTGGGCCGAACAAAGCATTCCTTCGGAGACCACGCCGCGGAAGGTAGCCCGGTGAATCTCCCTTCCTCCCGGCAACCTGGCGCCTTCCAGGGCGACGGCTACCATCTGGCCCTCATGGACGTTGGGAGCCCCCGTTACCAGCTGGAGTTCCCGGCCGGCGTCGACGTTGCAGATGACCAGGTGGTCGGCATCGGGATGGGGGGTGATGGTTTTTATTTTCCCGGCCACTACCTTCTGAAAGCCGGGGGTGAGGTCTTCGACACCCTCAACCGCCAGGCCGGCCATGGTGAGCTTGTCGGCCAGCTCTGCAGGCGGCAGGGTGACGTCGACGTATTGTTGTAGCCATTTATACGGGACTCGCAAAGGCATTCACTCCTTTAAAACTGCCGCAGGAAGCGCAGGTCGTTTTCATAGAAGAGGCGCAGGTCGTCGATGCCGTACTTCAGCATGGCCACCCGCTCCACGCCCAGGCCAAAGGCAAAGCCGCTGACCTCCTCCGGGTCGTAGCCGGACATGCTTAAAACCTTAGGGTGAACCATACCGCAGCCAAGGATCTCCAGCCAGCCGGTGTGGGAACAGACACGACAGCCGCTGCCGCCGCACATGACGCAGGACATATCTACTTCCGCGCTGGGCTCGGTGAAGGGGAAATAGCTGGGCCGGAAACGCACCCGGACCTGTTCGCCGAACATCTGCTTTAAAAAAGCCATCAAGGTGCCTTTAAGGTCGCCGAAGGTCACCCGCCGGTCCACCAGCAGGCCCTCCACCTGGTGGAACAAGGGGGAGTGGGTGGCGTCATCGTCGCGCCGGTAGACTTTACCCGGCGCAATAATACGGATTGGCAGTTGGGGATGCCGCGCTTCCATCACCCTCACTTGTACCGGGGAGGTATGGGTACGCAGGAGTACGTCTTCGGTAATGTAAAAGGAATCCTGCATATCCCGCGCCGGGTGCTCCTTGGGTAAGTTCAGGGCCTCAAAGTTATAGTAGTCGCTCTCCACCTCCGGCCCCTCGGCGACGTCAAACCCCAGGCCGATAAAAACGGCCTTGATTTCGTTCAATATCTGATAAAGGGGGTGACGGTTGCCCCTGGTAACCGGACGTCCCGGCAGGGTCACATCAAGGGCTTCCGCCCGCAAGCGCTCCGCCTGTTCGCGGCGGGAGAGATTCTCCCGGTGTTCTTTCAGAGCCCCTTCCAGCTCTTCCCGTACCTTGTTGGCCATCTGTCCTACCCGGGGCCGCTCTTCAGGTGGAAGTTTACCCATCCCCCGTAAAACCCGGGTCAGTTCACCCTTTTTTCCCAGGTACCGGACCCGTAAGGCCTCCAGTTCCTCGCTGCTGGTGGCCGCTGCCACCCGGGCCAGGGCTTCCTCCCGAATTTTGGCGATAACTTCTAACATTGAGGTCACCTCGTTCTGACAAAATAAAAAGCCTTCGCCCCTTCGGGACGAAAGCTAATAACATCCTCAAACCACCCCAAGTTACCCGGCACCATCATGCCGTTCCCCTCTAACGGCGGGAAAACCGGCCCGGCCTACTCTTCTTTTCAGCCTGCTGCTCCCGGGGGAACTTCGACCGGCCTTTCCCCGGCAGCGCTTCCAGTCAGCGACGCCGCCTCCCTGTGGGTTCCGCACCGGCTACTTTACCCGTTCATAGCATTTCCACTATAACAATTTTCAGCCTACTGCAAAACCATCCGTCGATAAAGAATGTAAGCAGCTATGGAACCTGTTTTTTCAAAAAGCCTCCAAAAGAACTCCGCCGACAGGATCACCCTATCACAACCTTTCCTGGAGCTTTTGGGGGTAACCTCACAAGTGTAATTATAGCATAGCTTCACGGCCCATGACAAGGTGTAGAACAGATTCCGCCCGGCATACCTTTTAAAACAACTGCAGGAAGAAAGAGTTCTATTTATACAGCAATGTGGCTATCGTGCCGATGAAGCCGACGGATATGGTAATGACGGCGCCGATAGCCCAGAATTTAAGGCTATTAAGCTTGTCATCCTGTTTGTCGATTCGCAAGCCCAGCTTTTCTTCCAGCGCATCCATACGCCGGGTCAGCTTTTGATCCACCGCATCAATACCTTGGGTCAGCGTTTTTTCCACCGCATCAATGCGCTGGGTCAGCTTTTGCTCCACTTCCTCAATATGCTCGGTCAGCTTTTGCTCCACTGCATCAATACGCTGGGTCAGCTTTTGCTCTACTTCTTCAATATGTCGGGTCAGCTTTTGCTCCACCACATCAATGCGCTGGGTCAGTTTTTGCTCCACCGCATCAATGCGCTGGGTCAGTTTTTGCTCCACCGCGGTGATGAGTTCTTCTGATTTTTGGTCCCCGTCCCGGATTTCCCTGGTTAATTTCTCATCAAGCCGGTCGATACGCTGTAAGAGAAAGAAAAATTCCGGTGATGCCAGGGTATGGGGCGGCTCATTAGTGGCGGCTATTTCCCGCAAGCTCTCCTCCGGCATGGCGCTCACCTGCCTTTACCTCCATTCTAGCCCAAAGTTTTCCTGAAAGCAACGGCCTTTTCCTGGATTTACCCCAGGAGGTTATACCCCCTGCCGCTGGCGTAGGGCTTCATAGAGAAGGAGGGCCGCGGCCACGGCGGCGTTTAGGGAATCAACTGGTCCCACCAAGGGGATGCCCACCCGCTCGGTAGCCGCAGCCAGCAATTCCGGTCCGGGCCCGTGGTTCTCGCTGCCCACTATCAAAGCCAGGGGCGGGCGCAGGTCTACCTGCCAGAGGGTTAAGGGCGCACCCACGTCGGCTACTACCAGTTTCAGCCCGGCATCCTGAAGTTTCCGGGCCAGCAGGGCGGGCTCTACGCCGCCGGCCACCGGCAGCCGGAAGGTCGCCCCCATGGCCGACCGGACCACCTTGGGGTTATAGGGGTCTACGCAGCCACGAGTTAGAATTAAGCCCGTCGCCCCAGCTCCCAAGGCCGTGCGCCAGATGGTCCCCAGATTGCCCGGGTCCTGAATGCCGGCAGCGATTATAAATAAAGGAGGAGAATGGAGCGGTGACGTCACCGCCAGAAGCTCAGCAAGGTTTTTTGCCTGCATTGGCGCCACGGCCACAATTCCCGGCGGCGTCATGGTGGTGCTGATGCCGGCCATGAGCTCCTCCGTTACCGCCAGGCACTGGTAGCCGGCCCTTTGCAGGCCGGCTACCAGTTTTTCGCCCCGGGATGTAGTAAAAATGCGGGGACTATGTAAAACCACTTCCAGGGACGTGCCGGCCTGCAGGGCTTCTTCCAGCAGGTGGATACCCTCGATGAGATAAAGGCCCTTCTTTTCCCGCCAGGAGCGGTCCTGAAGGGATCGGGCCAGCTTTACGTAGCGGTTGTTTGGAGATGTAATTAAGGCCATCTGCTTTCTCTCCGCAGATTAGTTGCCATTTTCATTCGGATCGGTAATCTTTGAAATCCCCCTTAAAGAATAGCTCTAACGTGAACCATGACCGGCAGCCCCTATAACCTGCCTTAGCTTTCCTGCAGCCTCTCCAGGGCTTTATTCCGGCCCACCAGGACCAAGATATCCCCTTCTTCCACCACATCATCGGCGCCGGGCGCGGCTAAGATCTTGTCGTTTCGCTTGATGGCCATGACGCTGACCCCGTGCTGGGCCCGTAAATTGAGCTGGCCCAAGGTCTTGCCGGCGACCCTGGCAGGGGCCACAATTTCAACAATGCTATATTCCGGCGAGAGGTCTATATGTTCCAAGACGTTGCCGGAAGCCAGGGTGTGGGCCACCCTCACCCCCATATCCCGCTCCGGGTAAACAATCCTGTCAGCGCCGATCTTGGCCAGAACTTTACCGTGCTGGTCATTTATAGCCTTGGCCACCACACACTTGATGCCTAGTTCCTTGACGATAAGGGTGACCAGAATATTGGCCTCGACATTTTCCCCGATGGCAACAATGGCTACATCCACATTGCGGATGCCGGCCGCCTTCAGGGCCTCCTCATCCCGGGCATCAGCCTGGACTGCCGTGGTTACTTCATCCATCAGGGCTTCTACCTTGGCCTCGTCGCTGTCGATAGCTATCACCTGGTGCCCCATACGGCTCAAAGTCCGGGCCACGCTGGTTCCAAAACGGCCCAGGCCGATTACGGCGAACTGTTTCAGAGCTTTACCGCCTTTAGCCAACAATAATCCTCTCCTCAGGATAATGTTTTACTCCCTGACGACCCAGGCGTTGGGCAATGGCAAAGGCCAGGGTCAGGGGACCGACGCGACCCGTAAACATGGTAGCAGAAATCAACAATTTGCCAATAACCGTCAGGCGAGGTGTCAAGCCCATGGAAAGACCGACAGTACCAAAGGCCGAAGTTACTTCAAAAAGTACCGTCTCCAGCTCAGCCCCTTCGGTAATCAACAAGATACCCGTAACCGTAACTACCAGGAGCATGGAAACAGCCACTATCGCCAGGGCCTTCAATACCGTGTCCCGTGGTAACCGCCGGCCGAAGACTTCAATATCCACGTTACCCCGGATAATGGTCCAGACGGCCGCGGCGATGGCCGCAAAGGTACTTGTTTTAATACCACCGCCCGTCGACCCCGGCGAAGCGCCGATAAACATCAGAATTATGATGAATAACAGGGTTACCGGTCTTAAATCGGCGATACTGAGGGTATTAAATCCGGCCGTCCTGGGGGTAACTGCCTGGAAATAGGCGGCCAGCACCTTCTCGCTCAAGGGCAAAGGAGCCAGGCTCTTGGCATTAGTATACTCCAGCGCCAGTATAATTAGCGTACCTGCGAGGATTAACCATAATGTAGTCCGAATAACAATTTTGCTGTGCAGGGAAAGGCGCTGCCAGGAGCGTTTGGTATAAATATCTGCCACGACGCTGAAACCAATGCCCCCGGTGATAATCAGACCGGTAATAACCAGGTTGACCACCCAGTCGCCACGGTAATCCACCAGGCTCTTGGAGAAAAGATCAAAACCGGCATTACAAAAGGCGGAAACAGAGTGGAAAATGCCAAAATAGATGGCCTGTCCCAGGGGCATTTGCCGGCTAAAACGCATACTTAAGATAACGGCCCCCAGGCCTTCGGCCAGCAGGGTAAATACCAAAACGTACTTGCTCAGGCGCACTACCCCTTCTACCGTCAGCTGGTTCATGGCTTCCTGCATGACCAGCCTCTCCCGCAGGGTAATGCGCTTACCAATAAGTAAAGCGACCAGGGTTGACAGGGTCATGAAGCCCAGGCCGCCGGTCTGTATTAAAGCGAGGATTACCAGTTCTCCAAAAAGGGAATAGGTAGTTTGGGTATCGACAGTATTCAACCCCGTTACAGCGGTAGCCGACGTGGCTGTAAACAGGGCGTCAATGACCGCCACCGGGTGCCCGGTCTGGCTGGCCACCGGCAGGCTGAGTAACAGCGTACCGGTGGCGATTACCAGTCCGAAACCCAGGACCATTATCTGGGGCGGCCGTAAACGGAAGGGCCATTCCCGCAAGTTAATCGTCTGCCTTCACCTGCCAGGCAAAGGGTTGTTATAGCCCCGTATACTTTTAGGCACCCAGGCCTAACTTTTCTTTGGCTATATCCACCAGGCGGTTAAAGCCGGCCTGGTCGTTAACGGCCATGTCGGCCAGCATCTTGCGATTGATCTCTACCCCCGCCTTTTTCAACCCGTTGACCAGGCGGCTGTAGTTAATCCCGTTCATCCTGGCGGCGGCATTGATGCGGGCGATCCAGAGTTTGCGGAAGTCACCTTTACGCTGGCGCCGGTGGGCATAGGCGTAGGCCAGGGACTTGATCACCTGCTCGTTGGCCGGCCGGAAGAGTTTGGACTTGGCACCAAAATACCCCTTCGCCAGCTTCAGGATCTTTTTATGACGCTGGTGTTTGGTTACACCCCGTTTAACGCGTGCCATGTTTATATTTACCTCCCTTTAGGCCTCATAAGGCAATAACCTGGCTACCCGCCGCCGGTCGGTACTGTCTACCAGAGCCGGGTGGCGCAGGCGCCTTTTCTGCTTTGGTGTCTTGCTGGCCAGCAAGTGGCTTTTATAGGCCCGGAATCTCTTAACCTTCCCCGAGGCAGTTACCCGCAGCCTTTTGGCCGCGCCCCGGTGGGTCTTCATTTTTGGCATGGTTATCACCTCAAGAATAAGTATTCTTTTACGACTTGGGAGCCAGAATCATGGTCATATTACGTCCCTCTACTTTGGGCGGTTTTTCAATGGAGGCAAGGTCCGCCACCTGGTCGGCCACCCGCTGGCACAACTTCAGGCCGAGATCGGCGTGGGCAATCTCGCGGCCACGAAACATAATCGTCACCTTCACCTTGTCGCCATCCTGCAAAAAGCGAATGGCGTTGCGCGTTTTGACCTGGAAGTCATGTTCCTCGATGTTCAGGCGCAGTTTGACCTCTTTGATGTTTATTATACGCTGTTTCTTCCTGGCCTCGCGCTCCCGCTTGCTCTGCTCGTATTTATACTTGCCGAAATCCATAATACGGCAAACTGGCGGTCGCGCCGTTGGGGCCACTTCTACCAGGTCCATACCCTGTTCCTGAGCTATTCGCAGGGCTTCCCGCGTCGGCATGATACCAAGTTGCTGGCCGTCGGCACCAACCAGGCGCACATCACGGGTCCGGATTTCTCCATTGACCCTTAAATCCTTGCTGATAATGCGTCACCTCCAGCTAGATTTACCGCCCAGCAAAAGACCTCGCAACCGCTTCCCAAAAATCAAGCGGGTGGAATCTTCCACCCGCTAAAAGCAGACCTTTTCCTGGGCAAACCTTACCAGCCTGGGGCCGTAAGGTGAGAAGCGGATGGCTTCTACTTCCTGGGAAAGTATATCACAGGGCATATCAGGCGTCAATATCCATAGAAGAAAATTATTCCCGCCTGCTTATCTCCCTGGTGACCCTGGCAATAAACTCTGCCAGGGGTACCCTGCCGGTATCCCCGGCCTGCCGTTCCCGCACGGCCACGGTGCCTTCGGCCGCTTCCTTATCCCCCACTACCAGCATATAGGGTATATGCTCCATCTGGGCGGCCCGGATCTTGTAGCCGATTTTGTCGTTGCGGTCGTTCACCTCCGCCCGGATGCCGGCCCGGATCAGTTCCGCCCTGACTTTAAAGGCGTAATCGTTGTGGCGGTCGGTAATGGGTAGCACCCGCACCTGTACCGGCGCCAGCCAGACCGGGAAGGAACCGCCGTAGTGTTCAATGAGGATGCCGATAAAGCGCTCAATGCTACCGAAGACCACCCGGTGGATCATAACCGGCCGATGCTTTTGGCCGTCTTCACCGATGTAGGTCAGATCGAACTTTTCGGGCATGAGGAAGTCCAGCTGGATGGTGCCGCACTGCCAGGTACGGCCCAGGGAATCCTCCAGATGGAAATCAATCTTGGGGCCGTAGAAGGCGCCATCGCCTTCATTGACGGCGTAAGGCATGCCCTTGGCCTCCAGGGCCTGGCGCAGGGCGCTGGTAGCCGTTTCCCATATTTCCTCCGAGCCCATGGCATTGTCCGGCCGGGTGGAAAGCTCTACGTGGTACTTGAAGCCGAAAAGATTGTAGAAACGGTCCACCAGGTCGATAACTCCCTGGATCTCGCTGGCAATCTGGGAGGGCAGCATAAAGATGTGGGAATCGTCCTGGGTGAAGGCCCGTACCCGCATCAGGCCGTGAAGGACACCCGATTTCTCGTGGCGATGGACCAGCCCCAGCTCTGCCAGGCGCAGGGGCAGGTCGCGGTAGCTGTGCTGCTCGGTTTTATAAACCAGGATGGCGCCGGGACAGTTCATGGGCTTGATGGCATAGTCAGCCCCGTCAATTTTGGTGAAGTACATATTCTCCCGGTAGTGGTCCCAGTGACCCGACTGCTCCCAGAGGGTACGGCTTAAAATAACCGGGGTGCGAATCTCCAGGTAGCCGGCACGGCGGTGCTCCTCCCGCCAGAACTGTTCCAGTTCGTTACGGATAATCATACCCTTGTGATGGAAGAAAGGAAAGCCTGGACCTTCCTCATGGAGGCTGAAGATCCCCAGCTGGGCTCCCAGGCGGCGGTGGTCCCTCTTGCGGGCCTCTTCCAGACGGTGCAGGTACTCCTCCAGGTCTTTTGCTTTAGGGAAGGCGGTACCGTAAATGCGTTGGAGCATGGGATTTCTTTCGCTGCCACGCCAGTAGGCCCCGGCCAGGCTGGTAAGCTTTACAGCCTTCAGGTAACCGGTGCTGGGGAGGTGGGGGCCGGCGCAAAGGTCGATGAAGTCACCCTGGCGGTAGGTGCTGATGGGCACCCCCTCCGGCAGGTCGTTAATAAGCTCAACCTTATAAGGCTCGCCCAGCCGCCGGAATAGCTCCAGGGCTTCCTCCCGGCTCACCTCCCGCCGTTCCAGGGGCAGGTCGGCCTTGATAATCCTCTGCATCTCAGCCTCAAGGGCCGTCAGGTCTTCAGGGGTGAATTTATGCTCACTGTCAAAGTCGTAATAAAACCCGTCGGTTATAGCCGGCCCGATGCCCAGTTCAGTACCCGGGAAAAGGTGCTTGACAGCCTGGGCCAGAACGTGGGCCGCCGTGTGGCGGTAGGCGAGACGCCCGCCTTCGTCGGCAAAGGTCAGGAGTTCCAGCTGGCACTCCTCCGGCAGGGGACGGGTCAGATCCCAGACCTCTCCATTGACCCGCGCCGCCAGGGCCTCCCGGGCCAACCTGGGGGAAATATCCCTGGCAACCTGCAGGGCTGTGGTGCCGGGGGCATACTCCTTTACTGTACCGTCAGGTAGAGTTATGCGCATATAAAAACCTCCTGTGGAAAAAAATAACCCCCGCCCCGTAAAGGGACGGGAGTTGTGCCCGTGGTTCCACCCTTCTTCAGGGGATATGCTCCCCCCTCTGAAAACCTTTTAACGGTAGGCACCGGCCAGGCTTACTTTTCTTTTCGGCCCGGCAGCTCCGGAGTGGTCCGGCTCCCCGCTGACGTCCGGGATGCTTCCAGCCGGGGCATCCCTCTCTGGAGGACCGTTACAGGGGCCTCTTCTCCTTCCTCGCTGTTAGGTACATTATAGCGATTGCAGCCAGAAGCTGTCAAGATTTAGCCATTACCTGCCACTACCGCCCGGCCACGAAGGCCTGGACCAGGCCGATAAAGAAGCCCAGGACACCACCCAGGAGTTCTATGTACCGCAGCTCCCGGCCGGCTACCTCCACAATTAGATTCTCGACCTGGTGCAGATCCAGCTTGTTGATCTTTTCGGCCACCAGATCTCCCAGGGAGAAGGAGGAAATAGACGAGGTCAATTCCCCTTCCAGTTCCTCCAGGGCCGGGGGGATTTCCCGGCGCAGGGTTTCTTCGATTGTCTTGCTGGCCGCTTCCTTTAAACCAGCTGGAATAAAAGAAGGCAGGCGTTCCGTCAACCGCCGCCGGGCCACCTCTACCACCAGTTCGGTTATCTTCTCTTCCAGGGCTGGGGTGCGCAAGTGCTCCAGTACTTCTCCCAGGGGGAGCAGGTCTTTGTCGACCACCCGGGCGACATTGGCGGCAATCTCGGCCCGCCTTTTAGGGATCAATCCCTGGAAGGTCCAGAAGAGAAACTGGAACGGGCGGTGGGGACGAAATAAAAGGCGAATAGCCAGGACATTTGTTACCCACCCTATAAAGGCCCCAATTAGGGGAATTACAATCCAGCGTCCATAAATATACATCCTCTCACCCCACCGAAGCTGATAATAACAAAAGCCCGGCTAAAAAACAAGATAGCCCGGCTTTGGAAAAATTAACAAGGTGACGAGGGGCCAGTCCGGAGCACGGTCGCTAACGCTTTTGCAGTGGCTGCAGGCAACGGCTGCAGCCGTTACACTGGATAACCCTGTCCCCAAAGACACTCATGATAGTGCTGATGGTATTTTGGTAGCGGCCTTTATCCACCCCATGCAGGATCACCTGGCGTGGTGAAATGGTTATCAGGGAACTGATTAACAGGTCTTCATAATTCAACTCACTGTCAGCCATATCAACCATAAAGCCTTCCAGATATTCGCCGTTGAGGTTGCGGTTCTCACCGTCATAGAGCTGGAAACCACCGGGGCTTAAGATAACATGTACCTTTTCCACCCTGGGTTCCTGGGCTTCGACAAAATAACGCAGAAGGCGGACAAACTCGTCGTACTCCTTTTCCATCAGGTACTCGTCGACGGCCTCTTCCAGAGCCTGGTCCAGCTCCATCAGGTAATCGGGCAGTCGGAAGCGCACAAAACCGTCGATGTTCAACCAGCTGTTTTCCTGGAAATACTCCAGTACCCGGCCGTAGATGGACTCCCCCCGCCCTTGCTGAACCTGAAGGCAGCTGCTCTCACCCTGATCCAGGATAGCCCGGGCACGCCGGCAGATCTCTTCTGTAGCTTCTTCATCCAGGCCCTCGTATTCACTGGTTAGCAGGCTTTCCAGGAGGGTCTTTTCCCATCTTTCGACAATAAAAGTGGCCACAATCTCGGCCACCTGTTCCTGAAAGCGCCTGATATCCCTATTTGACGGGCGACCTCTCCCGGTTTCCAGGAAACAGCGGAAGAAATTTAACCCCCCTGCCTGCCACAGGTGGAGGCCAACGGTATAACCAAATCTATGATTAAATTCAGCCTGTAAAAAATCTATAGGCCTGGCGGTAATTAGCGTGATGTTCATGGGCACTGCACCCCCTTGTGCTGCTATTATATGTGCCGCCTATAGTTTGTATACAGAGCTGTTCCCACCGGGGTGCTGAAAAACGTGGATTTTCAAGGCCTTGCTCCACGGCTGAAATTGGCATCAAGTTAATTTTTGACAATAAAAAGACCTTTGCATTCAAGCAAAGGTCTTCTTCTCAGATGGTGGGCCCGGCAAGGATTGAACTTGCGACCCCCTCCGCGTCAAGGAGGTGCTCTCCCACTGAGCTACGAGCCCTTTCTGCTAGACACCATATATTATGCCCGAAAAGGGCGGTCTTGTCAAGGGGATGCCCTGTTTTTAGGTATGGTATGCGCTGTGGCCGCCCTTTACTTTACCCCGGCTATCTTCACGCTAAACTCAGCGGCGTGATAAGAGCTGCGGACATAGGGTCCCGCAGCCACATAGAGAAAGCCCATCTCCCGGCCTTTTTGGGCATACCAGGTAAAGGTCTCTGGAGGGACATACTCTTTGATTTCCAAGTGCCGGGGGGATGGCCGCAGGTACTGGCCGATGGTCAGGATGTCACAGTTGACAGCCCGCAGGTCGGCCATTACTGCCAGGACCTCTTCCCTGCTTTCCCCCACGCCGACCATCAGGCCGGACTTTGTATAGATCGTCGCGTCCAGTTCCTTCATTTGTTTTAGAACGTCAAGGCTGCGGCGGTAATCGGCCTGGGGCCGGACATCCGGGTAAAGACGGGGCACCGTCTCAACGTTATGGTTAAAGATATCCGGCCTGGCCCGGGCGACGGCGGCCAGGGCAGCACGACTACCACGGAAATCCGGGGTGAGGACCTCGATATAGGCCCCCGGCAGGGCCTGGCGCAGGGCAGTAATGGTGGCGGCAAAGTGGCCGGCGCCACCGTCGGGCAGGTCGTCCCGGGTGACGGAGGTAACGACGACGTGCTTGAGCCCCAGGCGCCGGGCTGCTTCGGCCACCCGCCGGGGTTCGTCCTCATCAATGGCCTCCGGCTGGCCGTGTTCCACGGCGCAGAAGCGGCAGTTGCGGGTACAGGTGTTGCCCAAGATCATAAAGGTGGCCGTCCTGCTGGCGAAACACTCCCCCTGGTTGGGGCAGCGAGCGCTCTGGCAGACGGTGTTAAGGTGCAGGTCGGCCAGAAGCCGCCGGGTGGCCTCTATATCCCCGGAAGCCGGCAGGCGTTTATGGAGCCAGGGCGGCATCCGCCGCGTCCCTGTTCCTGAAGGTGAAGTAACCATGGTTTTCCTCCGAAAAAGGGTCCTACCAAATCAGGCGATTATTTGTTGGCTTCTGAGGGGTTAAGATGCAGTCTCTGGGCTCAGGGTGCTTAAGCTAGCAAACTTGGCGCTTAAGTTGCTTAAGCCACCGCCGCGAAGCTATCGGCTGCGCGCAAAGTTTATTTACGTCGCGAAACGAGTCGCCCTCGCCTGTACCCTCCAGCCCCTATGAATGGATACTAAGCCCGTGTACGGCCTCCGCGGCCTCCATAACGGCCTCGGACAGGGTGGGATGGGCGTGAATGGTCGCCGCCAGTTCGCCGGCCGTTATTCCTTTATTGACTGCCAGGGCACCCTCGGCAATGAGTTCCGTGGCGTGGGGACCCATGATGAAGACCCCAACCACCCGGTCGCTCTCTGCCTCGGCGATTATCTTGACCATGCCGTCAGTCTCGCCGCTGCAGAGGGCCTTGCCGCTGGCCTGGAAGGGGAATTTGCCGACCCTAACCTTCATGCCCCGCCCTTCGGCCGCCTCTTTAGTCAGGCCGACGCCGGCTATCTCCGGCAGGGTGTAGATGCAGCTAGGTACGGCGTCGTAGTTCACCTTCGTCGGCCGGCCCATGATGGTTGTCACCGCCGCCAGGCCCTGGGCCGAAGCTACGTGGGCCAGCTGGATCTTGTTGGTCACGTCGCCGATGGCGTAGATGCCGGGGACGCTGGTCCGCAGGTATTCGTCAACTACGATTTCACCCTTGGGACCCAGGGTTATGCCGGCATCTTCCAGGCCTAAGCCCCGGGTATTGAACTGGCGGCCGATGGAGATAAGAACCTTATCGGCGTTTATAGTCTGGCCGTCGGCAAGGGTGGCCTGGACCCGGCCGCCGGCTTCCTTGACTTCTGTTATCTGGGCCTTTGTCTTTATTTCCACCCCGGTCTTTTTGAGGAGCATACTGAAGCGCCTGGAGATCTCACTGTCGATCATGGGTAAGATGGCGGGCATCATTTCGACGATGGTGACCTTGCTCCCCAGAGTGGCAAAGAGGGTGGCAAACTCGCAGCCGATGACCCCGCCGCCGATAATCAGGAGCTCGGCCGGCACCTCCGTCCAGGCCAGGGCCTCGGTGCTGGTGACCACGGTGCGGCCGTTATATCCCAGGGCCTTAATCAGGGCCGGCTCCGACCCGGTGGCCAGGATGATGTTTTCGGCCTGGAGGTTTTCTATCGTGCCATCGGCCGTAGCCACTTCGATCTGGCCAGGACCTTTAAGAAAGCCCCGCCCTTTTATGAGGTCGACCTTGTTTTTCTTAAATAAGTAGGCGATGCCCCCGGTAAGCTGCTTGACCACGGCGTCCTTACGCGCCGCCAGGCGGGCATAATCTACCCGGTAATCCTCTACATCTATGCCAAAAGCAGCCGCCCCTTTGATGCCCCTGACCATGGCCGCCCCGGCCAGCAGGGCTTTGGTGGGGATGCAGCCGCGGTTGAGGCAGGTGCCGCCCAGGGCGTCCTGTTCGATTACGACTACCTTCGCCCCCAGCTGGGCTGCCCGGATGGCCGCCACGTAACCGCCGGGGCCACCGCCGATGATGGCTATCTGGTAACTCATGGAAAACCCCTCCAAACCAATTACTTTAGCCGATCCCAGCCTGTAAAAACACCCACCGGAGCCGTGCAAGGTAACAATGGCTCCACCTAACCCGGTCCATGACCTCTCACCCTTCGCTCCCATCATGAAGGACTTTTGAGCCCGAATGACCACCTTTGTGCTAACCTGCGTATCCCTGCACGATCACCGTCCCGTAGGGAAAAGGACCATGTGGGTTAGAACTTAGTCAGGTAATGTTCGATTTCCCACTGGTGCACCCGGGTGCGGTACTCCTCGCATTCGATGCGTTTCGCCTCCATGAACCGCTGGTAGATATGGGGCCCCAGGGCCTCGCGGATAACGGGGTCTTTTTCTAATGCATCCAGGGCTTCATCCAGGGTGCCCGGCAGGAGGTCGATACCTTCGGCCCGTAGTCTAGTCGCTTCCATGTCAAAAATATTGGCATTGATGGGCGCCGGCGGTTGGATACGGTTCTTAATGCCGTCCAGGCCGGCCTTCAACATGACGGCAATGGCCAGGTAGGGGTTGGTCGAGGGGTCGGGATGGCGTACCTCCAGCCGCGTTGACAGGCCCCGCTTGGCGGGGATACGGATCAGGGGGCTACGGTTTTGAGGTGACCAGGCTATATACACCGGGGCTTCGTAACCAGGTACCAGACGCTTGTATGAGTTAACAGTGGGATTGGTAATTGCCGTCATGCCCCGGGCGTGGGCTATCAGGCCGCCGATAAAGTAGTAGGCAACCTGGCTCAGCTGGAGATCGTCGTCAGGGTCGTAAAAGGCATTTTGGCCGGCGCGGAAAAGAGAGATATTGCAGTGCATGCCCGAACCGGCAATGCCGTAAATGGGCTTGGGCATAAAGGTGGCATGGAGGCCGTGGCGCTGGGCGATGGTCCGCACCACAAACTTGAAAGTAGCGATATTGTCGGCCGTCCTTAAGGCGTCGGCGTATTTAAAATCTATCTCATGCTGGCCGGGAGCCACCTCATGGTGGGAGGCCTCGATTTCAAACCCCATCTGCTGCAGGGTCAGGACCATATCCCTCCGGGCGTCTTCCCCCAGGTCTACCGGGGTCAGGTCAAAATAACCGGCCCGATCGTGGGTTTCCAGGGTCGGCCGGCCGGTGGCGTCGGTATGGAAGAGGAAAAACTCCGCCTCCGGGCCGACATTCATGGTATAACCCAGGGCCTCGGCTTCAGCGATAACCCGCTTTAAGGTCCCGCGTGGGCACCCGATAAAAGGCGTGCCGTCGGCATTATAAACGTCGCAGATCAACCGCGCCACGGCGTCGCCATTGGGCTTCCAGGGAAAGATGGTAAAGGTGGATGGGTCCGGGCGCAGGTACATATCAGATTCTTCAATCCGGACGAAACCCTCAATAGAGGACCCGTCGAACATCAACTCGTTATTGAGGGCTTTGGGAAGCTGGTCCAGGGTGATGGCGACATTTTTCAGCACCCCAAAGATATCGGTAAACTGGAGGCGAATAAACTTGACTCCCAGGTCGGTAGCTTTCTGTAAAATCGCTTCCCGGCTATCCACCATGTGCTAATTTTTCCCTCCCAGTAATGATGAAAGCGCCCCCTTGACATAGGACGCCTTTTTTAACTCATTCGGCTTGATTATAGCATCGTTCCCGGCAGGTTTCAATAATTTTTTAACCCTTCAAGCGATGCTTGCTAACGCCTCGCCGGTCTTAAAAAAACCGGTGAGGTTAGGACCTGATCCGGCCCGGACACATAGAGCCAGTAATAGGATGTTTCTCCCGGTGCCGCCAGTTCAACTTTCCAAGCAGGCCTGCGCCCCCCTCCAGCGCCTCTGGTTTCCGCCTGCCAGATGGCTTTTCCCATATTTTTATAGCCCTGGAAAAGCAAAAACTGGTAATCGCCCTCTACTACCCCCTGCCAGTAGATTTTGATCTCCAAAATAGCACCCGGCGGCAGGGTGACTGAAGTCCCCGGCGGCTGGCCGTTAATTAAAAAATAAGCCAGACCCCCGCGGCGGCTGGCCACAGTATACCCCCGCCGCAGGGCCAGGTCCAGGAAGTATTTCTGTTCCTGCCAGGGTAGGCCCGCCCAGCTGTCGGGTAGGTAGACGTAAGTTACATAGCCCTGATAGGGGAGTACTTGATGCCAGTCGCTACCGGCTCGGGCCGAAGGCAAATAGCCAGTTAAGAAAACCCTGCCGGACAGGCGCGCCACCTCCCTGCGCCACAGTTGCAGGGGTCGCGACTCCAGGTCGAAGTACCACTGCAGGCCGGAAAAGACCTCCAGACCACTGTAATCCACCACCGGCTCGTCCTCCCAGGGCCAGGGAGGCCGACCGAAGGGGTAGGATACGGTTACCGAGGCGGTATGGCCAGGTAAGCGGTTAACCCGGTCAATAATCACCTGGCCGGGGTTCCTGGCATTCTGCCAGCCTTCTAGGGCCGTCAAGCCATAAATAAGGAGGTGCCCGGCGCTATTCCTGGTAGCTAGTTCCAGGCCCGGGAAGACGGCAATGGTGCCTGATAAATCCCGGCAGAGGCCGGCGAACTCTTC
Source organism: Moorella thermoacetica (assembly GCF_001267405.1). Classification (NCBI taxonomy): domain Bacteria; kingdom Bacillati; phylum Bacillota; class Clostridia; order Neomoorellales; family Neomoorellaceae; genus Neomoorella; species Neomoorella thermoacetica. The sequence continues at coordinate 1,716,025 of NZ_CP012369.1, forward strand.
CCAGAAACCGGCGATCAAATCAGCGTGGGGAGTGAAATACAGGGCCCGGTAGCCTCGCCCAACAAGTTCCTTTACTACTGCTGCCGGCGACCAGTGGCCGTCGTCGTGGCTGGAGTTATGCATTTGCAGCTCCACCGGTTGCCAGTGGGGATGGGCTGGCAGGGGTGCCAGCAGGATGGTGGTGGCGGCGCGGCAGGTCATACCTGCAAAGGTGATAAACTCCAGTTCCAGGGAGTGTTCACCGCCGGTAACCTGCAGAGCGGACAGACCAGCCGTCTTCAGGATCAACCACGAACAGGCGTAGCGCTTATCTTCTCTTCCCAGGGTGGCTAAGTAAGCCGCCGGGTCGGAGGTCCGGGCCCCGGCAGGCAGGAGGTAAACCGGCATTACCCCAGGAAAGATAATATTACGCCCGGCGACCGGGCGGCCGTCCAGCAATACCCGCCGCAACCTCAGGTAGCTGGTGGGGCCGGTATCCCAGGCGCTGACCGGGACGGCCCACTGCTCCGCCCCCGGCTGCCAGCGTAAAAATTCCGGCAGGATGATCTTCATACCCGAAACACTCCAGGGCAGAGATTAGTCTGTTTATTTAAGGTTGCCCCAGGGCGATACATGGCTCTTCATTTACGCCTGGCCCAGGACCTCGGCTGCGTAACCCAGGATGCGCTGCAGGATTTCTTCCCGCTTAATGTTAATGGCTTCAAAATCCATGGCCGGGATATAATAACTCTCCATGTGGTCATGGGTGATCTTTGCCTCGCGGATATGGGCGATGGCCCGGTCCAGGGCGGCTTGATAGCGGACGATGGCGCTGGCGATCTCATTTCCATAGAGTTTTAAGTGCTCCCGGTCGATAAACTTATTCAAATCCAGGGCCATGGCCACCTGGAGGCCCGGGATATCCTGCAGGTCGATGGCGTGGGGTGGCTGCCAGTTCATGACCGCCACCTGGATCTCCGGGATAATGACCATGTCAATATTGTTGGGGTCAAAGGGACAGTGGTAGACCTCGGTATAAAGGCCCTTTTCGTTGGCCACCCGGGCTACCGTCGCCAGGATCCCCGGTACGCCGCTGCCCGGGTCCCCTGCTACCGTATACAGCCGTCGCACGTCCTGGAGCAGGGTTTCCAGGTTGCCGGTTACCAGGCCCCTGGGGGTCAGGGCGGTGGCAAAAAGATGGCGTTCCCTGGCCGGCTGGTTATAGCGGGACCTTACGCCGGCAAAAATAGCTTCGAGGAGTTCGGCCTTGGCCTGGTAGACCCGTGGCCAGAGCATGCTCTCAGCGACGTAGCTTTCCCATTCGTCCCGGATAACCTTGGCTTCCTTCAAAGCACTGTAGGCAATACGGTACAGGCGGCTGATGCGCTGGTTGTCCTGGAGGACCTGTTCCTTGCTGGCCCGCATCTTATCCTCGTCCCAGTAGTCACCCAGGTGGATGATTTCATCAACAGCGCCCGGATTCTTGGGATCTACGATGTGGGGGGCGGTGCCGTCGATAATGGCTACCCGGATCTTGGGTATAACCACGCCGTCCAGGGAGTCGTTATCAGAAGAACAGCAGTGGAATTCCACGTCAAAGCCACGTTCCAGCATGGCTTCCCCGATTTTGCGCATAAAGGTTGACTTGCCTACGCCAGGACCGCCCTTAACGACAAAGATACGGGTGGCATCGGGTTCGATAATGAAATCGTAAAAGGAATAAAACCCCATGTAGGTATTACCGCCGGGAAATACTTTTTTTAATTTGCCCCTTGGCATGGCTGTCCCTCCTGTGCCAGCCTGATGTACCTGCATAGCCGGCTATTATACATGTTATGCGGCCGGGAGCGGGACTTTCGGGGGCTGTGAGAGGAAATAAATGGAATTCATAGGAGCACCTCAGGGGGGGACTGACGCCCGCTCCATAAAGACAGCCACCACCGCCGCTAAAACATCCGGAGCCCGGAAGCCGTACCTTCAGCCTCGGGGCAACTAACAAATGGAGGGTACCCTTTGGACATCGGTGAAAGCCTGGTCGGCTCTTATTTTAAATACGTCTTGGGTTGCAAAATCGTGGTCTACAACTGCCACCTGGACGGTGGCGGCGAGCTCGACGTCGTCGCCCTGGACCCGGACGGCAAAAAAATCTACCTCTGCGAGGTGGCCACCCACCTGCGCGGCCTCCTCTATGGCGACAGCAACGCTGCCACCGTAGAGCGGGTCAGCCACAAAATCAAAAGGGCGGCTGCCTTTGCTGCCGCCAACTTCCCCGACCGGGAACCGGTCTTCATGCTCTGGGCGCCGGCCGTTTCCCGGCGTCTGGTTCAAGACCTGCTCCGCCTCCAGCCAGATCCCGGCACTCAGAAAATTACCCTCAAATTTATTTTCAATCATGATTATACCGCCTGCATCCGCCGCCTGCGGGATATCGCCCGGCAAAACATTAAAACCACCGACGAACCGGCCTTCCGGCTGCTGCAGATCCTGGAGCATCTGCGGTAAAGATCTAAGGTAAAGCAACCGGTTTCATGGCAACATTGTAAAACCGGCTACTTTAAAATGAACATCAAAGGCAAAAGCTTCTTCAATCCCCCCTCGTTCCATAACTTTAAACGATACAGCATCGGTCAAGGAGAAGGTTTGATCGTCGAATTTGCGCAATAGTTTAACAGCTTCTGTTGTAATATCTGAATCTATATAGACAACCTGGATTTTCAGTGAGGCACTTATTTTCTCCCACCAGCCCAACGCTACATCCAGACCGCTATCGAGGCGTAATAAAACATAGGTTTCAGCAGCCACCAGATTAGTCGTTAGAAGCTGTCCATATTCTTTCAGTGCTTTTTTATAAAAGGGGGCCGCAATGGTATGGTACTGATCCCGGCGGTTGACTACTGCTACCCAGGCCGAAGTATCTACAAACAACTTCTTCACTCTTTCCAGGTCTCCCTTTCCCGTAGAACCAGGTAGTGATCATGCCTTTGTGCTATATCGGAAGTTTTTCCTGTTCCTATCCCGATAATATCCAGAGCTGGATCCTCCCTACCCAAATCTTCCTCGAGTCCACGATAAACATATTTTCTAACAAGGTCAGACTTGGATACCTTTTTTTTCTTCGCGACCTGCCTCAATCGTTCATGAACTCTTTGGTCAAGATATACCTGCAAAGGAACTTTATTCATGAGATAAACCACCTCCAATTTATCTTCATGTTAATATTATACATGAATATATCTCTCTATTCCAGCATACCTTATCTCTGATATCCCTGTATACTCTGCTCATTATGTGCTAGAATGGAGATGGGGAGGCTCTCCCGGAAGATGATGGTTCCATTACTCTTGCCCTGGATGACCTGGAACTGGCTGTTAACGCTTCTACTAAAGATGAGGTCCTTCGGGAACTGGTGGCCGATTTTAAATTAGCGCTCTTGCGACAAAAATGGTTGGGTCTGCCTTTAGGTCAAGATTACGGAAGAAGAGTTCTGGCAAAGCTTACAAAAGCGCCCCGGGCGTCGACCGACCGGGGCGGCAGAATTTAAGCCATCTTTTTCAGCAGCCAAGCCATATTTTCGCCCAGGGTTGCAAAGGTCCTTTTTCCTTCTTCGTCTTTTTCCAGATCGCCAATATCCCTGGAAAGGGTCATATTCCAGTAGCTTGAATTGGGTACGATCATTTGATTTATACCAAAAAAGAAGTTAATGGCGGCATAAGTAAAGTTAGCCCCCGCCCGCCTCGCAGCTACGACAGCGGCACCGACCTTTCTCTTAAACAAACCCCCGTTGGCGCTGGAAACAAAGCCGGAGCGGTCGATCAGGGCTTTAACCTCCGGCGTAACGTTGCCGAAATAAACCGGGGAGCCGATAATAATACCATCGGCTTCAATCATCTTGGCAATAAAAGTGTTCATGTCGTCGTCAGTTATGGTGCAGCGCTTATCCTTATTCCTGATACAACCGCCGCAAGCCTTACAGCCTGAAAGCCTTTTACCGCCAAGCTGAATAAGTTCTGTTTCGATTCCCTCCTGTTCAAGCTTACTCAATACGATTTTTAAGCTTGCAAAGGTGTTGCCGTTTTTCCTGGGGCTACCGTTAAAAGCCACTACTTTCACCTTGGTACCCTCCGCTTATAAATTAAACTGACAAAGTTATTATATAACATCAGGCGGGAAATGGAAGGACTTGTGAAGTGTTATAACCAAACATATAGAAGCACCCCGGTTGCGGGGTCCTTCGCCACCACACCCCGGGGTGATATGGGGCCGCCTCTTTTTCGGGATACACCGGGATGGGCAAGGTACCCAGGTCTACTTCCCGGGTAACTACCTGCCCGGCTACACCCGTACCAGTTCCCGCGGGTAATCCGTCAGGATCTCGTTCTTTTCCCGGCCGACATAGATAACATCCGTCACCCTGGGCCCGCCAATGCCGGGACGGTAGATGGTCGGCAGGAGCAGGTCTACTACCATGCCGGCCTCGATAACCTCCTCCCGCCCTCTACCGACAATGGGGTAGAACTCCGACTGGCGCAGGCCCACGCCGTAACCCACCACCTCCAGGTAACTATCGCCATAGCCGGCGACTTCTACAACCTGCCTGGCGGCGGCATCCACCGTCCCTGCCGTGACCCCGGGCCTTAAAGCGGCTATGGCCCGGCCCTGGGCCTCCAGCAGGAGATAGTAGATATTTTCTTGCTCCGGAGGGATCCGGCCTACAGCCACGGTCCGGCACATCTTGGCACAGTAACCCTCGTAAGTCGCGCCCAGGTGGATGACCACCGCCTCCCCCGGCGCAATCTTTTTATTGCTCGCACAGGGGTGGGTCAGGAGGACCCGTTCCCCAGAGACCACCTGAGGCCGGAAGGAAGACCCACCTGAGCCTGCTTTCAACATGGCGTATTCCGCTTCGGCCAGGATGTCCAGCTCCGTGACCCCCGGCCGGACGCTTTTGATGGCCGCTTCCATGCCGCGGCAGGCGGCCGCCGCCGCCCGCCGCAGGAGTTCTACTTCCGTTGGTTCTTTAATGGAGCGAAGGCGATAAAAGAGATCGCTTGCCCCGGTAAAGCTGGCCTCCGGAAAGGCCCGGCGCAGGCCGTCGTAGACGGCAAAATCGACAAAGTAGCGTTCAAAACCTATACGCGGTACCTTGAAACCATAGGCCTTGATGCGTTCCACAACTTTGCTGGCCAGGCTCTCCCGTGGAAAGTAATAGCCATAGGTGGTGAGCCCTGACTCCCGTTCTACATAATCAGCATCCAGCCAGAGGGTCACAGCACATGGTTCTCCCTCCCTGGGGATAAGCACGGCCAGGCACTCGATCTGGGTCAGGCCGGTAAAGTAAATCAGGTTCTCCCGGTTGACCACAAAGAGCAGATCCAGGTCTTTTTCTATCATCAGTTCCCGGGCCTTCTCAATACGGTTGGCATAACGTGCTGTCAAGGCTATCAACCCCTATCAACTAATCATTACTCAAAGTCTTTGGGTTCAACCAGCAGGGAAACAACCACTCCGCCAACCAGGGCCCAGAAGGGAGCACTAATCTTCAAGACGGTGATCCCCGACATGGCGATGACCAAGGCAAAGAACGCTCCGACTTTAAACTTTTTAGACGCAAAGGCCATTTCAAAGGAGCTAACCAGTACGCCGATCATAGCCAGGCCAGCCAGGAGAGATACCAGGTCCGCCGGCAAAGCCTTGACAAAGGGTACGGCTACGCTGGCAACAAGGCCAAAAGCTCCAAAAGTAACACCATTAACGATACTGGCTGCATAGCGGCCGTTTTTATCTTCTCCTGCTTCACTGGAAGCGCAGATAGCCGTCATGGGACCGGCGATATTGGCATTATGCCCTCCGAAGAAGGAAGTCACTATACCGCCAATGCCGCTGACAATGGTCATCATATTAATGGGGGGTTTATACCCCTCGGCCATGAGGACGCCGATGGCCTGGGCGTTTTCAGCCCCGACCACCAGTGCCGCGAGGGGAATACCAATGGATAAGAAGGAGCCCAGGCTGAACTCTGGCCAAAATACCTGAGGAGCAATCCACTGAACGTTGACAGCCGAAAATTTAAAACCGCCAAAAAAGAGGGCCGCGATTACCCCGGCTACTAGAGCACCCAGGACAGGCGACACCTTTTTCGTTAACCGGGACATAAGGAGGTAGACCAGCAGGCCGATACCGGCAATCAGGGGTGCCTTTTGGACCGAGGTGATAATCCCGGTACCAAAGCGAATCATTGCCCCGGCAATCATAGCCATGACAATTGGTCCTGGTAGCCAGCGCATAACTTTACCGATGAGGCCGGAAATACCCAATAAGAGTACCAGAACGCCAGCAATAAAATAAGCACCTACTACCTGGTTAAAGGGGAATAAAGGTATGGCTGATGCGAGCATCACCGCTCCCGGGATCGAGTAGGCGCCGTTGATGGGCTGTTTGTAGTAACCAGCCAGCAACACGCCCAGCAGGCCGCCAAAGAAATAGATGGAAAAGAGCCAGGAGATGGTCTGGGCCTGGGTCAATTTACCATTGGCTGCGGCATTCATCACAATCAAAGCCGGACCGGTACAACCAAAGACAGTGGCAATGATGCCTGCCGTGACGGTATTAACATTCAAGTGGCGCGGTAGGTCGCCGAAACCAGAAGCATACCCTGGGCCGGGTTCAATCAGGCCACTCTTTCGAGGTGTGGTGGCTTTAGCAATTGCCACAAATGGACCCTCCTTCAGAAATTTTCTGGCATGGCATTTATTACCATCTATTGGCAAAACTCGAGGGAAGCGGCATCCTCCGTGGAGAATGCCGCCTATCCCATCCAGGAAACTCTAGCCGGGCAGTGACATGCCCTTGCACCTCTCAGAAGTTATGCGCCCCGCTTTAAGACCGACATATCCACGCCGCGCTGGCGCAGCCATTTAGGCAGGAGCTCGTTGTCCACCCGTTCGCTCACGGCTGGAGCCTTTCTGGTCAACAGCTCGGCGAGGGGTTCACTGACGTTGATGCCGCCCATGGCGCCGTCGAAGATAATAACCTTCCGGGTGCCGGTGGCGCGGTAGGCAAAGTTCATGGCCGCCTCGGTACTCTTGATCACCGTGGCGTAATCCATATAGTTGAGGTTCAAGGGATCGCGGTTAAAGAGCTCGGCCTGTTCCTGGCCCACGACCACCGTCGGAATCTGCTCGGCGAAGAATGCCGACGGATACCCGGTCCAGGCGTAGTTGTGGACGCACATCTTGATGGCCGGGTTCACGGGCGGGATATCCTTCAGAAGAGGTTTACCCCGCTTGCCGTAAAAGGCTTCCGTGTACCAGGTATAAGGCGGTAAGGGCGCATCCAGGTCGTAGAGATCCATGTTGGCGCCGGTAAAATTGGCGTAGATAACCCCGGCGGAAAAGACGTAGGGTACCGGGCAGGGGAAGTCCAGGGCCGCGATACACTCGTCGATCTCGCCGAAGAGGGTCATGATCTTGCCGTAGTACTGGCAACCGGTAAAGGTTACCCGGTCGTTCAGGGCATAGAGGTCGTTGTCAACGTCTACGCCGACGACACCGTTGGGGGCGATGTTAAGGAAGGCCGCAAAGGCGAACTTCTTCTGGACAAACTCGGAGTCGAAGATGGCCCGGGCGACAAAGTTCGCCCCCCGCGGTCCCAGGTTCTGGTGATAGGTGGACCGGGTTTCAATCCGGGCGTAGGACATACCGAAGGGCTTCACGGCCTTGTCCACCTGGCGGTGGAAGTGGACCTCCCGGACGTCGCTGTGGTGAGCGTGGACGATCCAATCGGCGTCGTAGACCTTCTTGATACCATACAGGGTACCGATTTCTGTCTCAATGGGGATACCCTGATCCACCGGGGCTACCCCGGTAGCTTTACCGTTGTAATAGGTGTCCAGGCCGTAGCGTTTAATATACTCTTCCGTCTCCCGGAAGCGCATGCCAACCCCGGCCCGCAGGCGGATATCCCGGCAACCGGTACGCTTTTCAATAACGTCCTTAATGGCCTTCAGGAGTTCGGCGTAGGGCTCGCCACCTAAAAGGGTGAAACCATGATGGGAGGCCAGGACGTTCACCGAGTGCTCCGGCTTGATCATGCTCATGTCGACTTTCATGAGGGCTTCTTCCGCCGCCTGCCGGACTTTAGCCAGGCCGTTTTCCCCGGGGTAGATGACCTCCGGCAGGTCCGGAAAGAGCTCCTTCAGGCTGACGGAAGTCATCCCTGGCAGGTCGGCGATCCTGGTTTTCACCAGGGAGGGGTCAATGCCATATTGCGAGGGTTTCGGGGGAATGGGTTTAATGGGTGCCCGCATCAGGCGTCACCTCCTTTTATGCCTTCTTCAACCAACTTATCCAGGACGGCCCGGTCTTCTTCAAAGTAGAAGCCCCGGGAAGCGTATTTCTGTTTGACTGCTTCCGGAAGGTCCCAGGCCGTAGCCGTCCTGCCGTACCACTGCCAGCCGCCCTCGGGAGGTTTGAGTTCGCATCCTGCTGCCTCCAGCAGGCGCAGGATAGGCTGGATGCATTCAATGGTACAGCCGGTCCGGGCGCCGGTAACCAGGGAGATCTCCTCCGGGGTCCGGGCGCCCTTGATAATGGCTGCCGCCACCTCGTCAGCCCGGGTGCCGACGCAGTAGCAGATGCGCTGCTCCGGGTGGAGTTTAGCTTTGGCGCAAAGGGCCACTACCTCGTCGTAGTTTACTTCATTCACATCGACGCCCACCTGCAGGGGCTTGTCCCGTTTAACCATGGTCACGGCATAGTCCGGACAGCGTTGCTCACAGTTGGCGCAGCCCCGACAGCGTTCCGGGTCGACAACAGCTTTGCGGTTCACGACCTTGATGGCCAGGACCGGGCAAACCCGTTCGCAGGTACGGCAACCTTTACACTTGTCAGTATCTACCTGCGCTAACAGAGTAACTAGTTTCACTGTTTAGTTTCCTCCTCTCTTTTGTGCTAACTGGTAAGCCACATCGACAATCATGTCTTCCTGCCCGCCGACCATGCGCCTCCTTCCCAGTTCCACCAGGATGTCCCGGGGGTCGAGGTTGAATTTCTCGGCCGCCCGGTAGGTGTGGAGTAAGAAACTGGAGTAAACACCGGCGTAGCCCAGCATTAAGGGTGCGTTACGCACCACCTGGGGCCGGTGCATGATAGGCTCGACGATGTCTTCGGCTACGTCCATGACTTTGTAAAAATCGACACCCGTCCGGTAGCCCAGCTTGTCAAGCACACCGACTAAAGCTTCTGTTTGGGCATTGCCGGCTCCGGCCCCCAGGCCACGACAGGCACCGTCCAGGAAAGTCGCGCCAGCCTCTACCGCCGCCAGGGCATTGGCCGTAGCCATGGTCAGGTTGTTGTGGGCGTGGAACCCAACAGGTACTTTTACTGCTTCGACCACGGCACCTACCCGGGCTTTGACATCTTCCGGTAACATAGCCCCCGCGGAGTCGGCGATGTTGATATAGTCGGCGCCGTAGGACTCAAAGAGTTTGGCCTGTTCCACTACCTTTTCCGGCGGCGCCATGTGGCACATCATAAGGAAACCAACAGCCATCATACCCAGCTTCTTGGCCATGCCGATATGCTGCTCGCCGATATCGGCCTCGGTGACGTGGGTGGCCACCCGGACCACTTTGGCGCCGCAGTCGGCCGCCATCTTCAGGTCCTCGACGGTGCCAATGCCGGGGAGTAAGAGGACAGTTAGTTTGCCTTTTTTTATCGCCGCGCTAGCGGCTTTTAGCATTTCCTCATCCCCCAGGGCTGCCCAGCCGTAGTTGTAAGAGGAACCGGCCAGGCCGTCACCGTGGGAAACCTCGATATACTCCACTCCGGCCGCGTCCAGGCCGCCGGCAATGGCGGCTATTTGCTCGGCCGTAAACTGGTGGCTGACGGCGTGACTACCGTCACGCAGGGTTGTATCGACAATGTGGATTGACCTAGCGCTCATGCTACCCCTTCCTTTACCTGCAGTTCCTGGGCCAGCTTTTCAGCTACCGCCACGGCTGCTGAAGTGATAATATCCAGATTACCGGAGTATTTGGGCAGGAAGTCACCAGCACCCTCCACTTCAACAGCTGCCGTTACTTTGTTGCCGTCAAGAATGGGCGGCACGACGAGCCGGTACCCGGGAACATAGCTCTGGATTTCCTTGACCATGGCTTCAACCGAAGCGCGAATGGCTTCGATGTCGGGCTTTTCGACCTCTACATAAATGGTGTTATGCATCATAATGGGTGGCTCGGCAGGATTCAGAATAATGATGGCTTTGCCCTTCTTCGCCCCGCCGACAACCTCCAGGGCCTTGGCCGTAGTCTGGGTGAACTCGTCAATGTTCTGGCGGGTCCCCGGCCCGGCGCTCTTGGAAGCGATGCAGGCTACAATCTCAGCGTATCTGGCCCCGGCCACCCGGTTGATGGCATAGACGATGGGTACTGTAGCCTGGCCACCGCAGGTGACCATGTTAAGGTTTGGTTCGGCCTTAACCTGGTCCAGGTTGACACAGGGTACCACGTAGGGACCTACTGCCGCCGGTGTCAAGTCGATGGCGATCTTGCCCGCTTCTTTTAAAAGCGGCGCATGCTGTAAGTGGGGTTTGGCCCCGGTGGCGTCAAAGACAATCTTGATATCGTCTTCCGCCAGGACGGCCTTGACACCTTCGATGGATGTCTTGATACCCAGCTTCCTGGCCCGCTTGATGCCCTCGGATTCGATAATACCGGTCATCAGGGCCATCTCTAGATGCCGGCTGCGCAGGATCTTGTACATCAGGTCGGACCCGATATTGCCCGGGCCGATAACAGCCACTTTTACCTTGTCCACACTAACATCCCCTTGCTATATAAATTTCAGGCTCAGACTCCCCAGGCCGTAGAAGGATACGGTGAAGACATCGCCGGCACTGGCGTTCTCGGCTGCCGTCACGGCGCCGGATAGGATGATCTCCCCGGCCTCCAGGGCGATGTCAAAGGCGGCCAGCTTGTTGGCCAGCCAGGCTACGGCTGCGGCCGGGTGGCCCCAGACGGCGGCGCCGGCGCCGCTGCTGACCATTTCGCCGTTCTTCTCCAGCACCATGCCGATGAGGCGCAGGTCCAGGTCTTTTATGGGCACCATACGGCTGCCCAGGACCAGGCGAGCACTGGAGGCGTTGTCGGCGATGGTGTCCGGGAGTTTGATCTTCCAGTCGCGGATGCGACTGTCAACAATCTCAAAGGCCGGCATGATGCCTTCCGTGGCCCGGTAGACATCGGCAATGGTCACCCCAGGGCCCTTGAGGGGGTCCTTTAGGATGAAGGCCAGTTCGCCCTCCACCCGCGGCCAGAGGAGTTCCTCCCGCCGGCAGGGCTCACCCTCCAGCAGGAGCATGCTGTCCAGGAGGTGGCCGTAGTCAGGCTCATTGACTCCCAGCAACTGCTGCATCCCCTTGCTGGTCAGGCCGATCTTTTTACCGATGACCTTGCTGCCGCGGGCGAGTTTGGTCTCGATACCGGCCAGCTGGATGCGGTAGGCGTCTTCTACCGTCAGGTCCGGATAGGTCCCGGTCAAGGGTTCTATGGGCCTGCAGTTTGCTTCGGCTGCCAGGAGTTCAGCAGCAATGGCTCGATAATCCATGTTCGTGGCCTCCTTCTTTCATTACGCTGCGCCAGCGTTCCCGCAGGGCGCTGGCAATATATTCCGCCAGGGGCCCGCCTGCCAGGCCCTGCTCCAGGCCGGCCAGCAGCCGGTCGCAGCCCAGGCGCGCCTCCTGATGGGGGCCGGGCAGAGCCACCATTATGGTCATGCCCACCTGCCCCACGGCAATGCGGACTCCTTCTTTGTGGTGGCGCTGATAGTCGGGCTTAAACTTCAAGATCCAGGGGGTGTGGGCCTCCGGGTCCAGGCGTAAGATGGCTTCGACGCTGAAGTCTTTATCCTCAGCCCCGACGCCCCCGGTGGTGATAACCAGGCCGTAACCTTCTTCCAGGGCCCCTTCCAGGCGGTTGGCTGCCGCTACCAAATCGTCCTCGAGGACGCCGCCGAAGCGTGCCTGGTAGCCGTTCCTTTCCAGGGCGGCCAGGATATAGGGGGAATTGGTGTCCTTGATCTTACCGGCGATGACCTCGGCTCCAGAGGCAAAGACAATGGCCCGCCGGGTCACCGCCTGCTTGATGTCCCTGGCCAGGGTTGCCGACTCTGCCAGAACGCTGGCGGCCTCTTCTGGCTCCAGGGCGATGAGGCCCAGGACGCCTTCGGAATGGACGGCGGCCCCCGGTCCCAGGGTTACCCCGGGCAACTCCGCCAGCCGTTGCAGGATTACCCTCTCTTTGCCGGCTACGGCTTCGGCCCGGACCCGGCGCCTCAGGATGTCAAAGGCTACCAGGCCCGGCCGCACGTCGACCACCATTACTTCTTTCACCGGCAGCTCCAGGGCCGCGGCAGCAACGGCAGCCACCTGGCCCAGATCGGCCTTGCTCAAGTCGATATCGTCAATCCAGAAGGTCGTTTTCTCCAGCAGATCCCACTCCATAGTTTTCCCTCCTTTCCTGCGTCACGGATACCGAGATATAATTTGCTTTAGTTGGAATCTATAGGGAATTAATTAGGTTTCATCTAGTTAAACTACTCTGCTACATCCATGCTCAGATCTAACAGGGGGGCATCGATGATGGCCCGGCCTACGTCCACAATGTCGGCGCCGGCGGCGATAACGGCCTCCAATCCGGCCGGGGTGACACCACCGGCAAAGGCTATCTGGACCTGTTCCCGCCAGCCTCCGGTTCTGGCCGCCGTCACTGCCGCCTTCAGGTCCCGGAGGTTCCCGGTATCCACCATCAGGATGCCGGCCCCGGCCTCTGCGGCTACTGCGGCTTCGACTGCCACAGGCTGGAGTTCGCCACGCAGCTGCACGGCAATTACCCGTTCCGGATCATAGGCCCGGGCCCGGGCAACAGCCGGGCCGACACCGCCCAGGAGGCGGACATAGTTTTTATCCAGGTAGATAAAGGGCCGGTCGGTAATGCGTACCCCCGCCCCGCCAGTGGCGATGGCCCGGCGCAGGTCGGACCTTACCTCCGGGGCTACCTTCTTCCAGGCGCCGCAGACGACTTTGATGCGACCCCCGGCCCGGCGGACAAAATCGGCCGCCGCCGTAGCCACCCCCGAGGGTTTACCAATGGCACCCAGGAGCATTTCTTCGGCCCGGATGACCTCCTCCGCCCCGCCTTGGCCCCGAAGGATACAGCTTCCGGGTTCCAGGGGCGCTCCTTCGGAGGCCAGGATCGTAAACTCAAGGCCCAGCTCCCTGGCCTGTTGCTCCAACCGGGCAGCCCCGGAAAAGATCCCTTTTTCCCGGGACGTTATCTTAAAGATGAATTTTTTCCCCTCCAGGGGGGCAAAGAGGAAATCCCTAAGCTCCACTGGCATCACTCTCCACGACGGGCCGGTAACCCAACCCGGCCGAAATCTCGGCCGCCGTCCGGGTAATACGATCTATCGCCAGCTGCAGCCTCTCTCCGTCCATCCGGGCTGCCGGCCCGGAGACGCTGATGGCCGCGCAAACCTTGCCGTTGTGTTCCCGCAGGGGCGCCGCCACGCAACGAAGACCGTCCATGATCTCTTCATTATCAATGGCGTACCCCTGAGAACGGATTTTCTCTAATTCCGCTTCCAGCCGGCGCGGGTCGGTAATGGTATTCCTGGTGTAGCGGGGCAATCCCTTAAGAGCAATGATGCGCTTTACTTCGCTGGGGTGAAGGTAAGCCAGGAGCACCTTCCCCACCCCTGTGCAATGAGCCGGCAGGCGCATGCCCACCTGGGAAACAATACGCAGGGATTGGCGGCTCTCCCGCTTATCGATATATAAGACCTCGCCCTTATCCAGGATAACCAGGTGCACCGTCTCCTCCAACTCTTCTACCAGGTGCTGGATATAGGGGGCGGCCACCCGGCGGACGTCCCAGTTGTTGGCGACGGCGTTGCCGATCTCAAACAGGCGAATCCCCAGCCGGTAACGGCCGTCGAAGGCCGACTGCTCGATATAGCCATAGTCCCGCAGGGTAGATAGCAGGCCGTGCAGGGTACTTTTAGGTAGTTCCATCTCCCGGGCCAGCTCCGCCAGGGACATCTCCCGCTGGCTGGCCGCCAGGAGATCAAGGATCATCAGGGCCTTGGCCACCGAGCGTATCTGGGGTGGATGGTCTTTCCTACTGGTCTTTTTTGCCTCCACGGGAACGGCCTCCATTCGGTTATGTCAAACGATGTTCGTTATTTTAAGTATACAATATTCATTCCTAAAAAACCACCCTTACAGGCCTGGTAATATTCGACATAACCGAACGCCGTTTCGCTTTAATGCATGTTAAGAATTCGTTATTTTATTTGGTATTCCTGCTATACCAAAGCCCTTTTTGTTCGACATAGTCGCAAATTTAGCGGTTACCATGAACTAAGTGACCCCAGGTACCCGCGTGGATAACCTGGCATATCCTGTTGTCAGGAGAGGAATAATAGACTGCAACCAGCGCCTGGAGGAAACTTGTAGTGCCCGGTCTCTTAAGCATTTTGTGGAGGAGGTACTAGCACTTGGACTTTCTATCCATCATCTGGATTATCTTTATTATCTCGGCCTTCTTACCTATGATCCACCAGCGGCGGATTGAAGCAGCCCGCCTGCACCTCATCAAAACCTTTGAAAAAAGGCGGAACTCCCGCCTGGTCACCCTCATCCATCGCCAGGAGGCCCTGAGCTTTCTGGGCATTCCCCTGAGCCGCTATATCAATATTGAGGATTCCGAACAAATCCTCCGGGCCATCCGCCTGACCCCCGATGATATGCCCATCGACCTGGTTCTCCATACCCCGGGGGGCCTGGTCCTGGCGGCCGAACAGATTGCCCACGCCATCTTAAAGCACCCGGCCAAAGTTACCGTATATGTCCCCCACTACGCCATGTCCGGGGGCACCCTCATCGCCCTGGCGGCCGATGAGATCGTCATGGACGAAAACGCCGTCCTGGGGCCTGTAGACCCCCAGCTGGGCGAGTACCCGGCGGCCTCGATTATCAAGGTTATCGAGGAAAAGGATAAAAATAAGATCGACGACCGTATCCTCATCCTGGGCGACATTGCCCGCAAGGCCATGAATCAGGTCCGGGAGAGCCTGGTGGAACTCCTGGCTGAGAAAATGGAACGCCAGCGGGCCGAGGAACTGGCTACAGTTTTTAGTGAGGGCCGCTGGACCCACGACTACCCCATCGGTGTGGACCAGTTGATTAAAATGGGCCTCCCGGTGAAAACCGGCCTGCCCCGGGAGATATACCAGCTCATGGAACTTTATCCCCAGCCGGCCAGCCGCCGGCCTTCGGTGCAGTATGTACCCCTCCCCTACAGCCGTCGCGATGGTCAGCGGGATTAAGACCGCGGCCATGGGACTAAAAAGATACCCCCGGCCTGCCGGGGGTATCTTATCGCCATGCTGTGCTCTCCCGTGACAGCCGTAAAGGGAGAACTAACCTACCCTTTTAAATGCGGTACTGAGGTATACCACCCATCTGGGGCTGGCCCATGAAGGCACCGCCAGCCATACCGACCTGCTGCAGGCGCTGGTGCTCCTGTTGCATACGCTGCTGCAGCTGGCTGATCTCCTGCTGGCTGGCCAGATTCAACTGGTACCAGCCCCTGGCGTGCATGACATCCCATACTGCCTTCAGGCAATTTTGTTCATCCTGGTAAACAGCCATGAAATCCCGCCGCAACTGATCATTGGCGCATTCAGTAATGGCCGTGTTGTAGCAACTGGTTAAGAGCTTTTCGCTGGCCAGGCAATCGCTAAAAATACTCTTATCATCGAATCCCTGGATGGGCATTTACTTCCCCTCCTACATCAGTTGTTGTCCGCCCAGGTGGCGGATCAGGGTATTATAGTGGCGCTGGTGGGCCTGCTGCACCGAGGTGAGGACGTTCTTCAATTGCGGGTCGGTGCACTGGGCGGCAAAAGCCCCGAACTTTTGGATCATGAGCATTTCGTTGCTCAAGTTTTCCCGGAGCTGCATTAATTCCGCCTGGGTTAAACTCATCAGGTGGCCTCCTTTGTAAAAATATATCAATCGTCCATCATTTTTCCCTGCCGCCAGTAATCTATGCATACCTATACACCACCTGGGGTGGCCAAAAATAACCAGGCCGGGGCGGGTCCCCGGCCAGTGCAGGCTTAGTGCAAGATTTTTTGCAAGCGGGTCTCATCGAAGCCGACCATTACCTGGCCGTTGACCACCAGGGTGGGCACCGCTGTCTGGCCTGTGCGCCGGTACATCTCTTCCCGGGCCTGCTCATCGGTGGTGATGTCCTTTTCCTCGTAGTCAACGCCATGACGGGAAAGATACTCTTTCACCGTAGCGCAACTGGGTCAGGTCGGGGTGGTATAAACGATGACGTTGTCTTCAGGCATAGTTTAAAAAGCACTCGCACCTCCCGGCTGATTTTTTATTTAGTCTGCCGGGAATAGCAAGTATTTATGCCCTATTTACGTTTAAAGAGGGAACCCAGGGCGGTCCGGGTGCTGCTTAAGGTTACCCCCAGGAAACCATGGCCACGAAGCACGGCTTCGAGGGCATTCACTACATGGTCAATCTCTTCCTCACCGACGATCAGGGGCGGCTCCAGGCGGATGACGTTGGGGTTGTTCAGGGTGTAAGCTGTTATCACCTGGTACTTGTTCATGAGTTCGCCGGCTACCAGGGAACCGAAGTACTCTCCTGCCAGTTCGTTAACCTTGCCCCGGGTCAGTTTATCTAACAGCCCTCCCACCGGCTGGTTAAATTCCAGGCCGATGATCAGGCCGCGGCCGCGGACGTCTTTAATTAGATCGTACTTTTCCTTTAGCTGCCGTAACCTCTCCAGGAAATAACGCCCCATAGCAGCCGCCCGGCCGGCCAGGTCCTGATCCAGGATGCTCTGCAGGGCTGCCAGGCCGGCGGCTGTGGCCAGGCTGTTGCCGCCGAAGGTGGAGGTGTGGAGCAGGGCTTTGTCCATACCGCCGTAAGCCCGATCCCATACTGCCGGCCGGGCAATATAGGCGCCGATTGGCATGACGCCGCCGCCCAGGGACTTGGCCAGGCACATAATATCCGGGACCACGCCCTCATGCTCGCAGGCAAATAGATAACCAGTCCGGCCAAAGCCCGTCTGGATCTCATCGATAATCAGCAGGCTGCCGTAGCGGTCGCAGAGTTCCCGCGCCCCTTTAAGGTAACCGTCATGGGGAACGATAACCCCGCCTTCGCCCTGGATGGGTTCGACGATAAAGGCGGCCGCGTCCCGGCGGGAGAGTTTGGCCTCCAGGGCTTCCAGGTCGTCATAGGGGACGGCCTCACAGCCAGGTAACAGGGGACCGAAGGGACGCTGATATTTCTGGCGCCCGGTGACCGATAAAGAACCGAAACTCTTGCCATGAAAGGAGTTCTGGCAGTAAATAATCTTCTCCCTACCTGTAGACGCCCGGGCGAGTTTCAGGGCGCCCTCCACCGTTTCAGTCCCGCTGTTGCTAAAAAAAACCCGCTCCAGGTCGCCCGGAGTAACCTGGGCCAGGTTATGGGCCAGGGCTGCCGCCAGGGGATTGAGGGAAGCCTGGAGGAGGTTGGGGCGGCCCATGGCCTCTTTGACTGCCGCCAGCACCTCCGGCGGGTTATGGCCCAGGTTCAGGGCGCCGTAGCCGCCCAGGAAATCAAGGTAGCGTTTACCGTCCTTATCCCAGACCGCCATTCCCTCGGCCCGGACAAAGGCCTTGTCGAAGTCCAGCAGGGCCAGCATCGTGGCCAGGCCAGGATTGATATAACGACGGTAGAGATCCCTGGTTTCCTGGCGGCCGGCCTGCAGGGCCGTCTCCAGGCTGATTATTTTCTCTCCTGTCAATCCTCCCACTTACCTTTCCGCAAAAATATTTAACCAAACAGGGGTCGGCCCTTTTAAGGGTGCAAAAAATAATTGACCCTAAAGGGCTCTCCCTTTAAGGTCATTTTACCATTTCTACCCTTGATTGTTCAATGGGCCTGGCAGCACCTGTCTCCCGCAGCTGTCTTACCCGCCTTCCCGGCCTCATTCCAGATGCGGTCGGCGATGGCCCCCCAATCCCGGGCGTAGGGGGCCAGTTTGGCCGCGAACTCCTCCGCTGTCTCGTCAGCGTGGAGCTGGGTCGAGCGGGCGCCCGCCTCGGCCACCATCTCCCGCAGCATCTCCGGGTTGTCGATAAGGGGGCAGGGCCGGCGCAGGTTGGTATTAAAAGGCTGGCGTTTCTGATAGGCCCAGAAAAGGGGGTTCTGCAGGGCCTCCACCAGGCTGATATGGTTAATATTACAGGTACTGTAGTGGACAAAGGCGCAGGGCTCTACTTCCCCGGCGGCGTTGATGTGGAAGTAGCGCCGGCCGCCGGCGATACAGCCGTTGCTCGCCTCGCCGTCGTTCCAGAAGTCCACTAGAAAGATGGGTTTCGTCTGGCGGAAATACTGGATGCGGTCGAACATCCAGGCCCGCTGCTCCGGCGTGGCCATCATCTCCAAGTCCACGTCCTTGCCGATGGGGATATAGGTGAAATACCAGCCAAAGGCCACGCCCTTTTCCACCAGCATATCTACAAATTCCTCGCTGCCCAGTTCCTCGGTATTGTTACGGCTGTAGGTGACCGAGACCCCGTATACGGCCCCGGCCTCGCGCATGAGATCCATGGCCTGCATCACCCTGGCGAAAACGCTTTTACCCCGGCGGGCGTCGGTCTTTTCCTCAAAACCTTCCAGGCTCAGGGCTACGGTAATATTACCCAGGCGAACCATGTCGTCCACAAAGGCCCGGTCAATCAGGGTACCGTTGGTAAAGAGATGGAAGACCTGGTCGGGATGTTTCTCTGCCAGGCGAACAATATCTCCCCGCCGCATCATGGGTTCCCCCCCGGAGAGGACAATAAAGTTGATCCCTAGCTTCTCCCCCTCAGTAACTACCCTGTCCATAGTGGCGAAATCCAGCTCCCGGGCCCGCTGGTAGTCGCCGGCCCAGCAGCCCCGGCAGTGGAGGTTACATTTCTCCGTCGGGTCCATGAGAATGGCCCAGGGCACTGCCACTCCCAGTTTCGCCGCCCATTCCTTTTGCCGCGGTACGCCAATAAAGGTAGAATTAACAAAAAAATCCATGGCCAGGCGCTGGCGAATATTGGGATGGGTTGTGGTCAGCAACCGTCGGGCAAACTGGTACCAGTTGCCTTCTTTATTTTCCAGTACTTTCTTAACGTTGGCTACCATCTCCCGGTGGTAGGGGTCCCGCGCCAGTTTTTCGGCCAGGGTGATCAGGCGCGGGATATTTTTTTCGGGATTATTGAGAATCAATTTTACCCCCTGCTCCAGTACCTTTTCACCGACATAGGTTGCCGCCAGGTTCAAAGTCAAAACCTCCTTACCCTTAAGT
This sequence comes from Moorella thermoacetica, assembly GCF_001267405.1. Classification (NCBI taxonomy): domain Bacteria; kingdom Bacillati; phylum Bacillota; class Clostridia; order Neomoorellales; family Neomoorellaceae; genus Neomoorella; species Neomoorella thermoacetica. The sequence continues at coordinate 1,735,421 of NZ_CP012369.1, forward strand.
TTATTAAAACGCAAAAGGTGGCACTAACGTTTTCAACGTTAACTACCACCTCCCGAAATACCCAAAAGACCAATTTTTATTTTAATTATATGCTTCTGTCCATATTTGGTCAAGGGCTCCCTTAAGGGTAGAAATTGTCCCTTATATTATCCCCGGCCAAGGTAAAACTATAAAACGAACAGGGACCAAAACTGCAAAGGAGGCTGCATCTTATGACCATTGGTACTCAGATGCACCAGACCCTCACCAGCCTGGAAGGCGCGGTAGCTGACCTGAAAACCTACGCCCTGCAAACTGAGGACAAAAACGCCAAGAAACAGTTCACCGACTACGCCAACCAGCTCGATAGTATTGCTCAGGGCTTAAAGGGCCGGGTCAATTACCTGGAAAGCCAGGAACCCCAGTACAAGGTCTTCCAGAAGGCGCAGCAACCCCAGCAGCAGTAGTGTCCCTTTTAGTATAGCCCCCGCCAGTGCGGGGGCTTTTTAAGAAACGGAGGCTATTGTCTGGCCGCCGGGGAAGCCTCTACCCGAGCTCTTCTACGTTAAACAGCCTTCCCTTTAGTCCGCTGTAGTTCTCTGGGTGACAGGTAAGGATTATTATCTGCAGTTTCTCTGCTGCGGCGGCCAACAAATCCAGAATGCGGCTACGGCGGCCGGCGTCTGTATTTACCAGGGCGTCGTCCAGGACCACCAGCTGTCGTTCGCCGGCGCCCAAAAAACGCCCAAGGGCCAGGCGGATGGCGACCATAAGCTGTTCCTGGGTGCCTACCGAGAAGACATCCAGGGGTTGCGGGTCTGCCACTCCCACCTTTAGGCCGGCCAGGGAAAGATCGGCATTCAGTTCGACGCTACGTTCCCGGCGGCCGGTAATCTGCTGAAAGAGGTCGCTGACTTCCTGCCTCACCGGCCCGGTGAGGCTGTTCAGCATCTGGTCCCGGCGGTTGTGCATGATCAGGTGTAATAACCAGATAGCCCAGGCGTACCGGGCCGCGTGCTGGTATTCAGCACCTGCCAGTTCATATTCCTCTTCCAGGCCGGCCAACCGGGAATAGAGACCCTGGCCACTGCTAAGATCCAGCTGTGTTTTCAGGCTGGTAAGCTTGTCACGGACCACCAGGATTTCCCGTTCGAGTTCTTCCCTCTTTTTTTCCACCCGGTTTGCTTCTTGTTCAATTTCAGCAGCATTGGTGGGGAGGCGATGCTTAAGCTCTTCCAAGGTCAGGGTTTTGTTGCTCCTGGCCGTCTCCGCAGCCACCAGTTCGGCCTGCAATTTGGCGGCGGAGCCGCCCCAGGCCTCCAGGCGCCGGGCACGTTCTTCCCTGGCGGCCCTGATCCGGGCTTGCAGGGTCTCCAGCTTCTTCTGCTCTTCTGCTAGCCTTCGTTCCAGGTCCTGAAACTGCTGCCTCAGCTGGGTTACCACCTGTTTCTGTTTTTCCTCCTCTTCCTGGAGGTTTTTCACCTGCACCTTCAGGGGAGTGATATCCGGTCCCGGTAGGGCCAGAAGTTCCTCCCCGGTAATCCCCAGGGCGGCACATTGCTCCGCCAGGGCAGTCTGTTCCGTTAAGACCTGCTTTTCCATGGCCTCCAGGGTATTACCCGGGCCGAGGACCTGCCCCAGGTTGTCCCCCAGAGCCTTCAACTCCGTCCTTTGGCGGACGCTCCAGTTATACCTTTCCTGCAATTCGTCCACACTGGCAACGCCAAAAGCGGCCAGGGTATGCTCCAGATCTTGCCGCAGGCCGGCAATCTCCTGTAAAAGCTTATGCAGGTCCCTGGAACCCGAACGTACCTCCAGGAGGCCGGCGCCGGGTATCTCCAGGGCGAGGCGGTCGGTGGCATCCAGGAGAAGGGGTTGATCCGGGCCCACCCGGCGCTTCTCCCGGCCGGCTGCAGTGGTAACGCTAAGCTCCAGGTCGCGATAGGCCCGGAAATTGATGCTCAGGCCCATGGCCCGGGCCTCGGCCTCCAGGGAATTAATACGGTTCCAGGTTTCTGTGACGGTCTTGACCTCTTCCGGGCCGGGCAGGGGTTGCCGGGCCAGCTCGCCCTCCAGGGCGGCAATCCGGGCGGTAACCTGGCGGGCTTTCTTAAGGCGCCGGGACAGCTCGCCGATTCGCACTAGGCGCTCCCGGGCCTGCTGCCGGTCATAGGATTGCTGCAGGGCTTTGCGGGCCCGACCCAGTTCATTTTCCAGGGTTGCCAGGCGTTCTTCAGCGGCACCCAGCTTTTGACCCGCCTCCTGCCAGGCGTTACCCAGGGACGCCAGGGAATCTTTCTCCTGATTTATTTCGGCGTTAGCCAGGTTAATGCTTTCTTCCAGCTCGTTAACCCGGCACCATTCTGTTTTTAATTTTTCCCAGATGGTAGTGGCCGTTTTTACTTCGGCTTCCGCCTGCCGGTAGCCGGCCTGCAAGGTTTTAATGGCCTCGACCTGTTCCTTTAATCCCTTCTCCCTTGCCCGGAGGCCGGCCAGTTCCTGTTGCAGCGCCTCATGGCGTGCCTGCTGCGTTTCTAGTTCTGCCACCACCTGGTTAACCTGCTCCAGGGCTTGCCGGAGGGTAGCCAGCTGCTCCTTGATCTCCTCCAATCTCTGCCGGGCTTGATGCACGGGGGAGCGGGCCTGGAGGACGCCCCGCTTCTGGGTATAAATCTCACTGTATTTCCTGTCGATTACCGCCAGCAGGCGGTCATCAGCAGGGGTAAAAATGGTGGAGCCCAGAGACTCACGGAAGTAGTCCTGGACATTGCCCGTTAGGGCCGGGGCCGTCAGGCGTTCCCTGTCCTGGGGCATCCAGAGGAGATGGGCCAGGCCCCACTGGGAGCTTTTGGTCAAGCCACGGCCCGCCATCTGAGCCTGCATCATCTGGAAGACCATCTCGTCGGCGGCTTTACCCCGGGCCAAATCCTGGTAGCCCCCTCCTGTCCATTCGGACAAGGTGCACCGGGCTTCGTCCAAAAAGCCCTTGTCCAGCCGGTAGCGCTTGCCGCCGGCGGTGAACTCCACCTTAATGATGGGATTCAGCGCCGTACCCCAGGGACGGAACCTGGCAATCTCCTCGCCGCTCACGTTATGGCGGTTCAAAAAGGCCAGGATCAACCCCCAGATAAGGGTTGACTTACCGCATTCATTGGGGCCGTAAATGATATTGATCCCCGGGTCGAAACCTGTCAGGGCCACGGGGTTGCGGAAACGACGCAAACCGGCAACAGTCAGGGAGTGCAGGAACACTGCTTTAGACCTCCTCTACTACTTCGGCCAGCACTCCCAGGGCCTCCCGGACGTCCCCGGGTTTGATGCCGGCCCGGAGTATCCTGTCGATCAGGTCGGCATCCAGACTGGTTCCCGGGTCTGCTACATTTTCCACGTCTTCCAGGGGTTGCCCCAGGCTCCTGGCCAACGCGGCCAGGTCGGCGATGGCAGCCCGCAGGAAGGGCTGGGAGCGAGCCCTGTTCTGGAGCTTTGGCGTCAGGGGTTGCGTAGCCAGGCGGGTGGTATCCAGATCGAGGTATAGCAACCGGGCCTCCAGCCAGTCCCGGAGTTCCTTCAGCCAGGATTGATCCCCGCTGGTATCCCGCCCGTAAAGGGCGAGGCGCAGGAGGGTCTGGCCGGGGCTGGCCAGGCCTTCCACCCGGAGTTTAAGAGCCCGGACGGTTTCCCGGGGGTCGCCGTGGACCTCCTGCCGCCAGGTTTCCCAGCCCAGGGTGCCGGTCTTTATCTTTTCCACCCGGGGCGGCGCGCCGTACCCTTCAATAGTTACCAGGGCTGCTGTGCCGCTGTCTCGTTCCTCAAAGCCGGTGGGTTCCGGAGTGCCGGGATAAAAAGTCCGGTCTCCGTACTGGAAAAAGGAATGCCAGTGGCCCAGGGCCAGGTAATCCAGGCCCCGGCGTTCCGCCGCCTCCGGCGGAATGGGAAAGTCATCGGACTGGTAACGCCCCTCGATGCGCAAGGAGCCATGGGCAACGCCGATGTTGATGACTCCTCCCGGTACCGGTGCCATCTTTTCTGTGGGGTCTTCCGGGGAATTTTTAGCCCGGTTGGGCGCAGGCAGCAGGACCACACCGGGCAGAACAGTAACGGGCTGGTTAGTACGCAACAGATGAATATTGGGGGCCAGACCCTCCCTGAAGACGCGGCGCTCATAAACGGCATCAGGAGTCAGGGGGTCATGGTTACCGGGGAGGATATAGACTGGAACCGGTGCGGCCAGGGAGAGAATCTGGACTACCTGGTGGGCGAGTTTATTATCTACCTGGTTGTCTTCAAAGACATCGCCGGCAATGATGATAAAGTCCAGCCGGCGCTCCCGGGCGATTTCCATTAAACGCCGGGCCGTCTCCAGGCGCGCCTCCCGCACCCGGGCGGCTACCGGCGCCACGTGCCGGGCCTTCATACCCACCTGCCAGTCGGCTGTATGGAGAAAACGGATCATATTATCACCGCCAGAAAATAGGACCTGGTGCATTATTAAAACCTGCACCAGGGGGAATAATTCGCCGCGCGGTATCCAAATCCTGCTCAAACTTCACCTCCTATCCAGGGACCATTTAGGAAGACATCTTGACCAGCTAATTTACCAGCGTAGCTGGCCTGGTTTAAACAAATTACAAAGGGGCGAACGATTGTCGGACCGTTCACCCCTTTACTTTATTTCGCCGCCAGGGCTTTCAGCCAGTAATCCTCAATAATGCTCTGGCCGTAAGTAATGCCCGGAACCGCCCAACGGGCGTTGAGTCCCTGCCAGGTGGTGGCGGAGCCGCGCTGTACCAAATTGAAGCGCGGGTCATAGAGCACCTTACCCGGGGGCAAGGGTTTTTTAGTGGCGTAGGCATAAAGGTGTTGAATATGGGCTTCGACCCCGATTTCCGGGGAAGCGAAGATGGCCCCGTAGACGCCGGGCGCGAACCGGACTTTAGTGGGATCGGCGCCATTAAGGGGCTCATTCCCCGTATTGGGACTGCTAAGGGCCCCCAGGCCGCAGTAATTATTCTGGTCGGGCTTGACGCTCCCGGTAAACTGCCAGAAGTTGGTCTCCTTGGCCGCCTGGGCAAAGGCCAGGTCCCCGCGGATGCCGTACTCGGCGCCGAGCCGCAGGTACAGTTCGGCCAGATCCGGGATGGGAAGCAGGTCGCGGTGGTACTGTTCCTGCATCTTGACCCGCAGGCGGGGGATTTCACTGGCGATCCAGGCCCGGAGCTGGGCGGCGCTGGCTACCGGTTGCCCCTCGATGGTGATATCGGCGACGTTTAACACCGTGCCGTCGGGCAACTTGACCTGCTGGTCATACTTCTTGAGGTACCCCAGGAATTCCCGGAACTGCTGCAGTTGTTCCCGGCCGAAAGATGAGGGATCCATCTTTAAGAGTTCGGCGGAGTTGATTACTGTCCCGTCCAGCAACCGCAGGTTGCTTCGGTAACCGGCTAACTCTAGCAGCAGTTTATAAGTAGCGGATCTAATTTCTACTGTACTGGTGGAGGCCACCCAGTTAACTTCGCAACCGAGGGCTTCGCCCACCGCCCGCAGGGGAACTACTGTCCGCCCTGCAGGGGTTATGTAAGGGCGCCCCAGAGAAGGAGGGAGTTGTAAAATCTTACCATCAATGATAATCTGTACCTCTCCCTGATTCTTTCGATCATCCGCCGGGGGTGGAACCGATGGCGTTTCTCTGGTAGTGATAATAACCCGATTGGCATCCTGTTGCCAGTCCACCCTGGCTCCCAGTTTTTCACTGATGATCCTTAAAGGAACGTAGGTCCTGTTCCCCATTATAAAAGCTCCCTGGTCCCCTGCCGGTACTGTCAGTGGTTTGTTGTCAATCACCAGTTTAACGCTTTCGCTGGCAGCAGCGGCAGGCACCGGCACTACTGCCAGAGAACTGGCACACAAGAGCAACGTAGCAGCCTTCTTAATAATGCAGCGATTAATGACAGGCACACCCTTTCCTGAATAGCTGGTTGTTGATAGCTATTCGTCACTTATACGGGATTTTCCTGCCAGAGGAGTGCATAGAAAAAAGCAGCCCCCTTACAGCCAGGGACTGCTTTTATTATTCCGGCAGACGATGATCAGGTCGCCCAGGCGGTTGACCTACCCGGCCAGGAAGGGCGTTGCCCCCGGACCTGCTTTTTGCTTTTATTATATCCGAACAAACGTTCTGGACCAAGGGGCCTAGCTCACCCCCTGTTTCCCAGGGTCCGCGCCAGGTCATTGATGGCCACTGTCAGGTCGTCGAGCTTTTTCTCGATTCGAACTAATAGATAAAAAGCAATAACCATCGGGAAGCCATAGTTGCCAATCTGAACCCAGAGGTTTTCCATAATTACTTCCTCCCTATTTATTTACCAGGGCTATCCCCTGACCTGGACGGCCCGCCGGCAAATATCCCCTGCCCGGGTTACCGTTTCCCGGGCCCTGCCCAGGAGTGCTTCCAGGGCTGCAGCGCACTCGCCGCAGAGAATGAAGTCCCCGATTAAGTCGTCATCTTCCAGGAGTAGAATTTTACGCTCCACGACCTGCTGGCGGTCGCAGCAGTCACAACGTCCCCGGCGTTGCCGGGCGAAAAAGGCAAACCGTACCTGGTACATGCTTATCACCTCGTAATTGATAGGTTTATCCCGGTGGCATTTTTTGAAGCGAACAACTTGGTCTGAGGGGTGAAACAGCCCAGGCGAAGCCGAAAAGCAAAGACATAACCATTAAGAAGGGCCGGGAACACCGTCCCGGCCCGGAGTTGTGTCAGCACTCAACGCAATGTTGTGGGCGAACTGATTTCTGGCCGCTCCACGAGGACTACAAAGCGAGCGCCAACAATATCAGCCGGTAGTGAAGTTATTTCCGGTGTAGTTTTAAGAAGCGATGATATCAGTCACATCCCGGGTGACGATGCGGGCACCGGTAATAGCCGTCAGGTCGCCGCCGGGCGAAGTGAAAATGTTCCTGGCCAGGATAAGATCCATGGCGGCACGGACGTCGGCCTCGGTCAAATTCTCCCTGGGTTCCTGGATGACCAGGGTGGTACGACGCCCGGCGGCGTTCTGGAAGATTAGCTCCAGCCGTTTTGTCGGCATGATTGTCCACCTCCTTTCAGTAAGATGGAAAGTAGCGGGGAAGTTGGGGAGGGCGGCCCAGCCCGGCCCTCCCTGGGTTCCTCCTTCACCTGGCCATGTCACTTTACCTGACGTGGCGGCTATCGTCCCCCTACTTCCCTGCCGACCGGCGCCCCGTCCCTAGGCGCCGGCGCTGAGGTCGCCTTCGTTGATCCGGCTGATGGCGCTGACCGGATAAACCTGCAACCCGCCTAGAGCTTGAGCTACGTCATAAACGTCCTGGTCAGTAGCCTCCGGTTTTACGCGGTTGTAGGTACGTACCCGGTAAATAGGTTGACCGTTAGCGTTGGTACCGGTCTGGACCCGGATTCGCAGGCTGGAAGCCAGCGGGGTGTTGGTAACAGGCATTTTTTTCACCTCCCTTCGGACAGCTTTAGCATAGCACGGCTACCCGCAAAAGGCGAACACACGTTCGCGGGAATTACGAAAGAAATCCCTTCGTCCCCCACTTCTTCCGCCTATTGATCGGCCGATCCTCCCCCGGAACGAAAGGCAGCAGGGCGTAATACCGGCATAACCTTGAAATCACCGGGACAAAAATTCTGGCTGGCCAGGGGCGTCCGTACCGAGGTAAATAAAATTTATCAAGGAAGGAAGTGGGGCTATTGGAGCGAATAGATATAAAAGAAAGGGGTTGGGTCATGAGGATCATAATTGTAGGTGGCGGCAAAGTGGGTTACCAGGTGGCCAGGCAGTGCGCCGCCTGGGGCTGCGACGTGGTCCTGGTGGAAAACGACCGGCAAAAGGGAGAAAAAATAAAGGGGGAACTCGGCCTGCAAGTAGTCATCGGCGATGGCACCAAGGCCCACTTTCTAAAAAAAGCGGGAGCCGAAGAAGCCGATATCGTGGTAGCAGTAACCGACGACGACCAGGACAACCTGGTTATTTGCCAGCTGGCAGAGCGCCAGTTTAAGGCCAAGCGTACCCTGGCCCTGGTTAATAATCCGGGCAATGAGAAACTCTTCCGCTGGTTGGGGGTCAACCAGGTAATCGGCCCGGCCTCCCTCATCCTGGGGCTCATCCAGGAAAGGGTGGACATGGATTCCACGGCCGCCATGTGGATGCAGGGCATCAAAGACCTAAAGATGATCCAGTTCAAGCTCGGTCCCGAAGCACCCGTTCTGGGGCGGAAGATCAAGACCATACCATTTCCGAATGAGTGTATCCTGGTGACCGTTGTGCGGGAAAATACGGCAATTGTCCCCTGTGGAAATACTGTGCTGGAAGAAGGGGATCTGGTCTTTGCCCTGGCCAACCCGGCCGTCCAGGCGGAATTAGAGCGTGTTCTGACGGGAAAAAACGATAATTGAACCCCTGCGGTCCTGGACGGGCCTACCCGGTGAAAAGGAAGCGGACTTGTAAGTAATGGCGTGGTAAGTTCGGGCTTCAGGCGTGCGCTCTCCTTCAGGTTTATTTTAACCTGAGGGATCGCGGGGGGCCTTGACAGGACCTGCAGTCACGTGCTATAATCAGCTATGCAATGAGCGAGCGGAAATAGCTCAGCGGTAGAGCATCGCCTTGCCAAGGCGGGGGTCGCGGGTTCAAATCCCGTTTTCCGCTCCATTTTTATATCCTGGCGCGGTGGCGAAGAGGCTAACGCCGCGGTCTGCAAAACCGCTATTCGCCGGTTCAAATCCGGCCCGCGCCTCCAGGTTGGTAAAATTGTAGAGCCATCCTACTATCGGCAGGATGGCTTTCTTGTTACATGTAATAGATTAGCTGTTAGGATTTAATTGCGCCTCCCTTTGCTGGTTGAGCAGCTCTTCCAGCTCCTCCTCCAGGTCTTCTAATTGCTAAACTAGATATAGAAACCCCTCCTTGCCTGCTTTGGAAGTCAATTATAACAAAAGGAGTGGCGCCATGAAAGGGGATTTTTACCGGCCTGCTGGTGATATGGAGCTGCAAAAATGTCTTTCTCTGGTCCTACCTGAAAATCCCCTCGCCAATCTCCTGGGCCTCAAAGTTGTCGAGATCGGCCCTGGCCGTAGCGTGGTGCAGTTAAAGGTGTTACCTAAGCATCTAAACCCATGGAAGACCCTGCATGGCGGTGTCTATGCCGCCATGGCCGACCTGGCCATGGGCACGGCCGTACGGACTACAGGTAAGCAAGCAGTGACCCTCAACCTGCAGGTAGGATATTTACGCCCGGTGCAGCCAGGTCAGGTGGTTGTTTGCCAGGGGATGGTAATCCATGACGGTGACCAGATGGTGGTTACGGAAGCGAAGATGGTGGTAGATGAACGGCCGGTAGCTACAGCCGGGGGGATATTCTACGTAAAGCAGGAAACTGGTACTTCCATTACCGGAGCATTCAGAGGCGGGGAATTTAAAGTTAGTATTGAATAGCCCGGCGTTTATATGATATAATTTTTCTTGCCTGCGAGAGTGGCGGAATCGGCAGACGCCCGAGACTTAAAATCTCGTGGACCTTTTGGTCCGTGCGGGTTCAAGTCCCGCCTCTCGCACCAAGAAAATCAAGGCCTGAAAGGCCTTTTAAAGATAAAGCGGTTTTACAATTTATGGTTGTTTGACTGCTATCTTACTGCTATTTGCTTCAGTGGGTATGAAAAACCGGGGTGGCGGCCCCGGTAATATTGGATGTTACTTTATGGTCCCTTCCTTTGGGGAAGAGTTTTCTTTTGGTTGCAGCAGACCGTCAATCCTTTCAGCCGCCTTCTCCTGTAGCCCCGGCAGGATATGGGAATAAATGTCCAGGGTTATGCTAACCGTGGAGTGGCCCAATCTTTCTTGAACGACTTTGGGATGAACACCCTCAAGAAGGAGTAAAGTAGCGTGGGTGTGCCGCAGGTCATGCAGCCGGATATGCGGCAGGCCAGCCTTATCCAGCAAGCGGTTGAAGTACTCGGCAAACCCTTTAGGATCACGAGGCCTGCCGTTTTCCACTGGGAAAACCAAGTCGTGGTCTTCGTAGTCAGGACCTAAAATGAGTTTATTCTGGTTAACCCAGGCTTTATGTCGTTTCAATGCAGCGACTACACTCGGCGGCAGGGGTATTTGCCTCCGGCTCTTTTCAGTTTTCGGCTCCTCGAATTTAAGCCCTTCCCTTGTGCGTATCAAGGATTGGCGTACCTGAAGGATGCCTTTCTGCAAATCGAGGTCTTGCCAGCGCAAACCTAATATTTCACCCCGCCGCAGGCCCGTCCCCAGGGCCAGCAAAAACGCCGGGTAAAGGGGGTCCTGTTTAGCTGTTTCCAGGAATCGTTTTACCTGCTCCGGGTTTAACGGTTGGACCTTCTTCTTCGGGTGCCGTGGCGGTTTAGCGGCCTCGGTCGGGTTCTGCAAAAGCAGCCCACTCTCCCTTGCCTGGCTCATGGCCTCATGGAGAACAACGTGGATATAGCGTACCCTGGTCGGCGATAAGCCGCTTTCGAGTTTAGACGCATAAAGCCGTTGTATATCAGCCGGTTGGAGTTTCTTCAGCGGAATACTGCCCAGAGTAGGAATAACGTGGAGCCTTAAAACCGTTTCGTAGCTTTCCCATGTGCTCTGCCGCAAATGAGGCTTTGCATAATCAGTAAGCCAGCGATTTAGCCATTGCTCGACGGTAATCTTCGACGGCTCAATAAAGCCGCCGTTTTGCTGCTGGTAAAGGGCCTGGGTCAGTTTTTCCAGGACCTCCTTCTTGCTCTTACCGTAAAGGGTTAACCTTCTCTGCTTCCCCTCATGGTCAATGCCTACAGTTATTTGCGCCGTCCATCGCCCGTCAGGCCGCTGGTAAACCGTACCCTCCCCGTGGCCTCTCCTTTTTGGCATCACTATTCCCTCCTTTTACCATATTTACCATTTATACCGTTTGGTGCAAGGCCTCTTAAAATCGCTGGTAATAGAAAACTATTACCGGCTCGACAAAGAGGCCTTGCAGGGAATCAATTCCATTAAAGAGCTTGCAGGTTTACGCCGATGTAATCGGCTTTGGCTGTAGGGACGGTAATTGGCCGGCCGTCCTCCTTCAGTCCCTGGAGGTGCATCTTTATGGCTTCTGCCATGTTCTCCCTGGTTTCCTGTGGCGTTTTCCCGGTCGCTACGCAGCCGGGAAGGTCGGGTGAATAGGCGGAATAGTTACCGTCCGCCTTCTCGATAACGACTAAAAACTTATCCATAGCTATTTACTCTCCCCTTCTATGGGTTAAATGTTCCCGGCAGCCTCCCTGAAGCCGTAGACTGGGACGCGGATGGTTCGCTTTTCCACAGGTGGAGTTTCCCGCATGGCGTCCAGCACCTGGCAAACATCAGCATCGAAATATTTTTCGCCGCAGTCCTCGCATACCCAGGCCGGGACATCTTCGACAAGGGTCAATTTATCGCCCCACCAGTTTTCAGCCGTCACCAGCTTTTTGATAGTTTTTCCTCCGCATAAATAACACTTGCTAACCATCTTATTGCTGCCTCCTTGTTCTTTCGTTTTCCCATTTTGGTGGTTCAGGTTCGTAAACCGTTATTATGAGAAGTGTGCCGGAAGGGTCAAAAGCGCAGACTGCGTGGAGCGGTCGCCCATTTTCAGTATACCCCAGGATAAGGGCACTTGGACCACGCGGATCATTGGGGTAATCTTCCAGTATCTCTCCATGAGCAAGGATTTTAGCGACATCCCCATCCTTAATTTTACGCCTTCCTGCCCTTTCCCTGGCATGGGCAGTCATGGCCCACCGGCCTTCAAATACAGCTTTCCTTATAGCGGTTATATCCACATTGCCGTTCCCCCATTAATCCTTGTGGCTATCTTTTTCTTCCGGCACATATACCAGCAAATCCCCCGGCTGGCAATTGAGGAATGAGCAGAGCTTATCCAGGACGGCGTAATCGACTTTTTTAACCTTGTCATGGTAGAGGCCGAATACTGTACTACGGGCTAGGCCAGCACCATCAGCGACTTCAGTCATCTTCAATCGTTTAGCTCCCATAATTGTTGACAGCAAACATTTTATAGCCATTACCATCACTCCCATGTTTATTGTTTGCTCATACATATTGTATCACAACAGCTATGTATAGAGCAAGGAGCCGGAAAAATTTTTTGTCTGTACAGGCAGAAAGTACTTGACTACTGTCTGCTTCCATGCTAATATTGTATTAGCAAGCAGCCAGAATAACTGCTTGCAAACAAACTATAAGCATTCCTGTAATGATTTAAGGTAGGTGTTGCCAATAAAAAAGCCTCCTGGTAAAAAGAAAATAGACTCAAAACAAACAAACCCACCAGGAGGCGAGAAACCGAATGAATGAGGTGCAAAAGAAATTACTGGTCCATGGCGATGTGATAATTGTCGGTATCGATGTAGCCAAACACAACCACTGGGCACGGATCTATAACCAAATCGAACTGGATGTGGTCAAACCCTTCAAGTTTCATAATAGCAAAGAAGGCTATTATCGTCTTAGTGGCAAAAATGGAAGAAGCCAAAGAAAAAGCCCGGGCAACAAGGGTAGTAATCGGCATGGAACCCACCGGCCACTACTGGAAACCCTTAGCATGGTTTCTCCAGGAGCAGGGTTATACGGTAGTGATAGTCAATCCCTATCACGTCAAAAGGCGGAAAGAGGAAGTAGGCAACTCCCCCACCAAGAACGACCGCAAAGACGCCGGGATAATAGCCAAAGTAGTCAAGGACGGGAATTTCCTCCACTGCCTTTTGCCCAAAGGAAAATATGCCGAACTAAGGAACCTGACCGTAACCCGGCGGCAGCAACGCCGGAAACTAAACAGCGCCTTAAACCAACTCCAGGCCATCCTGGACGAATACTTCCCCGAGCTGGGGCAAGTATTCAAAAACCTGTTAGGCAAAGCTGCCCAATGGGTCTTAAGGAACTGTCCCTTCCCCAAGTTAATATTAGCCTATAAACTCGAAGAAATAGCCGCGAAGCTAAAAGAAGCGAGTAACCACCGGGTAGGGATGAAAAGGGCCCAGGCCCTCTACCAGACGGCCCAGGAATCGATAGGAGTAACCGAAGGATTAACCGGAGCCCAACACAAGCTAAACGCCTGCCTGGACGAAATAGCCTTTTACCAAAAGCAGATCGAGCAAACAGAAGCAGCCATGGCCGACATACTAGCAGGAATAGATATCGCAGGCAATTTATTAAGCATCCCCGGTATAGGCCTGGTAACAGTAGCCGGCTTTTTAGGTGAAATAGGCGATCCCCAGAATTACGAACACTGGAAGCAAATCCAAAAACTCGCCGGCCTGAACTTAAGCGAACAAAGTTCCGGGAAGAAGAACGGGCAAAGCAAGATATCCAAACGCGGGCGAGCCGAATTAAGGAACCTGTTATACCAGGCCAGCCTTACTCTGGTAGCCAAAAACCGTGAATTTAAAGCGTTGTACCACTACTTCCTGACCAGGCGGGAAAACCCGTTGAAGAAAAAGCAGGCCTTAATAGCCATAGCCGTAAAATTACTGCGGGTGATGTACGGCCTGGCCAGGAAGAAAGAAAACTACGACCCTGACAAAGTATTAGGCGACTATCGCCGCGCCCAATTACAGCAAGCAGCTTAAAAATAAAAACCCAAACACAAGGTAAAAAGTCTTGGGTGGGGGAAGCCTTAATTCCCACCATAAGGGCATAGACCCTGCTCACAAGTACCAGGCATAACCCACCCGCCCTCAAAAGGCCGAACGAAGGAATGACACAGGGCATAGACCCCGGGAGACATGATAGGGTAGCCGAGGGCAAGAAGTGGTGAGGTTACTACCCAAGACTTAAGATTAAGCCATCGTCTTGTTGTTGTGGACGATGATGGAGGCTTAGTCTGCCCTCTTGGACTTTATCATAAAAAATGAAAATCTAAGAGAGCAGGCGATTTAACGAGCTAGAAGCAAATTATTGAGATAGGAGGTATCCTTCAATGGCAGTCGAACTGCAGGACGTAAAGCAAAAACTGTGGGAACGGAAGTGTGAACTAGCGGGAATCTTGCTTGACGAACTGTGGAGGGACGATGAAGTAAGGGACCTCATTAACGAGAAAGCCACAGGAGAACTGGAAAACATACTCGACCGATGGGTAGACGTGGATGAATACATTAGATTATGTGATACTGGAAAACTTGATGGTTGCTTAGTAGTAATGTCTTAAGATACTGCGGCCAGGCCGAAAACCTGGCCGCCAATTTTTATGTGAACACCTGGCCAGGCAGGACCACAGGGATAGGTATTAGCTTTTGCCGGGAGTAATAGCGGCTTGTGTTATCGGGGCGCGTGGGTATCCCGTTCCTGGAGAACCCTGGCTGGGACGTGCATGTGGAAACCCTATCACTCCATACACATCCGGGTTGCAAGGGAACCCGGTTGACATAAGAAATTTATTTACACTAAAGGCAGGATTTACTACATCAACGTAGAATACTCCTGGCGGGAGGTGGTTGATAGTGAGTGCAACACCGGAAGTAACCGAAAAAACGCTTCAAGATTTACCAGAAGGTACTATTGAATGGGCAGACGCTTTAATTAATTTATTGATAAAGATGGATAACGACATTTATGGGAGTATAAAAGAGCTTACAAAAGGTTCTACAGTTAATCTTGAAAACTACAACGGATTTATACCGTTTTTCCTTTATTTTATAGATCGACGGCTTTATTTTTTGTTGGGGAATAGCCCTTTAAGGCATACATTAATGGATATTATGTTTGTAGTCTTTGAAAATAATAAGGGTATTTGGTGGAAGCATTTAACATCATCACCTTCTATTGAGACTAAACTTAACGAATTTCTTAATCAAAAGGTAAAATTTTACCACGATTTAGCTCTTAAGGAGGTAGAATATTACCATCCAATGCTTTTGGAGTTTAAAAATAGTAAATTTATGGCAGCCGTTGTAGACCATGCGTGTAAGGAGTTAAATATTGTCTCGGTTATGGGGGAAAATAGTGAGGACAGTATTATTAATGCACTTATCGATGGTCATAATTTAGATGCTGCTGTAGTGTATCCTCTTAATCAATATTTAAGCAAAACATTAGATGAATCTCTTCATGTGATTGGGAAATCGATAGATGATTTTTTCAAAAATGATGGCAATAGCACTAAACGATTTATTCCGAAGCCGGTAGCCATATTACTATCCCTATGGAATGGTCTTTTTGTAATCCTCAATGGAACATGGTATTTAAGAAATACTTTAACCCTATTTTCAATGAAGTGGTGGCTCATTGCTGCATGGTTTCTTAGCCCTGCTTTTTGGTTGTGGTTTACTTTAGTCCCTTCAGCATGGTATGCGCCACTAGGTTTAATAAGGTGGCTTTGGTTTGACGGGCGTGATTATGGTCTTAGTCTTAAAAGGTGGCAAGTGGTTCTTATATGTCTTTTACTCCCTATAGCTGCAACAATAATATTCGGATTGCCTGGGTGGTTCCCATTGGTGGTTGACCCAAACACCAAGCACATCTATTTACGAATATTGCCGTTCCTATAAGACATATCAATGATGGCCACCCCCTGTGGAAGGTGGCCCCTTCTTTACCCTGCCTGCTGTACCCTCTCCTGTAAGGCGTTCAACCTGGCCCGGTTATTAGGTTTCAGGTATCCCAACCTCATTAAGTACAACCGCCAAATTGGGTCGGCGCTCATCCACATAGGCACCCTGCCGCCGAGGACGCTCTGGAACTGGGGCGAGGCCAGGTACTGCCGCACGGCCTCATTCTCTTTACCGCCGGTAACCTCTTTGTAGATGCGGTAAAGCTCATCCACACTCGGGACCGCAGCCATCGGCGGGGCTAACCGCTCCACGAACCCGCCAGGACCTTTTTCCTGCACGTCCTGCGTCGGGCCGGGTGTCTCAGGCTGCGGCTGCCCGGCAGGAACTTCTATCTTCGGCGGTTGTTCAATCTTCACCGGAGTGGGTGGAGGCGTCACCTCCAACTTAGGCAAGGGTGGCAACTGCGGCGGGGTCCACTGTATGGGCGGGTAATAGTAGCCCGGCGTAGGTTGCCACCGGTAAAGCAGGTCCCGCGCAGGGTTATGCTGACTCTCTCCGCGTCCTAACTGCTGGTTTAACTGTTCCATCGCTAGATCGTAAGGAATATCGTTCAAGTTGTCTTGACTGGGTAAACTGTTAGATGAAGACTGCGGGCTAGAACTACCACTACTTTCTGTAGACGTAGTGCCACTACCAGAGGGAGTGGAATTGCTACTACCACTACCACCGCCTAAATACCCCATCCGTTGGTCGTGGGACATGCTGCTCCAAGTCCCTAGGTCAATTCCAGCCCGGTTTAAGGCCGCTACCCGTTCATCATGGGACATGCCAGCCCAGGTATTGTAATCAGGAAGGCTGCTACGACTGCTACTACCACCGCTACTTGATAGGCGATTAGCTATGGCCTGGTTACGGGCATTACTGCTTGAACTACTAGAACTACCAGAGCTACGCGAACTACTCGATTTGTTCCGATTAGAATAAGTCGATGCCAAGCCAAGTCCAGCGCTTACCAAACTCCCTAATTCAGCCCACATAAGCCATCACTCCTTAAAAATTGATGATATATGTCAACGCGCCCCCACTGTGGAAAGCGCGATTACCACAGGGGGAGACAGTAGCATTTTATACTTTGACGTACCCCCTTCCTGTGGATAGATTATTTTCCAGCGTTACGCATCCAATTTACGGCTTTTTTTAGCTAATCCTAGAATATCCGAGGCCATGCTAATCGACCTCCTAAAAATTATTTCCTTGAACGTAACGTATGGCCTTATCAGACATCGGGGAAGTCCCTCTCTAGTTGCGCTTGCTCCTCAGCCGTGATGTTGATCTAAATAGCATTTTGGACGTTCGCCCGGCTACCTCCGCTCAAATCCAGCCCGGCCACCTTTAACACCAGTTTGGCCGCCTCCAGGTCGCCACCCAGGGCCATATCCACCACAACCCGCATCACTCGTGGAGATGCGTCAACGGCTTCGGCAACGATTAGCTGCCGCCGCTGCTCCAGGACCTCACTTGACGGCAGCTTCTGATTGTTTTTGGGAACCGTTGCGAGGCTGTTTTTCTTCGCCATCGCCGTCACCCCCTTCCCCACCAGGTAGCACCCCGGCAAGCTCCAGCATAAGCCTGGCCGCCGCTGCATCGCCTTGTTTCGCTTTGGCCGCCAAGGTGTCGATTATTCCGGGAACTTCCTTAACGGCACGCCAGCGGGCGTAATCCAAAACCGTCATTCGCTTCTCCCTCCTTTCGCCAGGATTTTTGTGGCCTGTCTCGAAAACCACTTGAGCCAGTTGTCAGCCTTTTTCGGTTGCCGCACCTTGCCGCTTTCTTTCCAGGCCCGGTAGCGGGTGGCCCTGGCGCAGTCCCGACAGACAAACTTACCAGGGCAAGGAGCGAGGAATAATACGGTCGTCACTTTTCCACAGGTGGGGCACTCAAACCGGGTAGCAAAGCCACCTCCCCGATAAGGCAACCGCACTCGCTTGATGGCCTGGGCGTAGCGTTTACCGTTTATGCACCATACCGCGTTAACAAAGTTCGGCCATATCCGCAGGCCCACCCTAACACCTCCCGTGGTAAGGCTTTCCGTCCCGTTACGCCTGGACTGGAGCGGCCCGGCACGCAGTTGCGGGAAGTCTTCTACATATCGAACCATTGTTCATAACCACCTTTTTGGGTTTATTATACTAATCAATATTTACACTATGATTATAGCTAGCGTAAAAGGCCAGGAGTGACCTGGCCCATACGCTAATACCACAGGAATTGAACGATGGCCAGGGCTATAAGCGCGACGGCGGTGTAGGAGAGGAAACGAATTAGCCTGAACTGCGTAGGCATCAGGCAGCACCCCCTTTGACCAGGCGGCCATCAGCTACCCGCCAGCCGAGGTCAATTAACGGCGTTTTGGTACGGCAGGCGACTTGCCATTCCCGCTTGTCGAGGGTATGGCGTATATCTTCTATGAAAGAACGTACCAGACTGCCGGTATACTCATTGTCTAAAGTCTTCCGGTTTGCTGGGTTAGATAGGATTGCGACCAACTTCGCGGCGTACTCATCAGCGTATTTGAGCGGTACTTCGGCTTGGGTCAGTATGGTGCCGAAATAATCGTCCTTACCAACACCATAGAGGTAATACAGCCTGGCAACTTCGAGATACCCGGTTTCGTTCAGGCAGCCGTCCGGCTCCACTGTTATCAGGTCGGAAGTGACCTTAGCGTATTTCTTCTTCCTCCATACCACGATGTAGGGCATGGAATTCCGGGCGCAGTAATCGAACCAGTCATGCAGGGCACGGGAGTTCGTACTGTCGGCGTAACCTTGTTTTACCCATTCAGAATTTACTCGCATAATTTTACCTCCCCAAAATTTTTAGAAGCAGTAAATGTTTTCTTCTTCGTGCTGGCAGTCGGGCAAGGCGTTGTAAATTGTGTGATATGCCAGGTCGTAGGCTTCCGAAGTCCGCAGGGCGGGGTTAGAGGCCAGCCAGCCCACAAGGGGCAGCAACCGCTCCTTCAGCCCTCCCCGGCAGTACCACACCCAGTTAGCGCAGAAATCAGGCGTAGGCTTATAGGATTTCGCCTCCTGGTAGAGTTCCCACAATTCAGGCTCGATTTTGCAAAGCTCCTTAAACCGTTTGAACATGGCCATCATTCCTTTCATAAAATTTTCTACCCTTTATATCCTACTGCAACGGGGTCAACACTGCAACGGAAACCCGGAAAGCCTTGGTATATAAGGCTTTAGCCTGTTGCAGTCAGTGTTGCAGAAAAGGAGGGTGTTGCAACAGTAGCTGCAACACCCAATTCCTGGGGAGGGCATTATAAAAAATTTTTCTACCCTCTTATACCCCCATGCACACCCCGCACACATGCACTCTGTGCCCTGAAACCGTTGCGGCGCAAGGCCTGAGCAGTGTGCATACCCCCATGCACACTACCTGCACACTGGTTGCACTCTACTTCGAGAAAAAGGGAGTGTGCATGGAGTGTGCAGGTAGTGTGCAACCCCACCTGCACACTAAAAAACCCTTGCGGCAGAAGGGTTTCTGGTTAAAATTCAAGCCAGTGTGCATGTGTGCAGTCGGGGGGTATAGGGGAAAAATTTTTAGCTGGACATCCTGGCTACCATCTCTGGCTCTGGTAAAGAGTTGTCTTCCTCAGCCGCCATATCGCCTGGCACTAACATCGCTGGTCTGTGGGGTTTATCTTCCAGATTTACCAGGAAACCTTTCTTGATAGCCGCAGCTACCCGGCGTTGAGTGGAAGTCCTATCGATCCCCAGTAATTTACTTAAAGCCTTGACAGTGACCGACGTATGGTACTGCTCGTAATACCGGCGAACGGCTTCTACCGCCTCACGTTGCTGCGGCGTTAGGGTGGCTTCGCCAGTGCTGGCGAACAGAGCAACCGCCAGGGGGTAAATGGCCGCGTAATCGTCGATGGAGGCGATTATCGCTCCACTGCTAGAAGTTTGGCGGCTCGCCCGGTGTAGCACGGCGTTAGCCATTATCAACGTCAACAACTGCCGGAAATCACGGCGCAACCGTACGCTGCTTGGCTTCAATAGCCTGGCTAGGGTTTCAGCGTAGGGTACGATTACATTCGCTGGCCCATTTAGCTCCAACCACTTCTGTAGGGCCGCGAAATGGCTTAAATCTGGCATGGTAGCCTGTCCAGCAGCTTCCCGTGCTTCCGCTTCCAGAATTAGCCTGGTTTGCTCCGGGGTGTCTTTCAGTTCCACGACCAGTAGGCGTGTGGCTAGCTCGCCTTCAACATTTTTAACAGTCGTGGTAATTAGGCCGACTGGGCCATCTTTGATAATTTTACGTGGCCGCAGGCCGTCAGGGGTTTTCTCTACAACTTCATAAGCCAACTGGCTACTCCAAACTAACTCACGTATAATTGTTCCCGCGACACCATCCGAATGCAAGCCTGCTGCTTCGGCTACGACAACTGTCCGGTGAGCGAAATTTTCATCCGAATAAATAAAAGCCCGCTCACTGGAAGCGGTCAATTTATAATATGCACTTTCTGGAAACATCTGTAAAACACAGTCTACCAAATAACTTTTGCCTGCCCCCGGTGGGGCCTGAAGCAGGAGGTTAATGGGTCGAGGTAATAACCGTGAGGTCAACGCTAAGTAAAGGATGGCCAAGGCCTCGCGTTCGCCAGCAACGACTTGACTAAGGGTATTTAAAACAGGTGTTAAGATATCAGGCTCCATTGCTAAGTCTTTACATTTCTGCCAGACCGCTTCCCGCTCTGTCCTCCTGGCGGCTTCCTGCAGGTCATCTGCCGTGGTTGCTGTTTGTAATAACTCGTTAATAAGCTGCACGAAATCTGCCTTATCCCTGGAGTTCAACCATACCTGCCGGGGGTCTTTTTCCTCCACAGTGGTTTTAATAATTTTCGCGTCCGGGAAGGCACGTAAAACCTTTTCCACAAGGACGTGACCCTCATCCGGTTCCTGCCAGATGTAAATTTGCACTCCTTCAGGGATTAAAGCTGACCATTCCTTCTGCCACGCAGCAACTCCGGGACTTCCTAGAGCGGGAATACCAGCATACAACAGAGTTTGCACATCAGATTCTCCCTCGACCAGGAGTAAATAACCTGCCTTCTTAGCCAAATGCAAGTTCTCCAAACCGTATGGCAGGATACCCTTGCCGCTACCCCAAGCGAACCGGCTGCCCTGTTTATTCAAACTCAGGCGGTAACGGTAGCGGAAAACCTGGCCGTCCACGGTGCAGTAGGGTATTTTGACGCCTTTAGCACATTCCGCCAGTCCCAACTTCTGAAGGAAGGATACCGGTAGGTTACAGTAGACAGCGTAGGCCGTCAAGGTAAGCGGGCCGGGGATTATCTCCGGCGGCAAGGACCCACACAATTCCCGGATTTCCTCTAGTGCATCGTCACCGTCGAGGCCAGCGACCGCCTCCAAAAAGTCCAGCGGCCAACCCGCGCCGCACCCTGCCCGGCAGAGCCAGTACCCGGACCAGCGGTTAAAAGAGAAGCTCGGTCTGGTGTCGTCATGTAGAGGACAGCACCCATCCATCCAACCATCATCGCGTTCGTTTAGCGGGTCGCCGTTCGCGCCGCTGACGTAAGCCTCGTACAACGGAGCCCAGTCGAATTTGCCAGCGTTATCTTTTTTCACCAGCGTAACTATATTACCCATATTCCATACCTCCCCAGGTTTATTTTGGCAACTACCTGTTCAACGTCCTTCGCCAGGCCTCATATTGATTTTCAAGTTTATCAACGTCAAACCCAAGTCTCCCTAATGCTTCCCGCAAGCTCCGTGGAATTCTGGAGGGGAAACCACGCAAGGTCGCCCCAAGCAAATAGTAGTTAACGCCCCACTCCACTGCCAGCCGCCTACGACTTTTACCCGCGCCCTGGATAATTGCCTCAATCGGGTTGCTCATAGCGTTAACACTCCTTCCGTCAGTTATAGGTTTTGGCATTTAACGTATACACCCCCAAAATTAAAGCCCCTGGTTTCAGGGGCTTGAGAGTTTTAATATTATTTTTTCACCACTACCATAATAACACAGAAAAAGTAAGTAATTGTCTTGGACAGCATCTTAACATTCTCTTAACGTCAACTCCCTCGCCCACGATTTTTAATAATTTTTTACCACTACCATAATCACATAGAAAAAACAAGCATTTGTAGCCAACAGCATCTTAACATTCCCTTAATATCCAGCCTACGGGTTGCTGTTGCAATACCCTTCCGAACTGCAACACCTCCTGCAACAGTCTCAAGCCTTACAATCTCTAGGTTTTCTGGCACCTGTTGCACCGTTGACGGTGTTGCAGTAGGGGTTAGGGGGTAGAAAATTTTTTAGCGATACCAGAGAAAACGGCCCTCTTATCAAGCAGGATTTAGAAGCCGTATGCAGTAAATAAATGGTTAGGGAGGTGGTATGAGTGCGGAAGGCTCTTGCTATATGGTTGGCGATTACGATAGTAGCCATTGGTTTTGGGGTGGCGGCGGCTGTTGTCGGTAACATGCGGTATAAAGAAGGGTCAAAAGCATATCAAGCGGCCCTTGATTATCAACAGCGTGTTGAAGCGTATCAGAAGGCGTATCAAAAAGCGGTTGATGACTGGCTTAAATCAGACGAGGCGGCTAAGTTTAAGGAAAGCAATCAGAAATTAATGGCGGAAGCATTAACCTCTTTATTGCGTTCAAATACTCTAACTTACAACGATATAAAAGCAGCGGCAGAGGATCTTAATAAACGTACTCAAACAACGGCGCAAAAGAAGGCTGTAGAAAAAATAGGGAACGCCCCTACACCACCAGCGATTAGCAAAGATGAAGCCGAAGAGATGCTCAAAAATGCTGATCGTTTATTGACTTTTAGTGAAGTTATAGGTTACTTTTATTTAATATTGTCAATAGCATATTGGGTTATTATTTGGGGGTTTCGCAAACGTTCAGTTATGCCAGGAGAAGTTGACACTGATGGAAGCGATAAAAACATATCGGTGTAAGGCGAAGGCGTTGCTGGCACCAGAAACCAGCAATGCCTGCACAAAATAGTGTAATTTAACACAGATATCGCCCTTATCAATCTATTCCAGATGCTCACACTACAACTTAGTTACGTCTCCCACCTACCGGGGATTTACGGCCAAGGGGTTTGACTGCTATTTGACTGCTAAACCAGGTAAACACTACGGGCAAAATGGACCTATTAAACATCTCCAAAACCTGCAAAGCCTTGAAAACTGGACACTCCCGGACTGGCAGGTACTGGCAAAGAAAGACTTCGTGGAACTTAAAATCTCGTGGACCTTTTGGTCCGTGCGGGTTCAAGTCCCGCCTCTCGCACCAGGATAAGGAAACTTCCCGGATTTACCGGGAAGTTTTTTTTATTGCTAGACTGCAGGTTTAAGCGTTTGAAGTAGTAGCTTGCAGGCTGTACAGCTAACCTGGTTATATCGTGATAGCGGCTGGGCATAATACTTTTATACCGGTGGTAGCAGGCCGATTATATCCCGGTAATCCCAGGTACTCCGGCCTATACCAGCAGGGCCCTGGCATACTTAAAAATACCCATATTATGCACCCAGTCCGGAAAAAGACCTCATTTACCTGGTCCCCTTTAGTAAAGGCAGGTGAGGAGCCATGACCTATAGTGTTAGCCTGGGCGCCAATTACCTGGGGGATGGCCGCTGCCGCTTCCACCTCTGGGCACCCCTGGCCGAAAGCGTCGCGGTACAGATCGTGGCACCTGAAGAAAGACTCGAACCTTTAACCCGAAAAGAACGTGGTTACTTTCAGGGCGAGGTAGCGGGGGTCGTACCAGGTAGTCTCTATTACTACCTCCTGGACGGGCAGCAGTTACCCGACCCCGCTTCGCGCTATCAGCCACGGGGGGTCCACGGCCCTTCCCAGGTAGTAGACGCCAAAGCCTTTTCCTGGTCGGATCGCTGCTGGCCGGGGCCCAAGGGTGAGGATTTAATCTTTTATGAGCTGCATGTAGGGACCTTCACCCCGGAGGGCACTTTTGAAGCCATCATCGCCCACCTAGACGATTTGCGCACCCTGGGGGTTACCGCCATTGAATTAATGCCCGTGGCCCAGTTCCCGGGATGCCGCAACTGGGGTTACGACGGCGTTTTCCCCTTCGCCGTCCAGAACTCTTACGGTGGACCGGAGGGGCTCAGGCGGCTGGTGGATACCTGCCACAGGTACGGCCTGGCCGTATTCCTCGATGTGGTCTACAACCACCTGGGCCCGGAAGGAAACTACCTGGCCAAATTCGGGCCTTATTTTACCGATCGTTACCGTACCCCCTGGGGACAGGCCCTCAACTTTGATGGACCCGGCAGCGACGAAGTCCGGCGCTTCTTTATCGAAAACGCCCTTTACTGGTTAACCGAGTTTCACCTGGATGGCTTACGGTTGGACGCCATTCATGCCATTATGGATAAGTCTGCGTTACCTTTCCTGGAGGAACTGGCCGCTGCCGTGAAGCTTCAGGCCGAACGGCTGGATCGCCGGGTTTATATTGTTGCCGAGAGTGACTTGAACGACCCCCGGGTAATCCGGCCGCAAGAATTGGGGGGATACGGCCTTGATGCCCAGTGGTGCGACGACTTTCACCACGCCCTGCATGCGCTGCTGACGGGGGAAAGAAACGGCTACTATCGTGACTTCGGCACCCTCGGCAACCTGGCCCGGGCCTTCCGGGAAGGTTATGTTTACACCGGTCAGTACTCTGCCTACCGGCAGCGGCGGCACGGCCGGCGGCCGCATCCGTGCAAGGGTAACCAGTTCGTGGTTTTTACCCAGAACCATGATCAAGTAGGTAATCGGGCCCGGGGTGAAAGGTTAAGCACCCTGGTTCCCTTCGTCAAACTCAAACTGGCCGCCGCCGTAGTGCTCCTCTCCCCCTTCGTACCACTGCTCTTCATGGGCGAGGAATACGGTGAAACAGCACCTTTTCAATACTTTACCAGCCATTCCGATCCCCGTCTGATCGCAGCGGTACGCCGGGGGCGGCGGGAAGAATTCGCCGGCCACAACTGGACAGGCGAGGTGCCCGATCCCCAGGATGAGGCCACCTTCCGACGTTCCCGTCTTAACCACGGCCTCAGCCTTCAGGGACAGCACCGGGTACTCTGGGAGTTCTACCGGCAGCTAATCCAGTTACGCCGGGAACTACCCTCCCTTACGGAGCTAAACCTGGAAAATATGGAGGTTATCACCTGCGAGGAGGACCTGGTCCTGTTCGTACGCCGCTGGAGTAGGGATAGTGAGGTGGGCATCATATTTTCCTTTAGCAACACCGCAACGGCCCCTACCCTGCCCCTGCCGGCAGGTCGCTGGCGCAAACGCCTGGATGCCGCTGAAGAGCGCTGGCTGGGCGATGGTAGTACCATACCTGCCCTGCTCGTATCCCAGGGAAAAATGCAGGTGCCTTTAACCCCGGGAGCATGCCTGTTGTTTGAACGAATAAAGGAGGCTCAGGCTGACTAATGGAACGGTACATTTGCATCCACGGCCATTTTTACCAGCCGCCACGGGAAAACCCCTGGCTGGAGGACATCGAGCTCCAGGACTCGGCTTACCCCTACCACGACTGGGATGAACGGATTACCGCTGAATGCTACGAACCTAATACCGCCTCACGCATTCTTGATGGTGACGGGTGGATCAGGAAAATCGTCAACAACTATAGCAAAATCAGTTTCAACTTTGGTCCCACCCTCCTTTCCTGGATGGAAACCAATGCCCCGGAGGTTTACCGGGCGATCATTGAAGCCGACCGGGAAAGCCAGCGGCGCTTCTCGGGACACGGTTCCGCCCTGGCCCAGGCCTATAACCACATGATCATGCCCCTGGCCAACACGCGTGATAAATACACCCAGGTAATCTGGGGGATTAAAGATTTTGAGCATCGCTTTGGCCGGCGGCCGGAAGGAATGTGGTTACCTGAGACCGCCGTTGATCTGGAAACCCTCGCCATCCTGGCCCAGCAGGGCATCCGTTTTACCATCCTGGCCCACTGGCAGGCCCGCCGCATCCGTCCCCTGGGTAGCGATAACTGGCAGGAGGTCCACGGCGGCCTAGATACCACCATGCCTTATCAGGTCCGCCTGCCCAATACGGACCGGACCATCAATGTCTTCTTTTATAATGGCGAAGTCGCCCGCGCCGTAGCCTTCGAGAAACTGCTCGATAACGGCGAACGCTTTGCCAAACGTCTACTGAGTGTCTTTAACGAGGGACGCAACGCGCCCCAGCTTGTCAATATTGCTACTGACGGGGAGACCTACGGCCACCACCACCGCCACGGGGATATGGCCCTGGCCTACGCCCTGGATTATATTGAAGCCAATAAACTGGCACGTCTAACCAACTATGGAGAATACCTGGAAAAACACCCGCCCACCCATGAGGTGGAGATAAATAATAATAGCTCCTGGAGCTGTGCCCATGGAGTGGAAAGGTGGCGAACTAATTGTGGCTGTAACACGGGTATGCATCCAGGGTGGAGCCAGGCCTGGCGGGCACCCCTGCGCGATAGCCTCAACTGGCTGCGGAACACCCTGGCACCCAAGTTTGAGGGAAGGGCGCGCCAGTTTCTAAAAGATCCCTGGGCCGCGCGTAACGACTACATCGCGGTCATCCTCGACCGTTCACCGGAAAACTTCGACCGCTTCCTCGGACAACATGCCACCCGTATACTAAACCAGGAAGAAAAAATTACGGTGTTGAAGCTGTTGGAGCTCCAGCGACACGCCATGTTAATGTTCACCAGCTGCGGCTGGTTCTTTGATGAGATCTCAGGCATTGAGACAGTGCAGGTTATTAAATACGCCGGCCGTGTGATTCAATTAGCTCAGGAACTATTTAACGAGTCGCCAGAGCCCCGTTTTATGGAGATGCTGGCCCAGGCCAAGAGCAACATCCCTGAACACCGTGACGGAGCCCATATCTATGAAAAATTCGTCAAGCCGGCAATGGTCGACTTGCTTAAGGTAGGTGCCCATTATGCCCTGTGTTCCCTGTACGAAACCTATGACCAGCATTCCCGCATCTTTTGCTACGATGTCTACCGTGAAGACTACCAGAATCGTTTAGCAGGTACAGCCAGGTTAGCTGTAGGCCGGGCGCAGGTCACCTCCCAGATTACCCAGGAGTCGATCAAGATTAGTTATGGCGCCGTTACTTTAGGTAACCATAATGTTAGTGGCGGTGTCCAGGTTTACACCAATGACGATTCCTACCAGCGAATGGTACAGGAATTAACCGGTGCCTTCGACCGGGCCGATTTCAATGAGGTCATCAGGCTCCTGGATCAACACTTTGCAGGGGCCACCTATTCCTTAAGGCAGCTTTTCCGGGACAAACAGCGGATGGTACTGGATATCATCCTGGAGTCCACCCTGGCGGAAGCGGCGGAAGATTACCGGCGCATTTACGATCGTCATGCTCCTTTAATGCGGTTCTTAAAGGATTTAAATATCCCCCAGCCCCGGGCCCTGCAAGCCGCTGCCGAGTTCGTCTTGAACACCAGCCTCCGCCAGGCTTTCGCAGGTGACAATCTGGACCTGGAACACATAAAAGCGCTCTTGGGGGAAGCCGAGATGGCCGGTGTTCCCCTCGACGGCGAAGGTCTGGGGTATGTCCTGGAACAGACCCTGAAACAGATGGCTGAGAAACTGCTAGGCCAACCTGACGACCAGGTCTTCATCGGGCGTTTGGACGCGGTGATCAGCCTGGTGCGCTCGTTACCCTTTGAAGTAAACCTCTGGAAAGTCCAAAACGCTTATTACCGTCTGTTGCAGACAGTTTACCCCGGATACCGGGAGAAAGCCCGGCAGGGGGATGGGGAAGCCCGGGCGTGGCTTGACCTGTTCAACTCCCTGGGTGACAAACTGCAGGTACGGAGAGGCAAAAATGGCTAGCCCGCACATTCCCACCGCTACCTACCGGCTGCAGTTTAACCGGCAGTTTGGCTTCATCGAAGCACGCGAGGTGGTACCGTACCTGCAGGCGCTGGGTATTACCGATATTTATGCCTCCCCCCTGCTGAAAGCGAGGAAGGATAGCCCCCACGGGTACGACGTGACTGACCCTGGGCAGTTAAACCCGGAACTGGGAAGCAGGGAGGATTTTACCTCCCTGGCTGACACCCTGAAGCAGCATGGGATGGGGCTGTTGCTGGACGTCGTGCCCAACCACATGGCAGCCAGCGTTGATAATCCGTGGTGGCGGGACGTCCTCCGCCATGGGCGCGCTTCTACTTACGCAGCTTACTTTGATATTGACTGGCAACCAGCCAGGCCGGGGCTGGTAAACAAAGTCCTCCTGCCAGTCCTGGGTGAACCCTTCGGGAAAGTATTGGAAAACCAGCAACTGGCCCTGAAACTGGCAGAAGATGGGTTCCGAGTCTGCTACTATGAAAAGGAATTCCCTCTTAGTCCCTTTTCTTCCCGCCGGATTCTAGGCGGCTGGGCGCAAACCCTGGCCGAAGACGGGGGTGCTGCCGAACAGGCGCTATCACAATTGCGGGACCTGCTTGCTTCCCTCTCGGCGCTCCCTCTCCCCCGGGCTGGCGAGCTGTCGACTCCCTGGCAACAGGCCTGGAAAAGCTTCTGGCATCTATACAATACCAACCCAGCGGTAAAAGCATTTATTGACAGGAACCTGCGCAAATTAAATGGTAAAAAAGGTGACCCGCAAAGTTTCAATCAACTGGAGGGTATCCTGGCGGAACAGGCCTACCGGCTCGCCTACTGGCGGGTGGCCAATGAAGAAATCAATTACCGGCGCTTCTTTGACGTTAGCGACCTGGTAGCTATCCGCATGGAAGACAAAAGGGTTTTTGAGGCGGTGCACGCCCTGATTTTTCAATTGGTCGGGGCTGGGCAAGTTACCGGCCTCAGAATCGACCATATTGATGGCCTGTATGACCCCCAGGAGTACCTCAACAGGCTGCAGGAACACCTTTCTGCAGCAGGAAGTTCTCCCGGTTTTTACGTGGTAGCAGAGAAAATACTAAGCGACGGGGAGGAACTGCCGGCAACCTGGCGTACTCAGGGAACAACGGGCTACGATTTTTTAAATTCGTTGAACGGACTCTTCGTTGACGAAGAAGGGCTCGCCGCCCTGGAAGAGTTTTATGCCAGGTACAGCGGCGCCGAAACCGACTTTACCAGGGTGGTCTATAACCAGAAGAAGCTGGTAATGACCAGGTTGTTCGCCAGCGAGGTGCGTAACCTGGTAGGGGAGCTGGGACGCCTGGCTGAAGAGGATCGCCTGGGCCACGACCTTATCTTAGCAGAGCTGGAAGAGGCCCTGGTCGCAGTCACTGCCAGCCTGGGTATATACCGGACCTACATCCACGACTTCACGGTAGCGCCGCAGGACCGGCATTACATCGAAACTGCCATAGCCGAGGCCGTCCGGAGGTGCCCGGCCGCCGGCCCGGCCTGTCGTTTCCTGCGCCAGGTGCTGTTGCTGGATTTTCCCGTCTCCCTGCCCCCCGAACAACGGCAGGCCTGGCTGCGTTTCGTAATGCGCTGGCAACAGTTTACGGGACCGGTTATGGCCAAGGGTTACGAGGATACCTCCCTCTACATCTACAACCCTTTGGTTTCCCTCAATGAGGTAGGTAGCAGTCCCCGGACCAGGTGCATATCGGTGGCTGAGTTCCACCGCCGCAATAAAACCCGGCAGGAGCGCTGGCCCCATACCCTCAACGCCACGTCCACCCATGATACCAAGCGCAGTGAGGATGTCCGGGCGCGGATTAATGTTCTAACGGAAATCCCTAACGCCTGGGTAGAGAGGGTTGAGCGCTGGCGTCGCTGGAATGGGCCCAAAAAGTTAAATATAAAAGGCGAGCCTGTACCTGATGGCAATATGGAGCTATTTATCTACCAGACGCTAATCGGCGCCTGGCCCCTTTTAGAAGAAGAAATACCCGCTTTTAAGGAACGGCTCCGGACTTATATGGTCAAGGCGGCCCGGGAGGCCAAAACCCGGACCAGCTGGCTTGACCCTGATACCGATTACGAAAACGCCCTGATAGAGTTTGTACTCTCTATTTTAACGCCGGAGCCAGGAAACCGGTTTCTGCCGGACTTCCTCAGCTTTCAAAAAGTCGTTGCTTTTTATGGTGCCTGGAACTCGTTAGCCCAGATACTGCTGAAGATAACGAGTCCGGGGGTGCCTGATTTCTACCAGGGTACAGAACTGTGGAACCTCAGCCTGGTTGATCCTGACAACCGGCGTCCGGTTGACTTTAAAACCAGGGCCAGGCTTTTACAAAGGCTCAAAGAAGAAGAGACAAAAGGCCAGCTGGCTCTGGTGAGAAACCTTTTGACCAGCTGGCAGGATGGCCGGGTAAAGCTCTACCTGACTTATAAATCCCTTCACTTTCGCTGCGACCACCGGGAATTATTTGCGACGGGTGAATATATCCCCCTGGCAGTCACCGGGTCCAGCTCGGGACACGCCTGCGCCTTCGCCAGGCATCTGGGCAGGGAGTGGGCTCTGGTGGTCGTTCCCCGCCTACCGGCCCGGATGCTGACGGGCAAGGTAATACCAGCAAATGGTGGGTTGCCGGCCCCCGGGTTTCTCCCAGGGGAAACTCTATGGCAAGGAACAAACCTTGTGCTACCTGAACAGGCCCCGGGCAACTGGCATAATATCTTAACAGGAGAGGTTCTGGCTTCTATCCCTTCGCCTGAAGGTAAAGTTCTTACCCTGGCCGACACCTGGCGCAATTTTCCAGTTGCTTTACTGACCGAAGACCAATAACCATCCTGCCTTAATGGATAAAGGAAGGAAGCATAAGCCATGATTCGTCAGTTAAGCCTTAAAGATTATGAAGGCGTAGCTGGAAGCGCCCTGATTGACGAAATCCGATCCCTGGGAGAAAGTTTACAAGGCTACAACGTCCGGCATATCAACTCCACTATTATCGGCGGCGGGGTGGCAGAAATCTTAAGCTCCCTGGTCCCCCTGATGGAAGACGTGGGACTGACCGTCAACTGGGAGGTCCTAGCCGGCACCACGGAATTTTTCCATACCACCAAGCTATTTCACAACGGTATGCATGGCCAGCCGGTAAATATCACCGGCGAGATGCTGGAGAATTATCTGGCCATAGCCCAAAAAAATCAGAACCTCCTGGATGGAGATGCCGACCTGGTGGTAATCCATGACCAGCAACCCCTGGGGCTAACCGCCTTCCGCGGCAGGACCAGGGGCCGGTGGCTCTGGTACTGTCACGTCGACCCGCGTTATGCCGTACCAGAAGTATGGTATTTTCTGGCGCCAATGGTGGCCACCTGCGATGCAGCCGTATTTCACCTGCCAGAATACGCCCGCGACCTGCCCGTCCTCCAGTACTTCATGCCACCGGCTATCGACCCCCTGTCTGACAAAAACAAGGAGGTGTCTCCCGCTGATTACGAAGCGGTGCTCGAAAAGCTGGGCGTAGATCCGGAAGGTCCGCCGGTAATCCTCCAGGTGTCCCGTTTCGACCGGCTTAAAGATCCTGCCGGTGTAATCGAGGCCTTTAAACTGGTCAGGAAAAATATAGCCTGCCGCCTAATCCTGGCCGGCGGGAGCGCCGATGACGACCCGGAAGGGGCTACTATCCTGGAAGAGGTGCGGGCATTGGCCGAGGGCGACCCGGACATTACCGTACTTTCGTTAAATCCCGACGCAAACCTGGAAATAAACGTTTTGCAGCGGCGTGCCGATGTGATAGTGCAAAAGTCACTACGCGAGGGTTTTGGTTTAACGGCCACCGAGGCCCTGTGGAAGGGTAAACCCCTGGTAGCTACCCCCACCGGTGGCCTGGCCTA
The DNA here is from genome assembly GCF_001267405.1 of Moorella thermoacetica. Lineage (NCBI taxonomy): Bacteria > Bacillati > Bacillota > Clostridia > Neomoorellales > Neomoorellaceae > Neomoorella > Neomoorella thermoacetica. Next base: position 1,766,818 of record NZ_CP012369.1, read on the forward strand.
CCAGGTGCTCGATGAGGAAACCGGACTGACTGCCCGCACGGTGGAAGAGGTGGCCTTACAGGTAGAACGCCTGCTGGTCAACCCCACCCTCGGGAGACGTCTGGGCGCTGCCGGCCGGGAACATGTCCGGCAGCGTTTTATCCTGCCGGTATATTTGTATAACTGGTTAAAACTAATAAACTTGCTCAACGGACGACGCTGCGGCTAACTGTTACCTAATATGTCAACTTTTCCGCTCCCCTATCAGTAACCACATACGTATCCTCCACCCCGGCGCTGCCCATCCCCGGGAAGACAAACTTGGGCTCCAGGGCGAAGACCATGCCCGCGGCCAGGACAGTCTTGTCCCCCCTGGCTATCACCGGCCACTCGTTCAGGTCCAGGCCGACGCCGTGACCGATGTAAGTCACCTGCCGGCCGTAGCCCATAAAGTGCTCCTGCAAACCAGCGCGGGCCGCCATGGCCACGGCCAGGTCGTAGAGGGCGCCGGCCGTTACTCCGGGCCGGGCCTCTTCCGCCACCCGGCTGGCAATCTCCATAGCCACTTCCTGGGCCTGCCGTAAGTCTTCCGGTACCCCCTTACCAAGGTAGATCCTGGTCTGGTCGACGGTGTAGTCGCCGTAAACCCCGGCGTAGTCGATAAGGAGGGGTTCACCTTCCTCCCAGACGTGCTGGCTGGCTCCCATAGGGTAAAGGGGTGAGAGGCCCAGGCCGGCCAGAGGCAGGTTGAAGCAGGAGGTCCGGGCGGAGTTGGCCCCGGCGGCAACCAGGCCCGGAATCATGCCCTGCTCCTGACCCCGGAAGCGCTTGGCGCCCTGGTGGCCCAGGCGGCGGGCATAGCTTTCAAACTCGGCGGCAATCTCCAGCTCTGTCATACCAGGCCGGATCCTGGCAGTTATGTAACGGAAGACCTCTGCGTGTTTGGCGGCGGACCACCGCAGGGCCTCCAGTTCGGCCGGCGATTTGACCATTCGTTGCCGTCGCAGGACCTGGCCGATGTCGGCCCACTGAACGCCGGGCAAGAGGGCCTCGTAGCGCCGGAAAAGGCTTAAGGGAATGACGTCCAGCTCCAGTCCCAGGCGCCGCAGCCCGGTCAACCCGGCCTCCGCCAGGAGACCTGGGATATCCTTAAAACTACCCAGGGGCCTGACCTGCCAGGCGGATTCCTCCCGTGCCCGCTCAAAATCCCGGTAGGCCAGGAGGAGGGGCTCCCCGGCAGCCGGAACGAAAAGGTGGCAGCTCTGGGCCGTTCCTGTCAGGTAGTACAGGTCGGCGGCCTGGTAGACCAGGGCCCCGTCCAGGTCCAGAGCTTGCAGGGACTCCTGGAAACGCCTCAGGCGATTCTTATATTCTATGTATTCCAGCTTTGCCATATAAACAACCACCTTTATCTAAACTCGTTATTGCACACAAGAGTTACCAGCCCCATATTATATTACCAAGATTATTCCATCTAGGTAAATACTGTGAGGAGACTTAAATGCCAGTTCCCGAAGCCACCGTCTTGTGCAATAATTTTAATTATCATCAGCATGTCCATGACCACAGCGGCAAGACCAGTTGCGAACTGGGCCATGCCCATATGCATCCCGGCGTAACTGGTTTACCCCGACCGGTCAATAACAGCCATGACCATATCCTTCAAGGTATTACCACCTTCGATCATGGGCACACTCACTCCTATTATACGATAACCGGCCCGGCCATCGACCTGCCGGGGGGCATGCATACCCACTATGTCTACTTTGAAACCAATGAAGTTGACGGCCATCGTCACCGGGTACAGGGCTTTGTCGTCCCTGCGGCAATGGGGTAGGGTTACATGTGAAAAGATATAAAAAAACTCCTTCCTGATTCCCGCCCAGGAAGGAGTTTTTTGCTGGTGCCTCAGGGCGGAATCGAACCGCCGACACGAGGATTTTCAGTCCTCTGCTCTACCAACTGAGCTACCGAGGCATAAATGGCGGAGCCGACGGGATTTGAACCCGCGATCTTCGGCGTGACAGGCCGACATGTTAAACCGCTACACTACGGCTCCATTTATGGTGGGCAGTGGCAGGTTTGAACTGCCGACCCCCTGCTTGTAAGGCAGGTGCTCTCCCGCTGAGCTAACCGCCCCTGTGTACCTGCCGCGTTAGATATTATAGCATGGTACCTGGGGCGAAGTCAAATATTTTTTGCTCCCGGGCCCGGCAGGGGGCGCTCCTTTCACCGGCGTAATTACCGGCGGTAAAAACCGGCTGCGGTCAGGCCTGGTCGTTTTTCCCTCCCCAGGCCAGAATGGCCTCGCGGAGAATCTTGGCCGCCAGGATAGCGGTAATGTCGCTCTGGTCGTAGGCCGGGCAGACCTCCACCAGGTCAAAGGCGACTACATTGGCCCCCTGCAGGATCTGGATGGCTTTAAAGATCTCCCCCGGCGGGCAGCCCCCCGGTTCGGGGGTACCGGTACCGGGGGCAAAGGCCGGGTCGACCACGTCGATATCTATGGTCACATACAAGGGGCGCCGGACCAGTTCCGGTACCAGTTTGGCCAGGGGCGGGGTAATCACGTCCATAAAAAAATTGGTTTCTTCCTGGCCGTAGGCGAATTCGCCCCAGGTACCGGACCGGATGCCAAACTGGTAGAGGCGATCGGGGCCGATCTCCTCCGCCACCAGACGCATGACGGTGGCATGGGAGAACCTTTCCCCCAGGTAATCCTCCCGCAGGTCGGCATGGGCGTCGAAATGGAGAACGGCCAGATCGGGATAGTGCCGGTAGGCAGCCCGGATGAGGGGATAGCTCACCAGGTGCTCCCCCCCCATAAAAAATGGGATCCTGGCGGCGGCAAAAATAGCGTCGGCCGCCGCCTCCATTCGTTCTAAACTGGCCTCCACCCTGCCCGGCGGGAGGTCGAGGTCTCCCGCGTCGTAAAAGGGAACTCCCGTCAGCTCCCGCTGCAGGTAGGGGCTGTATTCCTCCAGGACTTCTGATACGGAACGGATGGCCCGGGGGCCCCAGCGGGTGCCGGGACGAAAGCTGGTGGTGGCATCAAAGGGAATGCCGGCCAGGACAGCACGGGCCCCGGCAAAATCGTCGCTGCTGGCCAGGAATCCCTGGCCCCTGGTAAAGCCTTCTAAGATAGCGGAGTTATTCATGGGAATTTAACACTCCCTCCCCGAACTATGGAGCCGTTCCTGGCGCCCCAAAATCGCCGCTGCTAAAACTCTTCTTCCTCCGGGGCCTCCAGGAACTCCTGGACAAATGGGGGAAGGGAAAAGGCGGCCTGGTGAATGGCCGGGGTATAATAACGGGTCGCAATCTTGGGGGCCTGTCTCCAATCGACCTCCAGAGGGTCATACTTCTTGCTCCCCAGGCTGAAGGCCCAAAGACCACCCGGATAGGTGGGCACCGTGGTCAGGTATAGCCTGGCTATGGGGAAGATCTCCTTGAGGTCGCGCTGGATCCGGCGGATAAGCCTGCTGTTAAAGATAGGGGATTCCGTCTGGGCGACGAATACACCATCGGCTTTTAAAGCCCGGTAGACGTTACGGTAAAACTCAGCGCTGAAGAGGCCCACTGCCGGCCCGATGGGGTCGGTAGAGTCGACGATAATTACGTCATAAGTATTCTCCCGCTGGCGGACGTGCTCGATGCCGTCTTCAAAGCGGATCTCCACCCGGGCGTCGTCTAAGCCGCAGGCGATCTCCGGCAGGTACTCGCGGGCATTGGCCACCACCCGGGCGTCAATCTCCACCAGGGTAACCTTCTCAATTGAAGGGTGTTTGACAATTTCCCGGACCACGCCGCCGTCGCCGCCACCGATAACCAGGGCGGTCCTGGGGTTGGGATGGGTATTCAAGGGCACGTGGGCGATCATCTCATGATAGAAGAACTCGTCCTTAACGGTCGTCTGGATAATATTGTCCAGAAGGAGCATGCGGCCGTAGGCTTCCGTATCCACCACGGCCAGCTCCTGGTAGGGGGTTTTTTCATGATGCAGGGTTTGGTTCAGACGAACGGAAATCGCCAGGTCCGGTGTCTGTAGTTCTGAAAACCAAATACCGCGCAAAGCCAATCTCTCCTTTCTTCAGGGTGTAGTTTAACAAAAATCGCCCGTCGCCACAAGTTATTTTCCGCCAGGGGTTTAAATAATACCCATCACTGCCTGGGCTATGCTGACGTTATGGATGTTCAGGCGCAGGAGGTGGTTAATGAGCTCCATATGGACGGAGGTGGTTTCCAGGCTGAGACGATTCTCCCGCTGCAGGCGCTGGAAATGGGAGTAGCGCAGATTCTTCTCCAGCCGCAGGATCTCCGGGTGGCCGCGGATGACCCGGGCGGCCAGGGCCTGGTCATCACTGGCGAAGGCCTGGATGGCGGAGGTGAAGTTCTCTTTAACCCTTGTAAACATCTCCTGGAGTTCAGCCTGCCCCTCAGGGGAAAACTCTATGCCACTGGTTTCGATCTTGCGCCACTGGCGGGCCATCTCCACAGTCACGTCACCGATATGCTCCAGGTCATTGGCAATGTAAAGCAGCCTGGTCTGGGCCACCATCTGTTCCTCACTCAAGTTATCATGGTTCATATTGGCCAGGTACCGGGCGATGGCCTTGTAGAGGTAGTCGAGGGTACCGTCCAGGCGGCGCAGTTTCTCCAACAGGTCAACCTCCCGTTCGGCCAGGGGTCACATGACCCGGGGGAACATCTCCTCCCTGATAATCCCGGCCATGCGCAGAAGTTCCCGGGTCACCCCTGCCAGGGCCAGTTCCGGCACGTTCAGAAGGGAGGTGTCCAGATACTTGGCTACCTTTTCCTCCTCGGGAGCATCGGGCAGGAGCCTTTCCATCAGGCGGCCTACCATGGGCGTAAAGGGAATAAAGACCAGCATGTTTATAATGTTAAACAGGGTATGGCCGTTGGCCACCTGGCGGGCAACGTCCGTGGAAGTAAGGCGGGACAGGCCGGCATAGAGGCCCAGGAAGGGTAAAAAGAGGAGAACGCCCGCGAGTTTAAAAAAGAAATGGGCCAGGGCTACTCGCTTGGCCTCCCGGGAAAGGGCGATGCTGGAGATAAAGGCCGTGGCTGTGGTCCCCAGGTTGGCGCCCAGGACCAGGGCCAGGGCCGGTTCCAGGGCCAGGCCGCCCTGGGCCGCCAGGGTCATGGCCACCACCACCGGGGCGGCGCTGCCCTGGACAATGGCCGTAAAGAGGGTGGCCGCCAGCATCATCATCCAGGGATGGGCCGCCAGGCGCTGCAGGACGGCGGTAAAACCGGGTATGGTGCTAAAGGGCGCTATAGCCGTACCCATGAGGGCGGCACCATAAAAAATAAGGCCAAACCCGAGGATGGCCTGGCCAAGGTAACGCCAGCGCAGGCGCCGGGCGGCGAGATATGGGATGAGACCGGCAACCACCGCCCAGAGGGAATAGTCGCTGAGGCGAAAGGCAATGAGCTGGGCCGTAAGGGTGGAGCCGATAGCCGCACCCAGGATGACCCCCAGGGCCTGGCCCAGGCTCATGAGGCCGGCGCTAACGAAGCCTACCAGAAGCACGGTGGTGACGGCGCTGGTTTGCAGGAAGATGGTAACCACCAGCCCGGCCAGCATGCCGTAGAAACGATTCCTGGTCACCGTCCCCAGGAGTTGCTGCACCTGGCGGGCGGCCGCCTTTTGCAAGCCGGTGCTGATGAGGTTCATGCCATAAAGGAAGAAGGCCAGGCCTCCCAGCAGCCCGGTCGCAACGGTAAAAAGCATCACTGACCTCCATTACCTATTCTACGGGGCTTTTTTTTGCGGGCCCTGCCGGTCCTTAAAGGCCCGGCGCTGGCCAGTCTCCCGGTAAACAACCATTTCGGCGACGTTGACGGCGTGGTCGGCGATGCGCTCCAGATAACGGGCCACCAGAGCCAGGTAACTGGCCTGGTCGACGTACTCCGGACCCCTTTTCATATAACCCACCAGTTCATCATAAAGGGCCTCAAAGAGACGATCGACGGCGTCATCGGCCTCCACCACCTCCCGGGCAAGATCCAGGTTGCGGTCCACCAGAGCCTCAAGGCTCCTCTGCAACATGGCCCGGGCAAGGTCGCTCATCCGGGGAATATCCGCCAGGGGCTTGAAGTATGGCCCCAGTTCGGCCAGGCGTTCAGCCGCCTCAGCGATGTTGACGGCATAATCGCTAATGCGCTCCAATTCTCTGCTGACGCGCAAGACTGTAGCCAGGGTACGCAGGTCCTCGCCGGAGGGTTGCTGCAGGGAGAATAGATCCAGGGCGGACATTTCGATATTATGATCCAGGTCATCGGTAGCATCGTCACCCATGATGACCTGGCGCGCCATTTTGACGTCCTGGGTCTTCAGGGCCGCCAGGGCCTGGTCCAGCTGGCCGACAACGTAATCCCCCATATGCAGGAGGTTCTGCTGCAACTCCAAGAGTGCCCGGTCGTAGGCATTGAGAATTCGGCCCATCCTCTGACCCCCCCACGTTTTTACATATTATTATATGTATACTGCTCCGAGGGGTAAAGGGTCAGCAGATTATGTCGGGCCTTCTGAAAGCCCGGGGTGCAGTTCGGGCGTTCATCGCTCGGCAGGAAAGCCCGTCGTGCCGGCAGGCTGGTTTAGCGGCTCCCCGGCCGCACCAGGCCCGCCGGTGCCAGGACCCTGGCCTCAATCAAGTCCACCAGGCCGGCAGCGTCATCAAGGTCATAGCAGGGAGCGTCTATGTCCAGGGGCTCATCGGTGGCCACGGCCAGGAGTTCTTCCGGCCCGCAGAGGAGTTCGCCGCCGACGGCCGCCCGGTGAACCTCGATCTTGGGCTTATCCCCGCGCTTATACCCCTCGGTAATGATGAGATCGACGTTTTGAATCCGTTCGGCTATGGCGTCCAGGGGCATTTCCCTTTCTACCTTTTCGATGAGGGCCATCTTCGTAGGCGAAGAAATGGCCACCACATCGGCGCCGGCCTCGGCATGGCGCCAGGTATCTTTACCGGGCCGGTCGATGTCAAAGCCGTGGGTATCATGCTTGATGGTTGCCACCCGGTAACCCCGCCGTTTCAATTCCGGCAGAAGCTTGATCAGCAGGGTCGTCTTGCCGGCGTCCGACTTACCGACAACAGAGATAACCGGGATCCGCTTATCTTTGGAATCGCTCATGATTGTACCCCCTAAGACTATCAGGCAATCTACTTATTATCAGGCAGGCCTTATTGTGAACCCCGGGCAGTAAGCAGCACCACCCTTACCTCTTCCCCGGCTCCAGGAGCCGGGCCGGCGGGGAGGTCAATGAGGGCGTTGGCCCCAATAGCGGCGCGGATACCCCCCGGGCGACGCGGCAGGGGCGCTACCTGCCAGCCGGTCGTACCGGGCCAGGCCCGGGCCCAGATAAAGGCCCGTTCGGGCCTCGGTTTATCTATGGCCGCCGTCAGTACCGCCGGGAAGGTTGCCGGTAGGACTTCCCTCCCCCCCAGGGCGCGAATCACCGGTGCCGCCAGGAGGTAGTAAGCCACCAGCGCTGCCGGTGGATTGCCCGGCAGGCCCAGGAGTAATTTATCCCCCCGGCGGGCGGCTATCACCCGCCGGCCCGGGCGCATCCGGATTGTCGTAAAGAGGATTTCTCCCCCGGCACCGGTAAAGGCCGCCGCCGTCAGGTCACGGATGCTACCGCCGGCTCCACCGGTAGTTAGAAGTACATCGCCCTCCTCCAGGGCTTTCCGGTAAGCCTCTACCTGTTCCTCCAGTTCATCGGCCAGCGGCCCGAGGGGGATTACCCGAGCGCCATCGCGGCTGGCGGCTGCCGCCAGCGCATAGAAATTACTATTATAAATGCGGGGCCCGAGTGCTCGAACCTGGCTGGCAACAGGGCTTATCGCCTCGCCACCTGCCTGCCGGCCGCCGGGGCAGCCTCCCCGGAGGCCAGGCAATTCCACCAGTTCGCTGCCGCTGGACGCCAGGACCGCCCTGGGACTACGGTAGACGGTTATTTCCGTAAGGCCCAGGGCGGCCAGGAGGCCGATTTCCGCCGGTCCCAGTTCAGTGCCGGCGGCCAGGACCCTTTCCCCGGCCGCCACCTCCGATCCGGCAGCTTCCATGAACCTGCCCCCCGGGGGCAGCTCCGGCACTATGACCAGGTCCCCCTGGCGCTCCGCCAGTTCTCTGGGAATAACGGTTATTGTGCCTTCCGGGAGCCGGGCGCCGGTGAAAATAGCCGCCGCCGTACCCGGTCCCAGGGTGACAGCCGGGCAGCTACCTGCCGCTACTGTAGCCACCAGCCGGTAGATTTTTCCCGATGCCCCGCCGGCGGCCGGGGGCAGTCCCAGGGCGTAACCGTCCACCCGGGAACGCGGGAAAGGCGGGAAGGAGCACGGCGCCACCACCGGTTCCGCCAGGATGCGGCCCGGGGCCTCAGCCAGTTTTATTTTCACCCTTCCCGTCGGTTTTAACCCGGCCAGGAGGAGTTCCCGCCCTTCCTCCAGGCTAAAGGAAGCGTTTACTCCAGCCACGGCTGTTTCCATCCTTAAATATGTACTGCGCCCTGACGCCGGGGTAAAAGGCAAAGGCCTGGTATTCTTGCCTTAGCAGGCAGGCTTCGAAGGCTGCCAGACGGTATACATCAGGGGTATTGGCTACTACGATTATCTCGTTAAATAGCGGCCGCAGGACGGTTACCATCGTGGCCAGGAGAGATTTTTCCCGCAGGGGCAGCAGGGCTTTGTTGGTGCCCATGGGGGTACTCTTCCCCCCGGCCAGGACGATCCCCCCCGCCGGTGGCAGGTTAGCAGGCACTTTCCCAGTCATCCCTTTTCCAGTTCTAACTGCTTTTCATGCTGTGATTATACTTAATCTCCGCCGGGAGTACAAGGCACCCATACTGCTACTAAGGCCCCATCCATGGATGAAAATAGAGCCTCCAGGCTCCAGCTATAGGACGCCCCCCCGCAAGGACGGCGGGGAGAGGAGGGGAGCAAAACGACGGAGGAAGAACCGGAATTATTCTGGCAACACATGCAGGGCTTCTTTCTTTAAAGAAACCATTATGCGATCCCCGGGGGTTATTTTTTCCCTCTGATAGACATGCCGTGGCAGCAGCATTTCGATATCGTAGGTTTTGCCCTGCTCCAGCCGTAGAAAGACGCGGCAGGTATGGACTTCGGGTACTACGGCCGTCACTTCTACCTGAAAAACATTCTCCCGCACCGGCCGGCTTAAGATCCGCCCCGGGCGGATGAGCATAACGTCCTCCGGCCGGATGCCAAAGGCCACCCGCCGGCCGGGCTCCAGGGGAGCATAGGGCAGCTGGGCTTGGAATTTCTCCCCGGCCACCCGGAGGGTATCTCCTTCCCTGTCGGCGGCCAGGACCCGGCCGGTCCAGATATTGCGAAAGCCGACAAACCGGGCCACCCGGCGGTTGGCAGGATGGTAAAAGACTTCCTCCCGGCTGCCGATTTGGAGTAACCGCCCGTTATCCATGACGGCTATCCGGTCGCCCAGCATATAGGCTTCTTCCAGGTCATGGGTCACCAGGATCATAGGGACGCGGAAGGAGCGGCGCACGTTTAGCAGGTCATAGCGCAGCCTGGCCCGGATGAGGTTGTCCAGGGCGGCAAAAGGCTCATCCAAAAGGAGTATCCGCGGCCGGCTGAAAAGGGCCCGCGCCAGGGCTACCCGCTGCTGCTGGCCGCCGGAGAGCTCGCCGGGCCGGCGATGCTCCAACCCCTCAAGGCGCAGGAGCGCCAGAAGTTCCTGCAGGCGCGTCTCCCTCTCCCGCGGGTTCATGCCGGCTGGCGCCCCGTAAGTTATATTACCACTTACATCCAGGTGGGGAAAGAGGCCGGGGTGCTGCAGGCAGTAACCGGTGCCCCGGCGGTAGGGCGGCAAGTTGACCCGCTTCTGCCCCTTTTCGTGGCAGAAAAAAACCGTATCCCGGCAGATTATGCTGCCGCCGTCGGGGGTTACCAGGCCGGCAATCATATTCAGGATGGTTGACTTGCCGGCTCCGGAAGGCCCCAGGATGACCAGGACCTCTTCGCCCATAGTTAAAGCGACCTGGAGTTTAAAATCACCCCGGGTTTTGTGGACATTAAGGGTAAGGATGGCCGTCACCTCCCCGGGCAACTTTCTTTACCGCCAGGAGCACGGCAAAGGAAACCAGGACCAGGAGAGCAGCCATTACCAGGGCCGCCTCCATGTTGCTGTCCATGGCCATATAAATGGCCAGGGGCAGGGTCTGGGTAACCCCCGGCATATTGCCGGCGAACATGATAGTGGCACCGAATTCCCCCAGGGCGCGGGCCCAGGTCATAATGGCTCCGTTGAACAGGGCCGGGAAGGCCAGGGGCAGGGTCACCCGAAAAAAGGTCTGGAGGGGCGTTTTGCCGAGGGTCAGGGAAATGGCCTCCAGGGAAGTATCCACCGCGGCGAAACCATTCCTGGCCGTCTTCAGGAAGAAGGGGGCGCCGACAAAAACCTGAGCCAGGATAACGGCCACGGTGGTAAAGGGCAGAGAGATCCCCCACCCGGCCAGTAGTGCCCCCAGGAGACCGCGCCGGCCGAAGGCCATGAGGAGAGCCACCCCGGCCACAGCCGGGGGCAGCACCAGGGGCAGGTCCAGGAGGGTATCGATAACCTCCCTGCCGGGAAAGCTGCGCCGGGCCAGGAAGTAGGCCAGGGGCGTACCCAGGATGATGGTTACGGCCGTGGCTACCAGGGTCGTCAGGCCACTGAGTTGCAGGGCCTGTAAAACCACCGGCATCCTGATGGTGGTACTTAACCGGGGCCAGTTAATGTTCAGGAAGATGCTGACCACCGGCAGGACAATATAAAGTATGAAAACAAGGCCGGCCAGGGCCGGCAGGAAGGTCAGGCGTTTCACGGGGCTCCTCCGGAAATCGGGTTCTAACTTCCCTCTTTAACAGGCAAAAAGCCATACTTGGCCAGAATTTTCTGGCCGTCGGGGCTTAAGATCAGGTTTACCAGTTCCCGGGCCAGTCCGGCCTGTTTGGAATCCTTGACTACTGCTATGGGGTAGGTGGCCCGGACATTAGCCTCTTGAGGAAAGGGTATGGTATCCAGCTTATCCCGGTAGGAAGAATTGATGTCGGTGACATAGACGATACCGGCATCGGCTTCCCCCAGGGCCACCTTGGCCACCACCTGGCGTACGGTAGTTTCCTGGGAGACCACCCTTTTTTCCACCTGTTTGGGGTAATCGGACCCGTAGAGGGTGGCCAGCTTCTCCAGGGCCTGGCGGCTGTATTTGCCTATGGGGACGTCCGGTGCTGCCAGGACGAGTTTCCCTTTGTTAGCCAGGTCGGCGGCGCTTTTAATACCGGCCGGGTTATTTTTAGGCACGATGACGGTCAGGGTGTTGGCGGTGAAATCCCGGGGTGGTTCCACCAGGCCTTTAGCAACAAGTTCCTGCATGTATTTTTGGTTGGCCGAGGCAAAGACGTCGGCGCTCATGCCCTGCTCGATCTGGGTCCGCAGTTGCTGGGAGCCGCCGAAATTAAATTTGACCGTAACGCCCGGGTGGGACTTCTCGAAGGCCCGGCCGATCTCGCCAAAAGCGTCCGTCAGGGAGGCCGCGGCAAAGACTACCAGTTGCCCCCCGGGCTGTTGCCCCTGTTGCCGGGGCTGCGGTGTTGCAACCTGGCGGCAGCCGGCCAGGGCCAGGGCGGCAATCAGGGTACTCGCTATTAATATTGATGCGCGCCGTAATTTCATACTCTTGGGCTCCTCCCAAAATATACTTCTGGCAAAATGGTCCTCAGCCCACATTTTCATTCTTCACTGGCGGGGGCGTCAGCCACTGTGAGGCCCTATCCGCCTTAAATTGCCATTACGGCCCCCTGGCGCCGCCGGAATAAATAAAAAAGCCCGGCTCGCAAAGGATACCGGGACTCCGTTGTCCAGAAGCCATGGGGAATCTCCTTTCCGAGCAAAGGGAGGCAGGCCCGTTTCCCGACCTACCCCGTGGGTACGAAACCCAGGCCGGTGTTCCATAGGCGACAGCCCTTAGGAGCACCGGCTCGGAGATGACTATTCAATTTAAATTTTAATTTAAGTTAATAATACCTGTTTCCCGTCCTGGCGTCAAGATACCAGCGGCCGGGGCTGGTGGTCGGCCGCGAAATTGACAAAGGCTTCAGCAGCCGGGCTTAAAGGTTGACGGCGCCGGACCAGGTACAGGTCCCTTTTTAAGTCTACGCCCTGCAGGGTGACGACTGCTAGGCGTCCCAGCTTGACGCTCTTTTCCACCGCCCAGGAGGTAACCAGGGAGATGCCCAGGCCGGCCTCCACGGCGCTGACAATGGCTTCCGTACTGCTCAGTTCCATAACGATTTGCTCTGGATCGACGGTAAAACCCGCCGCCGCCAGGCGCTCCTCTACCACCCTGCGGGTCCCGGAACCGGATTCCCGCCAGACCAGCGGTTCTTCCTTGAGCTCCCCGGGGGATATGGCCGTTGCCCCGGCCAGGCGGTGCCCCGGCGGGACGATAAGTACCAGTTCATCCCCCGCCAGGCGGCTGTAAGAAAGATTCTTTCCCCGGCCGCCGGCAGCGCCGACCACCCCCAGATCAATCTCGCCCTCCTGGAGGCGCTGCACCACTTCCTGGGTGTCGGCGATTGTCAAGATAACCTCCACCCTGGGGTATTCCCGGCGAAAGGCACCTATCAGCCGGGGCAAGATATACTGCCCGGGGGTGGTACTGGCCCCCAGGAGGAGGCGGCCCCGCACCAGCTGGGTTAGCTCCGCCAGTTCCCGCCGGGTTTGGTTTAGATGGCTGGCGATTATCCTGGCATGGCGGTAGCAGATCTCCCCGGCGGCCGTCAGCCGCACTTCCCGGCCGCGGCGCTCCAGGAGGCGCAGACCGAAGTAGTCTTCCAGGGCCTGGAGTTGCTTGCTCACCGCCGGCTGGGTCAGGTGCAGTTCTTCGGCCGCCGCCGACAGGGTTCCCTTTTCGACGGTTGTAATGAAAGTAATTAAATGGTTGATATTCATTGCTCCTGGCTCCGTTTGCAAAAAATAGTTCCAGGACTTAGCCGCATAAACCGCTGGGCGGACTCTTAAGCCCCGAAATTAGATTGGACAATCTTCCAAATTCATGAGACTATAAGGTCAGGAGGTTGTTCAAGTGGAACGTCGGAAATTTACCCTAGAGTTCAAGCGCCAGGTCGTCGAACAGGCCATCGCTGCCGGAAATAATTCCGTCGTTGCTCGGAAGTATGATATCCGGCCGAATATTGTCAGCCGATGGGTTCGTCAGTACAAAGCCGGCCAACCCATGCAAGGCAGTAGCCCAAAGGGAAACGCCACCCACGTTACTCAGCAGGAACACGCCCGACTCGTTGCAGAGAACCGTGAGTTAGACAAACAAAATACCCATCTAAAGCAACTTCTGGGCGAAAAAGACCTTGAAATTGCTATATTGCGTGACCTATTAAAAAAAGCCAACCCTCACTTGCAGATAAAGTAGCCATTGCGCACAAGTGGATCACAGCCGGGTACAACGCTACTCTCGTGCTGCGCATAGTGGGGGTTTCTCGATCCACCTATTATTATCAATTAACACATGAACCCAAGCCGCATACCACGACGGGTAGACGTCCGTTTCCTGGTCATTCACTGACTGTGGGCGGCCGCAAGGTCAGTGATGAACAGATTAAGGAATGGATTATGGAGTCTATTTCCGGTGATGGTTACGCCTACGGGTACCGTAAGCTCACTCATATGCTTCGACAAGATCATGAGCTGGTGGTGAACGAGAAAAAGGTATACCGCTTGTGTAAGGAACTGGATATTCTGCGGCCACAACGGAACCTCCGTCGGAAACACCCGCGGAATTTGGCCCAGAACCGCACTATCACAGCGCCAAACCAGCTCTGGGAGGTCGATGTCAAGTACGGATACATTGCAGGAGAAGACCGGTTTTTCTTTGTGCTGTCGTACATTGACGTCTATGACAGGCAGATTGTGGGCTATCATATTGGTCTAACCTGTGAAGCCAGACATGCCGTTGAAACTTTTCGAGCAGCATTGTGGAAACGTCAGATTCTTCAAAGGAATTTACCATTACCCATCATCCGTTCGGATAATGGACCCCAGTTTGTAAGCCATCTGTTTGAATCGGAATGTGAGCGATGGAATGTCCTACACGAGAGAATACCGCCCAAGACACCGAATATGAACGCATATATCGAATCGTACCATCGGCTTCTTGAGGATGAATGCTTGTCGATGGGCGAGTTTGGGACCTACGCGGAGGCATATCAGGCGGTCGTGGAATTCGTTAGCCGTTATAACAACCGCCGATTGCACTCTAGTTTACACTACCTGTCGCCGGCCAAGTTTTACCGTCGTCATATCGAGACAGGATTGCAGCCCAGATATCCCGTGAGGGTGTGACGTAAATTGGTGCGTATCCGGAAGCCTTTGCCCCTTAAAAGCTTGAAGAAAAATTGCAAGAGAGCTTAATGTCGGGTGCATATGTCCAATCTGCGGGGGTTAATCCGCGGAGACCAAGAATAAGGGGGAGGTGGTTTTATTATGGGTTTGCAGGGTCCGGCCAAGGTAGCCATTATTGGCACCGGCTATGTAGGTTCAAGTACGGCCTTTGCCCTCCTTTTCAGCCCCCTGGTCAAGGAAATGGTACTGGTGGACGTAAACCATGCCAAAGCCGAAGGGGAAGCCATGGACCTCGCCCATGCGGCGACCCTGATCCGGCCGGTAGAGGTTTATGCCGGCCGTCCTGCCGACTGTGCCGGTTCCAGGATTGTTATCTTCACGGCCGGTGCCAACCAGCAGCCAGGGCAGACTCGCCTGGACCTGATCCACCGCAATACAGCCATTGTCCGCCAGGCACTGCCCGAGATTCTGCACTACTGTCCTGAGGCCCTCGTTCTCATGGTGGCCAATCCGGTAGACATCCTTACCTATGTAGCCTGGAAGATCTCCGGTCTGCCGGAGAATAGAGTCCTGGGCTCGGGCACCGTCCTTGACAGCGCCCGCTTCCGTCACCTCCTGAGCCGCCATTACCGTGTAGATCCCCGCAATATCCACGCATACGTTATCGGCGAGCACGGCGACACCGAGGTGCCGGTCTGGAGCCTGGCCAATGTGGCCGGCGTCGATCTGGAGGAGTTCTACCTTATGGACGGCATGCGGGAAGAAGAAGCCTTCCGGGTAGAGATCAGCCATCAGGTCAGGGAGGCGGCTTATGAGATTATCGAGCGAAAAGGGGTTACTTCCTACGGGGTAGCCCTCGCCCTGAGCCGGATTATTGAGTGCATCCTCCGTAACGAGCACAGTGTCCTCACCATATCGAGCGTCATTCGTGACCTCTACGGTATCGACGGCGAGGTAGCCCTGAGCCTGCCCTGCCTGGTAGGGAACGAGGGCCGGGAAAAGGTCCTGGCCATTCCCCTGGTGGCCAGGGAAAAGGCGGCCCTGAAACACTCGGCAACCACCCTGCAGCAACTAATCGCCCAGCTAAGCCTTTAGTGGCTGCGCTTATAGAGCTGGATAAAGTTGAGGATAAATCGCAGTTCGGACTCGTTACAGTTGCAGATCAGCCGCAGTACGGACTGGACCTGGGGTTCGATAAGCAACTGGCGTAACTCGGGGCTCATCTGGTTTAATACCTCGTCAACTCCGGCATCATCGGCGATAAAGTAACAGGGTGAAATATCCAACACCGCCCCCACCCTTTCCAGGGTTTTTAAGGAGGGCTGTACTTTACCCTGTTCGATCTGGCCAATAAGCCCGGCGGAGACGCCGGCAGCCCTGGCTAACTCGGCTTGGGTAAGGCCCCTTTCTTCCCTGGCCTGGCGTAATTTGTGGCCCAGGGAACCACCGGTACCGATAACCGAGCTTAAAGGAACCTCCAGGGCAGCGGTGATTTTTTTCAGGGTATCAATAGCGGGGTAAACATTGCCCCGCTCAATTTCACTTAAGTAGGAAACGGAGATACCGGCAGCCTCGGCCAGGGTATTCAGGTTTTTGCCAGCCCGCTCCCGCAGGAGACGGATCCTCTCACCCGGTGCCAGCCCGCCTTCACCACCGGTTTCTATGAGTTGTTCCCGGGGGAGGTTCAGGGCCCGGGCTACTTTATCCAGGGTTTTTAAGGAGGGCCTTTTGGCCCCCCGTTCAATTTCGCTCAAGTAAGATACCGAAACCCCCGCCCGCTGCGCCAGGTCCTGCAGGGAATAACCGCGTTCCTCCCGCAGTTCCCGGATACGTTTACCACATACGCGCATTTTTTTCGCTCCTCTGGGCCATGGCTTAAGTCTACTATAGTATTTCTAAATCGAGTATAAGTTAAAAGGTCCTGCCCTGTCAAGTTTCACACTTTCTTAACATTATCACCATAATTTTATGATATCCCGGGGTTAAACTAGAAGCTGAAAGGAGGTGGCGCAGGTGAAGAAAAAAATCGCTATCGTCCTCGCCGCAGTTTTAATGCTGGTGGTGCTGGCGCCGGCGGCCTTTGCAGCCATGACGGACCAGCAGAAGGCGGACATAAACGCCCTCTACCAGCAAATCGCCCAGTTGCGTCAGCAGATCATCGACAAGTATGTGGAGAGCGGCCAGCTGACCAAAGAGCAGGGTGACCTGATGAAGCAGCACATCCAGCAAATGGAGAAATATCGGGAAGAAAATGGCTTTGGTCCAGGTTTCGGACCCGGTTTTTGCGGTGGACATGGCGCCGGCTACGGTATGATGGGTGGCTGGGGCATCGGTGGTGCCGGCTCTAACCCGGGCCAGGGGAATCAAAATTCTGCCTATTACCGCCCTGGCATGATGCGCGGCTACATCGGTATTTAAAAAAGCCGTTTAATCCCGCCAATTACGACGGTCGTAGCGGCCAGGAGGTCACCGGCAGGAACGAAGGTCCCTGCCGGTTTTATTTATACACATTTAGATAATGTCCTGCAGCAGGCGGTCCAGTTCGCCCGGGCCCAGGGGACCCTTCTTGACGCGGCGCAGGCGGCCCTGGCGATCAATGATAAAGGTGGTGTGTATGCCGCTTACCCCATATGCATCTGCCACCTTACTGCCCCGGTCCAGGAGGACCAGGTAATTATGTCTTTTTTCCCCCAGGAAGGCACGGATACCCTGGATTGTCTCCCGCTGCATGATATTAACGGCCAGGACCTTTACTCCCCGGGGTGCCAGCCTCCCGGCAGCGGCATCCAGTTCCTCCATTTCCGCTACGCAATAGGGGCACCAGGTGGCCCAGAAGTTTAAGACCACCACCTGGCCCTGCAACCTCTTTAGATCCACCTGGTTACCATCCAGGGCCGGCAGAGTAAAGTCCGGCGCACGTACCTGGTCGCCCCGGTGCGGCAGGAAAAAGGCAAGGGCCAGGACGGCAACCATGAGCAGGATAATCAGCAATGGCACCCGCCATTTAGGTTGCATAGTGACATTCCTCCAGTCTTAAATAAAGGTGTTCAAACGGCCCAAAAAGACCAGAACCCCCATAACGACAAGAATAATACCGCTTATCAGGGATATTTGCGGCAAATAACGGGAAAACTTCCGCAGGGAGTATAAAACCGGTCCCAGGAACAGGGCAGCCAGCAGGAAGGGTACGGCCAGGCCCAGGGAATAGACCGCCAGGAGCAGCATTCCCCGGAGAAGGGTGGCCTGGCTGCCGGCATAAATTAAAATAGAGCCCAGGACCGGGCCAATGCAGGGAGTCCAGCCGGCGGCGAAGGCCATCCCCAGGAGAAAGGAAGCTGCCGCCCCGGGGGTGCGGGGCCTGAGCTCCCACTTTTTCTCCCGGGCCAGGAAGGGTATACGCCCAATTCCGGCCACCTGCATACCGAATATTATTATTAAAATTCCACCGAGACGGTTCAGCACCGGCCGGTAGGCCTGGAGAACGTAACCCAGGCCCCCTGCCGAGGCCCCCAGGAGAATAAAAATCAGGGCAAAACCGGCCGTAAAAAGGGCCGCCCGCCCGGCTAAGAAGGAGCGGCCCAGGTCCTGTACCTGGCCGCTGGCTACAGCCGAACCGCCGAGATAAGTAAAGTATGCCGGTAAGAGGGGTATAATGCAGGGAGAAAAGAAGGAGAGCAAGCCGGCACCGAAGGCTATGACCAGGGATACGTCGACCACAGGAAACACCTCTTTTTGATTATACTATTTTTATAATTTCGCCGTCAATATAATACAGCCATCAAGAGGACCAGGCGCTTAGAACCAGCAATAGCGACCTGAAGGCCGTAAATCAACTTCCTGGTGTCGTAATAAGGCCTCCGGTCCTTGTACCGTTACTCCAACCAATTGGTGGAAGCCGGTACCGATGTTATAATTGGATGCGGTATTGAATACCCTGATTGGGGGAACAAATATGGATTGGGAAACGATAAGTCCAGCGCAAATCCTTTATTTAATTACCGTGGGGTTCTACCTGCTTTTTTTCGGCCTCTTCCTGAGATATTTCTATTGGAAATGGTATGCCGTCAAGTATCACTGGCGTAAACGCCTGCCCCTTGATGCTGAAAAGGTAAAGGCCCTGGCCGCCGCGAAGGGCCTGGAGATCCCTTTCTTTACCATTATGGTACCGGCCCGCAACGAGTCCGAGGTTATAGCCAACACCATCGAACACCTGGCCTCCTTAAACTACCCCAATGATCGTTATGAGATCCTGGTAATCACCGATGAAAAGGAAGCCCTGGCCAAGGCCGAAGGCCAGGGCGAGGGGCCTACCACCATGGAAGTGGTCGAGGCCAAGATCCGTGAGTTTGCAGCGCGCCCGGGTATGCCCCAGCTGAAGCATTGTACCGTTCCCTACGATTTTGACGGCCGCTTCCGGGGTTCACGGCGGGGGCACAGCATCCCTTCCACCAAGGGCCGGGCCCTGAACTACGGCCTGGAGTTTGTCGACCCGCGGACGACTATTTGTGGTTTCTATGACGCCGAGAGCCATCCAGAGGCTGATGTTCTCCTTTACATAGCCTGGTCCTGGCTCCATGACCCGCGGGAGCGTATCTGGCAGGGTCCCGTCTTCCAGGTGCGTAATTTCTACCAGCTGGGTATTATTACAAAGATCGCCGCCATCTACCAGGCCATCTCCCATGAGATCTACCTGCCCATACTAATGAAGAAGCTGCCCTTCGTAGGGGGCACCAATCTCTTCGTCGGCCGGCGCCTCCTGGAGCGTATCGGGGGTTATGATCACCGCGCCCTGACGGAAGACCTCGAGCTGGGGGTGCGGGCCTTCCTGGAGACAGGGGTGTGGGCCGAGTATTTCCCTTATTTCAGCACCGAACAAACGCCGGCCACCCTGTACGCCTTTTTCCGGCAGCGCTTGCGCTGGGGTAGCGGTCACCTCCAGGTCTGTGATAAATTCCGTTATGCCTACCAGTATTCCTGGGATAAGAGGGGCCCACTACTCCACAACCTCTTCTGGAAGGGCCAGGGCGAGTGGCTCCTCTATCAGGGCGCGGTACTGGTGCCTTTATCCATTGTCATCCTGGGGCTGAACGGCGGGCTTGATCTCTCGATCGTCCCTTTTAAAATCCGCGTGGTCCTCCATTACCTGGTTTTCATCTACTTTGCCTTTACCTTTTATGCTTACGGCCACTTCCACCGCTTGATGGCGCCGGTTAACTGGTGGCAGCAGTTTATCGGGTTCCTGCAGCTCCTGGCCCTGCCCTTTGCCAGTTTCTTTTTGCCCCTGCCATATACGGCGGCTTCCATCATGAAGGCCCTGAACCGCCAGCCCCAGACGTGGGTTAAAACTCCACGGACCAAAGAGGCGACCCGCTAGTATGAAATGGCGTCTGGCGGTAAAAAATAGCTAATACTTTGGGGAGACAAGATATGGAGGGAAGAATATGAAAGTCACCGTTGACCAGGATCTCTGCATTGCCTGCGGTACCTGCATCGACCTGTGTCCTAGCGTTTTTGACTGGGATGATGAAGGGCTTTCCCACGTTATTGTAGATGAGGTACCTGAAGGTGCCGAGGATTGCGCCCGGGAATCCGTTAATTCCTGCCCCACCGAGGCCATTAAAGAAGTCTAGGAAGTACGCCAGAACGACAGTACACTAAAAAGGGAGCCTTAAGGTTCCCTTTTTAGTGTACCATATTCTCCTGCCGGCGGCCGTCGCTCACCATCCTGGTAACCAGGGCGGCCAGCACCTGGCGTTCATCCTCATGGGCTACATCCCAGAGTTCCTTGAGAAGCCGCTGCTCCCGGTTCATAGGGTCGATATGGTCGGCCAACCAGTTCCCCAGACGCAGGGCTATCCGATCCATGGTCTTTTCTTCCAAACCAATTTTATTGCCCAGGTTTACTACCAGGGATAGGGTATCCTTCCACTTCTCCCAGGTGTTTTCTCCCGGTGGCATCCCGTCACCTCCATTCAGCTAGCATTTGGCAACCCTTTATTTCCTTCAGAGTTTAGTTTAAGATTTCCGGGACTGCTTTATGTGCCGGGGTGTTCTTGACAAGAGCTAGCAAAAGGTGAAAAATATACCTTAAGAAAATGTAAATAAGGAGATGAGCAACTTGGAACTGTACGAAGCCATCAAGACGCGGCGGAGCATCCGCAAGTTTAAACCCGACCCGGTGCCCAGGGAAGTAATAACGAAAATCCTGGAGATGGCCACCTGGGCTCCCTCGGGCCTCAACTGGCAGCAATGGCACTTCCTGGTCGTCACCGGCCCCAAGAAGGACGAGGTGGCCCGGAGTTACGGCCGGATCGTTGAATTCGGTATGCCTCCGGCGGGCCAGCGTAGCCCCCAGCAGGAAGGCTTTTTGCAGTGGGCCAAAACCCTGGGCGGGGCGCCGGTGGTCATTGTAGCCCTGAGCCCGACCCACGGCCATCCTGCTCTCCGCAAAATGAACCTGGAAAGCGTGGCCGCCTCCTTCAGCCACCTGCTGCTGGCCGCCACCAGCGAGGGGCTGGGTACCTGCTGGATGACCGGACCCCTGAATAATGAGGCCGAGTTGCGCAAAGTCCTGGCCATTCCCGATGACAAGGAAATCGTCGCCATCACCCCCCTGGGTTACCCGGCTGAAAGCCCGGTAGCCGCACCCCGTAAAAAGCTGGATGAAGTGGTTACCTGGATCGGATTTTAAAAAAGGCGCCTAGCGGCGCCTTTTTTGTTGCCCGGAAGTTCCACTGGCCTCTGTCATGTTACTCTTCCCCTTTTCTGCCGGTAGTTTTTAGGCGGCAGGCAAATTTGCGCCGGGCCCTGCCCGCAGGCGAGAACGGGTAAAGATCAATAGACTACCTGGAGGAGCCAGTAGATGGTCCCGCTCTTCCAACCCATGTCCCAGGGGACATGGTAACGGTCGGCCGTATGGCTGTCGACCAGGACATATCCGGCCGAGTCCCGGCCTACAACCACCGAGACATGGCTTAACTCGCCCCCTTCTTCATAACCGATGATGTCACCCGGTTGCAGGGCGTTGACCGCCCCGTAGGGGTAATTAGAAGTGGACCGGGTTACTTCCTGGAAATCACCTCTTGCCAGGCGCACCGCCAGGCCGCTGTCCAGGAGGTAATAGACCAGGGCGGCTGCCTGGGCCCAGGCCTGGCTGCCCTCGCCGTTATGGTAATTCCAAACCCAGTCCCGGGGTATGCCGCCGGCTTCTTTGTCGCTCAAGACCTGGGAGGCAAAGCTGGCACAATCGCCGCCCAGGCCGGTAAAGTCACGGTAATTCCGGTTGTAGCGGCCGTCCCCGGGACCCAGGCGCACGCCGCTGTAGCGGTCGGCATAGACCACCGCCGCCTCACGGCGGTATTTACCCTTTACCGGCGGCGGCAGCGCCTTGCATACAGCCGTGCCGGGGGCGATTTCTGGTTTCAGGTCGTCGGTTTCAAAAGGGTCCCAGTACCAGTCGCGGTTGATCAGCCAGCGGCCGTCCCGCTTGACCAGCTCCACCCAGTGGAGGGTACGAAACCCCATCCGGTTGACTGTTTCTTGCGGCTCCCCCTGGTGCCGGTAACTGAGGATCAGATGCTGGGATACCGAGGCCCAGCCCTTATCCCCTTCGCTACCGCTGTCGACAACGGCCAGGTCCAGGTGACTGCCAGTCAAGGTTACCTGGCGTTTTTGCAACCATTCCTGGACGTATTTAATGCGGCCGATTTCATGGTTCAGGGCAAACCGGCCGCTGGTCGTCGTGGCATCATAAAAAGCCTCCAGCCCTTCATAATTACCGTTGACCAGGGCCCTGGCCCGGGCCGTAAAAATGGTTGTCAGGTGCTCCGTCAACTCCCCCGGGGCGGAAGGCGCTATTACCGGCAGGCCTTTCTGATTAAGCAGGAAAAAGACCATGCCGGCCAAGAGGATGACGCCTGAACCCGCCAGCTTCATCCACCGCCGGCGCAAGAATAAAACCCGGACCACCTTCATCCCCCTCGCGATCAACATCGTTAATGTATATTCATCAAGGGAAAAAGATAAGACCCCTGCACGGGGTCATTGAAAACGGTGGTACCGGGTTTTACCATTGTTGTAGCGGGCCTCCAAGGGGATATCAACAGTCTTTACAGGAAGCATTTCCCCGAAAAATAGTAAATCCTCCTTAAAACTGTACGCCACAGTTTTAAGGAGGATTTTTGTTAGGCGCATGGTGCCGATCAGGCACCCCTTTGCAATCAATACTGGTGCGGCGAGCGGGACTTGAACCCGCACGGGTGTACCCATACGCCCCTCAAACGTACGCGTCTGCCGGTTCCGCCATCGCCGCATTTGGCAAGGTTTATTATAAACTCTCCTGCTGTTCCTGTCAAGTAATTGCCGGGTTTATATCCCCTGCCGGCCCGCCGGAGCTATTTCAACTGCACCAGCCGGGGATTGGGAATGATCCCCGGCAGGCGGCCGCGTTTGGCCACCGGGCGGCCGTCGACCTCCTTTAAGTCCATGGTCATATCAATGGGGGCCGCGCCGGAAATATAGCTGCCCACGCCGAAGGCGTCGGCCCCGGCTTCGATAAGGGTCCGGATACGTTCCGGCGTCAGGCCTCCGGAGACAAAAATCCCCACATGGTTAAAGCCGGCCATATCCAGGCGATAGCGCACTTCCCGGACCAGTTCCGGGGTGACGCCGCCTCGCTCGCTGGGGGTATCCAAACGTACCCCGGCCAGGGCCGGCCCCAGGGCACTGGCTACCCGCAGGGCCTCTTCAGCCTCATCTTTAAAGGTGTCGATCAGGATGGTCCGCTTGGCGTCAGGGGGCATGAGGCGGTCGTAGGCCAGGGCCCCCTCGACTGTATCGCCGATGATCAGGAATACCGCATGGGGTACCGTTCCCTGGGGCTCCCGGCCGGCCAGTTTGGCCGCCAGGATGCAACTCGCCCCGTCGGCGCCGCCGACAATGGCCGCCCGCTCCATGACCGGCGCCACCGCCGGGTGAACGTGGCGCGCCCCGAAGCAGACAAAGGGATGTTCACCAGCCGCTTCCCTGATTTCCCGGGCCGCCGTAGCCCAGCCGCTGGAGCTGGCCAGCATTCCCAGCAAGGTAGTTTCAAAGAGGCCAAACTCGCTATAGGGACCCTGGATGCGCATGACCACCTCTTTCGGCTCAAAGGGGCTCCCCTCCGGCAGGCCGTAAACGGTCACCTTTTTGTCCCGCAAAAGCTCCAGGACCTCATTGACCCCGCAGAGGATCCCGGCCCGGCGGGGAAAGATCTCGGCCGTAACTACCGTGTCGACCTTGCCCAGGCTTTTAAGAATCTCATAGGTGCGGACAAAATAAATATCCGTAGTCGCCCCGCTGGCAATCTCCCCGTGCTCGGCCGAATAGAACCGCCGGTCCGGTTTGACCTCTAATTGTTGTACCTGCTCCAGGGAAGTGATGACCTCGGTCCCCATTAGTATCCACTCCTCGACGCCAGAATTCATTTTACCAGAGGTTTCCCTATATTATTCGGCCTCCGGCGGCGATTCCCTGCTAGCGAACGTCAGAATATAAAAATCGATAGATACGGTAATCCCGCAGGACCTTGCGGACGAACTCCCGGGTTTCGGGAAAGGGTATCTGCCGCAGGTTGCCGTAACTCCCGTCCCAGACGCCGCTATCCAGCCACTCATGGACGTGGCCGCGGCCGCCGTTATAGGCCGCCAGGGCCGGGTTGACATCGCCAAATTCATCCAGAAGGCGGGCCAGGTACCAGCTGCCCAGGCGCAGGTTGTAGTCCGGCTCGTAGAGCCTGTCCGGTGCAAAGGGCATACCCAGGTGTCCCGCCGCCAGCCGGGCGGTTTCCGGCATGAGCTGCATCAAACCCATGGCCCCCTGTTCGGACCTGGCCCGGGGGTCGAACTTGCTTTCCACCCTGGCTACGGCAGCCACCAACAGTGGGTCCAGCCCTTCCCGGTGGGCGTAGGTCGTAATACTATCGCGGTAGGGTAAAGGATAAAGTAACCGGCCGGCCCGGGGCAGGAGAAAAGCGAGAAGGGCCAGCAAAAAAAGCAGCCACAGTAAACGCCTTCCTAAACCCATGGGGCACCTCCGGGCTCTGGATCATCTGCCAGGTGGCGCTGCAGTTCCTGCCAGGCCGCCCGGACGGAAGCCCGGGTAGCCTCCAGGTCACCGCCGGTGGGAATCACCCTGGTGGCCCGGCGCAACCTGGCTGTCTCTTCACCTTGAGCCCGGAGGCGGCTCTCTGCCTCAGCCAGGGAGAGCTTGTCCCTGGCCATCAACCTCTTTAAGCGCACCGGAGCCGGGGCGGTGACTGCCCAGACGGCATCCACCATCCCCTCCATCCCGGCTTCAAACAACAGGGGCGCCTCAATCACCACTATTGCTTCCGGGTTGGCCCGGCGCAAATCTTCCAAACGCTTCTGGACCAGCTCCCGGATCCTGGGGTGGGTGATGGCATTTAATAGTTCCCTGGCGGTAGCGTCATTAAAAATAATCCGAGCTAAGGCCGGCCTGTCCAGCTGGCCGTCAGGTCGCAGGACCCGGGGGCCAAAGGCGGCCACAATCTCCCGGTAGGCGGGGCGGCCGGGGGCCACTACCTCCCTGGCTACCCGGTCGGTATCGATTATAATTGCTCCCAGGTCCTTGAGAATACCGGCTACGGTACTCTTGCCGCTGGCAATACCACCGGTAAGACCGATAATAAACATCCCTCGCACTCCTATAATCGCCAGAGGCCA
Organism: Moorella thermoacetica; assembly: GCF_001267405.1. Classification (NCBI taxonomy): domain Bacteria; kingdom Bacillati; phylum Bacillota; class Clostridia; order Neomoorellales; family Neomoorellaceae; genus Neomoorella; species Neomoorella thermoacetica. The sequence continues at coordinate 1,791,924 of NZ_CP012369.1, forward strand.
ATGGCGATTAAGATTAAACCCGGTATAGCCGCTCCCCGCCAGCCGAGATTCTCCAGCCCCCAGTATTCCCCCAGGAAGAGCCCCGCTCGCACCAGGAGTAGCTGGCACAGGCCTATACACAGGGGGGCCAGAAAGAGGGAAAAGCCGGCGGCTGCGGCGCCGATGCCTGTTCCCAGGGCGTCCAGAGCCAGGGCCAGGCCCAGGGTCAAAGCCTCCTGGCTGCTGATGCTCCCGGAAAGGTCGCGGTCGGCCCGGGATGGTTCTTTTAAGATTTGAATCACCAGGCCCAGCCGGGGCAGGCGGAAGCGCAGCAGGGTCTGTTCCTCCGCGCCGGCCCCTTCCCTTTTCAGGTAGGCCTCTAAGATAATAACTAAACCCAGGGTTAATAATATACCCGCCCCCAGGCGCCCGGCAAGGACCGGATTAAATACCATGGTTATCAAGTGCCCGGCTGCCATAGAAAGGAAGCTGGCAACTACAGAAACCATGGCTACCAGGACCAGGGAAAGCCAGGGTAACTTGATCTTTCTGAGACCGTAAGCCAACCCTACACCCAGGCCATCCAGGCTAATGGCAAGGGCCAGGAATATCGTTGCCAGAAACATGGTAAATTATCCCACCCTTTACCCTGTTGTTCCCTAAACAATATACGCACTCAGGTGGGATTCGTGCCTGTCATGTTCTGGCCACGGCCCCTGCCCTTTTTCTTGTACCAGGAGCAGGGCAGGTCTCCCCGGGCGCCGGTCAACTGCCAGGGGTTATACCTGGCAGCGGGGGCAAAAATGGGTGCTGCGGCCGCCGAGGCGCACCCTCTCCAGGGGTTGCCCGCAGCGGGGGCATGGTCGGCCTGTCCGGCCATAAACCTGGAGGTGCTCCTGGTTGCTCCCCTGGCGGCCGCTGCCGTCAACATAATCCCTGATTGAGGTGCCACGGTTGGCAATCCCCTGCTCCAGGACCCTTTGCATAGCCCCGCGCAGGCGAGCCACCTCCTCATGATTCAGGGAGGCCGCCGGGCGCCGGGGGTCGATGCCGGCGGCAAAAAGCATCTCATCGGCATAGATATTGCCGATCCCGGCCACCAGGCGCTGGTCCAGGAGGACCTGTTTAATTGGCCTGCGCCGGCCGGCTAGAATAGCCGCCAGGGCCAGGGCGTCAAAGGCCGGGTCCAGGGGCTCCGGCCCCAGGTCCCGCAAGCCGGGCAGCGTTTCTACCTCCGCCTTCGCGGCCAGGTAGAGACGGCCGAAGCGGCGGGTGTCTACAAAGCGTAAAGAAGGTCCCCCAGCCAGGCTAAAAACGACGTGGGTATGGGGAGCCAGGGGGGCTGCCCCTTCAGTAAAAACCAGGCGCCCGGTCATGCGCAGGTGAACCACCAAACAGTATTCTCCTGAAAGATGCACCAGTAGGTACTTGCCCCGCCGGTCCAGGCCGGTAATAATCCTGCCGGCCAGTAACCGGCTGAAGGTCTCCGGGTCGGGGGCAGCAATAACGCCAGGGTGGTAGACCTCCACCCTGGCGATTTTTTGCTCCCGTAAGCAGGGAGTCAGTGTCCGTTTAATGGTTTCTACTTCGGGTAGTTCGGGCATTTTCCTTTTACTCCTTATACGGCTCCAGGTCATACCAGTTGGGCCCGGCCTTTAAATCTACCTGGAGGGGGACCTGGAGTTCCAGGGTATGCTCCATGGTATCCTTGACCAGGCCGGCCACGGCCGGCAGGTCGTCATCCGGGACATCAAAGATGAGTTCGTCGTGGACCTGGAGGATCATACGCGCGGCCGGGTATTGTGCCTCCAGGAGGCGAAAGATTTTCACCATGGCCATCTTGATGATGTCGGCGGCCGTGCCCTGGATAGGCGTATTCATGGCCGTGCGCTCGCCAAAGCTGCGGACATTGCGGTTGGAGCTAAAGAGGTCCGGCAGATAACGGCGGCGGCCCAGGAGGGTGGTGACATAGCCCTCCTGCCGCGCCCGGGCTACGATCTCCTCCAGATAGGCCTTGACGCCCCGGTAACGCCGAAAGTAACGTTCGATATAATCGTGGGCTTCGCTGCGGCTTATCCCCAGATCCCGGCTCAGGCCGTAGTCGCTGATGCCGTAGACAATACCGAAGTTCACCGCCTTGGCGCTGCGGCGCATAGCCGGCGTCACTTCACCAAGGGGGACGCCGAAGACCTCGGCCGCAGTCCGGGCGTGGATATCCTCCCCCCGGCGAAAGGCTGCAATCATGGCTTCATCGCCGGAAATATGGGCCAGGATGCGCAGCTCGATCTGGGAGTAGTCGGCGGCCAGGAGCAACCGGCCGGGACCGTGGGGTACAAAGGCCTTGCGCAGGCGCCGGCCCAGTTCCAGGCGCACCGGGATATTCTGGAGATTGGGCTCGCTGCTGGAGAGGCGGCCGGTGGCCGTCACCGTCTGGTTAAAGCTGGTATGCAGGCTCCCCGTGCGGGGATTGACCAGGGGTTTAAGACCATCCACATAGGTCGATTTCAGTTTGGCCAGCTGGCGGTACTCGACCAGTTTGGCGGCTATGGGGTGCCTGCAGGCCAGTTCCTCCAGGACGGCGGCATCGGTAGAAAAACCGGTCTTGGTACGCTTTACCGGCGGCAGTCCGAGCTTTTCAAAGAGTATAACGGCCAGCTGCTTGGGGGAATTCAGGTTAAACTCTTCCCCGGCCAGCTCGTAGATGGCCTCTGTGAGGGCGGCCAGCCCACCCTCCAGCTCTATTCCCATGAGATCCAGGGTTTCCATGTTGACGGCCACGCCGTAGCTTTCCATGGCCCCTAGGACCCGGGTCAGGGGCAACTCCACCCGCCGGTAGAGGTTCTCCATCCCGGCAACCTGGAGTTTACTGGCCAGTTCCCGGTGGAGCAACCTGATGACAGCGGCCCGCCGGGCCGCTGCCAGTTGCGGGGAATCCCCCTCCACCAGGGCCAGGTTCAAGTGTTCCAGGCAGAGTTCGGGCAGGTCATGGCGCGAGGCCGAGGGGTTTAAGAGATAACCGGCCACCATAGTATCGCCGCCGGGGTCGGCAACCCCCGCCCCGGCATTGCTGAACCAGACCAGGGCCCTTTTGGCGTCGTGGAAGATGGGGTTGACCCGGAGCAATGGTTCCAGGGTACCGGCCAGGGCGGCAGGCTCTATCCCGGCTGTACCCAGAACCGCCACCCCATCCTCCCAGGCCAGCCCTACGGCGACGGCTGCGGCCTCCAGGTAGCTGGGATTATTAAGAATCAATTCCAGGGCCACATCCGTCTTCCCGACCAACCTGGCCACCAGTTCCGCCAGTTCTTCCAGGCTGTCCAGGGTGAGTGGGTCCGGCAGCGACAGTCCCCGGACAGCAGTCGTTTCTTGCGAGGCCTTCTTGCCTTCCTGTTCCATGGCCCTGAGGACGTCCTTGACCAGACTGTGGAACTCCAGTTCTTTATAAAGGGCCAGGACGGCCTCGTAGTCCGGCGACTGGTTGCAGCACCCTGCCAGGTCGAGGGTCACAGGAGCCTGGCAGTCAATTGTGGCCAGGCGCCGGGCCAGGCGCGCCTGGTCGGCGAAGGTCACCAGGTTCTCCGCTACCCGGCGTCCTTTTATCTCCCCGCTGTGGGCCAGGACTCCTTCCAGGTCGCCGTACTGGCGGACGAGCTGGACGGCCGTTTTCTCCCCCACCCCCGGTACGCCGGGAATATTATCCGAGGCGTCGCCCATCAGGGCCTTGACGTCAATGAGCTGCTCCGGTTCCAGGCCATAGTTTTTCTTGATTGCTTCCCGGTCGATGACCTCTACCTGGGAAAGGCCGCGCCGCATAAGGAGGACCTTCACCCGTTCTCCCACTAGTTGCAGGGCGTCGCGGTCCCCGGTGAGGATGAGGACTTCCAGGCCCGTGGCGGCGCCCTGGCGGCTTAAGGTGCCGATAAGGTCGTCGGCTTCGTAGCCCTCAACCTCACAACTGGCCAGGTTCCAGGCTGCCAGGAGGCGTTTGACCAGGGCAAACTGGGGCCTGAGCTCAGGGTCGGTCTCCGGCCGGGTTCCTTTATATTCATCGTACAGTTCGTTACGAAAGGTAACCTTACTATGGTCAAAGGCGACAATAATATAATCGGGTTTAAACATCTCCCTGGCCTTTTGCAACATGGTTGCAAAGCCGTAGACGGCATTGGTGCGAATACCTTCCCTGGTCTGCAGGGGGGGCAGGGCATGAAAAGCCCGGTGAATGACGCTGTTGCCGTCGACCAGGAGAAGTCTAGCGGTTTTGGTGGGCATTAATCACCCTTCTTTTAGCTTAGAACTGCTTATATTTTATCTTTTTCCCCTGCCGGAAGCAATTAACTGGCGGGGATCAGCAAACAGAAATTTTAAAACCGCCCTCAAGGCGAGGGCGGTTTAGGGATAGTTGCCGGGGCAACAGGTGCGGGGGGTGGCTGGGTAAGAGTCCGGTTTTGCAGGTCGCTATCCGGAGACGCTGCCGAGTTTTGCCGCCCAACCCCTGGCGTCAGGTCCTGGAGCGTTGCCTTCCCACCGGCCGGTGGTAAAGGTGGGACCTCTTTCCCATCACCGGCCGGGGTCTTGACGGTTCCCGGCCCATCGCCAGCAATGGTTGACGTTCCCCCTGCCACCCCCTCGCCAGCCCTCGGGGTAACTTCTTTCTTCCCTGCTTCCAGTACAGTACGGGATTGACCCGGCCCCTTCTCCTTTCCCTTATCTTTATCCTGGTCCGGCTGACCCTTTCCTGATTGTCCCCCGGTCTGCTGCTCCGGAGCTGCTCGCTCTGCTCTGCCCCGGGAATTGAGGTTGAAGGTCCCTCCAGGGACTATTTTCCTTTGCTGTTGTTCCGGATCGGGGTGGGAACTCTCCAGATTCCTCACTGCAGATCGTACCGAGGTAGTAGCTGCTTTTACCTTTACTTTCGGTGCTGATTGCTGCGGGGCATCCGTTGAGGTAACCGGTGGTAGAGCCTTGAGGGGAGTCACCTGCTGGTCTCCCCGGGTCATGGCCAATTCCTGCACCTGTTTCTCATGGGGGACAGCGATTTGCCTGGAGGAACCCAGGTGGAGGTAATCCGCCCGGGCCGTAATTGCTACCACCATGATAGTGGCCGCCGCTGCCGCCAGGGAAAGCCAGTTCCGGGAGAGGCGTCGGTACCACGGCTGCCGGCACTCCTCCAGGCGTGAGCGCAGGCGTTCCTCAAAACCGGGTGGCAGGTCGAGTTCTTCTTCGGACCAGGCACGGATAATCTCGATTGTCTGCCCCATAGCCTCCAGTTCTTCCCGGCAGGCCGGGCAGGAGTTAAGGTGGTTCTCCAGGGCCCGTTGTATTGTTTCGCTCAAGACTCCATCCAGGTATGGTGATATGAGTTCCCGGCACTGACTGCAATTCAACGCCCCTCACCCCCTTTAGCCATATAGACGCCGAGACCGGCTACATGTTCCCGTTCCTGTACCAGGTGCTGCCGTAGAAAATGGCGCGCCCGGCTAAGGCGGGATTTTACGGTCCCCACGGGGCAACCCAGGTGGCTGGCTATCTCTTCGTAACTGAAACCCTGGAGGTCTCTCATAATAACAACCACCCGATATTCCGGCGTCAGGGCTTGGATAAGTCTATGTAACCGGTCCTCCCCTTCCCTGGTCAAGAAAACCTCTTCCGGCGAGGTAACCTTGCCAGCTGATAGTTCCCGGAACCCACCGCCGGTTTCCAGGAGGTTGTCTAAGGAAAGGGTGGGTCGCCGTTTCAGGCGGCGCAGCTCATCGCGGCAGACATTGGCGATAATGTGCTGTAACCAGGTCTTAAAGGAACACTGGCCGCGAAAGGCCGCCAGGTTTTTAAAGGCGCGCACCAAGGCTTCCTGGGCCGCGTCGCCGGCATCCTCGGTATTGCCCAGGAAACGGTAGGCTATGGTAAAGAGCATCCGCTGGTAGCGTTCCACCAGGAGGGCAAAGGCCTCAGCGTCACCGTCCCTGCTGCGGGCCAGCAACTCCTCATCGGATGGCATGGCGTACCCGCTCCTTTCCAGTACTTTTCCTATTCGACACCCCCTGACCTTTATCCTTTAGGCCTTGCAAGAATATAAAGCCTGTGTTAAAATGAAAGCACGATATGCCGAAGTGGTGGAATTGGCAGACGCGCCGGACTCAAAATCCGGTGGCCGCGAGGCCGTGCGGGTTCGACCCCCGCCTTCGGCACCAGAGAGCCGCAGCCTCCCGGCACGGGAGGCTGCCATAAATGGTTAGGCGCCGAAAATAAAACCCCTGCCCGTTTCAGGAGCCAACCTGAGGGGAGGGGTTTTATATTTTTTAGAGGCACTCACCATCACGGTGAACCGGTAGGCATGGCCCGGAACCGGTGCCCAGGCCCGGGAAGCCGGGGTTCTGGCGAAGCCGGAAGGGAAATGGGTTCACCGGTTAACCTGCCCTGCCTCGTAGTAGCGCAAAATATGATATTCATTATCGCGCTGGGCGGGCCGGAAACCGGCCGCCTGGATGCAGCGAAGGATCTCCTCCCGATCGGCACGGAAGGAAGCACCAGCCGCCCGGACTACGTTTTCCTCCAGCATGGTGGAACCGAAATCGTTGGCGCCAAAGAAAAGGGCCGCCTGAGCCACCTTGGTTCCCTGGGTTACCCAGGAGACCTGGATATTGGGGATATTATCCAGGTAAAGCCGGGAAAGGGCCAGGAGTTTCAGGTATTCGGTGGTGCTAGCTTCCACGCCGCCAAGTTCGGTATTGCCTGGCTGGAAACTCCAGGGGATGAAGGCTGTAAAACCTCCCGTTTCATCCTGGAGCTGCCGGATAGCCTCCAGGTGAGCGATCCGCTCAGCCATAGTTTCCCCCAACCCGAAAACCATGGTGGCGGTTGATTTCATCCCCAGGGCATGGGCGGCGCGCATCACTTCCAGCCAGCGGGCCGCACCGGTCTTTTTGGGGCTAACCCGGCCGCGAACCCTGTCGACCAGGATCTCCGCCCCACCGCCCGGCAGGGAATCGAGGCCTGCTTTCTTCAGCCGCCGCAAAACCTCTATCACCGGCAGCCCTTCCTTCCGGGCCAGGTCATCGATTTCTACCGGAGATAGGGAATGAAGGGTGACCGGATAGCGGGATTTAATCCAGGAGAAGAGGTCCTCAAACCAGGCCAGGTCTAGATCGGGATGCAGGCCCCCCTGCATCAGGATCTGGGTTCCCCCTGCAGCCAGGGTCGCCTCGATTTTACGGCCGATTTCCTCCCGGCTGAGGAGGTAGCCTTCCGGATCCCCGGGCAGGCGATAAAAGGCACAGAAACGGCAGGCATTGACGCAAATATTGGTATAGTTGATATTCCGGTCCACGACAAAGGTGACCGTCCCTTCGGGGTGCAGCTTCTGGCGGACCAGGTTGGCCAGGTAACCCAGTTCCAGCAGGCCGGCCTCCTGATAAAGACGCTCCGCTTCGTGAAAACTCAAACGCTCACCGTCAAGCACTTTGCAGGCGATAGTTTCTTTCATTGTCTACCCCCCAGATCTCCAGAGCCACCGGATGGGCGAGGAATCCTTCCCCATGGGCCAGGCCGTAAAAGGTTAAAAGCCCCTCCAGGTGCGGCCAATCCAGGTCATAGTTTAAAAGGGCGAAATAATCCTCGATAAATTCCGGCTCCACTCCAAGGTGCCGGGCTCCTGTCGCTGCCAGGGTGCCCGGGTGGCCTTTTCCCCAGGCCTTGGCCTCCTGTAAGGCCCGCCAGATTGCGGCCAGCTTTTCCGGGTGGGCAGCAGCAAAATCTTTCCTGGCCACCCAGAGGGCAAAGACCATAGGCTTGCCGGTTAACCGGTACCACTCTTCACCCAGGTCGTAGACGAAAGGATAACAGCCTGTCCGGACGACCTGCAGGGCTTCATCCCCGATGGTAAGCAGGGCTTCCGGTCGCCCCCAATCCGGGGGGCTGCCGGTCGGGCGGGTAAAAAAGTCCGGCGCAACATGATAAAGCCGTTGCAGAAGGATACGCAACAAAACCACGCTGGTGGCCGAATAGGGAGTGAGGGAAAGGGGGCGGCCCCCGAGTTCCTTTGCCGGAACCCGGCTTAAAAGGAATACGCTGCCAACCCTGCCGCGGCAGGAGATAGATAATCCCGGCAGGACCAGGGCGTCTTCCGCAAACTGCCCGTAAGCCAGGGAAGAGACAGCCGTGACCTCTAATTCCCCCTGCCGGAAGGCCTTATTTAAAACCGCAGGGTGGTCGGCAACTATTCTGGCCGGTAATTTTACCCGCCCTGTCTCCAGGGGGTAAAACAGGGGCAGGCAGTTCAGGTAACCCACCCGTCCCAGCCGGGGCCAGTCCATAGCTATCCTCCTTTTCAGGCATAGCGGCGGATTTCCCGGTATAAAGTATCCCTTTCCACCGGGATCCGGCCGGCCGCCCGGATACTCTGTAAAAAGCTTTCAGCAGGCTGGTACTGGGGCGTTTCAGCCCCGGCGTCGTGAAAGATATGCTCTTCCCGGACGGTACCGTCCAGGTCGTTTACCCCAAAATGCAGGGCCACCTGGGCTAACTTCGGCCCAATCATAATCCAGAAGGCTTTGATGTGACGGAAGTTGTCCAGAAGCAGGCGGCTGATGGCCAACATCTTCAAGTCATCTACGCCGGTGGTTCCCGGCAGGTTGCTGAAGGCCGTGTTGGCCGGGTGAAAGGCCAGGGGAATAAAAGCCAGGAAGCCCCCTGTCCGGTCCTGGAGTTCCCGGAGGGCCAGGAGGTGATCCACCCGGTCGGCTGCCGTCTCCAGGTGGCCGTAGAGCATGGTAGCGTTGGTGGGTATGCCCAGCCGGTGGGCCGTCTCGTGGATCTGGAGCCATCGCTGTCCATCGATCTTTTTGGCGCAAAGGCGCCGGCGCACCTCCGGGGCAAAAACTTCGGCCCCACCCCCGGGAAGGGAGTCCAGGCCCGCCTGCCGGAGTTCCTGGAGGACGTCAGCTACGGGGCGCCCGGCCCGGGAGGCTATAAAGTCAATTTCCACAGCGTCAAAGGCCTGGATGCAGGCCCCGGGTGCCGCCCGGCGCACGGTTCGGATTAGTTCCAGGTAGTAATCATAGGGTAATTCCGGATTCAGGCCGCCGACAATATGGATCTCGGTGACACCTGCGGCAGCCGCCGCCCTGGCCTTCGCTTCAATCTCCGCCAGGGTGAGGGTATAAGCCCCCGGAGTACCTGTCTGTCTCCCAAAGGCACATAAATCGCAGAGATTTTGACAGATATTGGTATAATTGATGTGGGCATTATTAATAAAATATACGGTATCACCGCAGGTCCGCTGCCGGGCCAGGTCGGCCAGGTAGCCAATACCAAGGAGGTCCTGACTCTCCCAGAGACGTATACCGTCCTCCCGGGTCAGCCTTTCCCCGGCATATACCCTGGCAGCTATGTCCGCCAGTTCCCCCCGGGAGAGCTCCCGGCGTATAAATTCTGCCGTGGTGGTGGGCAAGGCCTTTCCCACTCCTTTCATAAGGGGTGCTTGCCGATATTTTCCGGGCGTAAAAGAGTCGGCTTGCGCAGGTCGGCGCAGCCGCAATCGCTGTCCAGGGATACCCGTCCCAGGGCTTTCAGGATGATGCGGCCGAAGTCAGGGGCGGCCTCAAAAAAGAGCTCCTTCAACTCCCTGTGCTCCCAGGGTTTCACCACACCCTCCCCGTAATTTACAACCAGATAGATGCCGGCATAACAGGCCCCCATTTCCCTCGCCAGGTAGACTTCGGGGCAGAGGGTTTGGCCCACTACGTCCGCCCCCCACTGGCGGAAGAGGCTTACCTCGGCTGCGCTCTCAAAGTGGCGCCCATCCGTCACCAGGTAAACGCCGCGGTCAAAGACCCGGCCGAGGGGAGACTCTCTAGCCGTTTCTACCAGGGTCCTGTGCAGGGAAGGGCAGATAGGCCGGCGCATTATCGACAGATAGCCCTCCTGGAGCCCCACATCCCGGCGCAGGGAAAAATCAATGTAGTCGGTGACCACAACAATGTCCCGGAGGTCCAGGAGGTGATTTATGCTCCCCACCCCGCCTTCAGCGATAATCTTCCGCACATTAGCCTGCATAAAGGCGTGGAACAGGCGCTGCGAACTCTCGCCCCAGGAGACGCCGGGAATCCTCCCATGCATTTTGGCCGCCAGCACGCGCCGGGGCGGGTCGCCGGTTGTAAAAAGAGTTAGAGGTGCACTGGGACCCCAGGGGGTGGTAAAAACCACCTCCCGGGCCAGCACCTCCGTCCCGGGATCCCTTAAGGCGTCAGGAAAGTTCAGGCTGAAGGTGCCCGAGCCGCCGATAAAGCCGATGTCTGCCTGGATCTTTTCTTCAAGCATTCTCAATTACTCCCTCCACTGGGTAACCCAAACCGCGCAGGTTATAGGCTATCAGCTCTTTGCCGACCGCCGTCAGGTCGGCCGGGATACCCTCCTTGAGCCAGCTGATGACTACCTGGTAAAAGGTACCTACAAAGGCCAGGGCCGCGACATGGGCATCCTGGGGCGGTAGTTCCCCTCTCTCGATCTCCTCCAGCACGTCTTCCTCCACCAGCCTGGCCAGACGGCGCAGCAAATCGTAGAGTTGTTCCGCCACTGCCGGGTGGCCCGCCGGCGATTGGACAAGCATTACCCGCGCCAGGTCGCGGTTCTCCTGTAAGACCGCCAGGGCCGCCTCCATAGAGGCCCGGAGCTTTTGCTTCCCGCCGGTAGCGTTTTTGCGGGCCCGGGCAATACGGTCCAGGACCATTTCATAGGCTTCGTTGACCAGGGCGGCAAAGAGGGCTTCTTTATTACGCAGGTATAAATAAATCGTACCGATGCCCACCCCCGCCCGGCGGGCGATATCTTTAATCGAGGTTCCGTAGAAACCGTTCCGGGCGAATTCTTCCCGCGCCGCCTGCATAATGGCCTGCAGGCGCGCTTCCAATTTTTGATCCACCTTTTTTGTCCGCCGGTAAACCAAAAGTTCTTCCTCCAATTTTCAAACAATGAACGGTAATTCAATTCTTCAACAGCGATTTTAAACCTTTTGGGGGACGACGTCAATGTCTTCCGGGAACAATAGGTTATCCTTGGTTGGCAAAAGTGCTAAACGTCCGCCTCGGGCTGCCCCTGATAAAGGTTTTTCCAGCCAGGCATTTGTTCCGGGCGTTTTTTCGCCCCAAACCCATCCCAGGTAGCTTTGCTAGCCGTCCGTCCACGGTGCTAAGCTTTTAGAGGACGTTGCTATTTACCATTTATGGGAGGATTAATTAAATGGCTATCAAAGAAGCAGCAATTCGGCCAATTACCTCCGGATGTGCCGCCGGAGCTGACCGCAGGTTGGGTTATATTGCCATTATCCTGGCCAGCCTCCTTTACGGGGGTAACGTCATCGCCGGCCGGGTGATCGCTCCCCTGGTACCGCCTCTGGCCCTGGCGGCGGCCAGGGGGTTGCTGGGCCTGCCGGTGCTGCTGCTATTTGCTTTGAAGGCCGGGGGTAAGCCGCGCCTGGCAGACCTCCCTTACATGGCCCTGATGGGTTTCCTGGGCATTAGCATCGCTTACGATACCTTCTCCTGGTCCATGCAGAACAGCCCGGCCGTCAATGCCGCCATTATCTTCGCTACCTTTCCCGCTGTTACCCTGGTCCTACTGGCCATCGGCTGGCACGTTAAACCCTCCCGTTACCAGGTAGCGGGCATCATTATGGCCTTCATCGGCCTGGCTCTGGTCTCAACCCGGGGCTCCCTGGCCCAGCTCCTTGCCATGCGCTTCCAGCCGGTGGACCTGGTCCTCCTGGCGAATGTCACAGCAGCTTCCCTCTACAACATCCTGGGGCAACGCATGGTGGAACGTTATTCGCCTATTGTTACCAGCACCTATTCCTTGTTCTTCGGTACCCTCTTCCTGCTGCCCGCCGGTTTCTGGGAGGTTAGCCGCCAGGGCTGGTACCTGCCCCCCTCCGGATGGCTGCTCCTCATCTACATGGGTTGTATCATCGCCGGGCTGGCGGTTTTACTTACCTTCGAGGCCGTCGAACGTATAGGGTGTGGGCCGGTAGCCATGTTTAATAACTTGAACCCCCTTTTTGCCATTGCCCTGGCAGCCTTGTTCCTGGGAGAAAAACTGAGCTGGTACCACTGGGCCGGCATTATCCTGGTCCTGGGCGGGGTATGCATTTCCCTGCGGCAGCAACCGGGGCGACAGCAGGGGCAAAAACAAGGGCAGCAGTAAGGGCTTCCCTGAAGGGAAGCCCTTACTGCTGCCCTGCCCTTATTTAGCTGTACCTCGCCAGTAGTTAACCTCCCGCAGGAGAGCCACTACTCCTGGCTGCCGGCTGAACTCCTCCAGGCTGTAGCGGGCCTTACGCCGCCAGTTGGGGTACTCGGTGCTTGTGCCGGGGATATTCTGGGGTTCCGTCTCCAGCCACAGATCCTCCAGGTTTACCAGCAACAAACGCGCCGGGCTGGCGGCCAGGTACGCCAGGCAGCCCCTTAGAAGGCTTCTGGTCGCCGTCGTTGGCACTTCCAGGCGACCCCGGTTATAAAGGAAGACAGGCAGGGCCGCCAGCTGGCGGCTGTTCTTTTTCCTTTCCCGCCAGAAGGCAGCAAAGGGCGGCATGTCGTGGGTATTCAGGCCGGCCAGGCTCTCTGGGGGCACCGGTCCCAGGGCCCGGCCCGTTTTCCCGGTATACTCTACGGCCAAGATATACATGCGGCTGATATTGTGCCTGGTCATGGCCCGGCGCACGTAAGCTGGCACCGTCCCCAGGTCTTCCCCCACCAGGAGGGCCCCGTGGCGCCGGGATTCCAGGGACAGGATGGCGTAAAATTCCCCGGCGTGATAGCGCACATAAACCCCCTCCGTGGCCGCCAGGCCGCGGGGTATCCAGTAGAGGTGGTGCAACCCCATGACGTGATCCAGGCGCAGGATGCCGGCGTGGCGCAGGTGATGGCGCAGGCAGGCGATGTAATAGTGATAACCGTCTTCCCGGATTCCCTCAGGGTGGAAGGGGGGAAACCCCCAGTCCTGACCCCGGCGGAAGAGGGCATCCGGTGGGGCCCCGCTGCTGGCCGCCAGGGCGAAGGCCCGGCGATGACGCCAGACATCATAACCCTCCCGGTGGACTCCCAGGGGCAGGTCCAGGTATAAACCCGGACCGGAGCGCCGGGCGCGGGCTGCCAGGGCCTGCACCTGTCGGTGGGCCTGCCACTGGACGTACAGGTGGTACTGCATGGCTTCCGGATCGTAATCTCCCTCGCCGAGGTTACCATCCCGCATCGGGGCCGGCCACTCCGGCCAGGTGGCGTGCTGTTTCTCGACGGCGGCCCGGAAGCGGGCGTAGTCCCGGGCCGCCGGGTTGCCGGCCAGCCAGGCCGCCATCTCTTCCCTCCGGCCGGGAGCACCGGTAAAAAAGGTACGGGCGCAGAGAGCTAACAGGCGTCTTTTCAGGGCCATCCCCCGGCGGTAGTCTACCAGGGGAGCGGCCCGTAAAGCGGCTATCTCCTTCTGCACCGCCGCCGAGTTTAGAAAATCCCGGGCTTCCCGGCACTGCTGCACCTCTTCCAGACGGGAAATATCCAGGTAAAACTCATTCCAGAAGAGGCGGCTAACCGGCTGATAGGGACTGGGGGCAAAGGGCTCGTCCAGGAAGGCCGCCAGGAAGGGCAGGGTGCCGGTAAAACTGCCCCCCATGCTGTTGACCCAGAGGGATAGAGCCTCCAGGTCGCCAAAATCCCCGGCCCCCAGGCTACGGTGGGAATGGAGGGCATAGAGGGGTAAAAAACACCCCCAGAGGTGTTCCCCCTGGCCTGTTAGCGGGGCACCGGCCCGGGAGGGGGCGGCAATAAGCAATACCTCCCGGGTAAGGCCCGGCAGGCGCAGATGGAGGTGATGGTAGCCCCAGGGCAGCCTGGCGGGAAGGGTGAGCTGCCTGGCCTCAAAGGCTACCCCTTCCACAACGGTAGTCCGGAGAAGGGGCAGGCTACCCGGATCGATTACCATCCGCCATACCCGGCCGTCTTCCAGCCGCAGCCGGCACTCCAGGGGCCCGGTTGCCCGACCGGCCGGGAGACGCAGTTCCATATGCGACAACCGGCCGGCCCAGGCTACGGCTACCGGCTCACAACAGCGCCGCCAGTATTGCTGCCGCCGCTCCCGGAGGGCACCGGGAAGGTCAGCCAGGCCTGCCACCGGTGCCCCCAGGGCCCGCAATACCGCCAGCAACGACTCCGGCCCGGCCCTCCTGAGTTTACCCTCCCCATCGCGATAGGCAGGCTCCACGCCGTACCACCGGCATAGTCGGTGCAAAAGACGCAACTCTTTATCTGACAAGGTTCCATCCATCCTCGCAGGCAAAGCCCTGTCGGTTGCCTTATTTATTTTCTCTGGCCATAGCGGCGACAATATCTGCCCTGCTGATAATCCCCACCAGGCGACCGTTGCTGTAAACAGGTACCCTTTTAATCCTTTTTTCGTGGAGGATGGCGGCCACCTTTTCCACGGGGTCCTCGGCATCGACGCCGATAACCGGCTGGCTCATGATGTCACGTACCAGGTGACCATTGACCAGGCCCAGCAGGTCCGCTTCACCGACAATGCCCACTACGTGGTTATCGCCGTCGCAGACGGGCACCCCACTGATTTGTTTCTCCGCCAGCAACCTGGTCAATTCATAAATCCTTGCCGACGGGGTAATGGTAATCACATTGGTGGTCATGATATCCCTGGCCAGCATAACCTTTATCCCCCTTTCCCTAACCCCAAAGAATCAGGCCGCTCTGGTAGGGATGAACCTGGTCTGCATGACGCGGCAACACCCGCAGGTTGTAGCCCTGGCGTCCCCCTCGACGGCAGGGGATGACGCCGCTATACAGGTACCTTCCTTCGCCCTGATCCTGGTACTGGATCATGGTCTCCTTCTCTCCGGTCACAATTTCACCGCCGGCGTCAACCGGGCCGTAATAGAGTTCTACCGTCACATCCTCCGGCTGTAGGAAGCCCAAGAAAACCCGGGCCCGGACCTTCAGGCTACCACCCACGATCAGATCCCCTTCCCTGTCGTCCTCCACCCCCTCAATCCTCACGGCCGGCCACCAGTCCCGGACCCGGCTCCGCCAGCCGGCCAACTCCTTTAACCGCTCCTGGTTGCCGGCCTGCAACCTCTGGTAAAGCCGGGCGGCAGGTTCGTAAAACTGCCGGCTGTATTCCGCCACCATCCTGTGGGTATTGAACACCGGCCCGTAGGCCCTGATGGACCTTTTCATCATCTCCACCCAGGCCGCGGGCAGGCCCCCGGCGTCTCGCTCGTAAAAGAGGGGGACTATCTCCTTCTCCAGCAAGTTATAAAGG
Source organism: Moorella thermoacetica (assembly GCF_001267405.1). Taxonomy (NCBI): domain Bacteria; kingdom Bacillati; phylum Bacillota; class Clostridia; order Neomoorellales; family Neomoorellaceae; genus Neomoorella; species Neomoorella thermoacetica. Next base: position 1,807,212 of record NZ_CP012369.1, read on the forward strand.
GCCTCCCCTTCTACCGCGTCCTGGTAGCCGGTATCCTCGTAAACCGCGCCGGAACCAATGGCCCAGCCGGTATCCGGGGTCCAGGCTTCGGCCCACCAGCCATCCAGGGTGCTGGCATGGAGGGCGCCGTTCAGAACGGCCTTCATGCCGCTGGTACTGCTGGCCTCCAGGGGCCGTCGCGGGTTACCCAGCCACAAGTCGACACCCTGGACCAGATGACGGGCCACCTGCAGGCCATAATCCTCCAGGAAGATCAAACGACCACGGAAGGCCTCCTCCCTGGTAAAGGCCGTTATCTGCCGGATGAGCTCCTTCCCCTCTTCGTCCCTGGGGTGGGCCTTGCCGGCATAGATGATCTGGACCGGCCGCCGGGAGTCCCCCAGGATTCTGGCCAAACGTTCCGGGTTACGCAGGAGCAGGGCCGGCCGTTTATAGGCAGCGAAACGGCGGGCAAAACCGATGGTCAATGCCCCTGGATCGAGAACCCCTTCCAGGGCGGCTATCTCCCTGGGCCCGGCCCCCCACTCCCGGAGCTGGGCCGCCAATCGCCGCCGGGCAAAGGCCAGGAGTTCCCGCCGCTGTTCTTCGTGAACCTGCCAGAGTTCCCGGGCCGGTATGCCTGCCACCCCCGCCCAGCTGGCCGGGGAGGCCGGGTCCTCCCGCCAGGCCGTTCCCAGGTAGCGATCGTAGAGGGCGGCCATCTTTTCTCCCACCCAGGAGGTGGTATGGACACCGTTGGTAATGGCGCCAATGGGAATCTCGGCTACCGGCACTCCCGGCCAAATTACCTGCCACATCCGGCGTGCCGTCTGGCCGTGGAGCTGGCTGACGCCGTTGGCCCAGGCCGACAGGCGTAAGGCCAGTACGGCCATATTGAAGGGTTCCTGCTGGTTATTGGGGTCCTGCCGGCCCAGGGCCAGGAATTCGTGGCGGGAAAGACCCAGGGACTGGTAATATTCGGTGAAATATTTGTCCATTAGATAAGGGGGAAAGACATCGATACCGGCCGGCACCGGGGTATGGGTGGTAAAGATGTTACTGCAGGTAGCCAGTTCCCGGGCCGACGCCAGATCTAGTCCATACCGCGCCTGCAACTGCCGGATCCTTTCCAGGCCCAGGAAGGCCGAATGGCCTTCATTCAGGTGAAAGATAGTGGCGTTGATACCCAGGGCCGCCAGGGCCCGCACGCCGCCGATGCCCAGGAGGATCTCCTGCTGAATCCGTTTTTCCAGGTCGCCGCCGTAAAGCCGGTCGGTAATCAACCGGTCCGCCTCCAGGTTGCCGGGGCAATCGCTGTCCAGGAGGTAAAGGTTGAGGCGGCCGACCCGAGCCCGCCAGACCCTGGCCCGGACCTGGCGATCCGGGTCCGGAAAGTTCACCTGCACCTCCAGGGGCGAGCCGTCGGCCCGGCGCTCCAGTTCCAGGGGTAGCTGGTAGAAATCATAGCGGGAATAAACCTCCCGTTGCTGCCCCCGGCGGTCGAGGCGCTGGCGGAAGTAACCCTCGCGATACAGGAGGCCTACCCCTACCAAGGGCAGGCCCAGGTCGCTGGCCGACTTCAGGTGGTCTCCGGCGAGGAACCCCAGCCCCCCGGCATATATGGGCAGGGCCTCGCTCAGGCCGAACTCGGCAGAAAAATAGGCAATAACCTGATTGCTTTCCAGCCCGGGAAGGTTGCCCCGGTTCACCGGGGCGCCCAGGTAGGTGCGGTACTGCTGCCACACCTGTTCCAGCCTGCCGGTATATTGAGGGTCCCTGGCGACCGCCGTTAATCTGGCCGCCAGCAGTAACCTCAGTAAGAGTTCGGAGTTATGACCGGTCTCCTCCCAGAGGTCGGGGTCCAGGTCCCGGAAAAGGGCCGCTGTTTCCGGGTACCTGGGCCAGTAAAGACTAGCGGCCAGATCCCGGAGGGGCTTAAGTTTTTCCGGCAAAACCGGCTGGACAAAGAAGATATGGGGTGAAGGCATCATTTTCTCTCCTTCAATGCTTTTATGATAGTCACCCGGTGATGATCGGCGGCAAATGAAAGCATATGTTCTTTACCATATCGTTTATGATACCCCATGGGGCATAGATCCTAACTGGCGATCAAAGAGTTCTCCCGGAGAACGCCCCGGTAAAGGGCCAGGGTTTGCCGGGCCACGGCCTCCCAGGTATAATCCCGGTAAACCCGGGCCTGGCCGCTACGGCCCAGCTCGGCGGCCAGGTCGGGGTTCTGGAAAATTGTTACCAGGCGACGCTCCAGGTCGGCGACATCTCCGGGGTTGAAGGTCAAGCCGGTACGGTTGTCTTCCACCACCTCGGCCAGGCCGCCCGTCCGGGATACGATCACCGGTATCCCGGCAGCCATGGCCTCCAGGGCGACAATACCAAAGGGCTCATAGAGGCTGGGGAACACGGCCACCCGGGACCGGGCCAGGAGCCGATTACGAACCTCCTCGGAAACAAAACCGGTAAACTCAACCCTGTCGGCCAGACCCAGGTTGTTAGCCATGGTTTGCAGTTCTCCAGCGTAGGGACCGGCCCCGGCGACGATTAACCTGGCTCCCGGGTAAAGTCGCTTAAGGCGCGCCAGGGCGGCCAGGAGGACCTGGACCCCCTTCTCCACCACCAGGCGGCCCACAAAAAGAATGGTCTGGCTGTCCCGGCAGGGGGGAACCGGGGGTATGGGCCGGACACCATTGGGAATCACGGTTATCTCCGACCGGGGCTGAAACAGGCGTCTGATTTCTTCTTCCATATAGCGGCTGCAGCAGATTAACCGGTCTGCACCGTTCACCAGCCCCGACTCAATATGGTGGATGGCCTGCTGGATGCGGTTATGGAGACCGTGGTTACGGCCGGCTTCGGTGGCGTGGATGGTGGCTACCAGGGGTACCCTGGCCGACTCCTGGAGTTCCCGGGCGCCGTAGGCCACCAGCCAGTCGTGGGCATGGAGGATCCAATTCCGGCCGGGATAGGCGGCCAGCACCTCTTGGCCGGCATCGGCCAGGGCCAGGTTAAACTGCAACACCCAGGAGAGGAAATTAATTTCTTTGTCGGGCTGCTGGTAGGTGGGCACATAATGCAGGTAAACACCCTCCTGGACGGTTGAAACCCTCCGGTCGCCTGGGGCCCGGGTCAGGACGTGGACATCCACCCCCTGGCGGGCCAGGGCCTGGCCCAGTCCCGGACGTGGATACCCAGGCCGCCAACATGGCGGGGTGGGAATTCCCAGCTAAGCATAAGAATTCCCGGCCTGGTTTTATTATGAACCTCGGGCCGGCAGGCTACTCCCCTTCCGGCTGGCCGGTAGAGGCGAAAATCGAGGCCGGGGAAGATATTGTCCGCCGCCTCCAGGCGGGCCAGAAAATCTTCATCCAGGCGATCTCGCTCATAATCCTGGCAGAGTTTAAAAAAAGCCCCCAGGTGTTCCCGGAGGCGACGCCGGGCATAGTCCACCGTCGTCCCGGTGGTGAGGATAAAGGACCAGTCGCTACTCTGGGCCAGGAGCAATTCCCTGGCAGCCTGGTTCAGTGCCCGCTCCTGCAGGGAGCCGGGGCGGGGATTGGCGGCAGCCAGCTTGATCATGGCCCTCTCCGCCCGGTGGAGGTGGAGATAAAGCCAGTCGTTGGCCTGGTTCAACCAGACGTGGTTATAACCCCCTTCTCCCCAGCTGGAAGGACCCATGGTCACTTCCTGGCGGGGCGGATACTGCTCCAGGTAAGCCGAAAGAGAGGTCAGGGAGACCCGGCTTTCGCCTGCCAGGCGCAGGACATCGGCCAGCCAGTCCGGCCCCTCAAACCACCAGTGGCCAAAGAGCTCGGCGTCATAGGGAGCGACGACGACAGGCTTATCCTGGGTCCTGCCGGCCCAGTAAGCCAGCTGTTTCTCCCGGTTGGCGATAAAGTCCCGGGCATGCTCCCGGGCCCGCTCCCGGGCGGCCCGGTAGTCATAGGGCTCCTTGACCCCGGTTTTACCGGTAATCCGGTAGTATTTAAAGCCGGTATCTCCCCGGATCCCCCCCACCAGGTAGGGTGCCAGGTAATTGAAATCCAGGTCGTAACCAATATCCCGGTAGAACTCGCGGTACACCGGATCTCCGGGATAACCCTCGGTCCGGCTCCAAACCTGGTGGGAAGTCTCCCAGTCCCGCCCGAAGACAGCCACGCCGCCCACCCTGACCGGAGCATAAACAGCCGATTTTACCACGGGGGTGGCATTTAACATGCCGTGGCTGGCGACGATGAAATACTTAATCCCCTCGGACCGGAGGATTTTTTCAATCCCTGGGGTATAGCCGCACTCCGGCAGCCAGAGCCCGTCCGGGACAAAGCCCATGGTCATGCCGAAAAGATCCAGGGCTGCCCGCACCTGGGCTCGCCTGGCCTCATCGGTAAGCATCAGGGGAAGGTAACCATGGGTAGCCGCGGTGGTTATCAGTTCCAGGCGACCCTGTTCCCGCAGCCTTTTTATAGGCGCCAGTAAATTCCCCCGGTAGGTTTCTTTGAAGGCCCGGTCGACGAGAGTCAGGCGCCGGTGATAAAACTCCGCCAGGGGGGCGAAAGTCGGGTCACCCCTGGTCCGCTCAATTTCCCGGCCGGCCAGTTCCCTGAGGTTATCCAGGTAACGACCGTAGCGCTCCCCCAGGGCAGGTTCCATCAACATGCTGATGAGGGGCGGCGACAGGGAGAGGGTGAGGTGAAAGTCTAACCCCTCGCCGGCCAGCTCCTCCCAGCTCAGGATCAAGGGCAGGTAGGACTCCGTCAGGGCTTCGAAAAGCCATTTCTCTTCCAGGCTGACATAGGGCTCCCGGTTATGGACAAAGGGCAGATGAGCATGGAGCACCAGCGACAGATAACCTAGGTTATCACCCGACCGGGTAACCATAAAGTATCAGACCTCCAAAATAATAGCTCCTAACGTGGTAAGACCGTCGAGTGTAATAGCTACCCTCAGGACGAAAGTCTTTTTCAACTCAGGACCAGCTAAAGTTACTCCCGGACTGTTGGCCCTCCGGGGGGATTGTCCAATCAGGGTTCAGACCCGGAGGTAATTGCCGGGCCCCGGCAGGTTCTACCGTCCGGCCGGGCTGGATCTGGAAAACCGGGGTCCGGGAAAAGAGGACGAATTCCCCCTCCGGGCTCTGGGCGCCGAGTTCTAGGTGATAAGCGGCACGATCGTCGAGGTTGGAAAAGTAACGCCAGCCGGGCTCCAGGCTTTCCAGGGTCAACTGCTGCTCCGGCAGGGGGCAATCCTGGCGGCAGAGACGCAGGGTCAGTTCCATCTCCGGCCGCACATGGTGGAAAAAGTCTACCAGGATCCGGATTCGGGCGGGGGTAAAATCCCAGTAAACATAGAGGGTGTGTAAATCCTGGGGCAGGCATATCAGGGCGTTCTGGTGGTAGCCATGGGCCAGATCAAGCACCGTTTTCCCCTCTTAACTTAGTCTTAATATTTTTGGCTACCTTTAAATAATAATTATAACCATATAACTTATATAAATAGGATTTACCATATTCTTTAATGCCAGTCGAACCGTCTCCACCCTTGCTTTTTGTTAAATTCTGGTCCATAATAAACTCTACGGGTTTAACCTGCTATTTCCATGGTTTTTATAAACTTTAATACCTCCCTCCCCGCCGGCGGCCGCCAGAAAATCCATGTCTATTTTATGAGACCCACTGCCCCGGCAGAACCGCCCCGCCAAAAACTTCGTAATTTAGGTCAGGTACGTCTATACTATAATAGAGAAGAGGGGGTTTTGCCTTTGCTCCACCATCGCCCGGGAATCCGTTTCTGCCAGCCCCTGGCACCCGACCGGCTCCTCCTGCGCTTAAAAATTGGCCGCCGGGAACAGCAAAGCTGCCAGGTAATCTATGAAGACCGGGGCCTTAAAACGGCCCCCATGCATGCCTATGCCCGAACACCCCGTTACCTTTATTACCAGGCTGAGATCAGCCTCTCCCGTCCCTGGCGCTGCCGTTATTTTTTCCGGCTGCGGGAAGGGGATGGGGATGACCGCTATATCTTTGCCGGTGGTACCGGCCAACAGGGCCGCCCCTTTACCTATCAGTGGACCCCGGCAGATATCTTTACCGTTCCCGACTGGATCTACGACGCCGTTTCCTATCAAATATTTCCCGATCGCTTTTACAACGGCAACCCGGCCAACGACCCGCCGGGAACCAGGCCCTGGAGCGAAGCCCCTACCAGGGAAAACTTCTTCGGCGGCGACCTGGAGGGTATCCAGGCGAAGATACCCTATCTAAAGTTTCTGGGGGTCAATGTCCTGTGGCTCAACCCCATTTTTGCCGCCTCCTCCAACCATCGCTATAACACCCGCGATTACCTGGCCGTGGACCCGGCCCTGGGAGATACCGATACCCTGCGCCGCCTGGTGGCATCCCTCCATGGCGCCGGCATACGCATCATCCTGGATGGTGTCTTCAACCATACGGGGACCGATTTCTTTGCTTTTAAAGACGTGGTCGCCCGGGGAGCCGGTTCCCCGTATAAGGACTGGTACTACTTCTATGACTTCCCGGTACGGAGTGAACCCCGGGCCAATTATGCCTGCTGGTGGGATATCCCCAGCCTGCCCAAGCTCAACGTCAGAAACCCCGAGGTTCGTAATTACCTTCTTCACGTGGCGACCTACTGGCTGTGGGATGCCGGTACCGACGGCTGGCGCCTTGACGTGCCCAATGAGATCGAGCCGCCCTTCTGGCGGGAGTTTTACCAGCAGGTTAAAGGGACCAATCCGGAAGCCTACATTGTCGGCGAGATCTGGCGCGACGCCCGTTTCTGGCTGAACGGCCGTTACTTTGACGGGGTGATGAATTACCTCTTCCGGGACCTGGTCCTTGCATACTTCGCCCGGAGGCTTTTTCCCATTTCCACCCTGGATATGCTCCTGGGCCTGGTGCGCCTGCGCTACCCTGAGGCGGCCAATTTCGCCCTGTTAAACCTCCTGGGCAGCCATGACACGGCGCGAATTATCACCGCCTTCCAGGAAGGGTTGGCCGGCGTTCCCGGACACTCCGGCAGCTACGCCGAGGCCGTAGCCCACCTGCGACCGGCCCTCATCCTGCAGCTCACCTATCCCGGTGCGCCCCTGATCTACTACGGCGACGAGGTAGGCCTCACCGGCGGCCCGGACCCCGACTGCCGCCGGACCATGCCCTGGGAACCCCGGGACTGGGACCGGGATCTCCTGAACTTTTACCGGTGCCTGATAAGGTTGCGGCACCAGTTGCGGCCTTTGCGACGGGGATTTTTCCAGCCCCTTTTTACCGACGACCAGGCCGAGGTCTACGCCTATGCCCGGCGCCTGGAGGGAGAGAAGGTAATTATAATTCTCAATGCCAGCGACCTCCCCCAGACGGTTACCCTGGCGGCAGCCGTCGCGGGACTGGCTGAGGATAGTACCTGGCGGGACGGCCTGAGCAACCGCCTCCTGGAGGTGAAGGGCGGCCAGATCAGCCTGCCCCTGGACGCCAATTCCGGGGCCGTTCTCTACCAGGAGTAAACAGGTATAACTGCCCGGCAAAACAAAAGGGACCACCTTTACAGGTGATCCCTCCTATTTGGTAGGAGCCGGGATTCCCCGGTTAGGCCCCGGTAGCGGGGGCGATGTCGACTATAGCTCCCTCATCGGCCCCCTGCTGGTAATTGACCTTCTCCCCTAACGCCTGGCTCACAAAACGCAGGGGTACGAAAGTTGCGTTGCTGATTAGCTGGGCCGGGACATCAAGTACCTGTTCCTGGCCGTTAACGGTGAAAACCCGGCTGTCCAGGGCAAGCTTTACTACCGTATCACCCCTGGTTATAGTAATGGTCCTGGTATCCTGGTCCCAATCCACCGCGGCCCCCAGGCCGTTACACAGGGCCCGTACCGGCACCAGGGTACGTCCCCCTTTGATAACTGGAGGAACCGCCCAGTCAACCTCCTGGCCGTGGAGGCGAACATGAACCCGCGCCTTGACCTGCAATTTCAGGTCCAGGCCGTTATTCCCCGTGGCGTTGTATACCTGCTGGCAGACGCTATTCCCATCCAGGCAACTACCATCCCGCAGGCGCTCCCAGTCCTGTTCCCGGTTGGCCTCTTGCTGGCGGTCGCCCCCGGCCGGTTGTTCCTGGTGCCCGGCCTTTTGACCATTGGCCCCGGCCCAATCAGGTGGTGCCGCCATGGCCGCGAGGCCACCGGCAAGGGTTAAAACCAGTACTAAAGCTACTAGCCTTGCTCTTTTAAGCATAATATTCCCCTTTCCTTTTTCTCCCGGCCAGGAGCTTTTACTATATAGATCGGCCGGTTAAAGATTTTTTCAGGGGTAGTTTCCGTAGCGGAGCCTTTGTGCTAAACTTATTCTCAAGTAAAGTTTCGCTGGCAGCCAGACGGCTATCAACGTTCCCAATTTTAATTAAATACTTTTCCCCGGGAGGGTTCGATCTTGCCCAAAAAAGCCGCTGCCATTATTGCTTTAGTCCTGCTCCTGTCATTGTCATTTACATATGTCCAAATATCTTCCCGCCTGAACCGGAGCCCGGCTGCTACCACTGCCGCTAGCAGCGATAACGTGAACCAGCCCGCCCCTGCCCAACTGGCTACCGCCACTCCCCATCAAAACGGGCAGGCCCAGCTGGCCGGGGTACAGTCCAATGAAGTTTACTACCAGAATAAGATCGTCGTCCTTATCTATCACCATATTGATGTTAAAGAAGAACCGGGGTTAGTTATCTCCCCGGAACGTTTCGCCAGCGAACTGGATATGCTCCTAGCCAGGGGTTACCACGTCATCAGCCTGGACCAGTTGCGCGACTTCTTAAATGGCGGTTCAGTACCCGATAATGCCGTCCTCATCACCTTTGACGACGGTTATGAGAGTGTCCACCAGTATGCCTTGCCGGAATTACAGAAAAGGCATATGCCTGCTGTAGCCTTTGCCATTGTGAAATACGTCGGGCAAAAGCGGGGCAACCTCCAGTACTATAGCTGGGACGGGGCCAGGGAGATGGCCGCCGCTGGCTTTACCACCCAGTCCCACACCTATAATCTCCATGACTTCGGCCCCCTGGCCAGCGGCAAAAACGGGCCTCTCCTCAACGGCCCCCTCAAGGGCCAGAGTTTGAGCGACTATAGAAATATGGTCTACCAGGACCTGAAGCGTTCCCGGGAAGAAATAGAAAGCCATCTCCAGCAGCCGGTCTATGCCCTGGCCCTGCCCTTCGGTGCCGGCGGCCAGACGGCCATCCAGGCCGCTGTTGATGCCGGTTTTAAAATCGTCTTTACCACCCATTATGGGGTCGTTACCCGTCAGAGTAACCCCCTGGCCCTGCCCCGGGTCAACGCCGGCGGCCCGGCTATTACGCCGGCTAAACTAGATGCCCTCATCCGGGCTACTGCCGGGGCAAGCACCTCTCCCAAGGGGCAACCCAAAAAGCCACCTACTCCCCAATCCAGAGTAGTGACCAGTAAAAAGGCGAACCGCATTTAGCCACCATAAACATTCTCGCCAGCTGCCAATTCTTTACTAGTAATCCTGTCATGCTATAAGAATTAGCTTTGTTTTTGAGGCTACTAGGATTTGTTCTGTGGTCCGCCTGCCCACTCCGGGAATGGTTTCCAGAAGGGCAGCTCTTCTTCTAACGGTATCTTACCGGCTCTCGTAGTTCCCATTGTTCCCGGCTGTGGCTTGTTCAATCACAAACACCCTGCGGGACTCTTTGGCACTCAAAAAGATTTCTCCTCTCATAGTGACATTTTCTCAGTCCGCTTACAGGGTGACAATATCACAGTCCGGTGACATAATAGCGGCGTACGTGTTGACATTGATGTATACATGCTATACAATAGTAAATATGAAAAATGATATAGAGAGGATTTGCGAACTGCTTTTGGAGATGATATGTGAGTTTTATGAAAACGACAGTAAGGCCCGTACTTTCGGTACTGACACGGAGCTTTACCATTCCGAAATACACATGCTCCAGTGCATCAAGGATAATCCGGATCTTCATATTTCTGCTATTGCACGCAAATTAGGTATCACAAGGGGTGCGGCGTCACAAACTGTGAAAAGACTTGAGCGCAAGCAAATGATTGTAAAAGAGGTAAAACAAACCAGAGGATCTAAAGTCGTCATGCGCCTCACTCCCAAAGGGGAAACAGCTTGTTTCAACCACAAGTGCGCCCACGAAAGGTACAACACAATCATATCCGAAATCTTAACCGACTCGGACAAAGATCAATTAAAGTTCCTGATAGACTTTCTCTTACAGTTTAAAAAGGCGTTAAAAGAAAGCTGATTTTTTTATACATAGAGTGTATAGTACCTATACAAATACTCATAGGGGGTTCTAAGATTGAACAGTAAACTCAAGGAAAAACAATTTATTATGACAAGATCGTTTATATTGTTGATGGCGGTTGTCTGTGGCGTTTCCGTCGCAAACCTTTATTACATACAACCGCTGGAGGGGCAGATTTCGACTACTTTTCATGTCTCACAGAGCGCGGCAGGTATTGCAGCCATGCTCACACAGGTGGGTTATGCGTTTGGCCTGTTGTTATTTGTTCCACTGGGAGACATGTGTGAACGCCGCTCCCTTATTCTGCATATGCTGCTTTTGGTTGCTATATCACTGCTCACAGCTGGTTTATCACCGTGCTATCCTGTGCTGCTAATTGCGATGTTTGCCGTTGGGATTACAACAATCGTGCCACAACTTATCGTTCCCTATGCAGCCCATCTTTCACGTCCGGAAGAGCAGGGGGAAATTATTGGCTATGTCATGAGCGGTCTGCTTATCGGAATTTTGCTGTCCCGGACATTCAGTGGCCTTGTGGGCGCGGCTTTGAATTGGCGAGCAGTTTACCTTTTTGCAGCCGGATTTATCATTATTTTATTGGTTCTAATCAGGTGTTTTTTTCCGGAAAGCCAGCCGTCTTCAAAGATTTCATATCAAGAGCTACTCAAATCAATACCTGGTCTCGTTAAGAGAGAACGCCCTCTGCGTGAAGCGGCCCTCAATGGTTTTTTCATGTTTGGTTCGTTCAGCGCGTTCTGGACTTCTCTGATTTTCCTTCTTGAAACACCGATCTATCGTATGAGTACAAGAGAAGCAGGTTTGTTCGGGTTAGCAGGAGTAGCCGGTGCGCTCGCAGCACCTCTGATTGGGAAAGCAGCTGACACAAAAAGCCCGCGTTTTACAGTAGGTATTGGCGTCATCCTATCGACTCTTGCCTATCTATGCTTTAGCCTGTTCGGGTATAATATTTGGGGCCTTATCATCGGCGTTATCGTGCTTGATCTTGGCAATCAGTGTGGACAAGTTTCCAATCAGGCAAGGGTCCAAGCACTTGGTGACTCAACACGGAGTCGCAATAACACCGTGTTCATGTTTTCATATTTTATCGGTGGAGCAGCAGGCTCTTTCCTTGGCACCTTTTGTTGGCAGCATTATGGATGGTACGGTGTTTGCATGGTAGGGCTTGCGTTCCAATTTGCTGCGTTAATTACTCATTTTTTGATTTACAGAAAGCAAAAATTTGATAATGCGCTGCTGAGTCGTTAGTGTAAAATTACAGTATGCAGGAGGAAAAAGGAGCAAAAAAAGAGAAAAGAGACCTCACAGGAAGAAAAACACCGTAAAAGGAGTGAGGTCTGTCTCTTTATGGTAAACGGTAGTACCAGTACCGCTACCATCTTTAGTTTATTAGATGGTAGCGAGAATTTCAACACTCTGGAAGAAGTTATCCTGCAAATAGCCAGGCGGTTATTGGTAGCCGTACTGGAGGCCTTAGATGATGCCATTATACCGGCAAAACCCAAGGGGTATAAGGATAGCTAGGTTCCGCTACCGCACAATCACTTGCCTGTACGGGGATATAACCTTTAAGCGCCGGCTATATCTCAAAGCAACGCGCCTTAACAATAATTAAGCAGTCCGGCACTCAATGGGCGTGGAGGTGGAAGTAGCCCTGGTGATGGTGCTCGTGGAAGGCTTCGTCAATAAGGTTGACCCTGAGGAGGAGTTCCCGGTCGGCTAGAACCTCCAGGGGCGAGCCCTCACCGGCCAGGCGGTGGTCCTCACCCAGGACGAAAACCCGGTCCGCTATCACCGGGACGATGGCCAGGTCGTGGGTGGCCGTGATAATGGTCTTCCCGGCCTGGTTTAATTTAACCAGCATTTCCACCAGCCAGCGCTGGCTGCGGGGGTCCAGCCCGGCCGTAGGCTCATCGAGGATAAGGACCTCGGGATTGCTGGCCAGGACGGCCCCGAGGGCCACCTTTTTCCTCTCCCCGCCGCTCAGCTTATGGGGGGGCCGGTCGGCCAGGTCTTCCAGTTCAAACAGCTCCAGGAGCGAATCCACCCGGGCGTTAACTTCGGCGGCTGAGAGTCCCAGTTGCAGGGGGCCGAAGGCCAGTTCCTCCCGGACGCTGGGGTTGAAGAGCTGGGCTTCAGAATTCTGGAAGACAAAACCCACCCGGCGACGAAAAGCCAGAAAGAAATCCTCGTCCTCCAGGTTCTCCTCGGTCAATTCTTTCCCGGCAAACCGCACCGTCCCCTGCTGGGGAAAGATAAGCCCGTCCAGGATCCGTTGCAGGGTAGATTTGCCCGAGCCGTTGGCCCCCAGGAGGACCACTTTTTCCCCGATGTCAATGGTCAGGCTGATACCATCTAAAACCGGCCGCCCCTCTTCGTAGGCATAGCTGACATCCTGCAGATCGTATAAAATCTTACCACCCAAGATAGTGATCCCCACCCAGCAAAATTATTCCCGCCAGGATAATCCCTGCTGCCCGCCGGTAATCCGGCAGGGTAAGGCGCCAATCTTCCTTCGTCCGCACCTCACCTTTAAAACCCCGGGCCAGCATGGCCTGGTAAACCTCTTCGCTTAGAAAGTAGGCCCTGGCCAGCAGGTTACCCATGGAACCGGCCAGGAAACGATAATTCATCCGCCTGTCCATCCGGCCCACCAGCCGGCTCTGGCGGGCCACAAACATCTCTTCCGTCAACTTGAGCAGGAGAAAGATATAGCGGTAGGTTAGAGTCAGGGTCAGGATGAAGATCCTGGGTACCCGCAAAACCCGTAGGGCTCGCAGCAGGACGGCCCAGCGAGTGGTCAGGGTAACCAGCAGGCCCAAGGAAACCGCCACCCCCACCCGCAAGATGAGCATACCGGCACCGGCTAACCCCTGGCGGGTAATGGCCAGCAGCGCCGGGACCTGCCAGGGACCCAGGCGGAGGGGCGCTGGGAGGCGAAAAAGGACCACCAGGGGATCACCCTGGTGGACCCAGTTAAATAGGGAAGGCAAAACCATAATGCCGGTAAACAGGGGTACAAAGAGCCACACCCGTTTCAGGAAAGGTCCCGCGGGCACCCGGGATTGGACGGCGAGGAGGATGACCCCCAGGTAGATGACGATTAAAGTCAGGGGATGGCGGGCCAGCCCGGCCACCACCATTAGCCATAGCAGAGACAGGAGTTTACAACGAGGGTCCAGGTCCTGCAACCAGCCCCTGCGACCGGCCAGTTCCTCCGAGAAAAGGACCTCCTGCCCCAGGTGGGCCAGGTCCCGGAGGGTTTTTTCCGCAAAACCCGGCCGTCTCTTTCTCCCCCCGGGACGCACAGGCGAATATTCCTCCGCCAGGAGCCAGGCCGGCAGGCTTTTATTTGCCATGATAATCGGCTCCTGTCTTCCCCGGCCGGGCCAGGAGCCGGTTAAAAGCCAGGAAGATAAGGAAGATTATGCCCAGCCCAACCATGGCGGTGATGATATAACCCAGGGCCTGGGCCCAAAAGCTCCCCTCCAGGCCCGGGACGGTATAATCCGGGAAAAGGGCATGAGTCCAGGTGGTAGCCAGGCGGGCCAGACCCGGGGGAACGAAACCGAGGATTTGTTGCAGGTCTTCCGGTGACCACTCGCCCCAGGCGGTACCGGCAGCCAGCAACCCCAGGGGGGATAACAGGACGAGGATAACCAACCCCCAGGCCAGTTTCTTAAGGCTGGCACCGTCACCCGTCGCTTGAGCTGCCACCACAGCTCCTGTCGCCGGGTAAACCCGCAGCAGACCGGAATTAACCCGCTGCAGGTAGCGAATAACCAGGCCGGTGACTATTCCTTCGGCCGGCCCGGCTATCAGGACGTGGGCCAGGGCCATGGCCGGGACGGCTAAGGCCAGGGGGTAGGGGCTGTAGAGGGGAACACCGCTGGCCGTATGGAAGAGGAGGGGTTGCAGGCCGAATTCCACCGCTGCGGCCAGGGCGGCCAGGTTAAGGCCGACAAACCCGGCGATGGCGGCCGCCACGGCCCGCCAGCCGGAGTGCAGGCTTGTCCGGCCGGATAAGAGGCGATAGATGTAGTAACTGGCGAAGGGAAGGATAAAGGCCATATTAAAGGCATTGGCGCCGAAGGCCAGGATGCCGCCGTCGCCGAAGAAAAGGGCCTGGATGGCCAGGGCGATAGAGATGCCGATAGCCGCCGCCCACGGGCCCAGGAGGATGGCTAATAGGGCGCCGCCGGTGGCGTGGGCCGTCGTCCCGTCGGGGATGGGGATATTATACATCATGATAGTGAAGGAAAAAGCGGCGCCGATGGCCAGGAGGGGAGCCTGCCTGGCCTTCAGGGTGGCTTTGACCTTGCGGGCGGCCGTGCCCCACACAGGCACCATGGCCGCACCCAGTACCGCACAGGTCTGGGGACTTAAGTAACCGTCGGGAATATGCACTATCTCCTACCTCCTTGAGGTCCCCCATGGCCAATGGAAAAGGCCATGAGGCTACTAACCCGCTTCCTAGCGGGCCAGAAGGCCTTCATGGCCTACCTGTTCCAAAAATAACTCTTACCTAAGGTAATTATACCTGTTCCGGCGCCGTGGCACAAGTAAAAATTCGCACGCTTCGTCGCGGCCGAACCCGGCCCCCGGGGCGTGCAACTTTGGCCGCGCCTTTTCCCGGGCCTGTTCCCCACTAAACTTCCGGGAGCCTGCCCCTCCTCGGCCCAACATCCATTTCCTTGGTCGATGGAACTGGCCGCCATGAAGGAGTTCCCCGGATTCTAGAACGAAACCACCGCGGCCTTTAATTTTGTTCCCGGACATAAATCTGATTCTCAGCCATGTTGGCCGTAGTCGTCAGGTACAGCCACTCTCCTTCCTGGCGCCAGGACAGATTGCGACCGAGAACCCGGTAACGCCTGGCGCCGACATAAAGGGCCACGGTAATATCCTCCAGGCCGGCCCGGTTGGCCAGCCTCACCTGCCATCCGGCCGGCCCGTGGCTAAAGGTGGCTTCAGTCTGCTCATAGCGGTTTAAAAAGGTTGCGAAACGGCTCATAGGCCATACGAGCAGGCGGCCTTCATCCTGGTCGCGGGCGGCCCGCCCCGCCAGGTGGGACAAAGCCTCCAGGGCATACTCCTTCCTGTTGGCGTGGGTATAGATGAGGCGAATAACGCGTTCTTCCTCGATGAAGTCCAGGAGGTTATCCAGCCAACCCTCGACTTCCGCCAGGGGCACCCCGGCGGCTATGAGTTCTTCCAGGGCCGCGTATTGCCCGTAAGGGGTAATGGGAAAGGACCACAGGCTGCCGCTGACCTGGCGACCCTGGAAGATACTGCGGGTAGGCGCCGAACCGGTATCCCCGGGGCTATAATAGGCCAGGATGCCGTGCTGCTGCAGCCATTCGTTGACAAAAGGGGGATGGTTGCCCACCGGGGCGCTGTATTCCCGTACCGGCTTCCCGGTGATGGCCGCCAGGGTGTCGCAGTTTAAAGCCAGGTACCGCCATACCTCCTGGCGCGGGAATTTCTCCAGATTGGCGGCAAAGTAATTATGGATCCAGCCGCCGTGGGAGCCGATAGCCCCGTATTTCTGGAGTACCTCGACCCATGGTCTCCCTTTTACGGGTGAAGGAGCGTCAAAGCCCAGGCCGTCCCCCGGGCGGTAGGTGTCGGGACCGGCGGTAATATGGATGGAGTATTGCAAGTCCGGCCGGAAGATGCCCCGCTGGATCATGGCCCGCAGGGGCAGGATATGGGCGTTGCTATCCAGGTGAAAATTGAGAACCAGGCCGCCCTTACCCCCGGGCGTGTTGACCAGGCGCGGCAGGCGGGCGTACTTAATCAGAAAGGTTCTAAGGACGGAACGCATGGCCAGGTCGTCGGACATCTGCTTGTAGAAGGCCAGGGGCAGGTTGACATAAACTACAGCTCCCCCGGAGGGGTAGAGTTTATCGGTGATCACCGGGTTCCAGCCACCCCTGGTGTCAAAGGCTATGGCCCGGGCGTCCAGGAGTCTGGCCCGGACGTGCCGGTAGTTTAGCCGTCCATAACCGTAACTGCTAACGGCATTACCCCGGGAAAGCTTCCCCGGCGTAATTCCCCAGGCTAAGGCTTCCCGGAGCGAAGAAAACTGCCAGTAACCGCTGTAGCTCTCCCCACCCGGGTCCGGCAGGCCGTAGTTTACCCCGGCCAGGCGGGCCAGGACCGTTTCGGCCAGCCTGCCGCCACCGGCGGCCCTGATACCGGGGTCGTAGACCAGTAAAACATTACCACCGGCCAGGACGTAGTCACTTAACAGGCGGGGGACCTCCGGCGGCAGAGCTTGGTTTAAACCCTCCGGCAGGATCAGGGCGGGGTAACGAGCTACCAGTTCCCCCGGAGACAGGTTTAAATCGTCTGGATTGATCCGTGCTACCGGGAAGCCCTCCTCCTTTAAGACTGCCTGGTAAGCCGCCAGGATATCCGAAGAGTTTTCATCATCTGCTGCCAGTAGGCCTACCCGAACCTGGTGGTAGACCCGGACCGGTTGTAACCAGCCAGGGCCATAAGCCACAAGTAAAAGTATACCCCCGGTAAAAATAGTAATAAGAAAGCCGATTTTAAGGCTTTTAGTCCTCGCCATTAGAGTTTCACTCCACAGTAGGACCTTGCCCGGCGGCAGTCGGGTAGCCGGGCAAAGGCTTGTTGGAATGGCAATCGGTTTGACGGCAATCGCCCGGGAACGGCAAATTCGGGAAAGTTTTTGCCTTCAGCAGGAAAAACGGCCCTTTAAGGCGAATCTTTCCAGCAAAATAGAATTTATGCCGAAACATCCCGGGTGACCGTCCCACCCGTGGAGAACGGATATGCCAGGAAGGAGAAGCTATTATGGCCCAGGATTGTATTACTATAAAGGGAACCCGTGGAGGCCTGCTTATTTTGCTTGATGCCAGCAGGGATTTTAATGAAATCAAGGCCAACCTGGCCGCGAAATTTGCCGCTGCCAGGGGCTTCTTCCGGGGGGCAGCCTTTGCCCTCGTGCCGACTTCCCCTTTAAATAGTCAGGAAACGGCGGAATTAGAAGCTATCTGTCGGGAACATGGCCTTGTCCCGGGAAATAATATTACCCTACCCTCCCGCCGTCGCCCGGGCGGGAATCAGGCTGCGCATCCGGATCCGGTGGCGTTGACTAGCACCGGACTGCCGACTCTGCTGGATGAGGGCAACCTGCGTAACGGTCAGGAAATAAACTACCCAGGCCACGTCATGTGGCTGGGTGATGTCCACCAGGGGGCGACCATCAGGGCCGGGGGTAATATCCTGATCATGGGTACCCTGAAGGGCAACGCCCATGCCGGGAGCCAGGGAGACAGAAGCGCAGCAATTGTGGCCTATCGCATGGAACCGGAACAACTCGGTATTGCCGGGATCATCGCCCGCTCCCCGGAACAAAAAACCAGGCATCCCTATCCGGAGATAGCCCGCCTGGTTGGTACAAGAATCGTCATTGACCCCTATCTGAGCCCGAAAAGTAGCCGCAATTAGGGCTATTTCTCTTCCAGATCCTCCGGCTGCATGGTATAAGATTGGACCATCACTGGAGTGAAGTTATTAAAGGGGGCCACGGGATACAACTGGCCCGTGCTCATGAGCAGGCTCTCCATATTCTCTACCAGGGTTCCTAGCATATTGTAAGGTGTCACGAAAACAAGTTCATCCTTCTGGGTACCCCCGAAGGTGCGGTCGCCGCCACAGGGGAAGCCGATGATGGGCTTTTGTTCTTTTACGGCAAAACCGATGGAGGAACAGAGGGCGGCCTCGGCCACCGTATCGGCTTTGACGGGTTCCCCGGTCTCGTGAAGGCAGCAGTGGATCAGGCGCATCATCTGGGCCGGGTTGGCGTAGATGACCACTGCGTCGGGGTCTTCTGTTTTATAGCTCTCAAGGGGGGCGATGTAAATGGCGTCGTAGACCTTACCATTGTCCCCCAGTTTGTAGGTGTTGGCCATGAAACGCCTGCCGGCTTCGACGTCGGCCACATAACGCCCCAGGGCGGCTTTACCGCTGGTGAAGCGCTCCGGGGTCTTGATTAGCCCGGTATAGGCGGCGCCGATGGCGCAGACCATGAGGTCCGGGGTGCCGGAACTGGCTTTACCCTGGTAACGGGCGGCCGATACCAGCTGGCAGATGTTGACCTTCCAGTTATAAGGCCGGCGGGGCAGGTCTTTCCTGTCCCGGTAGAGCTTGATCCCCACGATGCCCGTATCCAGGTGGAGAACTTCCGTCAACCTTTTGACCATGAGGGACTTGTCTAAATCAGCCATTGTTTCTCCTCCTCCAAGTTTTTTGCCTCACAACACCCGCGTCTGACCGCGGTAGACCAGGCCGCGGACAACGTCTATGGTTACGACCAGATCATCGGTTAGCTTTTCAGTGGCCCCCTTTGCCCCGACGACTACCGGTATACCCAGGCTCAGGCCGGTTACCGCGGCATGGGAACTCAGCCCCCCGGTTTCCGTAATTACTGCTGCCGCCCTTTCCATAGCTGGCAGGAATTCAGGGCCGGTCTCAGTGGTCACCAGAATGTCGCCTTTTTTGACCCTTGCCACGGCGTCAGCAGCAGTCTTTACCAGCCGGACCGGGCCACTGGTTACTTCTTTGCCGATCCCCCGTCCCCGCACCAGGACCTCGCCGACGATGTGGACCTTGAGGAGGTTGGTGGTACCCGGAACACCGGCAGGCACGCCGGCAGTAATAACCACCAGGTCGCCCTGTTTCACCCGGCCGGAGAGTATGGCCACCGCCACCGCGGCATTAACCATTTCGTCGGTGCCGCTTGTCGGCTCCACCAGGAGGGGTTCAACCCCCCAGACCAGGCAGAGCTGGTTCAAAACCTTCTCGTTGGGGCTGGTGGCCAGGATAGGCGCCCGGGGACGGTATTTGGCCACCCGGCGGGCGGTGGAACCGGAAGCCGTGGGGGTGATAATGGCGGCGGCGTCGAGTTCATAGGCAATGGTGCAGCTCGCGTGGCTGATGGCATCGGTGGCCGTCCGCTCGGCAGCCAGACCCTTTTTCGTCAACAGGTCACCATAGGGCAAACCCCTCTCGGCCCGGCGGGCGATGCGGGCCATGGTCGCCACAGCCTCTACCGGATAACGGCCCGTAGCCGTTTCCCCGGAGAGCATAATGGCATCCGTTCCGTCAAAGATGGCATTGGCCACATCGCTGGCTTCGGCCCGGGTCGGCCGCGGGTTATGAATCATAGACTCCAGCATCTGGGTGGCCGTGATAACCGGCTTGCCGGCCAGGTTACACGCCTCGATAATCTTTTTCTGCACCAGGGGGACCTCTTCCACGGGGATCTCTACCCCCAGGTCACCCCGGGCCACCATGACCCCGTCGGCCACCTCAAGGATCTCGTGGATGTTATTGACCCCGGCATGGTTTTCTATCTTGGCGATAATGGCTACCCTGGCGTTGCGCTTCTCAAGCTCCCGGCGTACTGCCAGGACATCCCCGGCCGTCCGGACAAAGGAGAGGGCGATAAAATCTATCCCCTGCTGGAGGCCGAACTCAAGGTCTTTAATATCCTGCTCGGTAAAAGGAGGCAGGCTGATCTCGGCCCCGGGGACGTTGACGCCCTTATGGCTGGAAATAACATCGCCGTGACGGACGCGGCAGTGAATCTCGGTGGCGGTGGTCGCCAGGACCTCCAGCTCCACCAGGCCGTCGTCCAGGAGAATGATCTGGCCCGGCCGGACGTCCCCCGGCAGACCGGCAAAGCTCACCGGCAAACGCCTGGCGTCACCAATAATAGGTTCTGTGGTCAGGGTCACCTGGTCGCCGTCCTTCAGGGTGACCTCGCCCTGGATCTCTCCCAGGCGAATTTCGGGCCCCTTATTATCCAGCATTAACGCTACCCTGGCGCCCAGTTCAGCTGCCGCCTGGCGCACGGCAGCCATCCGCGCCCCGTGCTCGGCGTGGCTGCCATGGGAAAAATTGAACCGGGCTACGTTCATCCCCGCCCGGATCATAGCCTTGATTACCTCGACCCGCTCGCTGGCCGGGCCCATGGTACAGACAATCTTCGTGTGCCGCATATTTGCCCCCTCGCTGGCCTATTTATAGTGCCAGTACTTCGGCTAAACGGTACAGTTCAGGATCGATACTCTTCTTTTCCCGGAGAACCGTCTCCAGGTCCCGGTCCACCAGCTCGTTGGCGGCGATGCCCACCATGCGGCTGCTGGCGCCGTCGGCCAGGAGGTCCACCGCCCGGGCGCCCAGCCGGCTGGCCAGCATACAATCAAAAGCCGTAGGCGCTCCACCCCGCTGAATATGGCCCAGGATGGTCACGCGGCTCTCCAGCCTGGTTCGCCGGGCTATTTCTTCGCTTACCTCCAGGGCACTGCCCACCCCTTCGGCTACGACGATAATACTATGGAGTTTACCCCGGTGGCGGCCCTGTTCTAATTTCTCCACCACCCGGTCGTAGTTAACGGGGTACTCGGGGATGAGAATAGATTCGGCGCCCCCGGCTATCCCCGCCGCCAGGGCAATCTGGCCTGAGCGACGCCCCATAACTTCGATGATAAAAATGCGTTCATGGGAAGTCGCCGTATCCCGGATCCGGCTGATGGCCTCTACGGCCGTATTAACGGCCGTATCAAAGCCGATGGTGTAATCGGTGCCGGCTATGTCGTTATCAATGGTCCCGGGGATGCCGATTACCGGCAGGCCCTTTTTGGCCAGGTGAACAGCGCCGTGGAAGGACCCGTCTCCACCGATGACTACGAGACCTTCAATGCCTTCCCGGTGCAGGTTATCCAGGGCCGTGGCCCGGCCGGCTTCGGTGCGGAACTCCTCCGACCGGGCCGTCAGCAAGATGGTCCCGCCCCGGTGGATAATCCCGGCTACCGAACCGGTATTCAGGCGGCGAAAATCGCCCTGGATCAACCCGGCGTACCCCCGGGAAATGCCGATCACGTCTATCTTCAGGGCGGCAGCCTGGCGGACTACCGCCCTGATAGCTGCATTCATTCCCGGGGCATCACCACCGCTGGTCAAAACACCGATAGTGCGCAATTATTTCCCTCCTCTAGCGTGTCAGGGCCGCACTGATTATTTCATTGGCTTCCTCAGCCTCGGATTCGGGCACCAGGACCTCATACCCAACCAGGTCCTCTGCCTGGGAAGAGCCAATGGGTCTTAAGTTTACCATGACTCCCTCCTGGGTCAGGGTCTCCTTCAGGCGTAAGGCCAGTTTACGGTTGGCAGCAATGTAAATCACGGTCCACATGCCGCTCACTCCCCCGCTTCTAAACTCCCGTATTTCGTCATCACCAGAGCCCGGCCGCGAATCTTCATGGCAGAGGTGTGTTCAGTAAACTGGGCAATCATGATTTCGCCTTTATCCAGTTTCTCGGAATGGTGAAACTTGGTGTCCCTGCCCCGGGTCAGGCCGATAATGGTTACGCCGTTCTCCAGGGCTTTGATGACAATAAAGTCGGCAGCGGTAACGCTTTCCCTGTCCTCCATCAACTCACCTCCCTACAAAAAACCGTAACGTTTTAGCAAAACTCGCTCGACTTCAGGTGGCACCAGGCCATGGATACACCCCCCCAGGGAGGCTGCCTGGCGAATGATACTTGAGCTTAAGAAGGAATACTCGGTAGCCGTCATGAGAAAAACCGTCTCCAGGTCACTGGCCAGCTTTTTATTCATTATCGACATCTGGAATTCATATTCAAAATCGGAAACTGCCCGCAGCCCCCTGACGATAGCCACGGCCTCTTCCCGGCGGGCAAAATCGACCAGGAGTCCAGAAAAAGACTTTACCGTTACACCGGGTATATCCCTGGTGACGGTCCTGACCAGCTCCACCCTTTCTTCCAGGGAAAACAGGGTCTTTTTATAATTATCGGCAGCCACCCCCACCACAACCCGGTCAAAGATACTTACCGCCCGCCGGATAATATCCAGGTGCCCGTTAGTAATCGGGTCAAAGGTGCCTGGATATACAGCCACCTTCAACTGGCTATCACCTCCTCCTCCGATTATATGGCATCCCGTTCACCGCCGCCGGAACTATCGGCTTCGCGCAAAGTTTACTAGCGTCTCGAACCCAGTCGTCTCCGCCTGTACCCCAAATCGTTTACATATTCATGGTTTGTGGCGGGGGCGCCAGCCCCAGGATGGGCTCTTTGAAAAACGCTCTCTTCTTTGGCTGGCTTTGTGCTGCCTTGCTGCAAACAAATGTCAGGGCTAAATTTTTATGGTATTTGTTTGTGGATGCCGTGCCACAATGGCTAACTCTTTTTACCTTTCTAATTCCACCTGTTTCTTTATATTCCTCCTGGGCCGGGTTAAATTCTATTTTCCTGCACCAGCTTAATTTTATCATACCCGCCTAAAAGCCCGGCCAAACTTGCCATCAACTCCGGCACCGGTTCTATCCAATAACGCCTGTGTAAGGCGATAGTCCTACGGCTGTCGGCCAGATAGAGATATACCTGACAGGGACCCGGGTGGGCGGCTAAAGTATCCCTCAGGGCTGTTAGCTGTCCCTCACTAGATAGCTTGAGGTAGAGACGTCCCCCACCCTGCCGGGCCTCCGGTAATGTCCCGTGGGTCCCTGCCGGAGGAGGGAGGGTCCGGTCTCCCCCGCCGGCCTCCGGCGCCAGGGGCCGGACCAGGTTGGCCAGGACCTGGACCCCTTCTTCCTGTTTATCGACCTGCCCCTGGACCAGGACGGCCCGGTCGGGAGCGAGCCAGGAACGTACCTGGCTGTACATCCGGGGAAAGAGGACAGCTTCTACCTGACCGCTGAAATCCTCCAGGGTGAGAACGGCCATGGGATCACCCTTACGGGTTACCAGCCGGCGCAGGCCGCTGACCAGGCCGCCGATGGTAACCTGGCTGCCATCGGCTATCTCCGCCAGATCGGCCAGGGAATGGGAGGTCAGCTTTTTTAATACCGGAGCATAGGGTTCCAGGGGATGGCCGCTCAGGTAAAAGCCCAGGAGTTCCTTTTCCATGGCCAGTATATCGGCCCGGGAGAAGTCGGTTACCTGGGGCAGGGGGGGATCGTTAACCTCTTCAGGCACCAGGTCCATGAGGGAAACCTGGCCGCTGCGGCGGTCTTCCTGACGCCTGGCGGCCACTTCCAGGCACTCGTCCAGGCCGGCCAGGAGCTGGCGGCGGTTGGGGTTGATAGAATTAAAGGCGCCGCAGCGGATGAGGCTCTCCACCACCCTTTTATTGGCCTGGCGGCTGTCCACCCGCCGGCAGAAGTCCAGGAGGGAGGTAAAGGGACCGCCTGCTTCCCGGGCGGCAATAATGGCCAGGGCGGCGGCCCGGCCAGCGTTTTTAACGGCCGCCAGGCCAAAGCGGATCTGCCTCCCAGTGACGGTGAAATCGACCCCTGATTCATTGACATCCGGCGGCAGGACGGCGATCCCCAGGCGCTGGCACTCAGCCAGGTAGGGCTCCATCTTGTCCAGGTGCTCGGCCACGCTGGAAAGAAGGGCGCCCATAAGCTCGGCCGGGTAATGGGCCTTCAGGTAGGCCGTCTGATAGGCTACCAGGGCGTAGGCCGCCGAATGGCTGGCATTGAAGCCGTAGCCGGCGAAGTATTCCATCAGCTCAAAAATTTTCTGCGCGACATCCCGGGGTATAGCCTTGGCCTCTGCCCCGGCCAGGAAGCGATCCCGCTGGGCCGCCAGGACCTCGGGCTTCTTTTTCCCCATGGCCCGGCGCAGGAGGTCGGCCTGGCCCAGGGTAAAACCGGCCAACTCGCTGGCAATGCGCATGACCTGCTCCTGGTAGAGGATAACCCCGTAGGTGTCTTTGAGTATCGGTTCCAGGGCCGGGTGCAGGTAACTGATGGGGGTAACCCCGTGTTTGCGCTTAATAAAATCTTCGACCATACCGCTTCCCAGTGGCCCGGGCCGGTAGAGGGCCACCAGGGCGATGATATCTTCAAAGCGCTCCGGCTTGAGTTCTTTCAGGATGGCCCGCATGCCGCTACTTTCTAGCTGGAAGATGCCGCTGGTTTCACCGCTGGCCAGAAGCTGGTAGGTTGGCCGGTCATCCAGGGGCAGGCTTTCCAGGTCCAGTTCCCGGCCATGGTTGCGCCGGATGGCCTCCCGGGCGTGGCCGATAACCGTCAGGGTGCGGAGGCCCAGCAGGTCCATCTTCAATAGCCCCAATTCCTCCACAGCCTGCATGGGGTACTGGGTGGTAACGGCATCCCCTGTCTTTTGCAGGGGCAGATAATGAATTAAAGGCTCCCGGGTGATGACAATCCCCGCGGCATGGATGGAGGCATGGCGGGGCATACCCTCGATGGCCCGGGCCGTATCCAGGAGTTCCCGCACCTCCCGGTTGCCTTCGTAGCTCTCTTTTAAATCCGGGCTGGTGGCCAGGGCCCTCTCCAGGGTAATACCCAGCTCCATGGGCACCATCTTGGCGATCCTGTCCACCTCACCCAGGGGCAAACCCAGGACACGGCCCACATCCCGGACGGCCGCCCGGGCGGCCATGGTACCGAAGGTAATGATCTGGGCCACATGGTCACGGCCGTACTTCTCCAGGACATACTGGATGACTTCATCCCGCCGTTCGAAGCAGAAGTCCATGTCGATGTCCGGCATACTGACCCGTTCGGGGTTTAAAAAACGTTCAAAGAGGAGGTTGTAGCGCAGGGGATCAATGGAGGTTATCCCCAGGCAGTAGGCCACCAGGCTGCCGGCGGCCGAACCCCGACCCGGCCCCACCGGGATCCCCCGCCGGCGGGCGAAATTGACCATATCCCAAACTATCAAGAAATAGCCCGGATAGCCCATTTGCTCGATTATACCCAGCTCGTACTCCAGGCGCTGCCGGGCCGTTCCATCGTCATGGGGGTAACGCCGTTTAAGGCCCTCGTAACTCAGGCGGCGGAGATAACTGGCTGCGTCCTCTCCTGCCGGCACCTGGTAGGCCGGCAGGTGTAACCGGCCGAAGGTGAAGTCGAAATGGCAGCGCTCGGCGATGGCCAGGGTGTTGGCCAGGGCTGAGGGTACCTCCCGGAAGAGGTTGTCCATCTCGGCAGGAGATTTTAAATAAAACTGGGCCGTGGGAAAACGCAGGCGGTTAGGATCGTCCAGGGTCTTGCCTGTCTGGATACAGAGGAGGACGTCATGGGCCCGGGCCTGGTCCTGGCGAATGTAGTGGACGTCATTGGTGGCGACCAGGGGAATTTTTAATCTGGCTGCCAGGTCTACCAGCCGGCGGTTGAGCTGCCGCTGTTCCGGCAGGCCCTGGTCCTGGAGTTCCAGGTAAAAATTCTCCGGGCCAAAGACCTCCCGCAGCCAGGTAGCCGCCTCATAGGCCGCATCTTCCCGGTTCTTTAAAAGGTGGGCTGGCACTTCCCCAGCCAGGCAGGCGCTCAGGGCTATGAGACCCTGGCTGTGGCGGCTCAAAAGCTCCCGGTCCACCCGGGGCTTGTAATAGAAACCTTCCAGGAAGGCAGCCGAGACCAGGGCCGTGAGGTTGCGGTAACCCGTGGCGTCGGTGGCCAGGAGGACCAGGTGGTACTGGTAATCATCCCGGTGGGGCTCCCGGTCGTGGCGGGAGCGGGGAGCCACATAAACCTCGCAGCCGATAATGGGCTTGATGCCTTGTTCCCGGGCCGCTTTATAGAACTCCACGGCGCCGTACATGACGCCGTGATCCGTGAGGGCCAGGGCGGGCATACCCATTTCCCCGGCGGCCCGGACCAGATCCTTGATGCGGCCGGCTCCATCCAGGAGGCTGTATTCACTGTGGACATGGAGGTGGACGAAAGACTTCATGGGGAGTAATTTCTACATCCAGGGGCAGATTCCTTTTCTGGCATAACCCCATCTAAAGAGACGTAAGATATTTAGGAAGCCGCCCCCTTCCTAGTGTACCCTGTTTCGGAGGCCACTTATAAATGGACGGTTTTTTACCCAAGCTGCTGCTCATCTTCTTTACCGCCCTGGGAGTCGTCCTGGGAGCGGCCATAGTGGGCTCCCTGGCGGCCATCCTGGTCGGGCAACCTCCCTTAAGAACCATGACCCGCCTGGCCCTGGAGATCAAGATCTGGGCCATTGCCGCTGCCATGGGCGGTACCTTCAGTGCCATTGAGATTTTAGGCCAGGGCCTCCTGGAAGGCCAGTTTCGCATCCTGCTCAAGCAGCTATTATTTATTATTATTGCCTTCTTCGGGGCCCAGGTGGGTTACTGGCTCATTCAGAACCTTGCCGGAGGTAAGTGATGCGCTACCTGGCCATTTTTATCCTGGGCTTTCTCCTGGGGGCCAGTCTCACCAATCTCTTCCTGGCCCGCCAGCAGGAACAGCTGCACCTGGCCAGGGCCGAGCTGGAACAACGCCTGGAGGCTGCAGGTGAAGAGCTGGCCCAGTTAAAGGAGAGTCTTTCCCAGCGAAGGCACCAGGTAATTGTAGCCATCGAACCGGTAATAACCTTTGAGGGTGACAGGCCAACGGCTGTAGAAAGCCGGGCCGCCACCCAGGCCATCACGAGGGAAGTCCAGAACATCCTCTCCCCTTTAAAGGGCCAAGACGTTCAACGGCTAAATCCGGCCCTGATCCCGGCTATGATCGACGGCCGTACCATCAAGGTAAACGGCCGCCAGTTCAAACTCAAGGTCACCCTTCTTCTCATAAGCGACAAAGTGATTGTCCACCTCCAGGCTCAGGGCCTGTCCTCCTCTTCCTCCTCATCGGCCACATCCCTGATGGCCGGTTGCCCGGCAATGGTGGCCATATAGGCGGAGCCAATCTTCCCCTGGGGGAAATCCTCTGGTCTTAAGATACGGTCCTCCCTGCTGGTGGGCGGTCGTTTTTCTTTAGACTCCACGTTTGATGCCTCCCTGTGCTAAGATGCTGCTTTTACGTTCTTTACCACTATCCTGATTTTAACCTCCGGGCCAGCAGCCCGCCGATTTTGCCACTCTCGGCAGAACTCAGGGCTCCCCAGCCACACTGCTCTATTTTATCCAGCAGTCCCAGTTCAGCAGCTACTTCCAGTTTTATAGCCAGTATCTCCGGGTTTTCCTTCTTTTTACCCACCAGTTTTCACCTTCGTCCAGCCGTTTCCCCTTCTGCCGGGGGCGCTTTTCCTTATATTGCAACCGGTTTCCCGCTTCGCTAGGCCGGGCTATTTCCCCTTCCCCCGGGTAGACCCTCTGAGGGAATGCCGGTTGAGGTTTTTTCTCTCTCCCGTGCACCCGGCGCGCGAGGTAATTGCAAGGTTGCCTAAGGGCGTTCCTTCTCGCCCGCCTTTCCCCTTCTCTCTAAAACCGCCCCCAAAATCGGCCTGCGGGCCGGGGCAGGGACCAGGCGACCTGGAAATGCCGGTCGTAGAGCCAGGATTTCTTTTAGAACGTAATAGGCCAGGCCTCCGAGGAGCAGGAAACCGGCATAACCCACCAGGGGGAAAAGGGTGGCCACCAGGCGGGAAAAGCCGGCCTGGCCGGCTGCCAGGGCCACGGCACTGGCTCCTATAGCCAGCCGGCGAAAGTTATTTCCTCCCGGTCCGGCCAGGCGGGCGGCAAAACCCTAGAGGCTGCTGACAGCAGTAGTATAGATCTCCGCCAGCAGGACGGCGCTGTAAAAAATGCGCAGGACGGGGCTGAAACTGCCGGCTATATACAGCATGGGCACTTCCAGGGCCGTTACTGCCGGGGCCGTGGTGATCAGGGCCAGGGTAATGGCTATGGCTCCCAGCCCCAGGCCCAGGCCCCCCAGGAAGGCCCCCGGCAAGAGGCGCTCCTGCCGGGCCAGGGCTCCCAGGGGGCCCAGGACAGCAATGGATAATACCAGGTTGTAAGAAGCATAGAGGAGGGCCGCCAGGGGCCAGGAAGATACGGCGGCCTGGTAAGTCTCCTCCCAGGAAAGGTTGGCTACCAGGGCGGGCAGGTTTTTAGCCACCGTGGCCAGGCTGATGCCAAGTACAGAGGCTATCAAGACCGGGGCTACCAAACTGATGGAGTCAATCACCTTCTCAATGCCCGCCAGGACAGTTACCAGGGTGATGGCTATCAGCAGGCTGCTGCCCAGGAGCACGGGCAGATGGAATTCCTGCCTGAAAATGGCCCCCGAACCGGCAGCCATGACGGCCAGGGCGCCAAATAGGAAGAAGGTGGTGACGGCATCTACCGCCCGGCCGATGAAGGCGCCGCCGGCCCGGTGCATCACCTCCAGGTGGGACTCCGCCTTTAATTGAAAGCCCAGCCTAAGGACGGTGTAGCCAAAAAAGATAAATAGAGCCGTGGCCAGGATCAGGCCCAGGATGCCCCGCAGCCCGAAGTACCCGAAGAACTGCAACACTTCCTGGCCGGAAGCGAACCCGGCCCCCACCACGGTGCCGATATAAGTAGCGGCAATCTGCCAGGTAGAATACTGTTTGGCCATGGTATCCTTATTGTGCCTGAACCAGGCAGCCGCTAAACTGGTAAAAGCTTACCAGGACCAAAGCCGTCGTCCCCGGAACTTACTATAACTAAGCCTCCTTTCTATCCTTCCGGAGACACATATTTCATGGTTAAAACTGTGTCCAATAATTGATAGACCGAGGGTTAAAAAACTGTTATAGTTTTTTTGGTGATAACCTTGCTCGACAACCAGTTACTCACTTTCAAGGCCGTAGCCGAACAAAAGAGTTTCTCCCGGGCCGCCCGGGTATTACACCTGACCCAGCCGGCTATCAGCCTGCACATCCAATCTCTGGAAGAATATTTCGGCACCCGTCTCCTGGATCGCAATAACCGCCAGGTTACCCTTACTGAGGCCGGTCGAGTTCTCTATAATTACGCCCTGGAGCTGAGCAGGCTATATGACGAAGTCAAAAAAGCCCTGGCAGATATCAGCGGCAAAGTAAAGGGCAACCTGGTGGTAGGCGCCACCCTGACTATCGGCGAGTACTTTCTGCCTTCTATTGCCGGGGAATTTAAAAGGCAGTACCCCGACGTGGAAATAACTTTGCGAATCGCCAATACCCAGGAAATCATCTGCCGGACCCTGGATGGTGAACTGGATCTAGCCCTCATTGAAGGCCAGGCGAAGCATCCCAATCTCATTCAGGAAGATCTCTTCCAGGATGAACTGGTGCTCATTATTCACCCGGAACACCGCTGGGCCGGACGCAGAGAAATCACTCCGGAAGAATTAAGGGAAGAACCCCTCATCCTGCGAGAAGAAGGGTCAGGCACCAGGCAGATAACCGAGGCGGGGTTAAGGAAAGCGGGGTTAGAATTATCCACTCTGAAGGTGGTAATGGAGCTGGGTAGCACCCAAGCCATAAAAGAAGCAGTCGAAGCGGGGTTGGGTGTCGCCATTATCTCCCGCCTGGCAATAAAAAAAGAGATCAGGTATAACCTGCTCCGGGAAGTAAGACTCCAGGGAATTGATTTCCGGCGCACTTTCCACATCGCCTACAACAGGCATAAATTTCGTAGCGCCGCAGCCGAAGCTTTCCTAGCTTTTTTACTATCTACCAATTTTTAGGAGAATTTATATCTTCCCATTCCCGAACACGGCTTTTTTAGCCTGGCTTTTGCAGAAGGGATTCCTGGAGGACCCCCATTTAATTCCAGGTATCGGAAAGCCCGTAAGGCCCATATTCGCGAAAACGGCAAACGCCTCACTATTGGCAACCCCTTCGATGACGATATTTCTTTGCCTTCTTACGTCCCAGGCGCCCTTTTTAATTAATCAAACTGGCAATAACCAGAAAGATAGTTAAGCTAAGGACAACGGAACCCAGCAAACTGGTTACCAGGCCCCGGCTGCCGACCTTTTTGATCATTTCCAGGCTTACGTTAAGGCCCAGGCCGGCCATAGCCACGGTCAGGAGAAAAACACCGACCTGGATCAAAAATGCGATAAGGGGAGTTGACAGAATAGCCATAGTGTTGATACCGCTAAAAACCAGGAAACCCAAAATGAACCATGGCACCTGGAGCTGGCGCCAATGCCAGCCGGCGCCAGTTTCATTTTGACGAGCAAAAATTAATCCTAGCACAAGAGCTACCGGCACCAGGAAGGCCACTCGCCCTAGTTTTACCAGGATAGCGATATCAGCGCTGGCGCTGCCCCCGGCCTGGGCTGCCGCAATCACATGGGCCAGTTCATGTAGGCTGCTGCCGGATAATAAACCATACTGGAAGGAAGTTAAATTAAGTACCGGGTAAAGCAGGGTGTAAAGAATCGTAAATAGGGTTCCCAGCAGGGCGACAATAGCCACCGCCACGGCAGTTTCATCATCCCGGGACCTGACTATCGGGGCTATGGCGGCAATGGCTGCTGCCCCGCAAATACCCGTCCCGGCAGCTATGAGGGCGGCTAATTTTTTATTAAGCCCCATCCTCTGCCCCAGGAAAATAATTACTACCATAGACACTAAGATGGCCAGGATGTCAAGGAGAATTACCTGCGGGCCGGCAGCAATAATTTTAGGGATATCCAGACGCAGTCCCATGAGGATAATGCCATAACGGAGAATTTTTTTGCTGGCGAAATTAATGCCCACCTCTGCCGTTGCTGGAATGTCCATAAGGGAACGCCAGGCAACACCCAGAAGGATAGCAAGAACCATGCTGCCCATGATTTTTAGAATCGGTAACATGGCAAGCTGCCTGGCAACCAGGGTAAGAATTACAGTCAGGCCCACCCCCTGGATAAGACCCAAGCCCTGGTTCCCTTCAGTCATTGTTGGATTCCTTGTAGACATATTGTTCATCCCCTTCCATGCAATTTTAAACCCAGGATAGCACTGGAAGGAGCAAGTGTAAAATATATAATACTTATCGTTGCTATTAGCCGGTTTTAACACTTATCCTCCAGAATAATTTTTTTGCCTGAAAGGGTTGACAGGAGTTGGGGTATTATATATAATGAGACCGTAAACGTTAACAGTAACCATTACTATTACAGAAAGGGGTTATCATAATGGCAGAACTGGTCAATGATGTCAAGCTGGGTGTAACCAAAGGGACAGTAGTGGAGGATGCCGTTGAGGCCAATTTCAAAGGCGAGACTATGGAAGTCGGCCTCTATCTGGCCATGGCCCGCCAGGCCCTGCGGGAGGGTTATCCCGAGGTGGCCCTGACCCTGGAGAAAATCGCCTGGGAGGAAGCCGAGCACGCCGCCCATTTTGCCGAGCTAAACGGCAAGATCAGCGCCAGCACCAAGGAAAACCTGGAAAAGATGCTGGCCGGCGAGCTGGGAGCAAATAAGGGCAAGAGGGAGGCCGCCGTCAAGGCCAAGGAGAATAACATCGACCACGCCCACGACTTCTTCGACGAGTCCTCCCGGGACGAAGGCCGCCACGCCCGGGCCCTGGAAGGTTTGCTGGCCTGTTACTTCAAGTAGGTATCTGCTTGTATTGGCAGGCCTGTAGCCCATAAACGGCGTACATCACCTCCAGCCGGGGTACATCACCCCGGCTCTTTTTGCGGGATTTTTCGGGGCAGGAAGGTACGCCAATCGCCTCGAATAATCCTTGACTTCAGCATTCAAGGGCATTATAATTGAGTAGTAGGTTGCTGACGGGGCGTAGCTCAGTTTGGCTAGAGCGCACGGTTCGGGACCGTGAGGTCGGGTGTTCAAATCACCTCGCCCCGACCACTTATGTAAGAAGTTAAAAGCCTATCCTGGGGAGGATAGGCTTTTTTAATATTTAACAAGGACTTTGAAGGCGCTTTTATCGAGAAGGCACGACCTGCCTCTAATTACTGGCGTAAACGATGCCTGCCGCGCCTGGCAGTAACACCATGTGGCTACGGAAGGAGGCCGGGAAAATCCAACTGGCGCAGGGCTTCGTAGAGGACGATAGCCACGCTGTTGGCCAGGTTCAGGGATCTCAGGCCCGGCCGCATGGGCACCCGGAGCACCCTGTCGCCCGCCGGTTCCAGGATACTGGCCGGCAGCCCCCGGGTCTCGGGACCGAAGACGAGGAAATCATCCGGTCGGTAATCAACCTTTGTATAACGGCGCTGACCCTTGGTGGACAGGTAGTAGCAATTGGCATCGGGATAAGCCTCCCGGAAGGCTGCCCAGGTGCTGTGTTCGAGAATATTTACTTCCTCCCAGTAATCCAGGCCGGCTCGCTTGAGGTGTTTCTCATCCAGGCGAAAGCCCAGGGGATGAATCAGATGGAGGAACGTCCCGGTTAGGGCGCAGGTACGGGCAATATTGCCGGTGTTCTGGGGTATTTCCGGCTGATAGAGGACAACGTGCAAGGGCATCACTCTGACTCCTTCGATAATAATAGTTACTAAAAATGGCGATTGCTGGTTGAGTTATATTCCAGCTTCATGGGGGCTGGAGGGTACAATCTGGCGGGGTCGTCAGCACCCTGGAGGGCCCTCCGAAAAAATGGGTTTCCTTTCACTATGAACGGCTCCTTTGTAGATCAGGTAGTCACAGCAACTCTGTATGATACGCCAGCAGCTCAATCGCATCTTCAGCCTCCAGGAAGCCCATTACGGCCGCCAGGACCTGGCTGGCATGGCTGCCGCTGGTGCTGACGCAGGCGATGCCTACTTCGGCCTTCTGGTGGCTGTCCTGGTAATCCACCTCGGCGGCGGCGACATTGAAACGGTTATGTAAACGCGCCAGGATGCTCTTCAACACCCGCCGCTTGTCCTTCAAGCTCCGTGCCCCGGCCAGGCGCAGGGTAGCCGTGCCGACACCGATAACCATAATAGTCATCCCATCTCCCCGGGCGGGTTCACATTCCCACCCGTTTCTGTTATATTATAAAAGATTGTTTAATGTGAGAGGGGGAACCTGCAGTGGGCCAGAATCTAGCCCAGAAGATAATCGGCCAGCACCTGGTGACCGGCAAGATGGTACCGGGTGAGGAGATTGCCATCCGCATCGACCAGACCCTGACCCAGGACGCCACCGGTACCATGGCTTACCTGCAACTGGAGGCCATGGGCGTCCCCCGGGTGCGGACCAGGCTTTCCGTCAGTTACGTCGACCATAATACCCTCCAGACCGGCTTTGAAAACGCCGACGATCACCTGTTCCTGCAGGGCATCGCCGCCAAATACGGCATTATCTTTTCCCGGCCCGGCAATGGTATCTGCCACCAGGTCCATCTGGAACGCTTCGCCGTCCCCGGAACGACCCTGCTGGGGTCCGACAGCCATACCCCCACTGCCGGGGGCCTGGGCGCCTTAGGGATCGGCGCCGGCGGCCTGGATGTAGCCGTGGCCATGGCCGGCGGTCCTTTCTATTTTAACATGCCGGCCGTCGTCCGTGTCAATTTGCACGGGCGTTTGGCCCCCTGGGTGAGCGCCAAGGATATCATCCTGGAAGTCTTACGTAGATTAAGCGTTAAAGGCGGTGTGGGCAAGGTCATCGAGTACGGCGGCGACGGCGTGGCCACCCTTTCCGTGCCGGAACGGGCGACCATTACCAATATGGACGCCGAGCTGGGGGCCACCACCTCCATCTTCCCCAGTGACGCGGTTACCAGGGCCTTCCTGACTGCCCAGGGCCGCGCCGGCGACTGGGTTGAACTCCTGCCCGATGCCGACGCCACCTATGACCAGGTCATCGATATCGACCTGGCCGCCCTGGAACCCCTGGTGGCCCGACCCCACATGCCGGATAATGTAGCCCCTGTCAGGGAGGTAGGCCCGATCAAGGTCAACCAGGTGGCCATCGGTAGCTGCACCAACTCTTCCTACACCGATCTCATGCGGGTGGCGGCCATCCTCAAGGGTAAACGAGTCCATCCGGATGTCAGCCTGGTTATCGCCCCGGGGTCGCGCCAGGTCTTCCGCATGTTGGCGAAAAACGGCGCCCTGGCCGACCTGATCACCGCCGGCGCCCGTATCCTGGAATGCGCCTGCGGCCCCTGCATCGGTATGGGACAGGCCCCGCCTTCGGGTGGCATTTCGGTGCGCACCTTCAACCGTAACTTCCAGGGCCGCAGCGGTACGGCCGACGCGTTAATTTACCTGGCCAGCCCGGAGGTGGCCGCAGCCACGGCCCTTAAAGGTTACCTGACCGATCCCCGGGAGCTTGGTGAACCCATAGAGGTGGCCCTCCCGGAAAGCTTCCCGGTGGACGACGGTATGTTCATCTTCCCGCCGGAGGACGGTTCCCGGGTGGAGATCCGGCGCGGGCCCAATATCAAGCCCCTGCCCCTGCCCCAGCCGCCGGCGGAGGTTATTACCGCTCCGGTCCTTTTGAAAGTCGGCGACAATATTACCACCGACCATATTTCCCCGGCCGGCGCCAGATATTTACCCTTGCGTTCCAACATCCCGGCCCTGGCCGAGCACGCCTTTGAGGGAGTGGACCCGACCTTTGCCCGGCGGGCCAAGGAAGCCGGCCAGGGAATAATTGTTGGCGGGCAAAACTACGGCCAGGGCTCGAGCCGTGAGCACGCCGCCCTCTGCCCCATGTACCTGGGCATCAAGGCGGTCATCGCCAAATCCTTCGCCCGCATCCACCGCAGCAACCTGGTGAATTTCGGCATCCTGCCCCTGACCTTTGCCGACCCGGACGATTACGACCGGATTGCAGCCGGTGACACTCTGGCCATCGACCTGAGCCAGGGACTTGAGCCGGAGGAAATAACGGTTACCGACACCAGCAAGGGCTTTACTTTTAAAGTGCGTCACGACCTCTCCCCCCGCCAGCAGACCGTCATCCTGGCCGGGGGGCTGCTGAACTACACCAAACAGCAGGCAGACCGGTAAATTCCAGGTTACTGAGCACCTAGGATACAGAAAAAGCCCCGGGTCCGCCGTCGGGCGGCCCGGGGCTTTTTCTGTGCCCGGCGCGGGTGCTGCCGGGCCTTGCCGTCTTTCTCCTCCGAAAATAGCGCTCAGTTGCTTAAGCGGCGGGGGTGGCAGAACTCTGTTCTTTTGATCAAACATGACGGGGCGTGCTACTTCTCATTCCTGAAGCCGCATCATGAATTTTTGCCGGGAAAGACGCAATAATAGGCCGGCTGGAGCGGCTTTGTCCTGGGCAGGTGGCGAAGGATGTTTACCTCATGATAGCAAGGGCCACAAAGAAGCCACCTGTCCACCTGCTGATGGTGCTCCTGCCCGCACCTGGGACAAAAACGAAGCTCCCTCCTCGTCTGCATGATCAACACCTCCCGCCAGATTTTCAAGCAAGGATTGTGCCAGGTAATTCCTGGTTGATCCCGGCGCCTTCCGGTCCGGGTTTTAATGCAGGCGTGCATTACTTAATGCGAGTCGGCATTAAACACTCCCCGGAGATTTAATAGAACCACTCTTCCCTCTATTCTTACCCTATGGCATGAAATTTGCAATAACTTTCAGTCAGGGGGCTAAATTTCTTCATCAGGAGGGATGGCTATCATGATTTATATTGATCGGGATCTTTGTACCGGTTGCCGCCGCTGCGCCGAAATCTGTCCCACAGGGGCCATTGAGGGCAACCAGGGTGAACCCCAGATAATCAATAGAGAAATCTGCGTCAACTGTGGCCAGTGTGTGCAAATTTGCAGCGCCTATGCTTCCCCCTATACGACCAGCCCCGAGACCATGGCTGCTAAAAACCGCGAACGCCGCCTGCTCCCGGCGGCCGCCCCCGAACCCTTATTCGCGGCCTATAACGAAAGCCACGAGGAGCTGGTCCGGGAAGCCCTGGCCCGGCCGGACCTTTTTAATGCCGTGCAGTTCGCCCCGGCGATCCGGTTCGCCCTGGCGGAGGACTTCGGCCTATCACCCCAGGTCGTTACCGTCGGCCGTATTGTCGCCGCCTTGAGGCGCCTGGGCTTTAAATATGTCTATGATACCAACTTTGCCGCCGACCTAACGGTGATGGAAGAAGGCTACGAGCTGCTGCAGCGCTTGCAGGGCGACGGTGCTTTACCCCTTTTTAGCTCCTGCTGCCCGGCCTGGGTTAAATTTGTCGAGCAGGCTTACCCGCAGCTAATCGCCAACCTCTCTACCTGTAAATCACCCCAGCAAATGGCCGGTGCTATCTTTAAAACCTACACCGGCCAGCTTGACCCCGATCTGCGCTCCCGGCACCTCTTTGTAACGGCCGTCATGCCCTGCATAGCCAAGAAATTTGAATGTAACCGTCCCGAGCTTGGTGGTAGCTATGGCCGCGACGTCGACGCCGTCCTGACTACCCGGGAACTGGCCCACCTCATTAAGGATAAGGGTATTGACTGGCACAGCCTGGCAGAGGAAGAACCCGATCAGCCCCTGGGCGAATACAGCGGCGCCGGGGCTATCTTCGGCGTTACCGGCGGGGTCACCGAGGCCGTTCTAAGGACGGCGGCCGAAGTTGTAGGCGGTAAGCCCCTGGAGGAGATTGAGTTCCATGAGGTACGGGGTATGGCCGGTACCCGCAAGGTCAATATCAACCTCGGCAAAGAACAGTTGGAAATTATTATCGTGGCCGGGTTAAAGAATGTCGTCCCCATCCTGGACGACCTGATAGCCGGGAAGGCCAGCTTCCACTTTATGGAGGTCATGGCCTGCCCCGCCGGTTGTCTCAGCGGCGGCGGCCAACCGAAAATCCTGGTAGAAACCTATCGCGGCTCCATCTATCGCCAGCGGGCGGCCAGCATCTACAACCACGACCGGGATCTCCCCGTGCGCAAGGCCCATGAAAATCCAGCCATCAAACAGCT
The DNA here is from genome assembly GCF_001267405.1 of Moorella thermoacetica. Taxonomy (NCBI): domain Bacteria; kingdom Bacillati; phylum Bacillota; class Clostridia; order Neomoorellales; family Neomoorellaceae; genus Neomoorella; species Neomoorella thermoacetica. The sequence goes on from NZ_CP012369.1 coordinate 1,844,126, forward strand.
CTACGCCGATTTTTTAGGCCAGCCCCTGGGCGAGCTATCCCACGCCCTGCTCCATACCCATTACACTGTCAGGAGGTCAGAAGAGAATGTTTAACTCCCTGATTCTCGCCGACCCGCGCAACTGTACCGGGTGCAAGGCCTGTGAGGTCGCCTGCGCCATTGCCCATATGGAAAAACCGGTCCTCACCGCCGGTATGGTTACCGAACCCCTGTACAGCCGGGTCTTTGTGGTTAAAAGTGGCGGTGCCTCCCTCTCCGTCCGTTGCCGCCACTGTGAAGACGCGCCCTGTGCCCGGGCCTGCCCGGTAGGGGCCATTACCCAGAAAAACAACGTGGTCCTGATTAACTCCGATAGGTGCATCGGCTGTAAAACCTGCGCCATCGTTTGCCCCTTTGGCTCTATTGAGCTGGTCTACAGGGAAAAGGAGCACAAGGTGGTGGCCCATAAATGCGATCTCTGCGAAGGACGTCCGGGGGGACCGGCCTGCGTGGAGGCCTGCTCCTCCAGGGCCCTCTCCCTGCTGGACGGCAATTCCCTCCGCAACTTGATTCAAAACCATCGCCTGGCCTCCGTCCAGGATTTGATGAACTGGGTTCATATCCACCAGTCTGCCTAGCGGAGAAAGAAGGATGGCTCCATGATAGCTACCGCTGCTTTAATCCTCGATCCTGAAAAGTGTGTCCGTTGCGAAATATGCACCCGCCTGTGCGGGACCGGGGCCCTTAAGGGCGAGAGCGACGGCGAGGCCCTTATCCTGCGCTTTCTACCCGAACTCTGCCCGCGGGAGTGCCGAACCTGCATCGACAAATGCCCCGTCTGGGCCTTGAGCCGGGGACCCGGGCAACAAAAGAAAGAGTGGCATTTAAAGTATCCCCAGTGCCGGATTTGTGGTCGTCCCAGCCTGCCCTATCTTCCCCTGGCAGGAGGGACCGGCACCCCCGGCCCTGCCGAGGCTTTATGCCCTACCTGCCGGCGCGAGCTGGGGGCGCAAAAGCTGGAGGAAGCGGCCCCGGGAACGCCTCAGCCCGCCGGCAAGTGATAGACATCAGGGGAGCCCCTCATGGGGAGTAGGAGGGAGGTACAACCGATGCCAGCCGAGACCATAAAACAAATTGTGGCCCGCTACCAGGAAGAAAAGGGCGCCCTGATCCCTGTATTGCAGGCAACCCAGGAAGCCCTGGGGTACCTGCCCCCGGAGGCTTTAAAGGAGATTGCCGCCGCCATGGACCTGCCCTTGAGCACCGTCTACAGCGTCGTCACCTTTTATGCCCAGTTCCACCTGCAACCCCGCGGCCGGCATGTTATCCATGTCTGCCAGGGAACAGCCTGCCATATCCGCGGGGGCAACCGTATCTTAAATCGAATCAAAGAGCTTTTACAAATCGATGCCGGGGAAACAACGCCCGATCTGCGCTTTACCCTGGAACCGGTGGCCTGCCTGGGGGCCTGTGCCCTGGCCCCGGTAATGAGCATCAGCGGGGATACCTATGGCCACTTAAAACCCGATATGATCGCCGGCATCCTAGAAAAGTACCAGTAGGGGGAGTCATCATGGGCCGTATACTAGTCTGTGCCGGGACCGGGTGTGTCGCCTCCCACTCTCGCCAGGTTACCGCCCGGCTGAAGGCCGCCTTGCACGCGCATCACCTGGAAGAAAGGTTCCAGGTGGATAATACAGGCTGCCACGGTTTCTGCGAGCAGGGGCCTCTGGTGATTATCGAGCCGGAGGGCATCCTCTACTGCCGGGTGCGGGAGGAAGACGTGGAAGCCATCGTCACCGAACACCTGGAGCAGGGTCGCCTCGTTGAACGCCTCCTCTACCAGGACCCGGTGACGAAGGAAAAGATAGCCGCCTATAACCAGATTAAGTTCTACCGGCAGCAGTCGCGCCATGTCCTGAAAAACTGCGGTCATATCAATCCGGAAAATATCGACGCCTACCTGGCCGTCGAAGGCTACCAGGGGTTAAAAAAGGCCCTCGCCCTGCCCCGGGAAGAAGTCATCAATATAATCAAGGAGTCTGGTTTAAGGGGGCGCGGCGGTGCTGGCTTCCCCACCGGGCTGAAGTGGGAGTACACCTTTAAAGCCCCCGGCGACCGGAAGTATGTAGTCTGTAACGCCGATGAGGGCGACCCCGGCGCCTTTATGGACCGCAGCGTCCTGGAAGGCGACCCCCACGCCGTCCTCGAAGGCATGCTCATCGCCGCCTACGCCATCGGCGCCCGGGAGGGTTATATCTACGTCCGGGCCGAGTATCCCCTGGCCGTGCAGCGGTTGCGGATCGCCCTGGCCCAGGCCCGGGAAAGGGGTTTTTGTGGCGAGCGTATCCTGGGAACCGATTTTAGCTGCGAACTCTACATCCGGGAAGGGGCCGGGGCCTTCGTCTGCGGGGAAGAAACAGCCCTCCTGGCCTCCATCCAGGGGGAGAGGGGTATGCCCCGGCCACGGCCGCCCTTCCCCGCCCGGCAGGGCCTCTGGGGCCAGCCCACCAACATTAACAACGTGGAAACCTATGCCAACGTGCCGTTGATCTTACGCCGGGGTGCCGGCTGGTATGCTTCCCTGGGTACGGAGAAAAGCAAGGGCACCAAGATATTCGCCCTGACGGGGAAAGTCAAAAACACCGGCCTGGTTGAGGTCCCCATGGGCATCACCCTGAGGGAGATTATCTTTAACATCGGCGGCGGCATCCTGGAGGACCGGGGGTTCAAAGCAGTCCAGATCGGTGGTCCTTCCGGCGGGTGTTTGCCGGCCGAACACCTGGATCTCCCGGTGGACTACGATTCCCTTACCGCGGCCGGGGCCATGATGGGTTCCGGCGGCCTGGTAGTAATGGACGATAGTACCTGTATGGTTGAAGTAGCCCGCTTCTTCCTCAATTTTACCCAGGCGGAATCCTGCGGTAAATGTACACCCTGCCGGGAGGGCATCCAGCAGATGCTGGCCATCCTCACCCGCATCACCAGGGGGCAGGGCCGGGAGGGCGACCTCGAGCAACTTGAGCGTCTGGCCCGGGTTATCAAGGGTACGGCCCTTTGCGGCCTGGGGCAGACGGCGCCCAACCCGGTCCTGTCCACCCTGCGCTATTTCCGCGCCGAATATGAAGCCCACATCCGGGACCACAGGTGCCCGGCGAAAAGCTGCCGGGAACTCCTTACCTACCACATCGACCCTGATAAATGCAACGGTTGCACCCGTTGCCGGCGCCGCTGCCCGGCGGGTGCCATCAGCGGCGAGGCCAGGGAACCCCATACCATTGACCTGGAACTGTGTGCCCGCTGCGGTACCTGCCTGGATCTATGCCGCCAGAAAGCTATTTATGTTGAGTAGATGGGGGTGAAAAAATGCCAGGTGTTTCTTTAACCATCAATGATAAAAAAGTACGGGTGCCGGCCGGGACTACCATCCTGGAGGCGGCCCGGGAGCTAAATATCACTATACCTACCCTGTGTCACGATAAACGCCTTTCCCCCTTCGGTGCCTGTCGCCTCTGTGTGGTCGAAGTCCGGGGGAGGAAAAACCTGCCTGCCGCCTGTGTCACCCCGGTAGAAGAGGGCATGACCGTCCTGACGGAATCGCCGGCGGTAGTCGAAGCCCGGCGGACCATCATTGAACTCCTGCTGGCAAACCATCCCCTGGATTGCCTGACCTGCGAAAAAAGCGGCAACTGCCGCCTCCAGGACTACGCCTATCGCTACGGGGTCAAGAGAACGCCCTTCGAGGGAACGAGGGACCAGCTTCCCCTGGACGATAATAACCCCTTTATCATCCGGGATCCCAACAAGTGCATTCTTTGCGGCAAGTGCGTGCGGGCCTGCCAGGAGATCCGCGGCCAGGCTGTCCTCGGTTTTGCTTTCCGGGGCCCGGCCACCAGGGTTGTTCCGCCCCTGGATGTATCCCTGGGGGAATCCGATTGCGTCTTTTGCCAGAACTGTGTGGCCGTCTGTCCTACCGGCGCCCTGCGGGACAAATACCTGGCCGGCAAGGGCCGCTGGTGGGAATTCCAGCCGGAAGCCGTCACCTGTCCCTTCTGCGCCAACGGCTGCCACTTTTACCTCTTGAGGAAGGAGGGCAAAGTGGTGGCCGTGGCTGCCGGCGGTGCGGCACCGGGCCGGCCCATGTGCCTGCGTGGCCGTCTGGCCCTGACCCTCATTTTCTGCGAGGAACCGCCCCAGCCCCAGATTAAGACGGAAAAAGGCTTTGCGGCCGTCAGTTGGACCGAGGCCCTGGGCCTGGAAGAGCTGGCCGGAAAACTCTGGCCCAAGTAATTCACCGCCGGGATTATTGATGCTCCAGCCCGTACTTTTTGATTTTGCGCACTACAGTCGACTGGTTTACCCCCAGCTTTTCGGCAACCTGGTAAGTGCTCCTGTACTTTTCCAGGGCCTTTAACAGCAACTGTTTTTCAACCTCTTCAATGGCTTCTTTCATGGGTATAATATCTTTTACCAGCATATGGGAGCTATATCTCGCCGGGTCGTCGCGGATATAATAGGGTAAATGCTCAGGTAGAATCTCCGTCCCTTCTACCAGGACGAAAAGCTGCTCGATGACGTTATGGAGTTCCCTTACATTGCCGGGCCAGGGATAGGCCAGGAGATACCTCCTGGCCCGGCGGCTAATCCTTTTTTCTTGCTTGTAACGCCGGTTCAGCCGGTCCATAAAATGGTCGATGAGGGCTTCGATATCTTCCGGCCGTTCCCGTAAAGGGGGGATGGTCAGGGGGATTACATTCAGGCGGTAATACAGATCCTCCCGGAAGGTCCCTTCCCGGACCATCTGCAAGAGGTTTTTATTGGTCGCCGAGATAATGCGAATATTGAGTTTGATCTCCCTGATCCCCCCCACCCGTACCAGGCGCTGCTCCTGTAAGACCTGCAGGAGCTTAACCTGTAGCTTTAAGGGGAGTTCAGCGATTTCGTCCAGGAATACCGTTCCCCCCTCGCCCAACTCCAGCTGGCCCATCTTTCCCTCCCGGTTGGCCCCGGTAAAAGCCCCCCGTTCGTAGCCAAAAAGCTCGGATTCCAGCAGGTTTTCCGGAATAGCGCCGCAGTTTATTTTCACAAACGGCCCCTTGCCGCGCTCGCTTAAGGCATGGATCAGGCGGGCGACTACTTCCTTACCGACGCCGGATTCCCCCAGGATTAACACCGTGGAATCCACCCTGGCTACCCGTTCCGCCAGGTAGAGGACCCTTAACATCCGCGGGCTGGCGACAATAATGTTTCTTTCCTGGAGCAATTCCATGACCCCGGGGCCGGGCCTGTCGCCGGGACTTTTATATAGATTGACGAAATGCATCAGGTTGCTGGCCGCCCGGGACAGCAGGTCGCTCTTCTGTTCCAGGAGATAGGGCAGGCACATATCGATCTCCGCCAGGCCCTGGTAAACGGCTATGGCTTTCTCCCGGCAGGAGTGATAGCCGCAGGCGCCACAGTTCAGTTCATCGGCCGGCGTAAATTTGTTGGTCAGCCGTAAGATGCGTTTAATATCTTTCTCGCCGGGGAGGGGCAGGGACGATTGTTTATTGTGAAAGCTCCGCGCCAGGTCGGGGGCTAGGATTTCCGGCTCGCGCGCCTCCTGACAGCGGCGGTAGTAGGCGGCTACCAGCTCCTTTCTCTTTACCTGGTTGACCACAACACCCATTCCGGGACCCATGACGCAGCCTTCGCAAAAAAGGGCGTCGATTAAGCGGGGCCGGATCTCCCCCCGTGCCAGGCCCTCCAGGGCCGCCAGCACACCTTCTTTCCCTTCAACCAGCAAAAGATCCTGGTCGGCAATATCCGGGATCGCGCCCATGCTCCGGCTGAGTCCCCCGGGCAGGGGAAAAAGCCGGCTGACTGCCACCGGCGGGCTGTCCAGGGCTGCCGCAACCCCGGGATGTTCCAGATGCTCAACGGCAAGTAACTCCTTAATTTCCGCAAATGTCAGTACATAATCTACAGCGCCGGCTACCTCCGGATCCAGAATCTCTTCTTTTTTAGCGATACAGGGGCCGATAAAAGCCACTTTCACGGGACCCAGGTGTTTTTTAAGAAGCCTTCCCAGGGCTATGGAGGGGGAGACTACCGGTAACAGGTAAGGAATGAGGGACGGGAAGTGCCTCTCGACCAGATTGACCACCGCATAGCAGGCCGTACTGATGGCGGGAGTATTCCTCTGTTTTAGCACCCTTTGATACTCCCTGGCAACCAGCAGCGCCCCCACGGCCACCTCCCATACCCGGGCAAAACCAAGTTTCTTCAGGGCGCCGGCCACCTGGCCGGCGGTCCAACCAGGAAAAGCCGCTGGAAATGACGGCGCCAGGCAGGCTACCATCTCCTGGTGCTCCTTTAACGCTGCCAGGACGGCCGCCTGGCTGCCGGCTACCTGTTTGGCCCCCTGGGAGCAAAAAGCCAGGCACATGCCGCAGCTGATGCAGCGTTCGGCGATAACCTCCGCCTGGCCCTTGTTTATTCTGATGGCCTTGACCGGGCAATTGCGGACACAGGAATAGCACTGACGGCACCTTCCAGTAGCAGTGTTGACTATCCCGCCCATGCTGCCGCCTCCCGAAGGCTAATACCAGGGTGATAACTGGAGTTACTTTACTTCCAGTTTAACCTTTTTCCCAAAGAAAAACAACCTTCATAATTCTATTTAAGTAGCTACCCTCAGATCCATCGCTTCACCGGATGCCCGCAGGAGGATACCCGGCCGGGACACGAAAAAAAACACCCGGCCGGGCGGGCCAGGTGGTTCCCTTAAAAAATATTGCTGGTCTTTAGCCGTGAATCAGGACCGGCAGGCAGCGGGTGCAGACCCAGGTGCTCTCGCCCCGGTGGCGGGCAAAGAGGAGAACGGCCTCCCCCTCCCCGGCGCCGCACCGGACGCACCGGGGAGCCTCGCCTTTATTCCTTTTAGCAGCCAGGTTGGCCGCGGCGGCCGCCGGGTCGAAGGCCGGCGCTTCCCGCTCTTCGATAGTCAGGGCGCCGGTGGGGCAGACGTTCAGGCAAACCCCGGCGCCGTCGCACAGCTCCTCCCGGAGGACCCGGGCCTTGCCGTTAACAATTTCAATGGCGCCTTCGGCGCAGGGGGTGACGCACAAGCCGCAGCCGGTACACTTTTCGTCGTCAATATGGACAATCTTACGCTTCATAAATACCACCTTCCATTATCAATCCTTCTAGCCATATTCTATCCCGAAGGATGGATGGTTGGTGTGATGCCCTTTTTAAAACTGTTGTGATCCGGATCACTCAGGTAACCCTCCCGCCTCCCGGCAGTAACTACGCAGGGTACAATCCCGGCAGCGGGGGTTGCGCGCCCTGCAGACCTCCCGGCCGTGATAGATCAGCAGGTGGTGGGCTTCACCGCGGCTGCCCGGCGGCAGGGCGGCCATGAGCTGCCTTTCCGTCTCCCGGACATCGCCAGCCCGGGCCAGGCCCAACCGGTTGGCCACCCGGAAGACATGGGTGTCAACGGCGATTACATCCCGGCCAAAGGCGTTGCTCAGGACCACATTGGCCACCTTCCGCCCCACCCCGTGGAGGCGCAGGAGGTCCTCAAGTTTATCCGGAACCCGGCCGCCATACTCCCTGACCAGGGTGCGGCAGGCCGCGACCAGGTGGGCGGCCTTCGTCCGGTAAAGACCCAGGCTTTTTATACAAGCAGCCACCTCCTCCGGGTCTGCTGCCGCCAGGACCTCCGGCGTGGGATAACGCCGGAAAAGCTCGCCTGTTACCTTGTTAACTTGATCGTCGGTGGTCTGGGCGGAGAGGATGGCCGCCACCAGGAGTTCGAAGGGGTTACGGAAATTCAAACGGGAGCGGGCTCCCGGGTAGGCAGCCCGTAATAAATGCAAAATTGCTTCTACCCTGTCCCTCTGCATAACCTTTATCCCCCAGACAAAGATAATCACAATCTGCTTCACATAAGCCAAATATCGTGATATAATGGACAAGGTAGCAATATATTATTTACGAAAGGGATGACTAGTATGGCTAAAACCACCTTTACTGCCACCGTGCGCTGGACCGGAGAAGGCCTGTACTGCCAGGGCCAGGCCCGGGGCTTCCAGGTAGCCGTCGACGAGCCCCAGGAGCTGGGCGGCACTGATAAGGCCATGAACCCGGTAGAACTCCTCCTCTGCGCTCTGGGAGGCTGTATGTCCATCTGTGCCGCTGCCTTTGCCCCGGCCTGCCATGTTGAACTAAAGGATTTCCGCGTAGAGCTGGAAGGCGATCTGGACCCCGACGGCTTCCTGGGGAAGAACCGCGATGTCCGCAAGGGTTACCAGCAGATTCGTTACCGCATTCATATAGACTCACCTTCCCCGGAACGCAATATTAAGCGCCTGCTGGACCTGATCGAAGAGCGTTGCCCGGTGTCGGATACCTTGAAGGGCGTCGAAGTCGTCAAGCAGGTTACTGGCGACGATAAGTAAGCCAAAACACCCATACCGCCCAGGCGCTCCCAACAGGGAGGAAAATAATGGGGTAAAAGGCCAGTAAAAAATACAGCGAAAAAGCCGGTTTTTAAGCCGGCTTTTTCGCTTTAAGGGGTTCCGCGCATTTACCTACCGAACAACCGGCCCGGCTGCCCGGATCTCCTCCGGTACATCCCGGAATTTGGTAAAGTTCTCGGCAAAGAGACCGGCCAGCTTGCGGGCCATGGCATCATATTTTTCTTTATCCTGCCAGGTATGACGGGGATTGAGGACCTCGGCCGGCACTCCGGGGCACGAGGTAAGCACCAGGATGCCGAAAACCGGATCAGGGACAAACTCTACCCCTTCCAGCTCGCCCTTGATGGCCGCCCTGACCATAGCCCTGGTGTAAGGCAGGCTCATGCGCCGGCCAATGCCGGAGGGTCCCCCCGTCTAACCGGTATTGACCAGGTAGACGCTGGCCCCGTGTTTGGCTATCCTTTCCCCCAGAAGGTCGGCATAGACCCGGGGCGACCTGGGCAGGAAAGGCGCGCCGAAACAGGTGGAGAAGGTGGCCTGGGGATCGGTGATTCCCCGCTCTGTGCCCGCCAGCTTGCTGGTGTAACCGGAAAGGAAGTGATACATGGCCTGTTCCCGGGTCAGTTTGGCAATGGGCGGCATGACGCCAAAGGCGTCGGCCGTAAGGAAAACAACGGTTCGCGGGTGACCGCCTATACCGGGGATGACGGCGTTAGGAATGAAATCTACCGGGTAAGCTGCCCTGGTATTCTCCGTCAGGGCGTCGCAATCGTAATCTATGGCCCGGGAGTCCGGGTCGACGGCCACATTCTCCAGGACGCTGCCGAAGCGGATGGCGTTCCAGATCTGGGGTTCGTGCTCGGCCGAGAGTTTAATGCACTTGGCATAACAGCCGCCTTCAAAGTTAAAGATACCATGATCCGACCAGCCGTGTTCGTCGTCGCCGATAAGGCGCCGTTCCGGGTCGGCCGAGAGGGTGGTCTTGCCGGTCCCGGAGAGGCTGAAGAAGAGGGCCGTATCCCCGGCCGGCCCCATGTTGGCCGAGCAGTGCATGGGACAGACGCCCCGCTCCGGTAAAAGATAGTTCATCACGGTGAAGATAGATTTCTTCATTTCCCCGGCGTAGGAAGTCCCGCCGATGATAATCAGCCGCCGGTCGAAATTCAGGACGACAAAGGCTTCCGAGCGGGTACCGTCGACCTCAGGAGTGGCCTGGAAACCGGGGGCACAGATGACGGTAAACTGCGGTTCGTGGGCCTCCAGTTCCGCCGCCGAAGGCCGGACAAAGAGCTGGTGAACGAAGAGGTTCTGCCAGGCGTACTGGTTGACCACCCGGATGGGCATCCGGTAGGCGGGATCGGCGCCGACAAAACCGTCGAAGATAAAAAGGTCCCGCCCCTGGAGGTAGGCCGCCAGGCGGCGAAACAGGGCCTCAAACCTGGCCTCCTCCAGTGGCTGGTTAACAGCGCCCCAGCTGATGGTATCGTGAACGGAAGGAGTATCCACCATGAACCTGTCGTTGGGGGAACGACCAGTGTATTTCCCGGTCCTGACGCTCAGGGCCCCGTTGGAAGCCAGGACTCCCTCGCCCCGGGCCAGGGCCATTTCCACCAGGCGGGCCACCGGGAGGTTACGATAGATATTACCGGGATTGATAAGACCTAAACCCTCTAAGCCATAAGTATTTCCCACTGGTTCTCCCTTCCTTCTCCCTCTGTATGATCTTTTGCAATATACCATACAGCTCAAGGGAAGGTCAACAGAATCCCGGCATGTATACAGTACACCTATTGCGAAGGGGTTAGCGACGGCTGCGAAGGCAATCGCGATCGACCGAAGCGCCTGCTGCCTGCTCCGTTATATATCCCTCTTTCGCATCCTGAGGGACCTGGGCGTCACTTCCAGGAGTTCGTCGGCAGCGATAAATTCCAGGCACTGCTCCAGGGTCATCTCCCGGGGCGGGACCAGTTTGATAGCAATATCGGCGGTAGAACTGCGGACGTTGGTCAGTTGCTTTTTTTTGCAGACGTTGATCATCAGGTCGCCGGGCCGGGAATGCTCGCCGACAATCATCCCCCGGTAGACTGGTACCCCAGGGCCGACAAAGAGCTCGCCCCGCTCCTGGGCGTTCTCCAGGCCATAGCTGGTTGTTTCCCCGGTTTCAAAGGCCACCAGAGAACCACGCGTCCGGGTAGCAATCTCCCCGGCATAGGGGGCGTAATGGTGAAAGGCGTGGTGCATGATGCCCAGACCTTTAGTATCGGTAAGGAATTCGGAACGGAAGCCGAAGAGCCCCCGGGTGGGGATATGAAAGGTCAGGCGCACCTGGCCGTCCCCCTTGTTTTCCAGGTTGACCATCTCGCTTTTGCGGGGACCCAGGCGCTCGATGACGATGTCCATATAGGTTTCCGGAACCTCTATAATGAGTTCTTCAACGGGCTCGCACTTGACGCCCTTTATTTCTTTAATAATCGCCTGGGGCCGGGAGACTTCGAATTCATACCCCTCCCGGCGCATGGTTTCGATGAGGATGGCGAGGTGCAGCTCGCCCCGGCCGGAAACCAGCAGGGCGTCAGGGGAATCCGTTTCCTCCACCCGCAGGCTGACATCCGATTCCGCCTCCCTGAGGAGGCGCTCCCGGAGCTTCCGGGAAGTTACATACTCCCCTTCCCGGCCGGCGAAGGGGCTCTTATTGACCATGAAAGTCATAGCCACCGTGGGCTCGTCGATACGGACAAAGTCCAGGGGCCGGGGGTCCTCCGGCGAGGTAATGGTATTGGCGACGTTGATGTCCTCCAGGCCGCTGACGACGACGATCTCCCCGGCGGCGGCTTCATCCACCGGCACCTTGTTGAGACCTTCAAAAACATGCAGGGCAGCCACATGCCCCCGGACCAGGCTGCCGTCGGGCCGGGCAACGGCCACTTCCTGCCGGGCGCGGATGGTGCCGTTATATACCCGGCCGATGGCCTGGCGGCCGACATAAGTGTCATAATCAATGAGGTTGACTCCTACCTGCAGGGTTGCCTCCGGGTCCCCGCCGGGGGCTGGTATATGCTGGACGATTATGTCAAACAGAGGCTGCAGGTCTTTCCCGGGCTGGTCCGGGTCCAGGCTGGCCGTTCCCTGGCGGGCTACTGTGTAGACCACCGGGAAATCCAGCTGCTCCTCGGTGGCTCCCAGGTCGATGAAAAGGTCCAGGACTTCGTCGACCACCGCCCCCGGCCGGGCGTTGGGCCGGTCCATTTTATTGATGACCACAATGGGTTTCAGACCCACCGCCAGGGCCTTTTTCAGGACAAAACGAGTCTGGGGCATGGGGCCCTCGAAGGCGTCCACCAGTAGGAGGGCCCCGTCCACCATCTGGACGATGCGCTCCACTTCGCCGCCGAAATCGGCGTGGCCGGGGGTGTCGACGATGTTCAGCTTGTAACCCCGGTAAAAGACAGCGGTATTCTTGGCCATGATAGTGATGCCGCGTTCCCGTTCCAGATCGTTGCGGTCCAGGATACGCTCCTGGACCACCTGCTTCTCGTGGAAAATGCCGCTCTGTTTCAGCATGCCGTCGACCAGGGTCGTCTTGCCATGATCGACGTGGGCGATTATCGCCAGGTTGCGTATCTTTTGCTGGTCCATGGGATTCCTTCCGTCAACTTATTCTTTATTATCCTTTGCCGAATAGAGTATAACGCAAGGAAGGGGACCGCGCAAGGGTGAGGGGGCTGGACATAACCTCCTTGCCTCTAGCAGGATGGGCCTGATTCCTTTGCCTGAAGCGGCCTCTTACCTGTAAGCGGCACCGCCGGCCGCCAGGACGCCGTTGCCGGCGACAAAGTAGGCCAGGCGCAGGGCTTCCCTGATTTCCTCCTCGCTGGCGCCGAGCTCCCGGGCCTGTTTGGCCAGGACGGCTACCCCCTCGCTGGCGCCGTGGGCGGCGTCCAGGGCCAGGGTGATGAGGGTTTTGGTTTTGGCGTCCAGGGCGCCGGGGGCCATGGCCGTTTCCGCTACAGCTTTAACGGCCCGGTAAAACTCCGGATCCCGCTCCGCTAGGGCTTCAATAAAGGGTGGCAGGGGCATCTGTATCACCTTCCTCTATTAAGATGCGGGGTGTAGGAGGGATGGCAACTTGGTAGGAACGGGTCAAGTCCGTCATCGATTAACACCTCCCTGTTCCCCTCGTTTTTATGTTCTCCCTGCGGGTACAAAATCCTGCCAGGGTATAAAAATGCCGTACCGGCCTTTTTATATCTGATAAGTAACTAGTTGAAATCTCACAGCTATGAAGGGCTTTTAAGCACTATTTTATACCTTTACACCCCCAGCCAGATAAGTTTTTAGGGCCAAGAGCAGGATGCCGGCCTCGGCGGCGTGGTAGGGCCAGGGGTGACCCCGGGCAATAATATTCTCCTCCAGCCCTTCCACATACTGGCGCACCCGCCAGCGGTCTTCCATCAGGGTGGCCGCGTAGGCGACCAGCGTGGTGATAAAATTCTCCGGCGCCGTCTGCCGGTACCAGTGGGGATAATTACGCAGGAAATTGGCGTACAGGCGCCTGGCGGCCTCTTCCCGGGGCGTGAGGACGCCGGTTATAATGGGAAAGAGCTGCGCCAGGGCGTCGGGGTACCACTTTTTCCAGTTGGGCCGCTTGCGCAGGCCGGCGCGGTAAATAGCCGGGCAGTAGCCGCCATCGAGAAGCATTTTAGCCTGGATGGCATCTTTTACTCTTGCGGCCAGGGCTGCATATCTACCGGCTTCTTGGGCGTACTTACTGACCTTTTTCTCCCCCTCCGCCCCCAGATGTCCGTTTGGCATCCGTGCTTCTCCGGCGTACCCCCTGACGCGCGCCAGCAGCCAGGCGTAATCTTTTAACCCCTGATAAACCTCACAGTTGTCCATCAGGTATTTAACCTTCCAATCCGGCCGGGCCAGGGTAAGGTTATCCTTTTGCAAGGTTGCCAGCATCGCCCCGGCTACCAGTTCGAGCTCCGGCAGGTGGTGCGCGACCCACTCCCTGTCGCCGCTGGCTTCACAATAGCACCGAACCAGGGTGAGAAAGGTAGCGGCGTAAGAGTCGGAGGAATCGTAGCTGTAAGCAGGCACTTCCGTACTGGCCGCGTCCCCTACCCCCTCCCCTATACTTTTTCGTTCTAAATAATAGTCGTAAACTGTACCCGTCACGCCATAGCGATCTGGCCTTTCCAGATGGGTCAGGTACCAGTCCAGGTAGGCTCGCACCCGCGGTAGACTCAAGCCCCAGGCCGCCAGGCCGTAGAGAGCCAGATGGGCAAAATAGGGCACAATCTTCGGCCGGCCAGGGTAAGCAGTAACTACTGCCCCGCTGGGAAGTTGCTGAGCGAGGATCCAGCCGGCCTCCTGGCGGATAACAGCTTCCATAAAAACACCCCCACTATATGTTATGGCGGGGGTGGCGCTTATAACATTGAAGCCAACCCTAAATTCTGGATAATGGCTTCAACTTCATCCCAGAACTCTGTCAAGCTCACTTCCCTGGCCCCTTTTTACATACCTGGTAACCCCGCTCCATAATGATTAGTTTACTAATTGCGCGTGTTCTAGCAATAGTCTCCGCTTCCTGAAGCAAAGCCATCCAATTATTCATGTTTACTCAGCCTAGCCAGTTCACTACGTAGTTCCCCTAACCTCGTTTCAGCCAGTTCCCAGTCAAAATAATCCTGCTCAACTTCCCAATCTCCTTGTGGTAATGATTGTCGGAAGGTCTTAAAATCGGTACCATATTTTTTTTTGGAAAGTAGTGCTTATTACTTCATATTTACGGATATCACTCAGTACTTTTTGCCGGAGCAATTTCCGTAAACTTTCATTAGGTTCTTGGGCTGGCTCTAAACGAATTAAGGTCTCAAGTAACTCTTTGCTAACAGACATCCCGGGGTGCCCCCTTTCTCTGAAACTATTCTAACATCAATTCCATATACTGTCAAAGCCCGGTTTATTTCTACATTACTGACGTAAATCCCCGCCCGGCATGAGTACCGGGCATAACCTTTGAGCCCAACATCTTTATTTCGCTCTTTTCTTATTGATCCTTGGCCGGCGGTAAAAGTTCTTTAACGTATAATGCTGATTTATCCTGGAGTACAAAAGGCCGTCCTGGCGGGAAAACTGGTTGCCTACTAACTGGTCCTACAGTAAAGCTAACCTGTGAAATTTTACTCTGGATTATGTGCGCAACATCACTGCTTTCCCTACAGGGAAGCCTACAATTATAGATAAAAATATAGGGCGGCCGCAGGGCCGCCGGGGAGGCTTAATAACCATGGAGATTATCCGCATTGCCGAGCAGCCGCAGCAGGTAACCCCCAGGGGGGTAAAAGCCCGCACCGTGGTAGATTTACCTCACATAAATATCATGAACCTGACCCTAAGCCCCGGCGACGAGGTACCATCCCACACCACCCCAGTAGACGTTCTCTTCCATATCATTGAAGGCGAGGGTTCGGTGACTGTTGGCCCGGAAACGGCTAAAGTCAGCGCCGGGGAGATAGTAGTCAGCCCGGCCGGTATCCCCCATGCCCTGGCCGCCAATGCCGGCACCCATTTCAGTGTATTGGTCATGAAGATACCTAACCCGAAAAAAATGGCCAAATAAAGATGGTGCAAGGATGTTCAAGCTGAAACGCATTTATGAAGAAGCGGCGGCAGATGATGGGCTAAGGGTCCTGGTTGATCGCCTCTGGCCGCGGGGAATGAGCAAAGAAAAGGCGGAGGTGGATCTTTGGTTAAAAGACATCGCCCCCAGCCCCGGGTTGCGGCAATGGTTCGCCCATGACCCGGCCCGATGGGAGGAATTTCGCCGCCGCTATGAAGGAGAGCTGTACCTTAAAGGTGATTTGCTGGCTATACTGCGGCAGAAAGCCAAGGAAGAAACGGTAACCCTTCTTTATGCGGCCCGCGATGAGAACTATAATCATGTGGTGGTTTTAAAGAAATTCCTCGAAAATGCAAACAAAAAACCAGGTAAACCTGGCTCCCGATAACAGCCCCGATACAGCGGGCGCCGTACCAAAGCTTTTTTTCTCGATAAAGTATAGGGAGAAGACGCGGTAAAAACCGCAATTCTTCTCCCTAATTTTTTACGTGGAGACCGTAAAACCCGGGAAGTTCTATTCCAGGTTCTTACGAAATTTCAGGGCGCTAATGGCCATGATAGCCAACCCAAAAACCAGCAAATAGAAGACCTGGAACAACAGATAACCTATGCCGACGCCTTTGAGAATAATGGCGCGTAAAATTTCAATGAAATACGTCAGGGGGATGAGGGCGCTAATTTTTTGAATAAAACCCAGCATGGCATCCTGGGGGAACATGAACCCGGACAGCAGGATGTTGGGCATAACCAAAAACATCGTCAGCTGCATGGCCTGGAGCTGGGTGCGGGAAATAGTCGAAATAAGGAGGCCGATACCCAGGGCACCTACCAGGAAGATAAAAGAGAGGGCCAGCAAAAGCAACAGGTTCCCATGGACAGGCACACCGAACCATAAAATTCCTACGATAATTGCCAGCAGTAAATCAGCAAAACCTATGACAATATAAGGAATAACTTTACCCCACATCAATTCAAAAGGTTTAATGGGCGTTACGATGAGCTGTTCCAGGGTCCCCCTTTCCCGCTCCCTGACAACGGCAAAGGCGGTAAGCATCATGGTAATATTCTGCAGGATTACGCCAATAAGGCCGGGGATGTTGAAATTGACGCTTTTCATCTCCGGGTTGTACCATACCCAGGGCCGGAGATCTATCCTGGGCAGGCCCAGCTTACCGCTCGCCATCCCGCGCCTTTCTAAAGTCACCGCCGTTAATTGAGCGGATTTAGCCTGGACAATGGCCCCTGCCGCCGACAGCACGGTGCTGGCCGTGGTGGGATCAGAGCCGTCCAGCAGCACCTGGACGGGAGCCGTTTCCCCCCGGTCAATACGCCGGGAAAAATCGGCCGGGATGACAAAGCCTACCCGGGCCTTTCCCCGGTCCACCCAGCCACGAATATCGTCATGGCTTTCGACGTAGGCCACGACATCAAAGTAATTAGATTGGACTAAAGCCTGGATCAGCTCCCGGCTCCGTTGATCCCTGGCCTGATCCCAGATTATTGTTTTGATGTGCTCAACATTGGTGGAAACGGCATAACCGAAAAGAAACATCTGCATGATGGGCATGAGTAAAATCAGGGCGATGGTCCGGGGGTCTCTCCGGATATGAATAAACTCCTTGCGGACAATGGACCAGATGCGTTTCCAGCTCAATTGTCGCACCCTCCTTTTTTCAACCTTTGTTTATAGACGGGTGCCGCCGGAGGGCGGCGCGCAGTTCCTAGCGGGATTGGGCCTCGACCAGGGAGACAAAAATGTCTTCCAGGGCCGGCTCTACCGGCGTGATGGCCTCCACCCGGACATAGGCCCGCTTCAAGGCCTGGCGTACCACGGGAGTATCCCTGGCTATATCTTCTACCACTACGTGCAGGCCCGCCCCGTGCATGGCCGCTTCTATCACTTCCGGTACGTCCTTAATTGCCTCCAGGGCCGGCAGCAGGGGGGCACATTCGACCTGGAGTATCTGGCCCCGCATTTTTGTTTTCTTCAGGTTCTCCGGCGTCCCCAGGGCTATCAGTTTACCATTATAGATAAAACCGATGGTATGACAGTGTTCCGCTTCATCCATATAATGGGTTGTTACCAGGACAGTAATGCCGGACCGGGAGAGATCGTAAATTAAATCCCAAAAATTGCGCCGCGACACCGGGTCGACACCCCCGGTGGGTTCGTCCAAAAAAACCAGCCCCGGCTCGTGAATCAGGGCACAGCCCAGGGCCAGCCTTTGTTTCCAGCCTGTAGAAAGGGTTCCGGTAATGCTTTTCTCCCGTCCCAAAAGGCCGGCCATGGCCAGGATATCTTGTTTGCGCTGTTTGATACGCCGGGGGGACAACTGGTAGATGCCGGCGTAAAATTCCAGGTTTTCTTCCACAGTAAGGTCTTCGTAAAGGCTGAACTTCTGGGACATGTAGCCGATGTTCAAGCGGATTGCCTCGGCATCCCGTACGATGTCATAGCCGAGGACAGAAGCCCTGCCGCTGGTGGGTGATAGGAGGCCGCAGAGCATCCGGATGGTGGTGGACTTACCGGAACCATTGGGGCCAAGAAACCCGAAGATCTCTCCCCGGCGTACCCGGAAAGAAACGTCTTCAACGGCGGTAAAATCGCCAAAACGTTTGGTCAGGCCTTCGACAATGATCGCCGCGGGTGCGCTTTGGGTTATCAAGCGGACTCCCTCCCCGCGAATCCTCCTGCCTGTCTGACCAGGTAAGCAAAGGTATCTTCCAGAGAAGGAGGAATAGGCTGGAGATGGGTAACCCGGATACCCTGGCGTTCCAGGAGCCCCGGTAGAAGCCTTGCCGTTTCCAGGGCATCGTCGGTCACCAGGTGCAAAGCGTCGCCATAAATCAAGACATCAGCCAGCAATTGTTCCCGGCGGAGGTAGTCCCTGGCGGCGTGGAGCATGGCAATAGTCTCCGCACGCAAGAGCAGGAGCTGGCCCCGGAATAAATTCTTAACTGCCGCCGGGGTACCGCAAGTCAGGATGCGGCCGTTATAAGTAAAGGCGATGCGGTCGCAACGCTCGGCCTCATCCATATAAGGCGTGCTGACCATGATCGTCGCCCCCTCCTCGCGCAACCTGAAGAGGATGCGCCAGAAATCGCGCCGCGCCACCGGGTCTACTCCCGTGCTGGGTTCGTCCAGGAAAAGAACGGCGGGTTCGTGGATCAGGTTACACGCCAGGGCCAGT
Organism: Moorella thermoacetica; assembly: GCF_001267405.1. Classification (NCBI taxonomy): domain Bacteria; kingdom Bacillati; phylum Bacillota; class Clostridia; order Neomoorellales; family Neomoorellaceae; genus Neomoorella; species Neomoorella thermoacetica. Next base: position 1,862,392 of record NZ_CP012369.1, read on the forward strand.
TTTTGTTTCATTCCCCCCGACAACTGATCGGCCTGTTTATAGCTATGCCGGGTAAGGTTGGCCCACGCCAGGAGATCTTTTTTGCGCTGCTCCCGCACCTTTCGGGGAACTTCATAGATTTCAGCGTAGAATTCCAGGTTTTCCGCCACTGTTAGATCCCCGTACAGGCTGAACCGCTGGGGCATATAACCAATGTGCTCCTTAATGCGCTCAGCTTCCGTCCGGCCGTCATAACCCAGAACGGATATTGCTCCGGCATCAGCCGGGAGGATAGTTGCCAGCATGCGCATGGTCGTTGTCTTCCCGGCCCCGTCCGGTCCTACCAGGCCGAAAATTTCCCCCTTCTCCACCTGTAAATCAATGTGATCCACGGCCCGGATCGGTCCGAAGCTTTTCACCAGACCGCGCGCTGCAATGATCATGGCAGGATTGTCATTAACCATGGTTTAATTTGCCTCCTGGCTGTCCAGGTAAACCATGGCATCCGCCGGCATACCCGGTTTTAGCAGTTGTTCTTCGTTAGCCAGGGAAATTTTCACCTTAAACACCAGGTCTACCCGCTCTTCCTTGGTCTGGATGTTTTTGGGCGTAAATTCGGCCTGGCCGGCGATCTCCTTCACCCTGCCATTAAAGCGTTTACCCGGGAAGGAATCCACCGTTACGACTGCCTGCTGGCCCACCTTTACCTTACCGATTTCCGTCTCGGGAACGTAGATTGCCAGCCAGAGGTCCGCGGGATCGCTTAGGGTAACGATGGGAATACCGGGATTCACAACCTCGCCGGCACTAAAATTACACCTTAGAACAACACCGCTGGTTTTAGCCCGGATAGTTGCCTTGGCCAGTTGCTCCTCGGCAGTCTTTAACGCCGCCTTTGCTTTATCAAGGGCTGCGGCTGCGGCATCTACATCTTTCCGGCGGGCCTCTACCTGGGAGCGACCGGCAAGAGCGACTTCATAATTGGCCCTGGCGGCGGCTATATCTTCCGGCCGGGAACCGGAGACAAGCAAAGACAAATTGTCTTCGGCCGCTCCCAAATCGGCCCGGGCAACTTCATAATTGGTTTTGGCCTGCTGGTACTGCTCGTCGGAGATAACCCCCTGCTGGTGCAGCGTTTCCATGCGGCGGAGCTGTTCCTGGGCGCTTTGTAATTTAGCCCTGGCCTGGTCGACTTTTTTTTGGGCGGCATCAATCTCTTGCTGGCGGGCACCTGCCGTCAGCTTCTGCAAGGCGGCCAGGGCCATTTGAATGTTCCCTTCCACCCCGGCCTGTTCGGCTGTATACACAGCTCTGACCTGGGCCAGCTGGGCCTCGGCCCCGGCAACCGCGGCTTTGGCCTGGGCCACCTGTCCTTGCAGCTCGGCGTCATCTAAAACAGCAATAATGCTCCCTGCCGTTACAAACTGGCCCTCCTGCACCAGCACCTGACGGATCCTGCCGGGAATTTCAGCGCCAACACCAATTTCGGTTGTCTCGATCACCCCGGAACCGTAGAGAACCGGATGCCCTTCGTATATGCCGACGGTGGCAGGCTTAGGACTACGGCTAATAAGGGCAAAGGCGACGCCGGCAAAAATGATGGCGCCGGCTATTAACAATCTTTTCAATAAGGGGGGCCACTTTTTGACTAGCATCAAGGCATTCCTCCGTATGAAAACCTTTTGTAAGTAACCGATTACTTCCTTAAGGTTAGTAGCTAGTAATGCCATTTAGTATGCAACTAATTTGGGGCCGGCAATAGCAAAGAACTCACCTGCGGCCAGCCTTGACCTGGCTACCGTCCGACCATAAACATGATAGCCCGGTAGATGGGCTGACCCTGCTCCCGGGGATCAATGCCATCATCAAGCCGCCAGCGAATTATGGTACTCTGAATCAGGCCAATAAAGATAAAGGCCAGGGTATGGGCCGGAAAAAAACGCTTAAATTCGCCCGTTTCCATCCCCTCGTTAAAAATCGCTTCCAGGGCCCGGGTATAGCCGGCAATAATCCCCCTGATGATTTCCTTCAGGCTCGCATAGCTGGTATATAATTCGTCGGAAAAGAGAATGCGCGGCATAGCCGGGCTGGCTGCCGCCAGGGACAGATGCAGATCTAAAATTAATTTCAATTTCTCCCCCGGCGGCACGTCCTTGCGACCGGCTATGGCTGCAGCCTTGCTGGCCAAACGGCCGCCGACACTCTTAACGGCTGCTGCCAGGATAGCCTCTTTACCGGGAAAATGCTTGAAAATAGCCCCCTCGCTGAACCCTACCTCCTGAGCGATGGCGGCGGTAGTAAGATTTGCCAGCCCGCGCTTAGCTATAATATCCATGACGGCGGCTATTATTTGTTGTTGCCTGGTGGCGCTGGTCTCTTTCACAGTCATGCTGTCACCTCCCCTGCTGGTAGCCTCAAAGGTTTCTCGTCATATTCTCCCTGGAACTAGCCGGCCTGGCAGCAGTTAGCTCAATGCTGCTGCGCGGGCAAACCTCCAGGCAGGCGAAGCAAAAAAGGCAGTAACGGGGCAGTATGCGGTAGCTTTTTCCCGGGGCTTCATTGGTAGCGATGGCCCCCGCCGGGCATACCCGCCGGCAGCGGCCGCAGGCCAGGCAGCGATCCGGGTTAATATGGAATCTCCAGCGGCTGACGCCTGCTGGCAAGCTAAAGAGTACACCAAAGGGACAAAGGTAACGATGCCAGGCAGCCCCGGTGAAAAAGAGGGTGGTCAAAATGGCGAAGGGGGCAAGGAGCACAATGAGGTTTATTTTGATAATACCCCGCAGCGTCATAAAGAAAACAAGGAGGAAAAGGATAAAAATTACAGCCCGCAACCACGGGCTCTTGCCTACAGGTGGTATGTCTCTGGCCAACCGCCGGGCCTTTTTACTCACCAGCCAGTTGACGGGGCGCAAAAGGGTATTAAGGGGGCAGAGCCAGCCGCAGTAGAGGCGCCCCCAAAACGGAGTTATGAGCAGGAAAGTCATCATGATCAGCATCCAGAGCTTGTTTTTCCCGCTTATTAGCAGGTAAACGAACAACAGAAACGCGAGGATTTGCACCCCCAGGCGCCAGTGCTGGAGTGAATGCTTCCGTTTCATCGCCGCCCTCCTCTATAAGTAAATATTCACTTACATTATGGCTGGGAATAACTTCCCTGTCAAGGGTATAAATCGCCCAAGCCTATATACCTTTAGCTAAAGGGTAAAGCTTTCCCTCTTCGGCGCGGATGCGCCTGGTCAAGGCTCCGGCTAATTTCTCTTTATGGATTCCATTATAAACCAACCTGCAATAAGCGGTATGTGATAAGGATCACACTGGCAAAACAATCATACTCACAATCGCAGCAAGGAAAAAGGGGTAAAATTGGCATATGATCTAAAAGAGCAGCAAATCACCATGAGAAGGGAAAACCGCTCCATGAAACTCCCCGGTAATTGTTTAACAACGGCCATGGGTATTCTTCCCCATGTCGATCCGGATACAGCCTTGAGACTGGCCCTGTCCCTGGATATACCCTTCTGGCCGCAACTACCCAGACTGAGCTTTTATGAAGATATGTATGCCCAGGTATCAGAGCACCTACCCGGCATTAAACTGGATTTTAACGCGCAGGTTATCCGCTTCAATATAAAAGACTTTTACGAAGAACTTCCTGCTTATATCGAGAACTGGGAAGATCCGGATTACTTTCGCCTCTCACCCAGGTACGCCAGGGTTTACCGGCGTTTTTTGGCGGAAGATTTAGCTCACTATCCCGCCATTCGCGGCCAGTCAATCGGCCCCGTTAGCTTTGGTCTCAAAATAGTTGACGAAAAACAGGCGCCGATCATCTATAACGACGAAGTCAGGGGGTTCCTCTATGATTTTATAACTAAAAAAATCCAGGCCCAGTACCGGGACCTGGTAGCCAAAAACCCCCGGGCTTTTGTCTGGGTAGATGAACCGGGCCTGGAACTGGTCTTTATGGCCCTTACCGGCTACAGTTCGGAAAGAGCCAGGGAGGATTACCGCCATTTCCTGGCCATGCTCCCCGGACCTAAAGGGGTACATCTCTGCGGCAATCCCGACTGGTCCTTTTTGCTGGGCCTGGAACTTGACATTATCTCCCTCGATGCCCTGCAGTGGGGGCACATTTTTACCCGTTACACCGGAGAAGTAAAAGAATTCCTGCAAAGGGGCGGTATTATCTCCTGGGGCATCACCCCCACCCTGACCGAAGAGGTAGAAAAGGTAACGATTGCAAAGCTGGTAGCCCAATTGGAAAATCTCTGGGATTATTTGCACGGGCAGGGGATTAGCAAAGAAACTATTATAACCCAGGCCTGGCTGGCGCCGGCCCGCTGCTGCCTGGTAAATGCCGACGGCGCCGCTTCCGTCGAAAAATCCTTCCGGCTGCTCAAAGAAGTTGCCGGGGTAATCAGGAAGAAATACGGGTTATTATAATACAGCCGGGACCATCGTCCCGGCTAAACACTTTTTGCTATTTACTTCCCTCTTTTTCGGGCAAAACCTGCGTTATGCGCCATGGTTATTAACGATGGGATTGTTCCTGGGGCAGGAAACTGTAAGAACTTACCATCAAGGAAATGACCAGCAGGGCCAGGCCAAAGGGCAAAAGGTCGACGGCCAATTCAAAGATAGTGGGCACGTAGGGCCAGGAGCCGGCAAATACCGGCGCTCCTGCTTTAAATACGCCTACAGCTATGGGGTAATGCCAGCCTTCGACCTCCATGCCGGGAAGGGAAAGGCTTAAGGGAAACTGGTTAAAAGCCGGGAACATTAACATCAGCCGGTGGGCAAATACGCCGGTAAAAAGCAGGGCGCATCCCAGCAAGAGGGAACCGGCCGACCGACCGCCTTTTTCGCTGAAGAAGTAAACCATGACCAGGGCCGGCAGGGCGATTTCCACCAGGTAGACCGGGCCATAACGCTTGAAAACCAGGCCCAGGGTGCTTAAGGCTTCGGGGCTGCCCCACCACCAGTGGATGAGGAGATCCATGGCTACGAAAAAGAAGTGGACGGCCAGGGCGCCGGCGATAATCCGGGCCAGGGTATTAAAGGCGCCTGTATACTGGTTAAACCCCTCTTTCCCGACCACCAGGATGGCAATCACCAGCACCAGGGCCGTCCCGGAAGCCACCGCCACGGCGATGAAATCCGGGGGTAAAATCGCCGTATACCACCAGCCGCGCGAAGCCTGGGTGGCAAAAATCAAGGCCGTGATGGTGTGAATTAGAATCGCCACCGGGAGCCCCACTATGGCTACCCGCCGGGACCACCTGGCAGCAATGCTTTCTACCTCCTCCTGGGAAAGCTTCCTTGTCCAGCCGTTGAGAAAACCGCATCCTTCCTTTTTCCAGTCCGGTAAAAGCTGAAAATAAACGCTCAAGAAAGTTAAAACGGTGTAGGCGGAAACAACTATTACGTCCCAGATTAAAGGCGACCGGAAATTGGGGTGCAGCAGCAAGTTGTAAATCCTGTCTACCCGCCCCAGGTCCGGCAGGATGACTGCCGCCGCAGCCATAATGCTGGCAAAGGCGGACAGGGAAGCAATGCGGGTAAAGGGCTTCAACTGCTCAAGATTGAAAAGGTAAACCGAAGAAGAAACGATTAGCCCCCCGGCGGCAATCCCCACAAAAAAGGCGAAGGTGGCAATATACAGTCCCCAGCTAAAGGGATTGCGCATACCGGTCACAATCAGGCCGTTTTTAAGCTGGTAGCCCCAGGTAAATAAACTTACCAGCAAAAGAATCAGGCCCGGGACAAAAGCCATATTTAGTTTCCTCACAAGGTCTCCCTCCTTTTACTTCCGCGGTCTTGTCGGTGGCAGGTAATATACCTTGGGCTTTGTTCCCAGCTCTTCCTTCAACCGCAGGGCCTGCCGCTCCCGCACCAGGCGGCTTACTTCCGACCGGGGCTCATCGAGGTCGCCAAAGAAGCGCGCCCCGGCCGGGCAGGCCTGGACACAAACTGGTAATTCCCCTTTATCGGTATACTGCACGCAGAAAGTACATTTCTCAACAATACCTTTGGGACGATCCGGCGTATAAACCAGGCGGCCGTTGCCGTCACGATGCTCGAAAGGATAGCCGTAATCATACCCCGGCATATAACCCGCTTTCGCTTTGGCCTTTTGCTGGTCCTCCCAGTTGAACTGGCGCACGCCGTAGGGACAGGCGGCCATGCAGTAGCGGCAGCCGATACAGCGCTCATAGTCCACCAGCACCCGGCCCCGGTCGTCGGTGTAGGTCGCCCCCACCGGGCAGACCTTTTCACAGGGCGCATTTTCACACATCTGACAGGATACGGGTAAGAAATACATCTCCACTTCCCCGTTTTGCGCTACGGGAAGCTGGTGTTCTGGACTTCCCGGAGTAAAAACCCGGTTCCACCACATACCCGGCGGCTGGGAGTTGTGCCCTTTGCAAACCACCGCGCAGGTACGGCAGCCGATGCAGCGGTCCAGGTCGATGACCATTCCCAGTCTCACTATACCTCACCTGCCTTTCTTACATCGCAGAGGGCCTCGTTCCAGGCTGTATTGGGGGCCCATATCCCCGGTACGAAGTAGACCTCATGGGTGGGCTTGATAAAAGGATAGGTCAGGGAGTTATAAGAATCACCGTTAAGATAGCGGCTCCACCAGCCTTGCTCAAAAACGACTATTTTTCTCCCCAGGCCCGGGTCCAGGGCGGCATAACCCCGCACCCGGCCGCGGTCATTGTAAACTTCGACCAGGTCGCCTTCTTTAATACCCTTTGCGGCAGCGTCCTGGGGGTTCAAGAAGACCTTCGGCTTATTATCCTGCAGCTCGTTCATCCAGAGGTTATTGGAATGGGTCGAATGGACCCGGTAAAGGGAATTTCGGGTGATATAGGCAAACTGGTACTTGCCTTTAATTTCAGGATTCAAGGCATACTCGCTATCCTCAAAGGGCGGCTTGTGCACGGGCAAAGTTTCGCCAAGGGCGATAAAGGCGTCTTCATCTTTGTAAAACTCGATCCTGCCGCTTTTAACAAATTGAGCCGTAGCTTCAATTGCCGCCGGCCGGCTGACGGGCGGGAAGGGCTTTTTAAACTGTACCTGTTCGTAAAAGGGAATCTGGCGATTTCCCGGCACCTCCGATTTCAGCCGCACCGGCCCCTTTTTCAGCTGCTCCAGGGTGATCCCGGCCACCGGCGGGCCGCCGGTGGCAAGGAGTAGCTCAACCGCTTTTTCCGCCGCCGTGTTCTCATCCAGCTCGGGGAAAAAGTGTTTTGCAAACCCGGGGTCGAGCCTCTTAGCCAGTTCCTTGGCCATCCAGAGTTCGGACCTGGCTTCATAAAGAGGCCTGATAGCCGGCTGCTGCAGCTGCATGTAGGGGTGCAAAGGAGTGGTTACCAGTTCGGTCTTTTCATACCAGGTGGCGGCCGGGAAAACGACATCGCTGTAACGGCAGCTGGTGGTCAGGGAAAAATCCAGGCCGGCGATGAATTCCAGTTCGCCCTTTATTGCCATCTGCCGCAGGCGGTCGGCCATATTATGCTGGTCGAAGGGGTTGCCCCAGCCAAAGATCAGGGCTTTGACCCCGTTCTTGGGCCACCTGGCTTTCATACCGGGGGTCGGGCCATGGAGGATATAAAGCCAGGGAAGCCATCTGGGCGACCCGGGGAACCACCATTCTTTGACATTGAACCGGATCTTGTACTGGCCGGCATAGGTGGAAATACCCGCACCCGGCTTGCCGATATTGCCGGTCAGCACCGGCAACAGGGCCAGGGCGCGGCCCTTCAAGTCGCCGTGATACCACTGGTAGTTGCTGGCACCATAGATGACATGGAGCGGTTTCGTTGTCGCCATCTCCCGGGCCAGGCGGACCACCGTATCCCCGGGAACACCAGTCTCCTGCTCTACATAGGCCGGTGTATAGCTGGCTAAATGTTCTTTTAACAGCTGGAAGACCGGTTTAACCCTGACCAGCCGGCCATCTTTTAATTCGACTTCAATTTCTCCCTCCAGGATTACATCCGGGGGAAGCTCCAGCTTTTCCGGGTGCACGGCCAGTAACTTCCCGTTGTAAGCGACAAAGGCCTCCCGGTAGGGCGGTAGTCCGTCCGGTCTGGCCAGGCCCTTAACCTCATCCGCTTTCAGGCGCCGCCCGTTATCAAGACGAACCAGAAGGGGCATATCGCTGTAGGTTTTGATGAATGCCTCGTCATAGAGCTTTTCTTCAATGATTACCCTGACCATCCCCAGGGCAAGGGCCGCATCGCTGCTGGGTTTAAGCTGGACCCATTCGTCGGCCTTGGCGGCCGTCGGGCTGTAGTTGGGGTCAAAAACAACCACCTTAGTTCCATTATTCCTGGCTTTGATCAGGAAGTCGGCATCAATAAGCCGGGTAACCATGATGTTGGAACCAAAGATGGCTGTATAGCGGGAATTAAGCCATTCCAGGGGTTCCAGCTCTTCCGTCTGGACGCCGAAGGTCTGGGGCCAGAACATGGGCAGGTCGCCGTTCTGGTCGTAAGGGTGGATCAGGCTCCACCCCGCCATCGTAGCCAGGGCAATCCAGGCCCCCTTTTGGACGTGACCGGTCCCGCCGACCTGGAAAATAAAGCCGATGGATTCCGGCCCGTATTTGGCGGCAATCTCCTTCAGGCGTTTTGCCGTATAGTCCAGGGCCTCTTCCCAGGAGACCTCCCGGAACTCCCCCGCACCGCGTTCCCCGGTCCGGATTAATGGTTTTTTTATACGGTCAGGACCGTAGATTAGGTTGATAAAGGAGAGCCCCCGCAGGCATCCCCTGGGCCCATATTCGGGCTCGGGGTAGTCGTTGGACGGTAAAAGGGCCTTAATCTGCCCATCCACCACCATGGCCCTGATACCACAGGCCAGGGTACAGTTGGGTGAACAGGTGGTGCGCACGTATTTAACTTCTTTTAACGGGGACGTATTCTCTGCCCCGGCTTTCGGGATAAAATATCGCGTAGCCCCCGCCGTACCCGCGAGGACGGCCGTCGCCGCCGATGCCTTTAAAAACTGGCGCCGGCTCAGCTTAAATCCTTGCTTTTCATTTTTATCCTTCATAACTTTGCTTGTCACCTCCACAGTGCATTCCGGGACCCGCTTCCGGCATCCCATAACGGCATTAATATCGCACTTTTCTAAAATAATACCCCGGCCGTTAAAGGTATAACTATGCCCCCAAATAATTGCCTCCCGTAGTATTTCCGGTCATTTATTACCCTCCCCTGCCTTGTGAAAGTAACGTATTTATACATGTTTTTATAGCAAGTTTCGTGCCAGCAAAACAAAAAGCCCCGGAGTGTGTTTTCCGGGGACTTTTACGTCCTTAGTTTGAGGATGTCTCTAAAATCTTAGAATCCCTTTCTAGATTTATAGAAACTTTTTAGCCACTACAGTTTTCACCCTGGCCTTCCTGCCCCATGCTTCCTGCTTCCTGCCTCTCAATACGGCAGGCCCCGGTCTTGGCCAGGGGCTGGCCGGAAAGGGGGTCGACGTTCCGGCCGGTGAGGTGGTTGGCCGCCTGCTGCCGGCCCCCCTCACCCGGGTCCAGGTCGCCAAAATGGAAGGGGACAAAAACCTCCCCCGGTGCTACCACATCTGTAAGCCTGGCCGGCACCTCAATCCAGCCCCGGCGGGAGACCACCCGTACCACCTCGCCCTCAGATATTTTTAAACGTGCCGCATCGTGCGGGTTAATTTCCACATAGGCCCCGGGTACCAGGGCCTGGAGTTCAGGGATACGCTTGGTCCTGGTACGGGTATGGTAATGCTCAATAATCCGGCCGGTGTTGAGCCAGAAGGGAAATTCTCCGTCAGGTACTTCCGGCGGCGGTGCATAAGGAACAGCCCAGAGGCGCGCCCTGCCCTCCGGGTGATTAAACTCCCCGTAACCCTGGGCCTCCTCCGCCCGGGTAGGGAAGACGCCGTCAGTATAAAGGCGGGGCGTACCCCGGCCGCCCTCCGGGCAGGGCCACTGTACTCCCCCCAAGTGTTCCAGCAGGGCATAATCCACCCCTGTCATGTCGTTGGGCCGGCCGCGGGTTAGCTCGCGCAATTCCCGGAAGGCATTCTCTGGCCCCTGCCAGGCAAAGAGGCCCCCTGCACCCAGGTAGCGCGCCACACTGCTGACGATGGCCAGGTCGTCCCGCGCCTCTCCTGGCGGGGCCACGGCCCGGCGGACCAGGTTCAGACGCCGTTCCGAGTTGGTAACGACCCCTGTCTTTTCTCCCCACCCGGCACCGGGCAGGAAGATATCGGCGAAAGCCGCCGTCTCCATAGGATAAAAGATATCCTGGACAATCAAAAAGACCTTCTCCAGCTGGCGGCGGCTGAAACCCAGATCCGGCAGGGAGACGGCGGGGTTGGTGCCGATGACCCACAGGACTTTTAGCCTGCCGGTATCAATCAGCTCCAGCATACGGTTGATATCATTGACCCGCCGGGGTAGCCGCTCTTCCGGGATACCCCAATAATCTGCCACCTGGCGGCGATGTTCAGGATTCTCGGGGTTGCGGAAACCGGGCAAAGAACCGCCGCCGCCAATCTCCCTCATGCTCAGGGCCGAGGCCTGGCCGGTCAGGGAGAAGGGCGCCGACCCCGGCCGGCCGATTTTGCCGGTGATGAGGTGCAGGGAGTTGATTAGAGTTACCGCATCAACCGCCTGGCTGGTCTGGTTGACTCCCTGGCAGAAGACAGTCACGGCGCTGGGGGAGCGGCCGAAGAGACGGGCGGCGGCCACAATATCCGCCGCCGGCACGCCGGTGAGATCGGCCACCCGCTCCGGCGGGAAGGCGGCAGCGGCCCGGGCCAGATCCTCAAAGCCTGCCGTGGCCCGCCGGATGAAGTCCCGGTCCAGCATGTCTTCCTTAATCAAAATATTAATCAAGCCGTACAGCAGGGGGATGTTGCTGCCGCAACGCAGGCGCAGGCGGAGGTCGGCCACCCGGGCCGGCAGGGTGAGGCGCGGGTCGGCCACCATGATTCTGGCCCCGTTAAGTTTGCGATTGCGTAAAATCCGCTGCCAGAGCTGGGGGTGCATCTCCGCCGGGTTGGCCCCGAAGATAAATACCAGCCGGCTCACATCCAGGTCTTCATAGCACCCCGGCGGGGCGTCAACACCAAAGGAGCGGGTATAGCCGCTCACTGTGGAGGCCATGCAGAGGCGGGTATTGGCATCGATATTGGGCGTACCCAGGACGCCTTTAGCCAGCTTGTGGATGGCGTAGTATTCCTCCAGGGTCAGCTGGCCGCCGTGGTAAATGCCGACGGCTTCCGGCCCGCCGGCTGCCAGGGCTTGCCGGAGACGCTCCGCCGTCTCCTCCAGGGCTTTTTCCCAGGTCACGGGATGCATTTCCCTACCCCGGCGGCAAAGGGGTACCTTCGCCCGCTCCGGGTGGTGCAGGGTTTTCCACTCATAAAGGCCCTTGAGGCACAGGTGGCCCTTATTTACCGCCGCCTCGGTATCGGCTTTGACAGCAACCGCCCGGTCGTCTTTAATCCCCAGGTAAAGGCCGCAACCGGTACCGCAATAACCGCAGGTAGTGGCCACCCAGCGATCCACGGCAGTCCCTTTCCGGTCCTGAAAAAGGCTGACTATACCCTCTTCTAACTCCGCCATTGCCACGCACGATCCCTCCCCTGACTCTCCCGGCAAGGGCCAGACGATCTAATTGATATCATAACGCTTGAGCTTTTGATAAAGGCCGGAGGGGTGAATACCCAGGAGACGGGCCGCTTCCTGTTTGTTTCCACCAGCGGCCGCGAGGGCCTTTAAGATAACTTCCCTTTCCGCCGTAGCGACAGCACTCTTCAGCTTCAGGCCACCCCCGCCACCAATCGTCCTTTGCATGGTGGCCGGGAGATGCTTCAAGGTAATTATTTCTTCCCCCGGATCCAGGAAATTAAAGGCATGCTCCAGGACATTTTCCAGCTCCCGGACATTCCCCGGCCAGCTATAGCGGGAAAAAAGCCGCTGTACCTCCGGATCCAGGCCCCGGACCGTCTGGTGGTAGCGTGCATTTAAACGCCGGATAATGGCCGCCACCAGTATTTCGAGGTCCCCCGGCCGTTCCCTTAAGGGTGGTACCGTCAGGGTAACCACCGCCAGGCGGTAGTAAAGGTCAAGGCGAAATTTGCCGGCCGCCTCCAGGGCCAGGAGATCCTGGTTGGTGGCAGCAATAATCCTTACATCAACCTTGATGGTCCGGCGTCCCCCGACCCGTTCAAAGGCCCTTTCCTGCAGGACCCGCAGGAGCTTGGGCTGCATACTGAGGGGCAGGTCGCCGACTTCATCCAGGAAGATGGTACCGCCGTCAGCCAGTTCAAACTTGCCCGGTTTGCCGCCCCGGGCGGCGCCGGTAAAGGCCCCCTCTTCGTAGCCGAAGAGTTCGGCCTCCAGCAGGTTTTCCGGGATGGCGGCACAGTTGATCTTGATCAATGGTTCATTCCGGCGAGGACTGGCCCGGTGGATGGCCTGGGCCAGCAGTTCCTTCCCGGTACCGCTCTCGCCGGTAATCAAAACGTTAGCCTCGCCGCGGGCTACCCGGGCCGCCATTTTTTTTAGCCGGACCATAGCCGGGCTCACCCCCAGGATGCCCTGCCAGGCGTCCTGGTCGCCCTGGATTGACTGGAGTTCCTGCTGGTAGAAAAGAACCTTGCCCTCCAGGACCTGCAGGCGGCGGGCGAGGTCGCTGAAACCGGCGGCTGCCAGGTCCTCGAGATCCAGGGCCTTACCGACTCCTCCCAGGAGATGCCCGGCCCCATCTTTAACCGGCACTTCCGATAATAGCAATTTTTTGCCCCGGAAGGCCACTTCCCGGCCGGCTACCGCCATCCCCGAAGATAGGACCTCCGGCAAGGAGGTAAAGGGCAAAATATCCTTTACTTCCCGGCCGATCAGGGCACCGGCCTTTGCACCCAGGAGGCTGGCATATAAATGGTTAATGGCGACCACCACCCCCCGGCCGTCGACGACCACCAGGTATAGAGGAAAATCGTCAAGGAGGGAGGCGTAGAGTTCGTTAAGGGCTTTGAGGGAATTCGTCTCAGGCTGCTCGTCACTGAAAAGAAGGACGACACCTCCCCCATCGTCGGGGAAATAATCGACCCGATAGATTCTACTGCCGGCGGTAAAGCTGGTCCCAAGGAGAGGGCCCTTACGGGTCAGGACCTCGGCCAGGCGGGTCTCAGGAAAGACTTCCGTCAGGCGGCGGCCCCTGAGATCACAGCCGTCCAATCCCAGGATGGCGGTCGCCAGGGAATTGGCCACCTTAATAAGGCCCCCGGCGTCAACATAAATCATCCCCTGCCGCCGGGCGGCGAGAATTGCCCCCCAGAAGTCCAGATGCTCCTTCACTTTTCTCCCCTCACCTTAACGCCCGCAGGATTCTCTCTTTATGTTAACATTCACCGGCCGCTCTTGTAAATAAATAGGGTATGGATGAGCTTAAACTACCTGTTATATTGATGCTCCTACGCCTAGATGGTAGAATAGAAAAGGTACGATTTAAAATTACCGGAGGGTTGCCCTAATGTGGGAAACAAAAATAAACATCAACGAAGTCCGGGAAATCCGGGCTAAAACAACCGTCTACTTTGGAGTTGGAGCTATTAAAAAGATTGACGACATAGCCAGGGAATTTAAGGAAAAGGGATACGATAGGATCATCGTAATAACCGGCAAGGGGGCTTATAAAGCCACCGGCGCGTGGGAATATATAGTTCCGGCCTTAAATAAAAACCAGATAACCTATATCCATTACGACCAGGTGACGCCCAACCCGACGGTAGACCAGGTTGACGAGGCAACCAAACAAGCCCGGGAATTCGGTGCCCGAGCCGTCCTGGCCATCGGCGGGGGTAGCCCCATTGATGCCGCTAAAAGCGTAGCCGTCTTGCTCTCCTACCCCGACAAAAATGCCCGACAGCTCTACCAGTTAGAATTTACACCTGTTAAGGCCGCACCTATCATCGCTATTAATCTTACCCATGGTACGGGGACGGAAGCCGATCGCTTTGCCGTTGTCAGCATCCCTGAAAAGGCATATAAACCCGCTATTGCCTATGATTGCATTTACCCCTTATATTCAATTGACGACCCGGCCCTCATGGTAAAACTGCCGTCCGACCAGACAGCTTATGTCTCTGTTGATGCCCTCAACCATGTCGTCGAAGCAGCCACCAGCAAAGTAGCCAGCCCCTATACTATTATCCTGGCCAAGGAAACGGTACGGCTCATCGCCCGATACCTGCCCCAGGCCCTGTCCCATCCGGCGGATTTGACGGCCAGGTATTATCTCCTCTATGCTTCCCTGATTGCCGGAATAGCCTTTGACAACGGTTTGCTCCACTTCACCCACGCCCTGGAACACCCCCTGAGCGCCGTCAAACCGGAGCTCGCCCACGGTCTGGGGCTGGGTATGCTGCTGCCGGCCGTAGTCAAGCAGATTTACCCGGCAACCCCGGAGGTACTGGCGGAGATACTGGAGCCCATTGTTCCCGATCTCAAAGGCGTTCCCGGTGAAGCAGAAAAGGCTGCCAGCGGGGTGGCAAAATGGCTTGCCGGAGCCGGTATTACCATGAAGCTAAAAGATGCGGGCTTTCAAGCGGAAGATATCGCCAGGTTAACTGACCTGGCCTTTACCACCCCGAGTCTCGAGCTTCTCCTGAGTATGGCCCCGGTAACGGCCGACAGGGAAAGGGTTAAGGCAATTTACCAGGACGCCTTTTAACACGGTAACGCGAGCCTGCCGACGTCATAAACAATTTAAAAGCCCCAGTAGGTTCTTCGCTATTTCGTGTGGGTAAAGACTTTCGTTCGCTGCCCCTTGACAGGGAGATGGCCTGACGCTAGCCTTCTCCCTGTCAAGGGGCTTACCTTCGCTCCGATTAACGGACGCAAGGAGAGGTGGAACCTCCGTTAATTACAATTTACAAATTATAATAAATATTAAATGGTTTCTTGTTGGGGGCCGCCTTCTCAGCGGCTGTTATTTCTCTCCTTTACAAGAAAGCAGCAACACTCCACATGGTGGGTATGGGGGAACATGTCCACCGGCTGCACCGGGCCGGGCTTAAAGCCAGCTTCCCGTAAGTGTGCCAGGTCGCGGGCTAAAGTTGACGGGTTGCAGGAGATGTAGACCACCCGCCGGGGTTCCATAGTCGCCACGGCCGCCAGCACCCGGCGGTCGCATCCGGCCCGGGGCGGATCCAGGATAATTACCTCCGGCCGGTAACCCTTTCCTGCCAGGCGGGGCAGGACCGCCTCGGCAGCGCCGGTACGAAAGTGGACATTGGCCAGGTTGTTTAAAATTGAATTGCGCCGGGCGTCAACAATGGCCTCCGGGACTACTTCCACCCCCTCCACCCGCCCGGCCTGGCGGCTGAGCCACAGGGCAATGGCACCGCTGCCGCAGTAGGCGTCCAGAACCTCTTCCCCGCCCTGCAGGCCGGCAAAGGTTGCCGCCTTGTTATAGAGGACTTCCGCCTGGGCCGAATTAACCTGGAAAAAGGTCGTGGCTGATATATAGAAGCGGAGGTCACCAAGGCGTTCCTCCAGGTAATCACGGCCATAGAGGGTGAAGGGCCGGCCACCTAGCCTGCGGGGCACGAATCCTTCCTGGTACCGGGCCCGCCTTGCTTCTTTCCCGCCTGTTTTTACCCAGCCGCTGCACTCTAAAGCAGGCTCCCCGGCAAAATCCTTTGGACCGCTCCTGCTCCTGCCGCCGCCAGCCAGGGATACAACCCCCACCAGTTCCGGGAATCTGCCGGCCAGTTTCTCCGCCAGTTCCCTATCGCCCTGCCATCCAGGTAAAGCCTCCAGGACAACCAGCAGTTCCCCGGTAGCCAGGCCCTGGCGCAGGGTTACATGCTGCAGGCCGGGTGGCAGTTCCGGCAGCAACCGCACGATCGCCCGGGCCGCCTTCAGAAGGCCGGGGGGTAACAATGGACAGCAGGAGAAGGGTGCTAACTCGTGGCTTCCCGGGCGGTAAAAGCCCAGCCGCCCCCGGCGGACATGCAGCCGCACCTTGTTGCGGTAACCCCAGGGATTAGCCATACCCAGAACGGGTAGCACCGGGATATCCCTCAGATGTCCCAGGCGTTGCAAGGCATCGATTACCAGACGACGCTTCCAATGCAACTGGGCCCGATAGTCCAGGTGTTGCAGATCGCACCCGCCACAGGAGGCCGCTTCCGGGCAGGGGGGCAACACCCGGTCCGGCGACGCCTCTACGACCTCTACCAGCCGACCCCTGGCGTAATTCCTTTTAACGCTGACTACTTCCACCAGGACCTGTTCCCCCGGCAGGGCTCCGGGCACAAAGATAACCCGTCCGTCCTGCAGATGACCGATCCCGGCGCCTTCATGGTTTAACCCGATAATGGTAATAGCCGAGTCCACAGTTAAACCCACCGTAGAGCAAAGTAAAGGAGAAGAATCATAATCGTATTCCAAGTGGCATGGGCAATAATAGAAGCCAGGATATTGCCGGTACGATCATATAGGTAGGCCAGGCCAATGCCGCCCAGAGCCAGGGGCAGGAAACGCCAGAGATCCAGGTGCAGGAGAGCAAAAATGGCCCCGCTCCCCATCAGACCGGCCCGCAAACCGTAACGGTCCCTCAGGGCCGGGAAGAGAAATCCCCGGAAATATAGTTCCTCTGTGAGGGGGGCCAGGACCGTTCCCAGGAATAAGGGAATAACAAGGTCGGCCGGCCCCCTGGCGTTAGTCACCAGGTCGGCAAAGGGCTGAGGTGATGGGTTGGGAAACATAGTCTGGAGCAGAGCTCCGGTAATTATTACCAGAAAAAATAAACCAAGACCTCCTGCCAGACCAGCCACAAAGGCCCGACCGGCACCTTCGGCCTTGAGACCCAGGGCGCTAAAACCCAGGCCGTTTTTCCAGCGGACGAAATAGTGGAGGCCAGCCAGTACGGCGATAGCCTGGGCCAGGCCCACCAGCAGGTAACGGTAAACCAGGGAAAGCTGCCAACCAGAAACGCGAAATACCAGTCCGCTGCCGTAACCGGCTACCAACAGTCCCAGGAGTACCAGGAGGGTATCCCTCAGTCCCCATGGCAGTTTGTTTTCTTTTTCCAAATGTTTCACTCCATCCCGAATTTTTCCAACACATCATCCCGATCGCCCACCCCGGGTATTTACTCTAAATATACATCAAAAATGCCGGTTTTAAAAGTATCTTGGGTAAATATCATGGTTAAAGCCTTTTTTAATTCCTCGATTTGTTAACTGATCTGGTTTCCGGTATCGGGTCTCCCACTTTCCTCATCTTAACGGCAATAAAGTGAAGGCAAGTGGATATACTAAGCGATGAATTTAAACAATCCTTTAGCATTATTCCACCAGAGAGCGGGGTTTATGGCATGGTCACTGTAGTTTCAGTGCTCATTCTGGCTTTACTGGCCGGGGTATTTCTCTGGTACTGGCGCCGCAAGGGTAACAGTCCGGTAGCTAAACCACTACCGGCGGAGGCACCGCCGGCACGGGATTTACCAGCAAAATACGGTAAAGACGAGATAGTCCTGATGGTCAAAGATCCTTACTGGCTCTATGCTTACTGGGAATTAAGCGACGCTAAAAAAGAAGAACTGCGCCGCCAGTTCGGCCCTGCCGCCTGGGAAAATTCCCGTCCCTTGCTCAGGGTTTATGACCTGACTGATCACCCCTATGATTTTCTCCGGGCGCCTTTTTTTGAGATCGCCATCACCGATCTGGCTGACAACTGGTATATCCATACAGGTAAACCTTGCAGCACCTTTTGTGTCGACCTGGGACGTCTAATTCCCAACTATGGCTTTATTACCCTGGTCCGGTCAAATATCGTCACCACCCCGGCCGATAAACCGAGCAGTGTCATCGATCCCCTGTGGCCCCCCATCGAAGCCTGCTGGACGGCGGTGGAGCGTTATGAAAAAGGCACGGGCCCAAGTTCCCTGCAGCTGGTTAAAACCCAGAAATAAGGACGGACCTTTATGGTTGGCCCGTCCTAATCTACATAGAAGCACGAAAGGAAGAAGCCCATGCCCCGTGGCTATGTCGCCCTGGTACTTCATGCCCACTTACCCTATGTCCGCGATACGGAAGACGATTTTTCCTTAGCGGAAAAATGGTACCACGAAGCCGTCACCGAAACCTATATACCCTTAATAAATATCTGCCAGCGCCTGAACCGGGACCGAGTGCCTTACAGAATCACCATCTCCTTAAGCCCGCCCCTGGTGACCATGATGGCCGACCCCCTGGTTCAAGAACACTACCGCCGCTACTTGGAACGCCTGCGGGAACTGGCTGCCCGGGAGGTCTGGCGTACGCGGAATGACCCCCGCTTTCACCTGGTGGCCCGTATGTACCAGGACCTATTTGAAAATACCGCCCGTACTTACCAGACTTATGGCGGCAATTTGATCAACGCTTTCCGGGAGCTCCAGGATAGCGGCAAGGTAGAGCTAATCACCTGTGCCGCCACCCACGGCTACCTGCCCCTCATAGGCCTGCAGCGGGAGGTGGTCCGGGCCCAGGTGGAAGTGGCGGTCAACAACCATCGCCGCCTCTTCGGGCGGCCGCCGGCGGGTTTGTGGCTGCCGGAGTGCGCCTATAACCCGGGCGACGACGCCATTCTGCGTGATTATGGCCTTAAATACTTCTTTGTCGACGCCCACGGTCTCCTTTACGCCACACCGCGGCCACGCTACAGCATCTTCGCCCCCGTTTACACCCCTGCCGGGGTGGCGGCCTTCGGCCGTGACCTGGAGTCTTCGGAACAGGTCTGGAGCGCCCAGGAAGGTTACCCCGGGGATTTCGACTACCGGGAATTTTACCGGGACATTGGCTACGACCTAGATTTTGAGTACATTAAACCCTACATCCATCCCTCCGGCCTGCGTCTGGATACGGGTCTTAAATATTATCGCATCACCGGCAAGTCCGGCTATAAAGAACCCTATGTTCCGGAATGGGCCAGTTTCAAAGCCCATACCCATGCCGGCAACTTTTTGTTCAACCGGGAGCAGCAGATCAATTACCTGGCCACTTATATGGACCGGCCGCCTTTAATCATCTGTCCCTATGACGCCGAGCTCTTCGGTCACTGGTGGTTCGAGGGACCCCAGTGGCTGGAATCCCTTTTCCGCCAGGTGGCGGGTCTCGCCCCCCAGCCCTTTAGTTTTATCACCCCCAGCGAGTACCTGGAGCGTTTTCCCGTCAACCAGCCGGCCACGCCCTGCATGTCCAGCTGGGGTAACAACGGTTATAACGAGGTCTGGCTGGAAGATTCCAACCATTGGATCTACCGCCACCTGCACCATGCCGCCGCCGAAATGATCCGCCTGGCCAACCAGCACCCTACCGCCGGGGGCATCCTGCTGCGGGCCTTGAACCAGGCCGCCAGGGAACTCCTGGTGGCCCAGAGCAGCGACTGGGCCTTCATCATGAAAACCGGCACCATGGTCGAGTACGCCGTGAGCCGGACAAAAAAACACCTGCTCAATTTCTGGGAGCTCACCCGTGGGATTAATAAAAACGACCTGGACCCGGCAAAGGTCCAGGCCCTGGAGGAGGCCAATAATATCTTTCCGGATATAAACTATAGGATTTTCGCCAGCAGGTAAATAGCAAAACCCAGCCCTTAAAGGCCGGCCTTTTTCCCTATGTCTCCGGCTGGTGAGGCTAGCAATCTCTTAATGTCCCGGCCCGGTGTTTTTCCTCCGGATTCGGGGGAAAGGCTACGGATTCAGGTAACCGCTCAAGGTTAAGGGCATCCCGGCCGGGAGGGCCATCTGCAGGCGCCTTTCCACTTCCGGCCAGTTGACGAGCTGCCACCAGGCCTTGATGTAGTCGGCACGCCGGTTCTGGTAATCCAGGTAGTAGGCGTGCTCCCAGACATCTAGTACCAGGATGGGAATGGCTCCCCACTGGGTCAGATCCTGATGCTTTTCCGCCATCAAGATCTCCAGGCGACCCCAGGCCGGCTGCCAGACAAGGAGCGCCCAACCGGAGCCCTCCACATCAGTGGCCGCTCGCGTAAATTGTTCCTGGAAGGCGGAAATACTGCCGAAGTAACTGGTTATTTTCTCCCGTACTAAACTCCCCGGCCCGCTCCCCGACCAGGGGGCCATTACCGTCCAGTAGATGCTATGCAGGATGTGCCCGGACCCGTGAAATGCCAGCTCCCGTTCCCAATGCTTCACCAGGGCAAAGTCGCCTTTCTGCCGTGCTTCAACCATCTTCAACTCCGCTTTGTTGAGCCCTTCAACATAAGCCAGGTGGTGGCGGTCATGATGGATACGCAACTGCCTTTCGCTGATGACCGGTTCCAGGGCATTATAAGGATAAGGTAAGGGCGGCAACCGGTGCCCGCCGGGAGGCACGGGAGGAGATAGCCAGAAGTTTTGTGCTTCTTCCATATTATATCCTCCCTGAAAGTTGTTCTTTATAGCTTATGCGCCGTTCCCGAAGATGGTTAGAATGATTTCCCGCGTCGCCGCCTCGATTATTGCCTTTATCTTTGATCGCGACCGCCCTTACGTACTGATAACCACTTATGTGCTGGCCATGTTAATTTTAAGCCTGTTACCCTCTTTTTTTTAAGGCAGCCTCTATAAACCGGGCCAGCAAGGTATTCGGGCTTTCATCGAGGTCGACGTCGTCCTCCCCTCCCGCCCGCAAAGCAATCAGCTGGGGATGGGGCATAAAGCCCTGTTTCTCCAGCAACTCCAGGCATTCTTCACCCCTATTCTCCGGCACCAGGAAGACCTGCGGCGTTATGGCCTCGATCAGCCACCCCCTGGCTTCCAGCAGGGCTTTCACCTGTTCCGCCAGTTCTTCCTTCTGGCAACGCACCAGCACCCCTTTCACTAAGGAGACCTTCCCCATTTTTGCCGCCCATTCCTCCACCGTTGTAAGAACATTGGGCGGTAATTCATACTTGCTGTGTTCCTGCAGGAATTTTAGCATCTCTTCCGGTTGCCGGCCCCTGGTAAAACCCCGGTAAAATGCTTTCTCATTGAGGCTGAAAATAAACATGCGGTCGGCGCTGACTAGATCGGTAAAGGTGCTTAGCTGCATGAACAGATTGGGGGAGAGTTCCATGGGGGCGATGACTTCAAAATTGGGTTGCACGATAAAACTGGATGCTTCCGGAAAGAAACCCTCTATCGCCTCCCTGAAAACCTCCCCGTCCGTTTCTTCTACTTCTTGGTCGTGCTGGAGCAAAACATTAAAGTAGCGGCGGAAAAGATCGGTTATCCTGATGCATCCTTGTTCCAAACCGCCGGCAACCTCAATCAGGCCCAGCCAGAGAAATCTTTGCAACAACTCCTTGTTATTCGCCAGGATATAATTCGCCTGGGAGGGCGTGTTATACTTATGGATTAGCTGGTAAAGGGCTGGCAAGGAGAGCCATTTCTCCGGCGGTAATGTTAACAGAAATCCCAGGATATGGGTGGCCCAAATATTACGGCATTGGAAATAACGGTTTATTACCCAGTCGACAAATGTAAGCCATTGTTTATAGCGCGGTAGCTGCAACCATTGCCAAGTTTTCGCGCTCAACCGGGCGCAACCATTTTTTTCAACTAAAAAGTCATTCGCCCAGGCCACCTCTTCCAGCAAAAGGTAGCGGCTTTCGTCATCAGGGTAGTGCTGGCAGAGCATGATCTTCTTGCGGTCCCTTTTATAAAAAACACGCTCGGTCTGGGTCACCCTGACCTCGCGTTGCAGGACCCCGGCCAGTAAAATATAAAAATCCAGCCAGAAAAAGAGACCGTGGTTTTCCCTTTGTTCCGGTAGCGGGATGCCGTCTTTTTTTACCAGCAGGGGAAGTACTTTATAGTTGATAAATTTACGTACTTCTAGAGGTAGATCGTAATAATCCAGTCCGTATTCGTTTTCACTTAAAAATATCAGGCCCCAACCCAGGAGAAGTTCCCGCGCCTCCCTTGCCGCCCTTTTTCCGAGGATTTTGTTGAGCCTCTCATGGACCCTGCTCACCTCATCGTAATAAGGTTCGCTAAAATGGATTGTTTCCAGCGCCAGTTGGCCTGAAGGCCCGATTTTCTGCCAGAGGGTTTCCAGGTTGTCCGGGGAACTATAATACGCCACCAATTTATTGTATAATGCCTGCCAGCCGTCCTCTGAACCCCTGCCTGCTCTTTTTCCACCCTTTGTCGCCAAATTCAGATTCCCGGCCAGCTTCTGTAGGAAATCCAGCGGCGCGTCCTTAAGTATCTCCTGATAACTATCCATACGTTTCTCTCCTTTTAACGGCCGGCCTTCTGGCGCCAGGCCATTAAATCGATCACCTTGCCATCGAGATTTTCCTGCTTTATTACCGCCCCCACGGCCGGCTCGCTTCCCGTGGGCGTCTTCAACGGATAAACCTTATCTCCTTCCTGCTCCAGATCCGGCCCAATTATCACATAGCGGTAACCCTGCTCTGTGAGAAAGAGCTGCCGGTGGACGGCAAACTCCTGCTCCACCGTCTCCCGGGTAACCAGGGTATAAAAGCTGGCGGGTAGGCCCCCCTTCTTGGGCCTTAAAATCCGGCCCAAGCGCTGGGCCTCTTCCTGGCGCGAGCCGAAGGCTCCCGAAACCTGGACGGCCACGCTGGCCTCCGGCAGGTCGATGGCAAAATTTGCCACCTTGGAAACCACCAGGCACTTCAGAGTCCCCTCGCGGAAAGCCTGATAGAGCCTCTCGCGTTCCCGGTTGCTGGTCTGCCCGGTTATCATGGGTACCCCCAGCCGCCGGGCCAGGCGTTCCAGTTGCTCGAGATACTGGCCGATTACCAGGACCTGTTCGCCCTCGTGGCGTTTTATAATGTTCTCAACCACAGCCTCTTTTACCGGGTTGGTGGCGGCGATGCGGTACTTGTCCCGCTCACCGGCGGAGGCGTAGTCCAGGCGCATCTCCGGCGGTAGATTTAGCCTCACCTCATAGCACGTGGCTTTGGCGATCCATCCCTGGGCCTCGAGCTGCTTCCAGGGTAAATCATATTTCTTGGGACCGATTAAGGAAAAGACGTCGTCTTCGTGGCCGTCTTCCCGGATCAAGGTGGCCGTCAGGCCCAGGCGCCGGCGCGCCTGGAGTTCGGCCGTAATGCGGAAAATGGGGGCCGGCAACAGGTGGACTTCGTCGTAAATTATCAAGCCCCAGTCCTGCTGGTTGAAAAGCTGGAAATTGGGGTAGTCCTCGTTGCGCCGGCGGCGGTGAGTGATGATTTGATAGGTAGCCACGGTCACAGGCTTTATTTCCTTTTTCTCCCCGGTATATTCGCCCAGCATCTCCGGGGGCAGGTCCGTCTTATCCCGGATCTCCGCCAGCCACTGCCGGGCAGCCGTGACGCTGGTCACCAGGATTAAAGTGTAACACTGGCAGAGGGCCATGGCGGCAATACCGACAACGGTCTTACCCGCACCGCAGGGTAAGACGATTACCCCGCTCCCGCCCCGGGAACTACCTCTGGCATAAAAGACCCGCGCCGCCTCCGCCTGGTAAGGGCGCAGGCTGAAGGTCTCCCCGTTCAAAGTCCTTTCGCGCAGGCTAAATGGTAATGGTGCCCCGGGAATATAGCCAGCCAAGTCTTCCACCGGATAGCCGATCTTGATCAGGGCCTGTTTGACCGGTCCCCGCTGCCAGGGGTCGATGGCCAGGGTGCAGGCATCTTGACGCTCCTTGATATACGGCTGGATGCGCTTGTTATTCGAGATTTCCGCGGCTATCCCCGGGTCGGCTGTGACCAGCCGCAATCCAGTTCCCCGGGCTACCAGCTTGACTTTGCCGTAACGGCCGACATATTCCCGGATATCGGCAACCACATTGGCAGGGAGGGGATACTTGCTGTAATCCGCCAACACCTGGATGATAGTGGCCGCATCCAGCCCGCCGGCAGCCGCGTTCCAGAGGGAAAGGGGCGTCAGGCGATAGGTGTGAATATGTTCGGGACTCTTCACCAGTTCGGCAAAACGGGCCAGGGCGTCCCGCGCCTCCGGGTAAAGGGGGTTATCAACCTCCAGCAGAATGGTCCTGTCGCTCTGGACTACCAGGGGAGCGTCTGACATGTCGGCCATAGGTTAACCTCCTGAAAAATATATCTTCTACCGTAGTTTAGATCAAAAAAAGCGGGTGAACAACCCGCTTACTCCACAATTACCCCGCTCCCCGGCCGGGGGCGGTTGCGATCTAACACCAAGCGATACTTATAACGGTATCCTGGCGATAGAAAAACCGGCCGGCACTTTTGGTAAGGCCCGGTTCGTGGTATAATGCCGTAGGGACTTGATTAAAAACGAGCTTAAATTAATTATGGAAGGGAATAGAAAATGGCTGAAATCCAAACCAAGAAAAAAGGACGAATACTGACCGGGGACCGGCCGACAGGGAAGTTGCACCTCGGACATTATGTAGGCAGCCTCATCAACCGGGTGCGGTTACAGGATGAGTATGATACCTTTCTGATTATCGCCGATGTGCAAGCATTGACTACCAATTTCGAGGAACCCGAAAAGCTGGCCCGTGATGTCCGGGAAGTCGCCCTGGACTACCTGGCGGCAGGGATCGACCCGGAGAAAAGCACCATTTTCGTCCAGTCTCTGGTACCGGAAATTGCCGAACTAACTATCTTTTACTCCATGATTATCACCGTCAATACCCTGCGCCATAACCCGACCATCAAGTCAGAAGCCGCCCAAAGGGGCTATACCGACATGACCTACGGCTTCCTGGGTTATCCGGTAAGCCAGGCGGCGGATATTACTTTCTGCAAGGCCAACCTGGTGCCCGTAGGTGAGGACCAGTTGCCCCACATTGAGTTGACCCGGAAGCTTGTCCGTCGCTTTAACAGCCTCTACGGCCCGGTCCTGGTAGAGCCCGAGGCCCTGGTAGGGGAAGTGCCGCGTCTGGTTGGCCTGGATGGAGCGGCCAAGATGAGCAAATCCCTGGATAATGCCATCAACCTATCCGACCCGCCGGAAGAGGTCGAACGCCGGGTCAAAAATGCAGTAACTGACCCGGCCCGCATCCGGGCTACCGATCCCGGCCACCCCGATATCTGTACCGTTTTTGCTTATCATACCGCTTTCAATAAGCCGGTGATTCCGGAGATCGAAGAATCTTGTAAAAAAGGCGCCATCGGCTGCGTGGCCTGTAAAAAGCGGTTAACAGCCACCCTCAACGAACTGCTGGAGCCCATGCGGGAACGAAGGGCCAGGTACGAAGCCAACCCTAAATTGGTTGATGAAATCCTCCTGGCCGGGACGGCGCGCGCCCGGGCGGTGGCGAAAGAAACTATGGCCCAGGTCCGGGAAGCCATGAAGATTAATTATTTTCCCAGTTAGCCAGCTTCGAGTGCCTGATACCATAGCCAAAGTAGATAAGCATCCCGACTATAAACCAGATGGCAAATCTAACCAACGTCGCTCCTGGCAAGCTGAAGGTCAGGGCCACGACTCCCAGGGTGGCTACCGGCGCCACCAACCATACGGCGGGAACCCTGAAGGGTCGTTCAATTTCCGGGTATCTCAAGCGCATGACCAGGATGGAAATAGAGGTCAGGAGGTAGGCGGTGAGCATGCCGATATTCACCAGTTCCACCAATTCTCCCAGGGAGAGGAAACCGCCTGTCAGGACGGCCACTGTCAGGACGATCAATGTGGCAACGTAGGGAGTACGCCTGGTTGCGTGTACCCGGGAAAAAACCGGCGGCAATAGACCGTCGCGGCTGAGGGCGAACAGGATGCGGCTCCCACCCAGCATAGCCCCCATCATAACTGTAAAAAGGCCGCAGATGGCCCCGGCGGCTACCAGACTCCCGCCCCAGCGTTTGCCCAGGTAGGAGAGGGCAAAAGCCACAGGTGCCGGGGTATCGAGTTTGGTGTAAGGAATAACCCCCGTCAGCACCAGGGAGACAAGAACATAAAGAGAAGCCACTACCACCAGTCCCAGGATCAGGCCTAAGGGTATATCGCGGTTGGGGTTCCGGGTCTCCTCGGCGGCAGTTGTGACGGCGTCGAAACCACCGTAAGCAAAGAAGCCCAGGGCGGCAGCAGTCATAACCCCTTGCCAGCCGAAGGGCAAAAAGGGTTGCCAGTTTACCGGTTTAACAAAGGGGAGGGCCACGATAATAAAAAACACCACGGTGAGGAGCTTTATAATCCCAATGGCATCGTTGACCTTACCTGTCAGGCTGATACCGCCGTAAATAATATAAGCCACCACCAGGAGGATGAAAACCGCCGGCAGGTTGACTATACCGCCGTGGGCTATATCGGTAGTAAAGGCCGGGGGCAGACTCAGGCCCATATCCTTTAACAACTCAACGATATAGCCGGACCAGCCCACAGCCACGGCGCTGCAGACCAGGGTGAACTCCAGGAGGACATCCCAACCGATGATCCAGGCAAATATCTCTCCCAGGGCAATATAAGAATAAGTATAAGCGCTTCCCGCCACCGGGACCATAGAAGCAAACTCAACATAACACAGGCCGGTAAAGATGGCTACCACCGCGCCGATTAAAAAAGAAATAGTAACCCCGGGACCTGCGTGTTCCGCCGCCATGACCCCCGGCAGGACGAATATCCCCCCACCTATGGTAATACCTATTACCAGAAAAAAGAGATCCATGGCCTTCAACTCCCGGCGAAGCCGATATTGGTCCATGGCAGCCATTTCCATGGCTGTAGCGATATCTTTTTTGCGCAAGATACTGCTGGCCATATTCTTTCTCCCCATCCCTTAAACCATTTTCCTTCTATATTTCCTTCTTTATCCCGCCATGACCTTGCCCTAAAATTTAGCGCCTCCTGATTTTTAAGGCCGCCGGCGAACAGATGATACGGGGCCAGTACCTGGCAGAGTCATCTGCTGGGTTCCGCCCGTGCATAAAACTTCATAAAAAGACGGCGGCAGAGTACCGCCACCGGCATTAGTATACCATATCAACTTCAGTAAAAGCCAGCCCCCGACCTCTCCGGGAAACAAGCCTCACAGGCCAGCTAAAGGGCAATATTTTTATTTGGAAGCCAACAGGTGGGCGAAACGGGCCTGGGGGGCCAGGTACTCTTTTAAGGGACGGGGATTGGCAACCTCTTTAACGGTCAGCCGCCCCCTTTCATATTCGGCCAGGGGCCACTGGCCCGTCTGGACGGCCAGGCGGGCGAGTTTTACGGTCAGGTGGCTGCTGTAACCCCACCCCGGCGGGCAGGGGGCCAGGACCTGAATGTAAGCCGGTCCCTCTATCTCCATGGCCTTCTGCACCTTGGTCAGGTAATCCTGGGGGTAGCCGATACTGGCCGTGGCCGCGTAGGGGACGTTATGGGCGGCGACGATGGCCAGCATGTCCTTCTTGGGCCTGTCTTCACCCCGGCCGGCCCTGCCCACCGGTGTGGTCGTCGTCCGCGCCCCCAGGGGGGTGGCGCCGCTCCGCTGCACGCCGGTGTTCATGTAGGCCTCGTTATCGTAACAGATAAAGATAAAGTTGTCGCCCCGCTCTATGGCCCCGGAGAGGGCCTGGAGGCCGATGTCCACAGTGCCGCCGTCGCCGGCCAGGCCCACGACTTTCACCCCGCTCTTGCCCCGGCGCCTCAAACCCGCCACCACTCCGGAAATGGCCGCCGCCGTGCTGGGGAAGGTGACATTGACGCAGGGCACTTTAAAGGCCAGCTGGGGGTAAAAGGTGGTCACCCCCAGGAGACAGCTCGGTGTGGTGACAATCACCGTTTCCGGCCCCAGGACCTTCAGGGCCATACGCACGGCCAGGATCCCGCCGCAGCCGGCACAGGCATAGGAACCCTGGACCAGCTCATTGTCGGGGAGTTCTTTTATCTTAACCATAACAAATACCCTCCGCTTTACCGTTTTCACTGCAGCCGCCCATAGCCCGGACCGGCTAGCGGGTTACTTCTGCCAGCCGCCGCTGACAACCAATCCTTCGCCCCTGTTCCGATGCCGGACAGCCTCCAGACAGTGGCGGAAAATGCCGGCCAGATCCTCAGGGCGAATATCGCGGCCCCCCAGACCGCCGGTAAAGCCAGCCACCACCGGTGCTCCGGGTACGCCCTGGAGGGCGGCCTTGACCTCCGTAGCCAGCACTCCTTCGTAACCGAAGGAGCAGTCCCGGTCCAGAACGGCCACCACCCTGGTCCCCGCCAGGGCCGCCCGGAGGGCTGCTATCGGGAAGGGCCGGAAACTCCGCAGGCGTAAAAATCCCACCGGTTCCCCCTGGCGGCGCAGATCGTCGACCACTTCCCGGGCCGTGCCGGCGGTGGCACCCATCAATACCAGGATCACTTCTGCCTCGTCGCAATAATAGGGGTCTACCAGGCCGCCGTAACTGCGCCCGAACAGGGCGGCGAACTCTCCGTCGACATCTTCTATTACCTCCTGGGCCCGGAGCATGGCCTGATGCTGGTAGTATTTAAAGGCAGGGTAAAGCTCCGGCCCGG
Organism: Moorella thermoacetica; assembly: GCF_001267405.1. NCBI lineage: Bacteria > Bacillati > Bacillota > Clostridia > Neomoorellales > Neomoorellaceae > Neomoorella > Neomoorella thermoacetica. The sequence continues at coordinate 1,890,837 of NZ_CP012369.1, forward strand.
CGCCGATGCCAAAAACCATGGGCCTTGCGGTGTCAACGGCATATTCCGGCCGGTATGGCGGCAAGAAACCGTCGACCGCCTCCTGCTCCGGCACGTCTACTATTTCTTCCGTATGGGATAGGACATAACCGTCCAGGCAGACCATGACCGGAGTCAGCACCTCCGGGTGGGCTGCTATCTTATAAGCCTGGAGGCAGGTATCCAGGGCTTCCTGGGCAGTTTCCACATAGAGCTGGATCCAGCCCGTGTCGCGGCAGGCTATGGCATCCTGGTGATCGGCCCAGATGGTCCACGGCGCCGCCAGGCCGCGGTTGGCCACGGCCATGACCAGGGGCACCCGACAGCCGCTGACGTAATGTAGCATTTCAAACATATAGGCCAGCCCCTGGGAGGAAGTGGCGGTAAAAACCCGGGTGCCCGTCACGGCGGCGCCGTAGCAGGCCGCCAGGGCGGCGTGTTCCGATTCCACTCGTATGTAGTCGGCCGCCATGGACCCGTTGGCAATATATTCAGCGATCTTCTCGACAATAGTCGACTGGGGAGTGATGGGATAAGCGGCCACCACTTCCGCCCTGGCAAGCCGGACGGCAGTCGCCACCGCTTCATTACCGTTCAAGTAGACGCGCATCGTTACTACCTTCTTCCACAAGGGCCAGGGCCTGGCGGGGACACTCCGTCACACAGATGCCACAGCCCTTGCAAAAATCCAAATTTAAAGTAACTGCCTCCTCTCCCCGGCGAAAACACCCCTCCGGACAGAAGAGCCAGCATGCCAGGCAATTATTACAACGCTCCCGGTCCAGGACCGGGCGCAGCAAGCGCCAGGATCCAGTGGTTGTACCTAAAAATGGTGTATAAAGGTTGGGACCCTTCTTTAATTCCTCTTCCCTCAACACCGGTAAAGCCTCCTCCCAAAAAATTAGACAACCGCCGGTTACACCAGCCGGCTGTCATGGTAGGCGGCACCCGGCTTTCCTGTCCCTTCACCGACTAATTCGTAGGCCTGCCGGGCCACCGCAGCGTTTTTGTTTACCAGCCCCTCCGGTAGGACATCGGCGATGGCCCTGGTCACCGCTTCTACCGGGAGCAGCCCGCTCAATCCCGCCAGGGCTCCCACCATGGCCGTGTTAACGATGGGAGCCTCCAGGACTTCCCGGGCCAGGTGGGTGGCATCCAGGTAATGAAGCCTGGCTCCGGCTGGAATACGCCCGCCGGCCACATCCCGGCTACTATTGATAAGTACTACTCCTCCGGGGGCCAGCCCGGCAAAGACGTTGGTAGTCTCCAGCAGGGTGGCGTCCAGCACGACAATATAGTCAGGGTTATAAATCTGGCTGCGGTCGCGGATCGGCCTGTCATCCAGGCGGGTAAAGGCTGTTACCGGCGCGCCCCGGCGCTCGGTTCCAAAGGAAGGAAAGGATTGGGCATGCCACCCGGCGTAAAGGGCTGCCGCCAGCCCGAAAATTCGAGCCGCGGTTACGGCCCCCTGGCCGCCCCGGCCGTGCCAGCGAATTTGTAGCATTTTTCCACCTCCTGCTAGCTATATTTTACCACCAGGTAATAAGACTAGCAAGTAATATTTGTCGATAAAAAAAGGCCGCGCCTTTGTAGCCGGCCCTAAATTACTCCATATGTCGAGGTCAAACATCCCTGCCGCCCGGGTCGCAGCACCAGGAAACACTGGGAATGATTAATCCCGGGGTTCCCGGCGAGCCCGGGGAGGGCCTACCTCCCTTTACTTTTTTCCCTGGCGATTAGCTCCTTGAGGCGTTCCTCATAAAAGCCGGCCAGCTCTTCGGCCGCCTCCTGGGAAAAGGCCTCGCTATAGATGTGGTAATGGGGCGTCTCCCCGTCAGGCAGAACCAAGGACCAGCCCTTCCCATGGCGCACCTGGACCCCGTCGAGGAGCTCCACCCCGTCTGCCGGTTCCTCGCTGATGAGAGTGCGCATGACCCTCCCCTTGGCCTCCCAGGGGCAGGCTACGGTACGGCTCGCGGTGTAAACCGGAGGCAGGGCGGCCACTGCAGAGTCCAGGCTTTCCTCCCTGCTGGCCAGCCAGTCCAGGATGTGCACGAGGGCCGCCAGGGCGTCCAGTTGCAGGTGCTGCTGACCTAAAGCTGTTTCCCCGTCCGCCCGGGCCATGGCCTCATGATAGATGCCGGGATGGCCCTTCACCCGCTCCACCCGGCCGTGGAGACCCCCGGCGACCTGTTCCAGCACCCGCGGTGCCGTCACGGGTAAAACCAGGCTGGCTCCCCGGTGGGTCTCCAGGTAAACCCGGGCCAGGAGGGTCATTTGCTGCGCCGGGGCCACCCGCCGTCCCTCGCCGGTGAAGAGGATCAATTCCTCGCCATTGGAGTCCAGGGCCGCCCCCAGATCAGCGCCATAACGCCGGATTTCCCCGGCGAAGTAGGGCAAATCTTCCTGGACGGCCTGCCAGGTTTTGGCGGGATCCAGGTCCAGGCGAATAACTTCGGCCCCGGCGTCCTGGAGGATGGTGCCGGCCACCCCGGCTACCTGTCCCTGTCCCCCCAGGGCTACCCGCAGGGCCCTTTTCTTCAGGCCATGGTCTCCCAGGGTCGCCAGCAACCAATCCCGGTAGGCCCCTTCAAGGCCCGGAAAATAAATGCTGGCCGGGACCTCCTGCACCCGGCGACCGTCCTCCCGCCAGTAGAGGTTCTCAATCTTGCGCACCGCTGCGGGGTTTAAGTCGTGGCCCCGAGAGTTTACCAGGTGCAGCCACACCTTGTCCCTTTCCGCTGCATCTCGCTTGATATGGCAACCGCCGTCGAGCCCCAGGGAACGGACGGCAAAACGGTGTATGGGCGTCAACAACCGGCCCAGATCGGCCACCTGCACCCCGGCAGCCATTAGGCCGGCGGCCAGGGCTTTATAAAGCATTTCCCCGGCCCCGCCGGCGAAGGTGCTGAGGCCCACCGTAGTGCCGGGAGGGAAACTGGCGCCGTAAGCCATACCCAGCCTTGTTACCTGGAAGGGAGTCAGGTCGCCGTGCAGGTAACCAGGGGCCTGGCTGCCGACAAAAAGGGGGCGGGCTACACCCCGGCCCCAGATAAGGCTCTCATGGACCACCGTCTCCCGGCCCAGGGTTTTCTCCGGCCAGACCTTGACCTCCGGGCGCACCTCGGCCCCGGCATCCACCTGGGTGCCGTCGCCAATGACGGCACCTTCATAGACCTGTACCCGGCGCTGGAGGCTGGCCCGGCTACAAACTACCGCCCCCCTGACGTTGGCCCCTTCACCGGTATAAACGTTGTCCCAAAGGACGGATCGCCTGACAGTGGCCCCTTCTTCCACCCGGGTGTAGGGCCCGAGAACGGTAAAGGGGCCAACAACGGCCCCGGTGGCAATGTGGCAGGCTCCACCGATAAGGACCGGGCCTTCAATCCGCGCCCCGGGGGCAATCTCCACCCCTTCACCCATCACCACACCGCCACCCTTATCCTGGCCCACCACCCGGACCTTCACCCGGCCCCGCAGGATATCCTCCTGGGCCTGGCGGTATTGGGTAAGGTTACCGATATCGCACCAGTAGCCGGAAAGGGTCACCCCGTAGAGGGGTCGCTTTTCCTTTAACAGCCGGGGAAAGAGGTCCTTGCTGAAATCAAAGGGCCGGCCCTCGGGGATCAGTTCCAGGACCTCCGGCTCCAGGATGTAGATGCCTGTGTTGACCCGGTCGCTGAAAACCTCGCCCCAGCTCGGTTTCTCCAGGAAGGAACGGATGCTGCCGTCGGGGTTGGTGATAACCACCCCGTACTCCAGGGGGTTATCCACTGCAGTAAGTACCAGGGTGGCCAGGGCGCCGCTTTCCTTATGCCGGGCAATGGCCGGCCGCAGGTCAAAATCCGTCAGGGCGTCGCCGCTCACCACCACAAAGGTTTCATCTAAAATAGCGGCCGCATTCTTGACGCTCCCGGCGGTACCCAGGGGCTTATCCTCGACAAAGTAATGCAGGTGCAGGCCGAAATCACTGCCGTCCCCAAAATATTCCTCAATAAGTTGCGGCAGGTACTGCAGGGTCACCCCTACCTCTTTGATACCAAGTTCACGCAGCAGGTCCACGCAGTACTCCATCACCGGCCGGTTGGCCACCGGCACCAGGGGTTTGGGCCGCTTGCAGGTCAGGGGCCGCAAGCGCGACCCTTCCCCGCCGGCCATGATGATTGCTTTCATAAAATATTTCTACCTCCTGCCTCCGGATTAAAAATTTCCCAGAGGCAGTATGCCCCTTTGGCGCCTTTTCTATTATTACTATATACTCCCAGAAAAACCAGCATCTAAAATACCGGGATTGTTGAGTTAGCTTTGGGCATAACAGTTACCACCTCTGCATCTGGCAATTCCTTCAAGGCCATGTTTATGGCGGCCTGTAGGTCGGGGGCTTTCCGGACCATCATTATCCGGGCCAGGTTGTCGTCCACGCCGTCGCTCACCAGGATTACCCGTGCCCGGACCAGGGAACGGCACCAGAGGAAGGCTTTGTGCCGGCCCATTTGAAATTCGCCTTGTTTAAAGACCTTTATTACCTCCTCCGGAGTATTGCCAGCCTGCATGGTGTCGATGAAGCCCTTCTCCCCGGCACCCTCCCGGCATTCGGCGCAGAGAATGATCACTCCCCCCTCTTTAACCAATCTAGTACCGTGGGCCAGGCCCTTCTGGGCCTGGTAGAGGTTGATATCCTTGGGAAAACCGCCGGGAGAAACAATGGCCACGTCGGCCAGTGCCGGTACCGGTACTTCGCTTACCTGACGGGCAACGGCCACCCCGGCTCGGTGAGCCGCCAGGTAATGGCCGGCTACTGTCCGGACAATCCCTTTATGGCTATTCAGGATAACGTTAATAATTAGGTTAATACCCACCAGGCCGCCGATTTCATCAATATCCTCCCGGGCCGGGTTGCCCTCTATCCGTCCCAGGGTTGCTTCCGGCTCTACCAGGTGGGCGTGGTTGGCGCGTATGGTGGCCTCACCACCGCAGCCAATGACCAGTGACTTGGACCCGGCCGTGTAACCGACAAATTGGTGAGGGTCAATCATGCCGATCAGAATCCGGCCGTCGGCCTCCAGGTAGTGGCGGTTGATCCAGATAGGGGTCCCCCGGGAGGAAACACCAATCTGCTGCAGGATCCCCGGAGCATAGGCGTCGTGGCTGATCACCTTTACCCGGGCGGCTACCTCTGGACCCACAATCAGGGGAAACTCCTCTGGTGGCGCCGGCCGGTGCAGTCCGGTCCCCACCAGTATGGTGACCTGTTCGTCTTTGATGCCGATAGCGTTTAGTTTTTCTAATAAAACTGGTAAAATAACATCATTGGGCACCGGCCGGGTGAGGTCGCTGACGACGATCACCACCTGCCGGACCCCCCGCAGTTCCTCCACCCCATGGTTGCCGATGGGTTGCTCCAGGGCCCGGCGCACATCGGCCGACGGATCAGGTACCCCGGCTATCTCACTGGGCACGACCTCCTTAACTTTTATACCCTCTGGCAACTCGCCGACAAGGTATCCTTGACCATAGGGTATCTTGAGGGCTAGTTGTTTATACTTGGGAACCTCCCGATTTCGCATTTCCCAGTACGTCGACCTCCGCGGCTCCCAGCCAACCGAGGGCAATATCGCCGGCGGCTCGGTCCTGCATTTCTTTACCCCCGGCCAGGGTAATATCGTAGGTAACCCCGTCATCCCGGTGATCAAGATCTATGCCAACCCTGTCAATGTAGCCACCATGAGCGAGGACATTGATGTGGATGCCGAGGCCCTAAGCCACAAGGAATTCATCCTTACCAACCGTTCCGCATCATAAGAATTTCTATGCCTCCCACGGGTCAATTTATCTATATAAAATACTCAACTTTAGCCCTCGGTAAATAAGTAGCTACCATTTCTTTGAAAAAAGCCTCCAGCGCCGTTCTTACTTCAGCGGGGTAAACATACTTACCATAACCAAATTGACCATACCGAAAAGTCCTCTCTTCTTCATCTAGAGGCAATTTTGTATTGGGAAATAGCGTTTCAATGGAAGTCTTGGCCCGTTTGGTAAAGCGATGGGTTATTAGCTCTAATGTCAGGTCATTCGATTCGGCAAGCAACGGTTGCCTGGCAATTACTTGAAAAAGATGGCGATATTGCTGCTGCCACCCTTCCAAATAAAATATAGGAGCAATAATGAAACCTGTCAGGTAACCTCCCCCGGCCATCTGTGCCGCCGCCGCCAGCCGTTGCCCCAGGGGCGGGGTACCATGCTCAAAACGCTTAATTATGTTTTCTGCATTGATACTAAAGCGAAAGCGGGTATGGCCCCGGTGGTCCAGGTTTAATAGCCCGTCTACATCAGTAAATTTAGTAGCAACCCGCAAGCGCCCCAGGGGTTGCCTGGCCATAAATTCAATAGCAGCGGCAAGGCTGCCGGTATACTTTTCTACCGGCACGGGATCTGAGGTGGCTGAAGCTTCAAAGTATGTTACTTCGGGGTCGCGCCGGTTAATATAATCCCGGGCCAGAGCGAGGATTTCAGCGATATTAACATAAATCTTTTGATAGGGCTTACGCCCAAAATGAGTAAACAGGTAACAGTATTCACACATGGCCGGACAACTTGTGACCAGGGGTAACTGGTAATGGGCCGAGGGCTTGCAGGTTTGAAAATCCCTGCTCCTTCGCACCCCTACTACCAGGGTACGTTTAGCTTCCAGAAAACTCTCCCGGGCTGTTTTGCCCGGGATACAAGTAACACGGTTGTGAGATGGGGTCATCAATACTTCGACTCTTTCTTCATGGAAGCGTTGATATAGTTTTCGCCCCAGGGGATAGTTCAAAGCTTCCGGTTCGAAGACAACCCGTTTTAATTCAACAGTCACCCTTAAAATCACCCTGGCTTACTTTATCCTTTTTCCTACCGTACCCTTTATTTGTCCGGGTTATACCCCAAGCATCACCCTGACCCACTCCAGCCACCTGCGGGCATGTTCAAAGAGGCGCCACAGGCCCAGGTTGCGGTAATAAAGAAAGGTAATTACCAGGGCTGCAGAGATATAGAATAGGGACCAGAAGGCAGAAAGCCTGTCATTGTCGTCCCCGGCCGGGCCTGACCCGGTAGACATTAATCATCTCCCCTTTCCTGTAGGGTGTTAATAAATCAGGCAGTGAAAGGGCCCATCTATCGTAGTCGCCATACTGGGTGTTGGTAACAACAAAATCCAGGCCCTGACAGATGATGGCCTCCCGCCAGGACTCCGCCGTGGTTCCATCGACCAGCTCCACCTGGTTACGCAGGCCGCCATACAGGGGGTAGATCCAGGCCATAGGCGTATAACCAATCCGGCTGGGAGGCAGCTGGTCCACCCAGGCATAGTCACTGAAGTACAGTTCCCCAAAGGTCCGGTGAGCTGGGTCCAGGCGCATGGCTGCAGGTAGCTTATCCAGGGTTTCTACCAGAGTCAAACCGGTGGCCACCACCAGGTTCAGAATCATGATTCCGGCCACAGCCATTTTCAACCTGGGGTCGAGGCGGTCATAAACCCAGGCCATAGCCGCCAGTCCCACCGGCACTACATAAAGGACATAGCGCGGCCACCAGGCAGCCGGCTGGAGGATTAAAAAAATAAGGGTCAGGCCCACCATCCAGAGTACCGGGGCCCGGCGCCGGCGCCAGGCTGAAAATGCGAAGGGTAGGATAGCGGGGAGGGCCAGGGCCGCCCAGGCCGGTCCCAGGCCGCGGGTGCGGGAATAATAATTGTAGGATTCGTTACCAAGCTCCAACCAGGAAGTAAGGATATTGAGGATGATGTTGCGGCCCCGGTAGGCTTCCGGTGTATTCGCGGCCATAAATAACCTGGAGACACTGCCCATGCCGGGAAGCTTCCATCCCAGCACTTGAATCTCTACGGGGTAAACGGGATTACCGTAAAACCACCAGGTTCGCAAGTACCAAAAAGTGCCCGTGGCCATCAGGGACAATAAAATCACTGTTATCTGGAGCCAGAGAGCTCTGTTGCCGGATACCCCTTGCCGGTACTGCCAGAAGCCTGAGGCCAGTATAGCCAGGACGAAGACACCGGCAAAGGCGATGCCCGTAGCTTTAATCCCCATCATCAGCCCAATGGCCAGGCCCAGGATCAGGGCATACTCCAGATTGCGCTCCTCCTGCCACCTTAAAAAAAGATAAAGGGCGGCGGCTACCATAGAGCCGAAGGCGGCGTCGACATAGGCTACCCGCAGGTGGATCAGAACCATGGGGGTCAAAAGGAAGAGCATAGAAGCCAGAATCGATGCATTCCGTCCGGCACCCCCTGACCTGCTCAGGCCGAAGGTGGCCAGGGCGCCGATTACAACATAAGGGAACTGGGTGGCATCCACCAGGAGGTCGTTACCCGTCAGGACCATGATCCATAGGGCATTTAATTCGGCGTTAAGGGGGTAAACATTGGCCCAATTAAAGGCCACGCTTAAATCCAGGGCGAGCTTTCTGGAGGTTACCCGGGTGGGATCGTAGTGCTGCCAGAGTAGGGCCTCCGGCAGCCGGGTAATGGCCCCCTGTTTGAACCAGGCGGCCATAGGAGTAAGGTGATACCAGATCTCATCCCAGGCGAAGGGCGGCAGGTAAATCCACCCCAGGACCAGGGCTGCCAGGCTAAAGGCCAGAATGACACCGGTTACTGCGATGAGGGAACTGGAAAAAATCTCGGCGTTCCCGGGTTCTCCTATATCCCCGGCCGCCCCGCTTTCAAAGGAGAAAATCTCACCGGATCTACTCCCCTGCCTGTTCCGGATCAGCAACCCGAGCCCCGCCCAGCCCAGGGCCAGGAGCAATACCACGCCGCGGTTAAGATGCCGCAGGGCTTGACCGGCGAGCAGGAGGATCAGTACCTGCCCGGCCATGGTCAATACCCCTACGGCCAGCCAGCGGTCGAGAGTTTTTTTCAACGCCATCCGGGCCGCCATGAGCCAGGACCCGGTGAGCAGGGCCAGTGTGCCCAGAAGAAACCAGAGCATTTAGTTCCTCCCCTTAGTTTTCAACCCTATCATTTATAAATTCTTTATGGAGGCCCTTAATCCTTTTTACCCCGGTTTCTCCTGCCGGCATTTTAATGTTCTCCTTATCGAGATTTCTTGCACGCCTGGCTAACGGAGGTACTTGACCATAATTACTTTGTTGTAGTATCTTCTTGAAGGCATCCCCTTTCATTGAATTCCTTTACCAAATTAGCCTTCTAGATTTTAATGGGGTGTCTTTCTTCTTTTTTATAAAGGCCTCATAGCAATCATGCAGGCATTACTTGCTGGCTATTTAGGATAGTATTTAAATGGTAAATCTGGAGGGAGATTATAATGACCTTGCTATTTCGTAGAAAAAGTATTTCTGAAGCAACGGAACTGGCGGAGCTGAAAGAATATAAATTAAGGCGGGATCTTAATCTTCTGGAATTATTCTTTCTAGTAATAGGGGCAACCATTGGCGCCGGTATTTTTGTGCTCCCGGGTGTAGCTGCTGCCAAATATTCCGGACCGGCAGTAAGCATATCGTTTTTCCTTGGTGGATTAGTATGTATCTGTGTGGGCCTGTGCTATGTGGAATTTGCCTCTATGGTTCCGGTGGCAGGTAGTGCCTATACTTATGCTTACCTCGCTTTAGGTGAAATTTTTGCTTGGATCGTCGGCTGGGATTTGCTCTTCGAATTTACTGCTATAACTAGTACCGTATCGGTAGGCTGGTCTGGTTATTTTGTAGAATTTTTAAGGGGTTTCGGGATCCATCTTCCCAAAATGATTACTACGGATATCGCCCATGGTGGTTTCATAAATGCCCCGGCAATAATAGCTATTTTACTTGTAACTTATATTGTCTATAGTGGTATAAGGGAAGCAGGTAAAATAAATGCCTATTTAAGTCTCGGTAAACTGTGCGCCCTGGCCCTTTTTTTAGTACTGGCAATTCCCTTTATTAAGCCGGTAAACTGGCATCCATTTCTTCCCTTTGGGTGGAAAGGAGTAATGACCGGCGCCGCCCTTACTTTTTTCGCCTTTACAGGCTTTGATGGTGTAACCACAGTTACTGAGGAAACAAAAAATCCCCAACGGGATGTCCCAATAGCCCTCGTTTCAGGACTGGGGTTTATCACTATTCTTTATATTGTTGTTAGCGCCGTACTAACGGGTGTTGTTCCTTATACCAAGCTAGACGTTCCCGATCCGGCAGCCTTTGCCCTAGTGTCAATAGGCAAAAGCTGGGGGGGAGGAATCATTGCCATTGCAGCCATTTTCGGGCTATTTACAGTCATGATGGGCAATGGTTTAAGTGCGACCCGCATTCTTTTTGCCATGAGTCGTGATGGGCTTCTCCCACCCATCTTTGCCCGGGTACACAAAACAAGGCGAACCCCCTATATTGCCACCTTGATCATATTTTCAGTAGCCCTTATTGGTGGCGGCTTCCTCTCTATCGGCGAATTGGCTGAACTGGCAAATATCGGGGGACTAACCGCCTTTACCCTTACAGCTATTAGTACCCTGGTAATGCGGTACAGCCAGCCCGCGGCTAGGCGTCCCTTTAAAGTACCAGCCATCTGGGTGGTAGCACCATTAGGTACAGTAGGTGGAATTGCTCTCATTAGCAGCCTACCACCGATTACCTTCATCCGCTTTGGTATCTGGATGGTAATAGGCCTCGTTATTTACTTCAGCTATGGAAGAAAATATTCCAAAGCTGATATAGGAGGATAAAACTCCTGTGCCAGGTGTATCCACCTGGCACCTGAAATAGTCCGTAATTAACTTTTCCCGGCAGCATTAATCCAGCGATTATAGCCCGCTTGGCTTGCTGCCCATAACAGTCCTAATCCATAATCCTCTTCTCACCGCTAATGGCCTGGAGAGGCTTGAGGTCCATGGTCACCTCCAGGGTGCCGGCAAAGTCGCCTTTTTCGTCCCGGACGGCAAAATACTGGATAAACACATACTTATCACCCAGGTGCAGCCAGAAGGCTTCCCGGTCTTTACGCCCGCTTTTGAAGTCGGCAATGAGTTTCTCCACCACCTGGACGCTGGCCGGGGGATGACAGTTTTCGACCCGCCGGCCGATAACCGCCCGGCTGCGGGTAAAGATGCGCTCCCTGGTATTGGAAAAATACTTGACCACATTATCCTTGTCGACAAAGGTTATGTCTACTGGCAGGTGATCGAAGATCAAGCTGATCTCCCGGGGCGTCAGGATACCGGTAGCAAACTTAATGTATCCCCTGGTTTCCTCGCTGGCGACAGTTTCTTTCTGGTCAAGTTTGACCTGCGCCGGCCGCCAGTCTTCCCGGGGCTCGATGAGGCAATAACCGATACTGGCGCTGTCAAGCATGATCCGGTACCACTCGTCCTCGGTCAGGGTCTCCAGGGCCATGGGGAAGAGAATCCTTTCTTCTTTAAAGATCATTTCTTTGATTTTTGCCAGGGCGGCTTCTGTTCTGGTAATGAGTTCTTCTTTTTTATCCGGTACGTAATTGACGGCCAGGTCCCGGGCTTCCTTTAAGAGGTCCCTGATCTCGTCGTCGACGCCCCACATGACCTTGGGCGGCCCTACTATCTGGTACTTCTCCAGGTAAGGGAAGAGGAGATTCTCCTTGCGGCTATAATGCTTGTTGACATCCTGGAGAAGATTCAGTTTTTCCGCCAGCTTTATGGCCAGGTCTTTTTCAACGTCCGGGTTCGCCCGGCGCAATTCAGCCAGGAGCGGTTGAATCTCTCTGATCATTAAATCTTCCAGGGCCCGGTTTTCTTCTTTAAAAGTATGCACCGGGTGACCGGGGATGGTTTCCGGTTGCGGCGCCCTTTCTAATGACTCTTTAAAGACCGCCGCGTGGACGTCGCAGAGGCGCTGGACCTCCTCCACCGGCAGGCCTTCGTTGATCAGGGCCTGCTCCATGAGGGAGATCTCCGCCGGGGCCACATCCTTGATCAGTTCATTAAACCTGGCCTTCACTTCCTCCACGCTCTTGCCCCGGTGCAATTCCCGGATAATTTCTTTTAAGGCTTCTTTACGGTAATCCTGGTTGTTGAGCAGTTCGGTCATGGCTACACCTCCAAGTTATTTATTTAGTATGCCCTTGCTTAAAAATAATTTTCCGTTTTCCACCACCTTTTATTTAACTACCAGATTGGCAAGCTCCGCTGCAAGCAATTACTCCCAGGCCTGGATGAGACAATTCGGCCAGAAGGGCGCCTGCTTTAAAGCCCCCGGGGTACGGGGGCAGTCCGACGTTAGCTACATTTTAACGGCCAGGGTGCGAACCAGGGCGGCCGCCGCCTCAGCCCTGGTGACCTGGTGGCCGGGCTCAAAAGTAGAACCATTACCCTTCAGGATACCCAGACCCCAGGACAGGGCGACGTAACCCAGGGAATCAGATGACAGGGAACCGGCGTCGGTATAGGGCACCCGGTAAATCCCCTCCACCCGCGCGACATGATCCAGTTGAGGAGGCGGATCCTTTTATTCTTTAGTAAACAATTCCTTTAACAGGTGTCGACTAGTATTTTTTAACTCCCCTCCCTCCTTTCCAGTTCCTCCCTGATCCTTGCCTTTATACAGACGCTTAAGGCGCGTTAAAGTTCCCGCCGCTGGCAAAAATCTCCCAGCCAGTATATATTAATCTCGAAGGCATAAATATGCCGAGTAGTTCCTTATGGCTATAATAAAAATAACCCGGGAGCTAAACCGGGTTATCCGAGTCTTATCGGGGGGAATACCTTTGTCTGTCTTTTTCTTACATGCCGTCGTATCAATCCTGGCCATCCTTAATCCCATTGGTAACCTGCCTATCTTCCTCTCCCTGGTCGAAGGGGAGGCAACGGCCGATCAAATCGCCACCGCCAGAAGGGCTACCCTGGCCGCCTTCGGCTTCCTAACACTCTTTGTCCTCCTGGGTAATAATATCCTCCTCTTCTTCGGCATCACCCTGGCTGCCTTCCGGGTTGCCGGCAGTATTATCCTGTTTAGCATCGGCTATAAAATTCTCCAGGGTCGTAACATTCACAGCCGCAGCCTGGCGCCGGATATCCATGAAGACATCATGGCCCGGGACGATGTAGCCATTACTCCCCTGGCCACTCCTATCCTTGCCGGTCCTGGTTCCATCACCACCGTCATGCTCCTGGTCGGCTCCGAGTGGCGGCTCCGGACCATCCTCCTGACCGTTGCCGCTATAGCCGTCGTCACCCTGGGCACCTACTTAATCTTCCGTTATGCCACCCTTATTACCCGTCACCTGGGACCCATGGAAATGAATATCATCAGCCGCGTCATGGGTCTCCTCCTGGCAGTGATCGCCGTCCAGATGGGCGCTTCCGGCCTGCTGGAACTCTTCCCGGGCCTGGGAAGGTGAACCTACCCCTCGCTCCTGCCCCGGTGCTGGTTTACCAGAGTAGCCCGGTACCGGGCCAGGTCATAGCGCCCCCCCAGGGGCAGTGGTTGTTCTCTGTCCTGGTCCCCGGCTACGTAAGGGACGAAGCGCCACAGGCGGGCTATTACCGGGGTCCGTTCCGGCCAGGGGGTGCGACGATACTGGTTGTAAACCTCCTGGTAGACGTCAGCCGTGCGCCGGGCGATATTTTCCCAGTCGTAAACCTCTGCTACCAGGCGACGGCCGTTGGCGCTGAGTTTCGCAACCAGAGCGTCATCCTGCAGGACCGCCAGGATGTTGTCGGCCAGGGAATTGGCGTTGCCCGGATAGGCGCGCATGCCGTCAACGCCGTGAGTGATTATCTCCGCCAGGCCGCCTGTTTCGCTGGCCACCACCGGCGTCCCGGCGGCCATGGCCTCCAGGGCGACGATACCGAAGGGCTCGTAAAGGCTGGGGAAGACAGCCACCCTGGCGGCCCGGTAGAGCTGGTTGCGGGTCCGGTCGTCAATATAGCCGGCAAAACAGACCTTGTGGCCGATTCCCAGTTCCCGGGCCCGGTTCTGGAGCTGGCCTTCCATGGGTCCCCGGCCGGCAACCACCAGTTTGGCCTCCGGGCAAGAGGAGAGGATGCGAGGCATGGCCTCCAGGAGCACCTGGACTCCCTTTTCGATCACCAGGCGGCCGACAAAGAAGAGGATTTTCTCGTTAGGCGCGGCGTAACGCCGCCGGACCTCCGGGTCGACTGTCCCGGCCCGGAACTTTTTGCTATACACTCCGTTGGGTATAATGGTAATCTTGTCAGCCGGCAGCTGGAATAACCCCTGGACCTCCTGGCGCATATGCCGGCTGCAGACAATGACCCGCCAGGCTTCGTAGGTCAGCCACCATTCGACGCTGTTAATGTAGCGCTGCATGTCGTTGTGGAGGCCGCGGTTGCGGCCCGCCTCGGTGGCGTGGATGGTGGCGATGAGGGGTAAATGATAAGCGTGCTTCAAAGCCCGGCCGGTAAAGGCCACCAGCCAATCGTGGGCGTGGATAATCTGGAAGGGGCCGTACCGGCGCATGAGGATCATGGCCTCTTCCATAAAGCGGGCATTCAGTTGCAGCACCCAGACGAGAAAATCAGGGGGATGAACGGGGTAGGCTTCCACCCGGTGGACGGTCAACCCGTTCTCCCGGCTCTCGAAAGCTTCTCCGGGTCGGCCAATAGTCAGGACGTGAACATCATGGCGGGCCGCCAGGGAGATAGCCAGATCCTCCACATGGCGGGCCAAGCCGCCGACACTCTGGGGCGGGTATTCCCAGGAAAGCATCAAGATCCGCATAACCTGCCACCTTCGTTTAGCATCTCTCTATTATTCTGGCAATGCCGGCCGGCTTTAATACTTCCAAACAAGCCTTCGGTCAAAGCCGCCAACCGGGGAACGCAGTGGCGCATAATTACTGCCCTATAGATAAAACATAGTAACAGGTTATTAATTTGGAGGTTCCAGCATGCCCGAATTACGCCAGGACCCGGTGAGCCAGCGCTGGGTAATCATTGCCACCGAAAGGGCCAAAAGGCCTTCGGACTTCAAGCCTCCGCATCAAGAAAAGAATGGCAGCACCGGCTGTCCTTTCTGCCCCGGCCATGAAAGAGAAACCCCGCCGGAGGTGCTGGCCTTCCGGGTCGCCGGCACCGCCCCCGACACCCCCGGCTGGCGGGTACGGGTTGTCCCCAATAAATTTGCCGCCCTGGCCCCCGGCGACGATGTAACCATAGAAAATAGGGGTTTATACCGGACCATGAGCGGCACCGGTGCCCACGAAGTCATAATCGAGGGTCCCGATCACAACACCTTTTTCCCCGATATGGCCCCGGATCATGCCGTCCAGGTCTTTAAGGCCTGGCGCCAGCGTTATCTGCAATTGAGCCGGGATAAGAAACTACAATATATCCAGCTCTTTAAAAACCATGGCCGCACGGCCGGAGCCTCCCTGGAACACCCCCACAGCCAGTTAATCGCCACTCCCCTGGTACCAGTTACCGTCAGCCAGGAAATGGATAGATTTAAGTCCTACTGGCAGGAACAAGAGAGCTGCCTCCTCTGCGATGTCGTAGAGGCCGAACTGGAAGCCGGGGCCAGGGTCACCGGCTTCAATAGTGAGTTCCTGGCCTTTTGTCCCTTTGCCTCCCGGTTTCCCATGGAGACCTGGATCGTACCCCGCAGGCACCAGACAGGCTTCGGCGACTGCGACGACGTGCAGCTTAAGCAACTGGGCGCCATCGTACAGGAAACCCTGGGCCGGCTGAAAAAGGCGGCTGGTGACCCGCCCTTTAACCTGGTCCTCCATACGGCCCCCCTACATCAGGACGACGTTATCTATCACTGGCATTTGGAACTATTGCCCCGGCTGGCCATCGTCGCCGGGTTTGAGTGGGGAACAGGTATCTATATCAACCCCACCCCGCCGGAAATTGCGGCCCAGTCTCTCAATGAAATTAAACTGGATCAGGAGGCACTGGCTTAAGCTAACCGTAGGGAGCAGCCGTGAACGGGCGAACTGGTAAAATTGCGCAAGGCAGAAAATTTCCCGCCTCCCACTTCCCGGCATCCCAGATAGGAGGAAGCGCGATGAACAAACCCTTGAAGATCTTGCTGGTTTCTCCCGAGGTTGCACCCCTGGCCAAAACCGGCGGCCTGGCTGATGTGGCCGGTAGCCTGCCCAAAGCCCTGGCGGCCAAGGGCCACGAGGTCAGGGTAGCCATGCCCCGTTACCGCCAGGTCAAGGAGGTTAACTACCTCACCGATCTGCCGGTAGAGATGGACGGCAGCCTGGAGACAGCCGTCATTCGCCAGGGGAAACTGCCCGGGGAAGCCGGGATCCCGGTATACCTGATCGACAACTACAAGTTTTTCTACCGTGATGGCATGTATGGTTACGGCGATGACGCCGCACGGTTCAATTTCTTCTGCAAAGCCGTGCTGTCCATGCTGCCCTGGCTGGAGTTTCAGCCGGATATCATCCATTGTAACGACTGGCAGACCGGTCCCATACCCCTGTTCCTCAAGGTAAAGCACGAGGACAACCCTTTTTACCGGGAGACGGCAACCATCTATACCATCCATAACCTGCAGTACCAGGGTACCTTTCCCCGCAACATCCTCAAGACCATGGCCCTCAGCGAGGAATTCTTTGTCCCGGAACGCCTGGAGTTTTACGGGCAGGTCAGCTATATGAAGGCCGGGATCCTGTACGCCGACCTGGTGAACACCGTCAGCAAGAAATACGCCCTGGAAATCCAGACGCCGGAGTACGGGGAGCGCCTGGACGGCCTGCTCCGTAAAAGGGCAGCCGACCTGAGGGGCATCCTGAACGGCATCGACTATGAGGAGTTCGACCCGGCCACCGACCGGCGCCTGGCAGTCAATTACGACGCCGATCACCTGGAGAAGAAAGGGGAAAACAAGGCGGCCCTGCAGCGGGAGATGGAACTGCCCGTCAGGGACGTCCCCGTCCTGGGCCTGATCTCCCGCCTGGTGAGCCAGAAGGGTCTCGACCTCCTGGCCGCTATCCTGGACCCATTGATGCAACAGGACCTGCAGTTCGTCCTCCTGGGCAGCGGCGAGGACTACTACCAGCAGCTTTTCTCCCGATATAAGGTAAAATATCGCGATAAAATGGCCGTGAAAATCGGCTTTGACCCGGTCCTGGCCCAGCATATCTACGCCGGGTGCGATATCTTCCTGATGCCATCCCGGTTCGAGCCCTGCGGCCTGGGGCAGATGATCAGCCTGCGCTATGGTGCCGTCCCGGTGGTCAGGGCAACTGGCGGCCTGGAGGATACCATCAAAGACTTGCACCAGTATCCGGGAGTGGGTAACGGCTTTACCTTCCGTGATTACCAGCCCCAGGCCCTCCTGGATACCATCAACCGCGCCCTGCACGTCTACCGCCACGAACCCGGAGAATGGCGTAAACTGATGCGGCGGGGCATGGCCGCCGATTTCTCCTGGAGCGCTTCGGCCGGTCACTACGAGGAAATGTACCGCGAGGCCCTGGAGAAGAGGCGGGCCGCCATGTTTAAGGTAGGGTAAAATCCAAAAACCCCGGGATATCAGGACCCCGGGAAAGCTAATAATTAACCCCTTGCACTTCCGGCAAGGGGTTAATTGCTAACGTCGGCCAGGGCGCTCGCCGTTATGGATTTCAAAGCTCCAGTTGAGACCGTTGTTGTTATCCCAGTTATCGGCGCTGTCTTTAAAGCAGATATTCAGGCGACTGGTATCTTCCACCCGGATGTTTTTCACCCAGCCGTAGCCGGTGCGCTCCATGCGGTAATCGCAGACATTCTGCCAGTTATTGGCGTCGCCGTAACCGGTATGCATCCATACCTGGTCGGCGCCGCAGGCATCCAGGAGGCCGTGGTAGAGGATTGTAACTTCATCGCCCGCAGTGATGGGTACGGGGTCGACCACCACCCCGCCGGGGTATTCGGCAGCCCGCATCTGCTGCAATCTGGTGCCCTCGTCGCTAACAAAGCGGCTGCGGTTTTTATCGCCCAAGGTGATTACCTCCCAGGGAAAATTTCTATAGTTTATCTTTCCCTGGAGCCGGGCCGGGCTATACGGCGGTCACGGCCGCCTTTTTCCGGGCTTCCTGGTAATCCTCATAGATGTGGGCCAGTTCCTTATCAAAGAGGGGGCGCTTGAGTTCCACCGCCAGGGCACGCACCCTGGCGAGGATAGCTGCGGCGTCTGCTTCTTCCAGGTGCACGCCGTACTCGGCAAACTTGGCCTTAATGGCCGCCGTGCCCGAGTGCTTGCCGATGACAATCTGCCGTTCCAGGCCGACCTCTTCCGGCGTCATTACTTCGTAGGTGCGCGGGTCCTTCAGGGCGCCGTCGGCATGAATACCGGACTCGTGGGCAAACATATTGCTGCCCACAACGGCTTTCCAGGCCGGTAGTTGCCGGCGTGCCACCAGGGAAACGTACTCGGCCAGCTCGCGGAACTGCTCGGTTTTAAACTTTAAGTCAATATTTTCCAGATATTTTAAGGCCATGACCACTTCCTCCAGGGCGGCGTTGCCGGCCCGTTCGCCCAGGCCCACCACCGTCACCCCGGCGTACTTGGCCCCGGCGCGGATGCCGGCCAGGGTATTGGCCGTTGCCATGCCAAAGTCGTTGTGCATGTGCATCTCTACATCCAGGCCCACTTCTTCGATCAACCATTTTATTTTTTCATAAGTGCCGAAGGGATCCATTATGCCCACCGTATCGCAGAAGCGCAGGCGGTCGGCGCCGGCCTCCCGGGCAGCCCGAGCAAACTGTAATAGGTAATCGGGATCGGTGCGGCTGGCGTCCTCGGCATTGACGGAGACGTAGAGGTTGTGCTTCTTGGCGAACTCGCAGGCCCGGGACATGGACTCAATGACCTTTTCCCTGGTGCTGCGCAGTTTGTGTTCGATATGGATATCAGAAGTAGAAATGGAGATGGCTACGGCATCGCAGCCACAATCGATGGAATGCCGGACATCGTCAATGACAGCCCGGTTCCAGCCCATGATACTCGCCCGCAAACCGGCATCGACAATCTCCTTGATGACCTTTTTCTCATCACCGCCCATGACCGGTACGCCGGCTTCAATTTGATCGACACCGATAGCGTCCAGCATCTTGGCAATGCGCAGTTTTTCACTGTTGGCAAAGACCACCCCGGCTGTTTGTTCGCCGTCCCGGAGGGTGGTATCGACGATTTTAATCTGTCCGCCCATTTTTTCACCCCTTTTTTGAAGGCTTTACGCCGGCATATTCTAGATGTATTCCGCAAAAAAATAACGTTTCCTGCCCGATATTAGCGAGAATCCAGTATACTTCACCGTCTCTTGAGCCAGTCAGCGGCGGCGTATTTCGCCCGCAGTTCCTTAAGGCGCCCTTTTTCTCCCTCCGTCAGCCCGCCCGGGACAAATTCCACGGCGTAGAGCCTGGTGAAGGCCCGGACAATATTCTCCTTTATTACCCCGGCCTCGACCCTGCGGCCCAGAACTTCTTCCAGGCCGCAGGCCTGGTGATAAAACTTCGCTAGGAGACGCTGGCGTACGGCCTCCGAGGGCATCTTCAGGACGGCGAAGAGATCGTCGCCATTCAGGGTGAGAACTATCGAACCGTGCTGGAGGACCACGCCGCCTTTACGGGTCTGGGCGCTACCCACCAGCTTGCGGCCGCCGCAGGTTATCTCGTACCAGGAGGGGGCGTCAAAACAGGCGGCTGTGGTATGCTCCTCGCGACCACCCTTACGGCCCGAGGCGATCTCCACCGGCGCCCCCAGCTCTCTAAGCCCTGCGGCCAGAGCCTTTGCCAGGCGCAGGTAAGAGGGGCGGATGCCACCGATCATCAGTGGATGATCCTCCCTGGCTACCACGCTGTAGGTTACTTCATCGTCGTGGAGAACGGCCCGGCCGCCCGTCAGGCGCCGGACCAGCCCCAGGCCCCGCTCCTTGACGGCCTCCAGATCGATTTCTTTCTCTAGCTGCTGGAAATAACCCAGGGAGATAGTGGGCGGCGACCAGGCGTAAAAACGTAAAGTAGGCGGCGTTTTTCCCTCCCGGTGCTCCAGGAGGATGGCCTCGTCTATGGCCATATTGGTGTAAGGATCGGATACGCCGGTATCGAGCAGGCGCCAGGTTTCAGCTGGCATAAATATACCTCCATGGACCTGAACGGACTGCATGACATTAATACTTTTTAAGGATATCATGATATCCGCAGGCTAATAAAACCAAAGTATCACCGTTCCGCTCAAAAATCACCCTGATGCTGATGCTGGCATAGGCCTCCCAAAAGGGTGTTCCTTTAATACGATGTACCTTCAGAGAAGGATGGCTCGGGTTTTGAGCCAGAAAAAGTATAGTTTTCAACACGTGCTTTTGAGCTTCCTTGCTTAACTCTTGAAACTGTTCCAAGAAACTATCAGTTCTTATTATCTGTGGCATTCTCCAGTTCTCCTAGCAATTCCTCAACATCGCTGTAAGTCTTAACCCGCCCCTCTGCCAGATCCCGCAAGCTATTCTTCATCCTCTCCTGCCATTCCCCGCTCCAGAAATACTCCTGTTCCCTAGGGTGCCAGTCAACCGGGACAAGGCGAAGGCTGTTGCTATTTTCCTCCAACTCTAAACGTACATAATCCCCCTCTTTAAGGCCCAGTTTCTTCGCCAGTTGGCCTATACTGATAAGCATCCTCTTCTGTATCTGCTGAATTACCGCATATTCCTGTTTCACGTTTATCGCACTCCTTATTGATTCCGTTCTTCTGTATTATAACACAGATTGAAAAAAAAGAATACCTACTTAACAAAGATAACCGAGGGTGTGCCGTACAGGTTCGCCAAAACGCTGATAAAAAAGCCGGCAGGCTTTAAGCCTGCCAATAGTAAAAGTAATCGTCTTCCTGTCTTTTACTACCTGCCCCGCCAGCGTAAAACCGGGTTCCTGGCAGCGCCCACCTCGTCCAGGCGCCGCACTGGGGTGTTATGGGGCGCCTGGTGCAGAGCCTCCGGGTTCTCAACTGCCTCTTTAGCAATAGCAATCAAAGCGTCGCAGAAGGCGTCCAGGTTCTCCCGGGGCTCCGTTTCCGTCGGTTCGATCATCATGGCCTCGCGGACAATGAGGGGGAAGTAGATGGTAGGCGCATGGAAACCGTAGTCCAGGAGGCGTTTGGCTATATCCAGGGTATGAACGCCGGCATCAGTTACCTCCTGGGACGGTGCGATGACAAACTCGTGCTTGCACAGCCGGTCGAAGGGCACCTTGAAGTAGGGCCTGAGGCGCGCCAGCATGTAGTTGGCATTCAAAACCGCCTGTTGGCTGACCCTCTTCAGGCCCGGGGCCCCCAGGGAGCGGATATAGGTGTAGGCCTTGACCATGACGCCGAAATTACCATAGAAGGAACGTACCTGGCCGATGCTCTGGGGCCGGTCGTAATCCAGGTAATACTGGCCGTCCTCCCGGCGAGCCACCACCGGCACCGGCAGGAAGGCAGCCAGGTGCTCCTTCACCCCCACCGGGCCGCTGCCGGGACCACCGCCGCCGTGGGGGGTGGAGAAGGTCTTGTGGAGGTTTAAGTGAACTACGTCAAAGCCCATATCTCCCGGCCTGGTGAGGCCCATGATGGCGTTCAGGTTGGCGCCGTCATAATAGAGGAGGCCGCCGGCTGCATGGACGATGGCTGCCATGGCCTCGATATTGCTCTCAAAGAGGCCCAGGGTGTTGGGGTTGGTCAGCATCAGGGCCGCCGTCCTGGGGCCGACGGCAGCCTTCAGGGCTTCAAGATCCACTAGCCCCCCCTCGTCGGAGGGTATCTGGACTACCTCCAGGCCGGCCATGGCGGCACTGGCCGGGTTGGTGCCATGGGCGGAATCCGGCACCAGCACCTGGCGCCGTTCCCGGTCACCGCGGCTCTGATGATAGGCGGCGATGACAGCCAGGCCGGTATACTCTCCGTGGGCGCCGGCGGCCGGCTGCAGGGTGATGGCATCCATGCCGGTGATTTCCGCGAGATACTCCTGCAGGTTGTACATGAGTTCCAGGGCCCCCTGGGCCGCCTCAACCGGCACCAGCGGGTGCAGTCCCGTAAAGCCTGGCAAGTTGGCCGTCGCTTCATTGATCTTGGGGTTATACTTCATGGTACAGGAACCTAAGGGGTAGAAACCGGTATCGACGCCATAGTTCATAGTGGATAAATGGGTAAAATGGCGGACGACCTCTACTTCGCTCAATTCCGGCAGGGCAGCATCGGACCGGCGGCGTGTTGCTTCGGGGAGGTAATCCTCCACTTTCCCCGGTACATCACATTCCGGCAGGGTGTAACCTTGCCTTCCGGGGGCACCGAGTTCAAATAGTAAGGGTTCCGTCTTCATGCCAGTATCCCCCTCATGGCCGCCACCAGGGCGTCTATTTCCTCCCTGGTCCGGACTTCGGTTACGGTAAAGAGCAGGGCATTTTTAAGTTCGGGATAGAAGCGACCCAGGTCGAAACCGGCGGCAAAACCATTTTCCGCCAGTCTCCGGGCTACAGTTGCCGGTGAAAGCTTTGTCTGCAGGACAAACTCATGGAAAAAAGGACCGTTAAAAACCGGCGTTACCCCTGGTAGGGCGGCCAGCTTCTTTTGCGCATAATGGGCCTTCAACAGGCACTGGCTGGCCACCTCCTTCAGGCCTTCCCGGCCCATGGCGGCAAGGTAGATGGTGGCCGCCAGGGCGCAGAGGGCTTCATTGGAACAAATATTGGACGTCGCCTTTTCCCGGCGAATATGCTGCTCCCGGGCCTGGAGGGTCAGGACATAGGCGCGTTTGCCGTCCACGTCCTTGGTCTGGCCGACGATGCGGCCCGGCAAGCGCCGGACCAGCTTTTCCCTGGCGGCGATAAAACCCAAATAGGGACCGCCGAAGTTCAAGGGGTTACCCAGACTCTGGCCCTCGCCTACGGCCAGATCGGCGCCGTATTCCCCCGGAGCCGCCAGCAGCCCCAGGGAAACGGGATCGACGACGGCAATACCTAAAGCCCTGGCCTTGTGAGCCAGATCAGTTGCTTCGGCCATGGCTTCAATCTGGCCGAAGAAATTGGGATTCTGCAGGATTACCCCGGCGACGTCCTTGCCCGCCAGTTTTTCCAGGGCCTCCAGGTCCGTCCGACCATCCTGCAGGGGCACCTCCGCCAGTTCTACCCCCTGACCCTTGGCATAGGTGCTCAGGACGGTCCGGTACTGGGGATTCACGGAGCGGGAGACCAAAATTTTCTGCCGCCGGGTGGCGTTACAAGCTACCAGGGCCGCCTCGGCCATGGCCGTGGCCCCGTCGTAATGGGAAGCGGTGGCTACATCCAGGCCCGTAAGCTCACAGATTAACGATTGAAATTCAAAGATAGCCTGGAGGGTCCCCTGACTGATCTCCGGTTGATAGGGTGTATAGGCCGTGTAAAACTCGGAGCGGGCCAGGAGGTGTCCTACCACGCTGGGAATGTAGTGTTCGTAGGCTCCGGCGCCCAGGAAGGAGACCAGCTTTTTGTTCTTCCCGGCCAGTTCCTCCAGGTGGCGCCATACTTCAGCCTCCGCCATGGGCCGGGGGAGATTGAGCTCCCGGCCCAGGCGTACGCTGGCAGGTACATCACTAAAAAGCTCTTCCATCCGGTGGGCACCGCAGGCCGCCAGCATCTGCTGCTGTTCCGCCGCCGTGGTGGGAATGTAGGTCATCCCCTTACTCCCCCTTCTCCTCCTTTACCAGTTCCAGGTAAGCACTGGCATCCATGAGGCTTTCTACTTCACTCGGATCGCTCAATTCCAGTTCAATCATCCAGCCCTTGCCGTAGGGGTCGGCGTTGATGTCCTGGGGGGCGTCCAGGAGGGCTTCGTTAACAGCCACCACCTTGCCGCCCACCGGCGCATAGACGTCGGAAGCCGACTTTACCGACTCGACGACCCCAAAGCTGTCGCCCGTCGCCAGTTCATCCCCTACCTGGGGCAGTTCCACAAAAACTATGTCCCCCAGGGACTCCTGGGCATAGTCGGTAATACCGATACGGGCACGGTTACCATCGACTTCTACCCACTCATGGTCTTTACTATAATGCAGATGAGCCGGGAAATTCATGCCATTAATTCCTCCTTTTAAAAAGATTTCGGCTTACTTTTTGGGGCGGCGATAGAAGGGGAGTTTCACCACCCGGGCGCGGTTGACACGGCCGCGGATGCTCACTTCTACTTCGCCGCCGGTAGAGACAGTTCCTGCCGCCACCAGGGCCAGAGCGATATTTTGTCCCAGGGTTGGCGCCAGGGAACCTGAGGTAACGTAACCAATCTCCTTGCCTGCCGCCAGGACGGGGTATTCCGGCCGGGGGATCCCCCGGTCGATCATGGTCAGTCCCACCAGTTGCCTCCTGACCCCGGCTTCCCGCTGGGCTGCCAGGGCCTCCCTCCCGTTAAATTCGCCCTTCTCCAGGCGGACAAAGCGGTGCAAACCGGCCTCCAGGGGGCTGATGTCCGGGCCCAACTCGTGGCCGTAAAGGGGCAGGGCCGCCTCCAGCCTTAGAGTATCCCTGGCCCCCAGTCCGGCCGGGACCAGGCCTGCCTCCCTGCCGGCGGCCAGGATATTCCGCCACATGGTAGGGGCTGCGGCCGCCTCAAAGTAAAGCTCGAAACCGTCTTCGCCGGTGTAGCCGGTGCGGGAGATCAGGCAATGAACCCCCAGAACCTGGCCCTCGGTCCAGCGGTAATAACCCAGGGAGGCCAGGTCGACCCTCGTCAGGGGCCGGAGAATTTCCAGGGCTCGTGGCCCCTGGAGGGCCAGTTGAGCTGTAGCTGCGGAGATATTGCTGACCTCAACCCGGAAACCGCTAGCGTTCTCCTGGATCCAGGCAAAGTCCTTGTCAATGTTACCGGCGTTGACTACCAGGAGATATTCTCCTTCTCCCCGGGGATAGACCAGCAGGTCGTCGACTACGCCCCCGTCCGGGTAACACATAGGGCTGTAGATGACCCTGTCCCCGGTGGCCCGGTCGGCATCGTTGGTAAGCAGCTTCTGGACCAGCGCCAGGGCGTCAGGTCCCTTTATGGTAATCTCCCCCATATGGGAGACGTCAAAGAGCCCGGCACAGTTACGCACCCGCTGATGTTCCTCAATAATGCTGCTGTACTGGACGGGCATCAACCAGCCGCCGAATTCCACCATTTTGGCCCCGGCAGCCACGTGCTCCCCGTAGAGGGGCGTCTTTTTTAAATCGGCCACTGATAACTCCACCTCACTTCTATTAGTATGTCCACAAAAAAAGCCATCACCGTTCCTTAACGGTGATGGCCTCTGTCCTGGTACCTGAGAGATTAGGCAGTTGCCTGCCTTCCCCTTTGGTGTCCCCTGAAGCCGGCTGTTTCCGGGCCAAGCGGCTACCCGCCGACCCTAAGGTCGGGTGTTGAAACCGGCTTTAAGGAAGCTCTCCAGAGTTGGGTCCGGGAGCGGTACTTTTGCCTGAGAGGTTCCTTCCCCCGTCACCTGCCGGGGAAAATTGCTCCTTCGGCGCCCTTTAAAGGGTCTCTTCCACTCCCCTCATCCGCCCGGTATGTAGTTGTGTAAATATGATATTCGCTTTGGTAGGAGAAATTCCTGCTATGTCAGGAAACTTTGCAGGTATTTTTTGCGGGTGAAGTTAATCAAGTTTGCAGGTGTCTTTGGGGGGATTGGATAGCACTGGAATCGTAATCACCTAGTGAAATTCACCGTATTTCTTTGACTAATACAAAAACCCGGTAACCCTTAAGGGATACCAGGGCTTGCTACCGAAAGATTCTCCTGGAGAGAATCCTTGTCCAGGGTTTTGATCCCGATCTGCCGGGCCAGTTTCCGGGCGGTGGGACAGGCGGCTATCCCGCCGGCACCCGTCTCCCGTAATTCCGGCGGCAGGGCGCGACCGACCTGGACCATGGCTGCGACTATTTCATCAAAAGGTATATAGCACTGGACGCCGGCCAGGGCAATGTCGGCCGCCACCAGGGCCTGGGCCGCGCCCATGGCGTTGCGCATGACGCAGGGGACCTCCACCAGGCCACCCACGGGGTCGCAGACCAGTCCCATCAGGCCCTGCAGGGCGACCCCGGCGGCGTTGGCGGCCTGGACCGCATCCCCTCCGGTCATTTCCACGGCCGCCGCTGCCGCCATGGCGGCGGCCACCCCTACCTCGGCCTGGCACCCCAGGGCGGCCCCCGAAAGGGAGGCCTGCCCGGCGGCCACCATGCCGATACCGGCGGCCGCAAAGAGCCCATCGATAAGCAGGTCTTCGTCCAGCCCCTTTTCCGCTTCCAGGGCCAGCAGGACCCCTGGAAGGATGCCGCAGGAGCCAGCCGTCGGCGCGGCTACCACCCGGCCCATGGAAGCGTTGACCTCAGCTACGGCCATGGCCAGGGCAATGGCCCGGGCGGTGGTGGCGGCACAGAGGCTCTGCCCTGCCAGGCGCCTTTCCTCCAGGAGTTTTCCGCCCCCGCCTACCAGGCCGCTGGGGGAACGGATGTCTTCATGCAACCCTTTCCTGGCAGCCGCCCGCATAACGGCCAGCCTCTCCCCCATCGCCCGGCGCACCTCTTCGCGGCTCTTACCCTCCAGGTCTTCCTGGTAGCGGATGACTACCCCGGCCAGGGTCAGCCCTTCATCCGCGGCTATCTGCAGGAGTTCAGCCATGCTTTGAAAATTATACCGGGTCAATCTGGATCACCCGCTCCATCATTGGTAGGGCCCGCATGGCCGGCACCAGCCCCGGAGGAATTGCCTGGTCGGTTTCGACGACCATCAGGGCCTGTTCACCTGCTTCCCGGCGGGATACTCGCATGCCGGCAATATTTACTCCCACCCCGGCCAGCAAAGCGGCCACCGCCGCTATTACCCCCGGCCGGTCGGGATAGGCTGCCACCAGGGTCGGCAGGTCCCCGTATATTTCCACCTCAAAGGCATCAATCTTATTAACTACTACCTGGGCCCCACCCAGGGAGGAGGCCTCCACCTGGACTTTCCCTTCCCGGCCCTCCAGGTTTAACTGTACGGAGTTGGGATGGACGTCACCCAGATCTTTCTCGCCGAAGGTGACCTCCAGCCCCTCCCGGGGAGCCAGCTCCAGGGCTTCCCTGACCCTTTCGTCGGCAACATCGAAACTTAGGAGCCCGGCTACCAGGGCCCGATCGGTGCCGTGGCCGCGGACAGTGCGGGCGAAGGAGCCGTGGAGAAGGATCTCGGCCCGCAAGGGCTGTTCGCCCAGGATGGCCCGGGCCAGGCGGCCGATACGCACCGCCCCGGCGGTATGGGAACTGGAAGGCCCGATCATTACCGGGCCGATGATTTGAAAGGCATCCACACTGGTCCCCCCGTGGCCGGGTTATATCCTCCTGAACTCTATCGACACCAAACCGGAAATAAAACCGGTCACCTGATTCCACCGCCTATATTATACCCCGTTCTTCCATCAGGCAAGGTTTTATTCCTCCCATAACACCGCTAACCTTATTGCATGGATTTAACCTATCCACCGGCGGTGAACTAAATAGAGCCCATTAGCTGGATTTCAATTGCCTGCTCCTTACCCGGCGACAACCTCCGTCCCGGAGCGGCCGGCCACTGCTTCTGCGGCCCGGGCCAGGGAACCGATAATGGCTTTCTCGCCCCCAGCTTCGACAAAGGCGATGGCTGCTTCTACTTTGGGGCCCATACTGCCGGGAGGGAATTGGCCCTCGGCCAGGTAGCGGCGGGCTTCACTGACAGTCAACCTCTCTACCTCCCGCTGGGTAGGCAGGCCGTAGTCCAGGCAGACCCGCTCCACGTCCGTGAGCAGGAAAAGGACCTCGGCCTCTACCTGGCTGGCCAGGATGGTGGCTGCGCGGTCCTTATCAATCACAGCCTCAACGCCGGCCAGGCTACCGTCGTCCCGGCGCACCACCGGGATGCCGCCGCCCCCGGCGGCCACTACGATGATGCCCGCCCGGATCAGGGCCTTGATGGCTTCCCGCTCGATTATCTCCAGTGGCCTGGGTGAGGGGACTACCCGTCGCCAGCCGCGGTGGCTGTCTTCCACCATCCTGTAGCCTCGTTCCTGCATCAATTTTACGGCTTCTTCCTGGCTGTAAAAGGGACCCACCGGCTTGGTAGGATTCTGGAAGGCCGGGTCGTCGGCGGCAACCACCACCTGGGTAACTATGGAGGCCACCGGTACCTTTAACCCGTGACACGCCAGTTCATAACCCAGAGCCTGTTGAATGGCGTAACCGATGGATCCCTGGGTGTTGGACACCAGGACGTCCAGGGGCATGGCCGGGACGATATCTTTGGCAATTTCGTTTTTAATTAGCATATTGCCCACCTGGGGACCATTCCCGTGGGTCAAAACCAGGCGATACCCCTCGCGGACGAGATCGACCAGCTGCCGGCAGGTGGCCGCGACATTGGCCTTCTGCTCGGCAAAGGTCCCCTTTTCGCCAGGGCGGGTAATGGCGTTACCACCGAAGGCCATAACTACGGTCCGGGGCATTGCTATCCCTCCATGTAACCACGCTTTACTTTATACCTATTTATTCAATATGAATTTAATTTTTCCTGCCGGTAGCAAGAAATTTTTAAGTAAACCGATAGGCCCCCCAAACCTGTTATGTCGCCGCGTTATGTTAAGTTCTTTCCTGCCAACAGGCAGGTACCGCCATTCAATCCCTTAAATGGCGGTACCCGGTCATGCGAGACTGTCTTTTAAACAACCTGGCAGTAACTATTTTCAGCCCCGGCTGGCAACGGGTATCTCTTTAAAACAGATACCTGTAGCCCTTATATACTGCCAGGATAAGGTCTAATACCCCTTGCTCCAGGTCCACATTAGCCTTGCCGGCAGGGTCGAATTTTACCTCCTGCACCCGGCCGTTGAGGCGGACTTTAAAGACAAGTTCCGCGCCGCCCGCTAACAGCAGGAAACCGTTGTTCTGGCTGCCGGCAAAGTCTTCTTCCTTCCAGAAGAGGGTTAATTTATCCCTATAGGGTGCGCCGTCATAAGGGCAGAAGGTGGCGCAGTTGCCGCATTCGTTGCACATACCATCTACATGCACTATCTGGTTTTGATCCCGGAAGCCACCATTACGTGTTTGGATGGCAATGTTGGCCCTGTTGGGACATACCTCCGTGCAGATATTACAGACAAAACCGCACTCCAGGCAGCGCTGCGGCTCCAGTCCAGGGTCTCCTGCCGCCCCGGCCAGGTTCCCTTTTTTCTGGTTAACCTCCCGGAGCCTCCACTCCCGGTCAAAGGGCACCGCGCCGGGAACAGGTGGCGTCAGGCCTTCCCGGGTGAGAATCGCCCTGGCCGCTTTACGGCCATCGGCAATGGCCTCAACTATTGTCGCCGGTCCGCGCAGGGCGTCGCCGCCGATAAAGACATTGGCCACACTGGTCTCGTTGGTGGCGGGGTCAACGACAATCCTCCCCCCTTCGTCGATGGCGATACCGTTTTTCTCCAGGAGACCGTAGTCCACATCCTGGCCGATGGCTGCTAAGACGGCGTCGGCAGGAATATCCACAAGCTCCCCTGCTTTAACGGCAACTCCCGGCCGTCCCGAGGCATCCGGCGCCTCAAGTTCCATCTGCTGGCAACGGAGGACACCTTCAGACCAGGAGTAAGGGGCGAGGAGCTCTTTGAGGACTACGCCCTCGGCCAGGGCCTCCCGGAGTTCTTCCCTGCTCGCCGGCATATACTCCCTGGTACGGCGGTAGATAATAGTAACTTTCTCGACACCTGGGACCCGCAGGGCCGCCCTAGCGGCATCCATGGCCGTGTTGCCGCCGCCGATGACGGCCACCCTTTTACCCAGGCGGACCTTCTGCCTGTCTTCTTTAAACTTGGCCAGGAATTCCACGGCGCCCATGACCCTTTCGCCGCCGGTTCTAAGTTCCAGGGGCCTGGACGCCCCCGCCCCGGGGGCCAGGAAGACGTATTTGTAACCGGCCCTTTTTAACTCCGCGACGTTAAAGTCGGGGCTGACGCCCAGTTTAAACTCGACACCAGTTCCCTTAACCAGCTCCAGGTCTCTGGCAATGGCGTCCTCAGAAAGACGGAAATCGGGGATCACATGGGTCACTGTACCACCAGGTTTTCCCTTTTTATCAAAAATGGTGACCCCCAGGCCGGCCCTGGCCAGGAAGTAGCCGGCAGCCAGACCCGCAGGCCCCGCCCCGATTACGGCCACCCGGGCGGAAGCCTTTCCTTGCGCCGGCCCGCACCGGGGCCGGGAAGCCCGGTAACCTTTTACGGCCGCCTCCTTCTTCATTTCCCGGATGCGCACCGGTTCGTCGTAATCCAGGCGCGTGCATTTAGCGGCACAGTGCTGGGTACAGATGCTGCCGGTGATAAAAGGCAGCGGGTTTTTCTCGATAATAAGTTCGTAGGCCTCGCGGTACCTCTTTTCGCCCACCAGCCGGATATACTCCGGTATGTCCTGGCCGATGGGACAGCCGGCGGTACACGGCGCCAAAAAGCAATCAGTCAGGGGTAACTTCCTGGTGAGCTTGCGGCTGGCGACCCCTCGTTTCTCCTTGCGGAAGTCGGGGTCCCGGGTGACGCCCGCCGCCAGGCCGGCCAGTTGTGCTACATCGATAACCTCGCCGGCAGTGTCAGGCATCCGGGTTGCCAGTTCTGCGGCTATTTGCTGCAACCGCAGGTAACCCCCCGGCTTTAAAAGGGTCGTAGCCACCGTTAGGGGCCAGATCCCCGTCGCGAAGAGGCGGGGGAGGTTAAAGGCGTCGCCACCGCCGGCATAGGAGATTCTCAGGTGGCCGTTAAACTCCTGTGCCAGCCTGGCGGCAAGGTTTAAGGTCAGGGGGTACAGGGCCCGGCCTGACAGGTACATCTCCTCCCCGGGGAGTTCGCCCCTGGTTACCTGCACCGGCAGGGTGTTGGATAGTTTGACGCCGAAGCCCCGACCCTGTTCCCGGGCGAACTCCTGTAGCCGCCCGATCAGGGCTACACCGTCGGTGTACTGCAGGTCGTGGCTGAAGGATTCTTCTTTTAACTGGACATAGCTATATCCCATGCCGGCCAGGGTATCTTTAACAAATTTATAGCCCAGAAGGGTGGGATTCAGCTTGACAAAGGTATGCAGCCTTTTCTCCGCCAGGAGGTAACGGCAGATGGTTTCGATCTCCGCCGGCGGGCAGCCGTGCATGGTTGAAAGGGTGACGGAACTGCAGATATGGGGGGAGATGCCATCGATAAATTCAGCATCTACCGCTGTAAACCGGTCCACCTCGGCCTGCAAAACCGCCCGGCACTCCTGAAAGATGGCCGTCTTCGAGGCGTCCTTCAGGCTCTCGATGAACCGGTCGACTTTGGGGGATTTGATCCCCTTTAAATCGTAGCCGACACTCATATTGAACATGAAGCCGCGCCTGTCCGTGCCCCATAGTTCCTTTTGTAAAACGTGGAGCAGGAACCAGGCCTTGACATACTCCTCAAAGGCTTCCTCAATGGCCAGTTCGGTTGACCACTCCACGTTGTAGCCTTCATCCGCCGCGTTGATGCAGGGCTTCGGGATGTCCAGCCGGTCGAGTACCTGAACCGTCTTTAACTCGAAAAACCTGCCGCCGGCCAGGTAGGCCGCGACAATATTCTGAGCCAGCTGGGTATGGGGACCGGCGGCAGGTCCGATAACGTTTTCCAAATATTCCCCAAATAATTGCCAGTAAACCCCGGGCTGTGCCCGGTAAAATTTTTCCTGCGGCAGGCCAAAAATACTGTGAAACTTCCGGTTCTCCTCAAGGATCCAGTCCAAGAGCTTCTTAAAGGGTATCGGCCGCATAGCGCCGCTCATGAATCTTCCCCCCTGGCAAGGCCTTATTTTATATATATTAATTCGAGCTAAAATTATTTAATCCTGCTTATCGCCAGGCCTTTTTTAACTACCTTTCCTCCCGGTCATAGGGTATGGACAGGGCCCCGGGCGCCCCTACATGCTTGACGATAGTCTGGCGGGTAGCAAAAATCAGTACGATTACCGTCAGGATGTATGGTAGCATCTTGAGGAAGAAGGACGGGATGGCAATCTTGGTCGCCGCCTGGAGGCCGTAGGTGAGGGCATCAACACCCCCGAAGAGGTAGGAACCCAGGAGGGCTTTAACCGGGTCCCACACGGCGAAGATCACCAGGGCAACGGCAATCCAGCCGCGGCCTGCCGTCATGTTTTCCAGCCAGCTGGGGGCGTAGGCCAGGGAAAGAAAGGCTCCCCCGGCCCCGGCCAGCATACCGCCGATGATCACGTAGATGTAACGCAGAGCAAAGACATTGACCCCCAGAGCGTCGGCCGCCGCCGGGTTTTCCCCTACCGCCCGCAGGTTCAGGCCCGGCCGGGTACGGTAGAAATAATACCAGAGGGCGGGTACCAGGATATAGCTTAAGTAAACCAGGGGATCGTGACGGAAAAAAATGGGGCCGATAAAGGGGATCTGGGATAGCAACGGTAGGGCAACCGGTTTAAAGCTCACGGGCAAGGGGATGCCTACATAGGGCTTACCCAGGAAGCCGCTTAAACCGGTGCCAAAGATAGTCAGGGCCAGGCCGGTCACCACCTGGTTGGCCCGCAGGGTTATAGTCAGGACGGCGAAGATTGCCGCCGTAGCCCCGGCTGCTACCAGGGCTGCCAGGAAACCCAGCCATGGGCTGGCGGTCTTAACGGCGACCATAAAACCGGTCACCGCCCCGACCAGCATCATGCCCTCCACGCCCAGGTTGAGGACACCGGCCCTTTCGGCGATGATCTCCCCCAGGGCGGCAAAAAGGATGGGCGTGCCGGCGGTAATGGCCGCCGCCAGGGTGGCAATCCAAACCGAATTCTCCATGATTATTTTCCCTCCTTACGACCGAAGTGCAACCGGTAACGGGTCAGGATCTCACCGCCAAGGACAAAGAAGAGGATGGCCCCCTGGAGCATTGATACCGTGGCCGCCGGTACCCCGGAAGTCTGGACGCTGTACCCGCCGACAATGAGACCGCCGAAGAGGATAGAAACCAGGATGATGGTCGCCGGGTGCAGCTTGGCCAGCCAGGCGATGATAATGGCGGTATAGCCGTATCCCGGGGAGATGCCGTGCTGGAGGCGGTGGGTGATGCCGGCCACCTCGCTCATGCCGGCCAGCCCGGCCAGGGCGCCGCTAAGGAGCATAACTAGGATAATATTGCGTTCGATATTCATGCCGGCGTAACGGGTGGCCCGGGCGCTCTCGCCGATGACCCGGATCTCATAACCCCACCTGGTGTGCCAGAGGATAATGGCGAGGAGCACGGCCGCCACCAGGGCAAAGATCAATCCCACGTGCACCCTGGTGCCGGCAATGGTAGGTAGCGCTGCGGCATCGCTGAAGGTGGCCGTGAGGGGAAAGTTAAAACCCTTGGGGTCCTTCCAGGGACCGTAAACCAAGTAGTCCACCCAGAGGATGGCTACATAGTTGAGCATCAGGGTGGTAATGACCTCGTTGACGCCCCATTTGGCCCGGGGCAAGGCTGGCAGCAATCCCCACAGGGCCCCCATCAAGCCCCCGGCAAGGAACATGGCCGGCAGCATAATGTAAGCCGGTAAATGGGGAAAAGTCAGGGCCACCCAACTGGCGCCAAAGGCGCCCATATAGAACTGGCCTTCAGCGCCGATGTTCCAGAGGAGCATGCGGAAGGCCACCGAAACCCCCAGGCCCGCCAGCATCAGGGGGATAGCCTTGACGATGGTTTCCGAGATACCGTACTTGGAACCGACGGCACCGTTGAGCATGCTCTGGTAGACCTTCATTGGTTGAAAGCCGGTGGCCGCCAGGAAGATGGCCCCGACGGCCAGGGCCAGGATGACGGATATAACGGGTACTACCACGGCCATAAAGCGCGAGGGTTCCAGGCGCTTTTCTAAGGTTAACGCGGGTCCAGATCCCGGCCCGGAACTCCGGTTGGTATTCTTGGGTACGGCTGTAGCTGGCATCAGGCTCCGACCTCCATTCTTTTCGCCCCGGCCATCATCAGGCCCAGCTCCTCCACGCTGGCCTTTTCAGTGGGCATCAAGCCCATAATCTGGCCTTCATACATTACGGCTATGCGGTCGGCCAGGCGGAAGAGCTCCTCCAGGTCCTCGGAAATCAGAAGAATGGCCGTACCGGCGGCCCGCTGCTCCAGGAGCAGGCGGTGGACCGTTTCCGTAGCGTCAACGTCCAGGCCCCGGGCCGGGTAGACGGCCACCAACAGGCGCGGCCGGGAGGAAATCTCGCGGGCAAGGAGCAGCCGCTGCAGGTTGCCGCCGGACATCATTTTCACCGGGGCGTCCAGACCGGCCATCTTTACTTTGAAGTGTTGCACCAGTTCGCCGGCCCATTGGCGCGCTGCCCTCCGGTTCATGATGGTCCTACCCCAGCGGGGATGGCGGTATTCCTTCAGGAGCAGGTTGTCGACAGCTCCCAGGTTGGGTATAAGGCCCGTACCCAGGCGATCTTCGGGTATATAGCCCACTCCGGCCTGGATTACCCGGCAGGGGTCGCACTGGCCTAGTTCCTGCCCGGAAACGGTAATGCTGCCGCCCTGGCAGGGCCGCAAGCCGGCGATGACCTCGGCCAACTCCCGCTGGCCGTTGCCGGCCACCCCGGCAATACCCAGGATCTCACCGGCAAAGACCTCCAGGTTGATACCCCGTAGAGCTGGCAGGCCTTTATCGTTTAGAGCCCTTAAATCTCTGATCTCCAGGATCTTTTC
Source organism: Moorella thermoacetica (assembly GCF_001267405.1). Classification (NCBI taxonomy): domain Bacteria; kingdom Bacillati; phylum Bacillota; class Clostridia; order Neomoorellales; family Neomoorellaceae; genus Neomoorella; species Neomoorella thermoacetica. The sequence goes on from NZ_CP012369.1 coordinate 1,925,495, forward strand.
GCCCTTTTTAGCTACAGGCTTATCCCCCTGCCAGACAATCTCCCGGCCGACCATCATCCGGGCCAGTTCCTTTTCGCTGGTTTCACTCTTTTTCACTGTGGCCACCGTCTTGCCACCCCGGAGAATAGTAATGGTATCGGCGGCGTCCATAACTTCCTGGAGTTTATGGGTAATGAAGATCACGGCGCAGCCCTGGGCAGCCATTCTTTTCAAGGTCCGATACAGATCCCGGGCTTCCTGGGGGGTCAGGACGGCCGTCGGTTCATCGAGAATCAGGACCCGGGTCTTCCGGTACAGGAGCTTGATGATCTCGACCCGCTGTTGTTCCCCCACTGAAAGCTGCCAGATCCGCGCCTGGGGGTCCACCTGGAGGCCGTATTCTTTAGAAAGCGCGGCTATTTCCCCGGCCAGCCGGTTTACGTTGAGTTTAAGGCCGCCTTTAAGCCCCAGGGCCACATTCTCCGTTACCGTGAAGGGCGCCACCAGCCGAAAGTGCTGGTGGACCATGCCGATACCCGCCTCAATGGCGTCCCGGGGCGAGCGGAAATTGACCCTCCGGCCGTCCAGGTAGATCTCCCCGCCATCGGGCCGGTACAGGCCCGTAAGAACACTCATCAGGGTACTTTTTCCCGCCCCATTCTCCCCCAGCAGGGCGTGAATTTCCCCAGCGTGGACGGCCAGGTTGACCCCCTCGTTGGCCACCACGCCCGGAAAAACCTTGGTTATCCCCCGCATTTCAACCAGCGGTACTGCCATGAAATTTAACCTCCCCGGAGGTATATAGCAACGTAAAGTAAAACCGCCTCTTACCAAACATATAGCTACATCATTCGCTACGGTCGGTAAAATTCCTGCCCCTTGCAGTTACTTATAGCTAAATTTTCGATTAATTATTATTATGCCACTTAACCCATTGGCTACAGGAAAGGCCGTGGAAATAAATCCCACGGCCCCCAGCTCCCAAGAGACCATTATTTCGGGATTTCACCCTCGACGCCTTCTACAAACCAGTTGAAGCCCAGGATATCTTCCTGACTCATCTTCTGGCCTTCCTGGACCCGGATTTTGCCACTCTGGTCCTTGATGGGCCCCTGGAATACGAAGAATTTGCCGTCAATGATCTCCTGTTTCTTCTTTTCTACCAGGTCGCGGACATCCTGGGGCACCATCTTGTTGAAGGGCGCCAGGTCGACGATCCCGTCCTTCATGGTGCCGTAGTATTGCTCCGGTTTCCAGGTACCGTTCTTGACGGCTTCCACTATCTTTACATAGTAGGGACCCCAGTTCCAGACGGGCGAAGTCAGGGTGGCATTGGGAGCGAACTGGCTCATATCGCTGTCATAGCCGATACCGTAGGCGCCCCTCTCCTGGGCTGCCTGTTGTGGGCCCGGGGTATCCTGGTGCTGGGCGATGACATCGGCTCCGGCATCCAGCAGGCTCAGGGCGGCCTGCTTCTCGGCGGCCGGGTCATACCAGGTATTGGTCCAGACTACTTTGACCTTCACGTTGGGGTTAACCGAGCGCGCCCCCAGGGTGAAGGCGTTGATGCCGCGAATAACCTCCGGGATGGGGTGGGCGGCTACGAAGCCCAGGACGTTCTTCTTGGTCATCTTGCCGGCCACCATACCCGAGAGGTAACGGGCCTCTTCCATAGCGCCAAAGTAGGTACCGACGTTCTCTGCCGTCTTGTAGCCCGAGCAGTGCATAAAGATGACATTGGGGTATTTCTTGGCCACGTTGATAACGTAGTCCATATAGCCGAAGCTGGTGGCAAAAATTATCTTATTACCCTGTTCGGCCAGCTCCGTCAGGACGCGCTCCGCGTCGGCCCCTTCAGGTACGTTCTCCATGTAGGTGGTTTCCACCCAGGGCAGCTTTTCCGCCAGGTATTTCCGGCCCTGGTCGTGGGCCCAGCTCCAGCCCGCATCACCGACTGGACCTACGTAAACAAAGGCCACCTTCATTTTCTGGTTTTGATCCTGCCCGCCGCTCGCCGTATTAGCTCCGCTTTTACTCTCGCCAGCCGGCTTCTGGCCGCCGCAACCCACGGCAGCGACAGCCACCGCCAGGGCCAGGAGCAACATCAACAGCACGCGCAAACCTTTCTTCATACTCGCCCGCGGTACCGTAACCGCGGCTCACACCTCCTTGGTATTAATGGGGCTCTCTCATTCCTATTTTGTTTCTACATTAATATATAGTCCCGTACCCATCACCCCCTTTACATGAACCATGCCCCGGAGCTAAAAACGAAAAACCGGGTACCTCCATAGCCACAAAGGAAATAACCCTTCGTAGCCAAGGTGATTCCGGTCACCTGGTAGAAACCCCCGGACCAATCTCCGGGACTATACGAAGAAACCTAAAAGAAGACTCCCACTTTTATTAATAAAATATAATTCGCTGTTCAATCTTAAAATCCTTCCAGGTTCACAAAAATCGACCGGATAAAACATGTCTTTTTAAAAGTATACTGTATTAAACTTTTTATTTTTAAAGGAGATCACATCTTAACGTCGAATATAAATGCCAATAAAGTCGTACTTAATTTCTGGAGGGATTTTTAATGTCTAAATGGAACGTCTATGTTACTCGTCTGGTCCCACAACCGGCCCTGGATCTCCTGGCCGAGTACTGCGACCTGGAGATCAACCCTGAAGACCGGGTCCTGACCAGGGCTGAATTGCTGGAAAAGGTCCGGGGTCGCGACGGCATCCTCTGTCTCCTGACGGACATCCTGGACGACGAGGTCTTTACCGCAGCTAAAGGGGCCAAGATCTTCGCCAACTTAGCCGTCGGCTTTAATAACGTCGACCTGGAAGCAGCCACCCGGCACGGGATCATGATCACCAATACCCCGGGCGTCCTCACCGAAGCCACCGCCGACATGGCCTGGGCCCTGCTCTTTGCTGTGGCACGGCGGGTGGTGGAAGGCGACAAGTTTACCCGGGCCGGTAAATACAAGGGCTGGGGCCCCCTGTTGATGCTCGGCCAGGAAATTACCGGTAAAACCCTGGGCGTCATCGGCGCCGGCCGTATCGGCACCGCCTTTGCCCGCAAAGCCAGGGGCTTTGATATGAAGGTCCTCTACCACGATGTCCAGCCAAGCAAGGCTTTCGAAGAAGCCACCGGCGGTCAATTCGTCGACAAGGAGACCCTCCTCAAGGAAGCTGATTTTGTTTCCCTGCACGTTCCCTTAATGCCTTCGACCACCCACCTCATCAGTACTCCGGAACTAAAACTGATGAAGAAAACAGCCATCCTCATTAACACCTCCCGTGGCCCGGTCGTTGATGAAAAGGCCCTGGTCAAAGCCCTCCGAGAGAAGGAAATCTGGGGCGCCGGCCTGGACGTCTTCGAAAACGAACCGGAACTGGCCCCGGGCCTGGCTGACCTGGAGAATGTTGTTCTCTGCCCCCACATCGCCAGCGCTACCTGGGAAACCCGGACCAATATGGCCTTAATGGCCGCCAACAACCTGCTGGCCGCCCTGCGGGGTGAACTACCGCCCCAGTGCCTGAACCCCGAAGTTTACTACCGGCAACACGGTAAATAGATAGGATTTTATTAGGAGGAGAAAGCCCATGTTCGAAAAAATCTTTGCCGACAAAATGGCCAATCTGGGGACCGAAACGGCCTTTATGGTCCTGGCCAAGGCCAAAGCTCTGGAAGCCCAGGGCAAGGAGATCATCCACCTGGAAATCGGCGAACCCGATTTCGCTACCCCCCGCAACATAATCGACGCCGGCATCCGGGCCCTGAACGAAGGTTATACTCATTACACCCCCGCCCCCGGGCTGCCGGAAGTCCGGGCGACCATTGCTGAGTATGCCACCCGGCAGAAGGGCGTTCATTACGACCCGGAAGAAGTCGTCATCGTTCCCGGGGGTAAACCCATAATGTTCTTTACCATCCTGGCCCTGGTAAACCCGGGTGACGAGGTCATCTACCCCAATCCCGGCTTCCCTATTTATGAATCCGTCATCAACTTCGTCGGCGGCAAGGCAGTTCCCCTGCCCATCCGGGAAGAAAACGACTTCCGCCTGGATGTAGATGAACTGGCAGGGCTCATCACCCCCAAAACCAAACTCCTGATCATCAATTCCCCCGCCAACCCCACCGGCGGCGTCCTCACGGCTGAAGATATCGGCCGCATCGCCGACCTGGTCCGGGGTAAGAACATTGTCGTCCTGGCCGACGAGATCTACGATCGCATCGTTTACGACGGTGCCCGTCCCGTATCCATTGCCGCCCAGCCGGGTATGAAGGACTGGACCATTATCCTGGACGGTTTCTCCAAGACCTACGCCATGACCGGTTGGCGGATCGGCTACGGCCTGATGCACCGGGAGCTCGCCGACCGCATCGCCCAGTTGATGGTCAACTCCAACTCCTGCACCGCCGCCTTTACCCAAAAGGCTGCCCAGGAGGCCCTGACCGGACCCCAGGACGCCGCCGAGGCCATGGTGGCCGAATTTAAGAAGCGGCGGGACATCATTGTTGATGGCCTGAACAGCATTCCCGGTATTACCTGCAAACGGCCTCTGGGTTCCTTCTACGTCTTCCCCAACATCAAGGGTCTGGGCCTCTCCAGCCAGGAGCTGGAAGCCTTCCTGATGGAAAAGGCGGGCGTAGCCGCCCTGAGCGGTACGGCCTTCGGTAAATACGGGGAAGGCTACCTGCGTCTCTCCTATGCCAACTCGGTGGAGAACATCGAGAAAGCCCTGGAGAAAATAGCGGCTGCCGTAAAGGAGCTGCGGTAGATTACCGCCTGGTTTCCCGGCGGTTACAAAGCCAGGAGGGTGAGTTCCCGGCCTCCTGGTTTTTCTTTTTAGGGCGCAAAAAAACGTCTACAATGAGGGCCCCGTTACCCTGATGTAGACGTCTTTGCCTGCAGTAATAACTTTTCACCAGGTATTTTTTGTATCTATTCGACATCGTTTTCTATTTTCCTGCTGGTTGCGCGGGAAAAAGCTTCGCTTAAAGCCCTGGCTACCAGCACAGCCGTCATGTCCTTCCGGTAGGCGCCGGAACCCCGGAGGAGGCTGTCCCTGGGCCGGGCTGCCTCCTTAGCTACGGAAGCCGCCCTGGCAATTGCTTTCGCCGTGGGTTCCCGGCCCACGAGGCTGGCGGCCGCTTCTTCGCACAGGAAGGGCCGGGGCGCCACCGGGGCGATTGAGATACGCGCCCTGGTGCATATCCCTTCCCTGACCTGCACCCGGACGGCCACGTTTAGCATGGGCAGGGAGAGGGCGCGCCGGGGCGACAGGCGGACAAAAGCCGAGGATTCGCCCTCCCCCCACAGGTCCACGGTAAATCTGGTTATAATCTCGCGGCCGGCATCTACCAGGGAGCGGCCCACACCGGCGTAGAGGTCGGCCACCGGCACCTGGCGTTCCCCCTCCGCTCCCAGGATGGTGGCCACGGCTCCCAGGGCTACCAGGGCCACAGCCGTATCCGCCGCCGGCTGGGCATTGACCACATTGCCGGCCAGGGTGCCGACATTGCGCACCTGGGGGGATCCGACCGCGGCAGCGGCGGCAGCCAGGGCCGGGAGCTTCTGCCGGATAAGGGATGAGGTGGCCACGCGGGTGTGGGTGGCCGCCCCGCCCAGGATAATCTTACCATTTGTTTCGGTAATTATTTTTAATTCGGGTATCCTGGTGATATCCACCAGGGTGGTAACCTGCCGCCTTTTTTCCTTGAGGTCGATGACCAGGTCAGTACCGCCGGCAATGAGGCGCGCCCCAGGGTTCGCGGCCAGCAGGGCCAGGCAGTCGGCCGGGGAAGTGGCGAAGAGATACTTCTCGGGCATGGAATCCCTCCCCGTTAAAACCGCTCCCAGACTTTGATCGCCAGTTCCCGGGCCCGGGCGGCGATGGCCGCCTCGTCCAGGTGCAGCAAGCGCTGCCTTTGCATGAGTACTTTACCGCCGACAACGGTAGTATCCACCAGGCCGCCGTTGAAGCCGAAGAGGAGGTGGCCGAACCAGTTGTCCCTTCCCAGGGGTGTTGGCGCCTGGTAGTCCACCAGGATCACATCGGCATAGGCACCTGGCTCCAGACGGCCCAGGGGGTGGGGGAAGAAGCGGCTCGCGATGCGGCGGTTGTTTTCAAAGGCCATGGCCGGGACCTCTGCCCAGCCGGCGCCCGGATCGCCGGAGACGAATTTGCGCAGGACGTTGGCGGTCTTTAGGGACTCGAACATATCGCTGGTATAGCCGTCCGTTCCCAGGCCGACGGGGACACCTGCGGCCAGCATGTCGCCAACCGGAGCACAGCCGACGGCATTGCCCATATTTGATTCCGGGTTGTGGACCACCAGGGTGCCTGTCTCCTTCAGAATGGCTATTTCCCTGTCCGTCACGTGCACGCAATGGGCGGCGATGGTATTGGGTCCCAGGATGCCGTTAACAGCCAGGCGTTCCACCACCCGCTTCCCCGATTTGGCTAAAGCGTCCTCGACGTCCTGGATCCCCTCGGCCACGTGGATGTGAAAGCCGCTGCCCACCTCCCCTTCGGCCTCCCGGCAGGCCTCCAGGGTGGCGTCGGAGAGGGTCAGAGAGGCGTGGAGGCCAAAGGTAGCTGAAATTAAACCCTCTTTGCCCCGGTATTTCTTTATGGCGGCGATGTTTTCCGCAATCCCCTGCCGCATAATTTCCTTACCATCGCGATCGGAGACTTCGTAGGCCAGGCAGGTGCGTACCCCCGTCTCCATGGCGGCCCGGGCGATCATCTCCAGGCTGCCGGTAACGGCATAGGGGCTGGCGTGGTGATCCAGAATGGTGGTAGTTCCGCTCTTGATGCAGTCGATCAGGGGCAGGAGGGCGCTGTAGTAAACGTCTTCCAGGGTCAGGGCTTTGTCCAGGCGCCACCACAGGCGCTGGAGGATCTCCAGGAAATTGGTTGGCGGCGGGTCCTTCAGGGCCATGCCCCGGGCAAAGGTGCTGTACAGGTGCATGTGGGTATTGATCATCCCGGGCATAATGACCATGCCCCGGGCGTCCAGCCACTCGGCTGCCGGGTAGCGCGCTTTAAGTTCAGCCGTGGGCCCTACGGCGACGATCAGGTCGCCGTCAATGGCCACCGCTCCGTCTTCCTGGTAGGGTTTCCCCGGCACCAGGGAAAGTAGGCGGCCGTTACCGATGAGAAGCATAGGTTCCCCCTCCTTTGACTTAATCGTTTAAGGCTTTCTCCACGGCCCTGAGGATATTCTGATAACCGGTGCAGCGGCAGAGATGGCCGGCCAGTTCCCGCTTAATTTCTTCCCGAGAATATTTTTTACCGCTTTCTACCAAGGCTGTAGCGGTAAGGACATAGCCTGGCGTGCAGAAGCCGCACTGGATGGCGCCCTCTTCTATAAAGGCTTTCTGTACCCTGGAGAGTTCCCCGTTTTTGGCTATGCCTTCTATGGTAATTATCTTTTTCCCTTCCGCCCAAACAGCCAGGTAGATGCAGGAGTCCACCGGAGTACCGTCGATAAGCACGGTGCAGGCGCCGCATTCGCCCACACCGCATCCCTTTTTCACCCCGGTATACCCCAGGCGGTTGCGCAGTACCTCCAGCAATGTCTCGCCAGCGTCAACTTCTAAAGTTACCGGTGTATCATTGACCGTGAAGGAGATTTTTTTAAGCAACTTCCCTACCCCCTGCTTTTACGACGGCCGCTTTTAATGCCCTCTCGGTAAGCTCGGCCACCAGGTGTTCCCGGTATTCCTTCGAAGCCCGCCAGGAGGTCCTGGCCTGCGTCGCTTTAACGGCCAACCGTCCGATAGCCGCGATGGTGGCTGCGGAGATTGGTTGACCGCTGGCATAGGCTTCGGCCTCGGGGCACCTCAAGGGGGTCGGCCCGGCTACCCCCAGGCCAATCCTTACATCCGCAAAGGTAGTGCCGTCTTTGATTTTACAGAGCACCGCCACCCCCAGGGTGGCAATATCCATGGCCCGGCGCTGGGAAAACTTGATATAATGGCCGCCATAGCCGCGGTAATTCTCAGGCGTAATAATAATCTCCGCCAGGAGCTCCCCGGGCTTTAAATCAACCCGGCCCGGACCCAGGTAAAACTCCTGGATGGGGACCACCCTCTGCCCTTGATTGTCCTGTAATTTTAACCTGGCATTCAGGGCGAACAGGGTCGAAGCGCTGTCGGCGGAGGTGGCGCCATTGCAAATATTGCCGCCGATGGTGGCCACATTGCGAATCTGGGGACCGCCCATGGAAGCCGCGGCTTCGGCCAGGACGGGGATATGGGCCCGGATAACAGGATCATTGATAATCCGGGTAAAGGTCGTAAGCGCCCCGATGACGATGGTGCCATCCTCGAGCTTTAGGATACCCTCCAGGGATTTTATACCCCGGATACTCAACAACCCGGCCTTCGCTATCCGGCCGTGATGCATTTTTATCAAAACGTCCGTACCGCCAGCGATGACTGTCAGGCCGGGATGGGCCGCCAGCAACGCCGTGGCTTCCTCTACTGTTGCAGCCTCAAAATATTCCTGGATGTTGAACATCAGCCCTCACCACCTTACTATATTAACCCGGCTTCCTTGAACTTTTCGAAAACCCGTTGGGGATTCATGGGCAACCTGTCAAAAGCCACGCCCGTGGCGTCGAAAACGGCATTACGAATGGCCGGGGCCACAGGAATAATCGGCGGCTCGCCTAAAGCCTTGCAGCCAAAGGGGCTGGTAGGTTCAAAGGTTTCCACAAAATCTACGCCGATTGCGGGAATATCCATAATCGTAGGCAGTTTGTAATCCAGCAGATTGTTATTCAGTGGTTGGCCGGTCTTCTCGTCAAAGAGCAATTGCTCGGAGAGGGCATAACCTATGCCCATGCCCACGCCGCCGTGGACCTGGGCTGCCGCCAGCTGGCGGTTGATAATCCTGCCGGAATCGTGGACGTTATATATCTCCAGGACCTCGATCCGGCCGGTTTTCAGGTCTACTTCCACCTCGGCAAAGGTAACGCCAAAAACAAAGGCGTTGACCCGGGCATTATTGGAGGTATCGCTCGTTATCGGTTTGGCGAAAACGGTGTCGTAATAGGTATGCAGGGCCACCTCGGCCAGGGGCATGACCACTTCGCCCGAGTGTTTATAGACGATATTGGCATCTTTAATATCCAGGGCATGGGCTGGGATATCGGTCATCCCCCAGGCAAAATCCAGGATCTTCTCCTTGACCTCCGCGGCCGCCCTGGCCACCGCCATACCGGTGATATAGGTCTGCCGGGAAGCATAGGCACCGGTATCAAAGGGGGAAATATCTGTATCCTGGGTGGAAAGGACATGGACCATATCCACCGGAATACCCAGGACCTCGGCTACCATCTGGGCAAAGACGGTATCGCTGCCCTGACCTATTTCTGTAGCTCCAACCTGTAGCTGGACGGAACCGTCCTGGTTCAGGACGATCCGCGCCCCTCCTATTTCCAGCCCCACCGGGTAAGTGCCGGAACCGTAGCTGAAGCAGGCCATGCCCAGGCCCCGGCGTCTGCTGCCGGTTTGGTTTTTATACCGCGCTTTTTTCTCGTCCCACTTGATCAACTCTTTGCCCCGGGCAATGCACTCGCGAATGCCGCAACTCCGCACCGCGTTGCCATTTAAAGGATCGACATAACCCTCTTTAACCAGGTTTTTCAGACGGAACTCAATAGGATCGATATTGAGTTTGCTGGCGATGTTATCCAGATGGCTTTCCACGGCAAAGGTTATCTGGGGCGATCCATAACCCCTCATGGCTCCCGCCACCGGCAGGTTGGTGTAAACTGTAAATGGTTCATATTTCAAAGCCTTCATGGGATAAAGAATCCTGAATTTGGAACCACCGGCCATGGCGATGGAATGACCGTGGGAGGCATAGGCCCCGGTATTGGAAATGGCCTTGATATGCATCCCGATTAACCTGCCGTCCCGGGAAACCCCGGTTTTGATCTTAAACTTGAAGGCATGGCGGGTGCGGGTGGCAATCATGCATTCTTCCCGGGAAAGTTCCAGTTTTACCGGCCTTCCCCCCACGGCCAGGGTCATGGCTGCGGCCAGGGGTTCGGTGCAGACATCCTGTTTGCTACCAAAGCCGCCCCCGACGTAGGGCTTGATTACCCGGATCCTGCCCCAAGGGATACCCAAGGCCTGGCCGACGATTCTCCTGACAATATGGGGGATCTGGGTGGAGGTTATAATCACTATGCGGCCGTCGCTGTCGACATAAGCGCAGGATATATGATTTTCCAGCTGGCAATGCTGAACAATGTTAGTTTCCAGTTCATCCTCAAAGATATAGTCGGCTTCTTTAAAAGCCTCGTCGACGTCGCCGATGGCATAGCCACTGGCACTGAGGATGTTGCCAGGGCAATCCTCATGAATCAGGGGCGCGCCCTCCCGCATGGCTGCCTCCGGGGTGAGGAGGGGTTCTAACACCTCGTACTCTACCTTAATAAGCTTCAGGGCCTCGGCGGCCGTCAGCTCATCCCTGGCTATTACCGCCGCGATGGCGTCACCGACGAAGCGGGCTTTATCGGTCAGGATGGTACGGTCGGCCTTATCGCCGTGGGCCGGATCCAGGGAATAGGGATGCCCGGCAGTGGGGAATTTATTCCGCGGTACATCCTTATAAGTCAGGACCCCTTCCACGCCGGGTAAAGCCCTGGCCTGGCTGACATCAATGTTTTTAACGATGGCATGGGCATAGGGACTTCTTAAGACCTTACCGACCAGCATGTCCCTGAACATAAAATCCCCGGTATACTTTGCTTGCCCGGTAACTTTGGCCACAGCATCAACCCTGGTGACACTCTTCCCCACTGCTGTAGAAGCCATTTTACCCCCTCCATAAAATCAGGTTCTAATTTTTTCTACCCGCCGCTGCCATAACGGCTGCTGCTTTTTCCACGGCCGCGATAATTTTAGCATAGCCGGTGCAGCGGTACAGATTGCCTGAAAGGGCCATCTTAATCTCCTCGCGGCCAGGGCGGGGGTTGCTGTCCAGGAGGGCCTTGGCGCTCAAGATCATCCCCGGGGTGCAGAAGCCGCACTGGACAGCCCCCTCAGTAATGAAGGCCTCCTGGAGGGGATGGAGTTTACCGTCCGGCGAGGCCAGGCCCTCGATGGTCAGGACCTCGGCTCCCTCCGCCTTGGCGGCGGGAATCAGGCAGGAATTAACCGCCTGGCCGTCCAGGAGCACGGTGCAGGCGCCGCACTCTCCCTTGCCACACCCCTCCTTGGTACCGGTGAGGCCCAGATACTCCCGCAGCAGCTCCAGCAGGGTAATATCCGCCGGGGCCTCGACCTGGTACTCCCGGCCATTGACTTTAAGCTTAAACCCGGGCATCTTCGTTACCCCCCTGGTAATCTCGAACTCCAAAAAATGGATATAAAGAAACCAGCTGCCGCTCACCCTCGTAGCCGAGGTGATTCCGGTCACCTGGTAGAGACCCCCGGCCCCATCGCCGGGGTTATACGAGTCTAATAGTAATATTCGTCACGACTGGATTTAATCCTGCTAACTGGGTAATGGCCAGCAATCTTCCACCCCCTGGGAAAAATTCCTGTTAACATCAAGGCTCTACAATTAAATGATACTTAAATTTGATATTCGCTAAAAAAGGTTAAAATCCTGCCTCTAACGATAAAAAGGCAGAAATATTCCCGCCCTAAATTTTTGCTTATAGCTTTTAGAAAATCGGCCTTCGCTTTTACCGTAATAAACCCCGGCTGTTCCGCCGCTCGCTTGGCCTTTCCCGAGGCCAGGGTCCCATGGAAATCGACCCTTGTCCGCCATTCCAAGGGGAAAGTTAAAGTGCATGGTACAGCGGCACTAAAAGAAAAAGCCATCCACTATCCCTAAAGCAGTAGATGGCTTCATTGCCTGGTAGGCATCTTCTTTGACCCGGAGCAACCCGCTTTGGCCGGCTAAAAATCCTCCAGGGTCCGAACAGCCAGCGCCGCCAGCAACCCGGCGCCGATGGGCAGGCAATCCTCGTTAATGTTAAAGCGCGGGTGGTGCCAGGGGTGGGGTTCCGCACCGGGGATAGCCGCTCCCAGGTTAAAGTATACTGCCGGTACTTTTTCCGCATAGCGGGCGAAATCCTCGGCCCCCATGGATGGGTTGGCCAGCTCCAGGACTTTATCCGGCCCCAGGATTTCCCCGGCAACTCGGCGAAAAAGTTCAGTCAGGCCGGCATTGTTGACTAAAGGCGGGTAACCCCACAGGTAATCGAGGTCAATCTCGGTACCGCTGGCGGCCGCCACCCCGGCCAGGACCTGGCGCATGTCCTTTTCCAGTTGCTGCCGCATAACGTTATTCAAGGCCCGGGTGGTACCCGTCAAGGTTACTTCACCGGCAACGATGTTCTCCTTCTCCCCGCCTTTTATGGTCCCCACGGTCAGGACCGCCGGTTGCACCGGGTCCAGGTGCCGGGAAATAATGGTTTGTAAAGCCAGAACGGCCTGGGCGGCGGCGACGATGGCATCAGCCCCTAGGTGGGGTGAGGCTCCGTGGCTGGTACGCCCCTTGATCTTAATCGTAAAGTTGTCAGCCGAAGCCATGATGGCCCCGCTGCGAACACCTACCGTACCCACCGGCAGGTAAGCGGTGACGTGGAGGCCGAAGGCGGCCTTGACCGGGGGGTCGTCCAGGACGCCGGCTGCCAGCATCCGGCTGGCGCCGCCCGGGGGCAGTTCTTCTCCGGGTTGGAAGATGAAAACTACCGGCCCGGGGAGTTCCTGGCGCCGTTCGGCCAGAATGGTCGCCGCCCCCAGGACCATTGTCATATGGGCATCGTGGCCGCAACCGTGCATCCGGCCAGGATAGCGGGAGGCGAACTCCTCGCCGGTATCTTCTTGGAGGGGCAGGGCGTCCATATCGGCCCGCAGGGCGACGCCGGGGCCTTCCCCGGCCCCGGCCAGGACACCCACCACCCCGGTACCGCCGATGCCGCTCCTGACCTGCAGCCCCAGTTCGCGTAACACCCCGGCCACCATCGCCGACGTTTCCCTTTCCTCAAAGCTCAGTTCCGGATACTGGTGCAGCCGCCGCCGCCAGGCCACCAGCTGGGGTTTGAGGGCCTCTGCGGCGGCACGCAAATCGCCGGCGCTTACCATTACGAAAACCACCTCCGGCTCTTAGCCAACCTCAAATCTTGACTAATTATCTCAGTTTACCTCGATAATACCAGGGAGGGGGTTTCCGGTCAAGTAAAAAACCCGGGTTGGTTAACCCGGGCCGGCATAATGCCGCTCTTTAACTTTTAATAAGTGTGGGCCGAACCGGTTTCGTTTAATGAAGCAGCCCGGCCCTTTTCCAGTTCCGTTTTGCTCCCGGAGAGGAGCTGGAACCACACCCTTACAGAGTCGATAATGATAGCGATGACCATCAGAAGCATAATGATGGAAATTACTGCCAGCAGGTAATTATGGGCCGGTAGATAGTTTATAAAGATATTTTGATAACCTGCGGTTATAGTAGTTACCGTCAAAAAGACCATAGGGATAAAGGTCGTCCAGGCGTAGCGGACCTTACCCATCCTGATGAGCATGGTGGTGCCGATGGCCAGGGCCATGCTTCCCAGGAGCTGGTTGTTTACCCCGAAAAGGGGCCAGATGGTGGATATGGTACCTCCGTAAAGGAGATAACCCCAGGCTAGAGTAAAGATACCACTGGTGAGGATAATACCCGGCCACCAATTGGTGTCTTTCAAAGGTTTGTAGATTACCCCACCAATTTCCTGCAGCAGGTAGCGCCCGACCCGGGTACCGGCGTCAATCAACGTCAGAATGAACAGGGCTTCAAACATAATGGCGAAATGGTACCAGTAACCCATCAGGTGCCTTAAACCGCCGATGCTGGAGAAAATGTGGGCCATGCCCGCCGCCAGGGATACAGCGCCGCCCGGCCTGCCGGCCAGGTTTTCTCCCACCAGCTGGGAAAGCACGGGCAGGTCCTGGACATGCATACCCAGTTTGGCAAAGACCTCCGGGGCGCTGTTAATGGCAAAGTAGTCTGCCGGGGCCAGGACGGTAGCCGCGATCAGGGCCATGAGGGCCACAAAGCCTTCCACCAGCATGGCCCCGTAACCGACAACCTTGATGTCAGCCTCACTGGTGATCATTTTCGGCGTAGTGCCGCTGGAGACCATGGCGTGGAAACCGGAGAGGGCCCCGCAGGCGATGGTGATAAACATAAAGGGCCAAACTTTGCCCGGAATGACCGGGCCGCCGCCGGCCACAAATTTAGTCACCGAAGGCATCTGCAGGACGGGGTTGACGGCAATGACGCCAACGGCCAGCAATAACATGGTGCCGATTTTCATATAAGTGCTCAGGTAGTCCCTGGGTACCAGCAGGAGCCATACCGGCAGCACCGCCGCCAGAAAACCGTAGGCGGCGATGAGCAGGGAGAGCTGTTGTTTATCAAAGGTTAGTAAGGGAGCCAGGGACGAATGCTGGATGACCGGTCCTAGGACGACGCCGGCGACAATCAGGGCTACGCCGATAACAGTAGCCTCCCCGATACGGCCGGGGCGCAGCCATTTCAGATAAGCACCGATAAAAATGGCGATAGGGATAGTCACGCCTACGGTAAAAGTCCCCCAGGGGCTCTGATAGAGGGCATTGACTACCGAGACACTGGCGCCGGCCAGGACGACAATTAAAAGAAACAAAAGGGCGATTGAAGCCATCCAGTAGGAAAAGTTGCTCACTTCGCTGCGCGCTATTTCCGCCAGCGACTGGCCGTCATGGCGCACGGAAGCGAAGAGGATCACCATATCATGGACGGCGCCGGCGACCACGGCGCCGATGAGGATCCACAGGAACCCGGGCAGGTAGCCGAACTAGGCCGCCAGGACCGGGCCGATGAGGGGTCCGGCGCCGGCTATGGCTGCAAAGTGATGGCCGAAAACCAACCAGCGGTTGGTCGGCACATAGTCCCGGCCGTCGTTATGGATCAGGGCCGGGGTCTGGTGCCCCGGGTCCAGGGCCAGGACCTTGGCGGCCATAAAGGCGCCGTAAAAGCGGTAGGCCAGGACAAATACCAGCACCGCTATAATTAACAGTACCAGTGCATTCATTCACCCGTCTCTCCTTCGCTTGATTAAAACCGGCCGATTTTGCTTTTATTATAAAACTGTCTTAAAAGGCAAGTAACAATAATTTAATGAACAGAACAAAAAGGGGGTCAAACAGAAATATGGACCGATAAAAAGAGCCCCTTTGAGGAGGGGCTGATGAAGGCAACGATTGTAGGAAAATTCGGGCTCTTGCCCGAGATTCTCGCCTGTAGCTGTCGTTATTAGTTGAGTATTAGTTGAGACCCAGCAGAACCTTTAGCTCCTTCACCTGACCTTTGCTTACCGGAATCTGGGTCCGTTTCCGGTCACCCATAACCAGCCAGTAGGTGCCCTTGAACCAGGGTAACACCCCCTCCACCTTTCTTAAGTTAACCAGAAAGCTCTTATGCACCCTGAAAAAACCTTCCCTGTTTAACCGTTCTTCCAGTTCCGCCATGGTGCCGCTAAAGGTATAGGAATCATCGGTAGTAAAAACTTGCACCCCGCCGCCCCGGGCGCGGCCATAAAAAATGTCGCCGTAATCCAGGAGTTTGATAGCCCCGTTCTTCTCAACGGGCAATTTTTTTACTGACTGCTGATTATCTTCCAGCAACCGGGCGACCCGGGCCACTGCCTCCTGCCAGTCCTCCTGGCGCGCCTTGAGATTTTTAATCCGCTCAATGGTTTTCGCCAGGCGTTCGTCCACAAAGGGTTTCAATAAATAATCTATCGCTCCCAGTTCGAAGGCCCCGACAGCGTATTCGTTGTAGGCGGTCGCAAAAACAATCAGGGGCGGTTTGGGTTCAGCCAGCATCTTCCTGGCGGCATCATAACCGGACATGCCCCGCATCTCGATATCCAGGAAAACTACATCCGGATGCAGCCTGGCCACCAGTTGCAGGGCTTCCCCCCCGTCTTCAGCTTCGCCGATGACCTGGCATTCTTCGTAGGCAGACAGCAGGTATTTTAGTTCATCCCGAGCCAGGGGCTCGTCATCAACCACAACGGCGGTAAAGGTCATCTTCCTCCTTCACCTCCCGGTGCTCAACTTTTTTAGGAAAACGCAGGACCACCTCGGTACCCTGGCCGGGGACACTCTTCACCCGGACGGCGTATTCCGGCCCGTAAAGGGCCTTTAAACGCTCGTTAACAATAGACAGGCCCAGGCCGTGGCCGCGACCGTAGCCAGGGAGAAAAATTTTATTCATTTCTTCCGGGGCAATACCCACCCCGTCGTCCGTTACCCTGACCTCTACATCCGCTCCCCGATCGCTGGCGTTCAATATCACCCTGCCCCCTTGAGTTCTGGGTTGTAATCCATGTTTGATGGCGTTTTCCACTACCGGTTGCAGGGTGAAGGCAGGGACAGGGAAAGCCAGGGTGGCGGGGTCCACCTGGCGGATAACCTCCAGCTTATTACCAAAACGCGCTTCCTTTATAGCCAGGTAAGAATCTACGTGGGCCAGCTCTTCGGCCAGGGGAATGGGGTTATCGTCCCTTCTTAAACTATAGCGGAAGAAACTGGCCAGTTTCGCCAGCAATTCCCTTGCTTTTTCGGGTCTGGTACGGATCAGGGAACTAATGGTATTCAAGGCATTAAAGAGGAAGTGGGGGTGTATCTGAGCCTGCAGGACCTTTAGTTCTGCCTGGGAACGTAGCTGAGCCTGGTATTTCACCTCTGCCAGTTCCAGCTGGGTAGAAAACAGGTGGGCCAGCCCCCGGGCCAGTTCCAGGTCCACCGTGGTAATGCTATTCTCCCGCTCGTGATAAAGCTTTAACGTGCCAATGGTTGCTTCCCGCCTCTTGAGAGGCACCACCACCGCCGAAGCCAAACGACAGTCCTTCTCCCGGCAGCCGATTTCACCCCGGCTCCGGGCCAGCTGCAACTCTCCGGTGGCTATGGCCTGGAGGGTGGCGCTGGTCATGATAGGCATACCCGGGTGATGGTGGTCACTGCCCATTCCCACATGGGCCAGAATTTCCTGCCTGTCGGTAATAGCTACGGCGGCCACTTTAATGGAATTAAAGATAATCCTTGCCGCCTCTTCGGCCGACTCCCGGTTCAAGCCATGGCGCAGGAAAGGTAATGTCTGGTTGGCAATATCCAGAGCCCGCTGGGCCTGACAGGCGGCGATGTGGTCCTGCTGTTCGGCGGCAGTTTTAACAATAAACATGAAAATGGCCACGCCAATAGAATTGACAATAATCATCGGGGGGCCGATAATCTGAACCAGAGCCCAGGCCTCAGTAAAGGGGCGGGCTGTCAGGAGGATGATGACCATCTGCATGGTTTCCCCTACCAGGCCCGCGGCGAAGGCCATAGGCCAGGGCACCGGTGAACGACGGTAACACTGCTGTACCAGTCCCCCGAGGGTCCCCTCCGCTACTGCCGCCAGGCCGCAGGCGAAGGCGGTAAAGCCCCCCATTAAATAGCGATGGATGCCGGCGATCAGGCCGGCTCCCGCCCCTACGAAGGGACCGCCCAGCAGGCCAGCTACCATCACTCCCACCACCCGGGAGTTGGCCAGGGCATCGTGAATGGGGATACCGGCATAGGTTCCAACTATCCCCATCCCGCCAAGGACAAGGACCAGCAATAGCCTGTCCCGATTGGTAAGCTGCCGGGATAAGATGCGTCCCAGGGCCGGGGTACGAGATAGGATAAAAGCCGCTGTGGCAACCATACTCAATCTTTCCGCAAGATGCAGGCCCATTGACCAGTCCATAGACTCGCCCCCTTTCTATTACATTTTATATTATATCAAAATGGCCATGGTTAGTCAGTAACAGCCCGGAGTAGCCCTAACGCCCCCTTCCATGAACCCCAAAAAATATACGCTGAGGCAAGGAGTTTGAGGGTACAAGCGGAGGGCGACTTGGATCGAGGCGTCAGATACTTACGCGAAGCCGAGAGCTTTGCGGCGGTGAACGAAGCAAAACCAGAAAGCCCGGCGACCGGAAAAACCGGCACCGGGCCTTTACTCTAATCCTTTGCTCTATTATCTTGCCGCTGGGGCGCCAGTTCCTCGACCGCCAGGGTTTCGGGGTTCAAGCGCACACCGTAATCTTCCCAGGCCTGGGTCAGGGTGATATACCCGTTGCGGACATCCTCCTGGACCTTCTCCACCGGCCGGCGATAAGGGTTGCCATATCCTCCACCGCAGCCGGTAATCAGGCGGACTACATCGTTCCGGCGCAGGCGCAGGCGGGCGCACTTGCCAAAGACCCGTTCCGGTTCACCGTGGGCTGAAATAACCCGCACTTCGTTCCGCGTGCCCGGTTTGCCACCGTCCATACCCCAGGGCAGGAACTTGTGCCGGCCGAAGGTGGCGGTGAAGTAGGCCTCATCAGCCAGGATGCGATAGTCGCGGATGACCCCTGTGCCGCCACGCTTCTCGCCGGCACCGCCACCGGCGGTATTTAAAGCGTACTGGTCGACCAGAAAACCGTAACGTGTTTCGGCGACCTCCACCGGAATAATATAAGTTTCACCGTCGCCGATGCAGACCATGCCGTTCTCGCCGTCTTTATACTTGCCGGCGCCCCATCCCCCGGCCGTTGGTTCCACCAGGAGGGCCAGTTCGCCGGTGTCGGGGTGGATATTGGCCAGGACATCGGCGCAGACGCTGAGGAAGTGCCCAGCAGTTAAGCGCTCCGGTATCGCCGGCGCCAAGGCCTTCCAGATGAGATCGGTGACGTAGAGCATAGTCTCCCAGTAGGTGGAGACGGCGGCAGGCCGCTCGGCCGTAAAAATGGTCCGGGGCTCGGTAATGATCTTCAGGGGCCGGAAGGTCCCCTCATTGGCAGGTATGGCCGGGTTGGTAATGGCCTTAAAGATGCACCGCGCCCCGGCCACCAGGCCGGTATAGCTACAATTCACCGGCCCGGGCACCTGGGGATGGGTGCCCCGGAAGTCACAGATGAACTCGTCGTCAGTAATGGTCACTTTGACGCAGACCCGGAAGGGGCCGTTACCCAGGCCGTCATCATCGATGTAGTCTTCAGCCTCGTACACGCCCTTGGGCAATTTGGCTAATTCCAGGCGTACCAGCCGCTCCCCGTTGTCCAGGAGCTGCTCGATGCTGGCCAGGACCAGGTCCTTGCCGTATTTATCGCAGAGCTCCACGAACCGTCTCTCGCCCACCCGCAGGGCGGCGACCCCGGCCCAGAGGTCCCCCAGGGTCATATCCGGCATGCGCACGTTGGCGGCGATGAGATCCACCAGACTCTGGATTGGCTTGCCGCCTTCGAATATTTTAATGCAGGGAAACTGCAGCCCCTCCTGGTAAACCTCGGTGGAGTCGGTTGTCCAGCTGCCCGGATCCTTACCGCCCACTTCGGTCCAGTGGGCCTTGTTGGCCGAATAGGCAACGATCTCGCCATCATAGAAGATGGGCATGACCAGGCAGACGTCGGAGAGGTGGGTACCGCCGCCGCCGTAAGGATCGTTGGTGATAATGACATCCCCGGGGTTCAAGAGGCCCCGGGCAGCAAATTTATTGATGGCGTCCTTGACGGAAAAATCCAGGGTACCCAGAAAACCGGTCACCCCGTTGCCCTGGGTAATTAACCGGGCCTGGTTGTCGGTGAGGCCGCAGGCATAGTCGAGGACCTCGTAGATAATGGTGCTCTTGCTGGTGCGCTGGAGGGCCACGAACATCTCATCGCCAATGGCTATCAGGGAATCCTTGATAATTTCCACGGTAAAGGGATCAACATCCCGCAGGGCGCCGGCGCGTTTCTTCTCTTCCATAGTTACAGGTTACACCCCCGTTTCAATAATCAGGTTGCCGTAAGGATCGACAGTCAGCTTTTGGCCCGGGAAAAGGAGGGTGGATGAGGCCGGTTCTTCAACTACCGCCGGGCCGGTGATGGTCGCCCCGGCACCTAAGAGGCTCCGTTCATAAATAGCGCTCTCCTGCCAGCCTTCCGCATCGAAGTGGACCGGGCGATGTCCCTTTAGGGCCCTGGTAGCGTCGGCGGAGCCGGTTTGCAGCCGGGCCAGTTCCGGCTTCTTCACCCTGCCGAAGGTGGTCAGGTGGAAATTCACAAATTCAATCTGGGAATCCTCCAGCCGGAAGGTGTAGTGTTGTTCGTGGAGGGCATGGAAGCGCTCTTCGATCTCTTTGATGGCCGCGGCATCGAGCCTGCCGCCGGGTACGGGCACTTTAACTGTATGTTCCTGGCCCAGGTAGCGCATATCGGCAAAACGGGAGAAGACCAGATCGGTAGTCCCCAAGTTTTCCTGCTGGAAGTACCGGACCGCCTCCTTCTCCAGGGAATCCCAGATGGCCTGCAATTCCACCGGGGTGATGCTATTGGTCCGGCGGATGGTCGTCTGGATCAAATCGTACCGCAGATCGGTCATCAGCATGCCCCAGGCGGAGAAGACGGACGTGGCTACGGGAATTAAAACCCTCTTGATCTTTAACTCCCGGGCCAGGGCCGCGGCGTGCATGGAACCGCCGCCGCCAAAAGCCACCAGGGTAAAGTCGCGGGGGTCATAACCCCGCCGGACGGAGATGAGTTTCAAGGCATTGATCATGTTGGCGTTGGCCAGGCGGATGACCCCCAGGGCGGCGTCCTCGACAGTCAGGTTGAAAGGGGCGGCAATCCTGGCCATGGCCTCCCTGGCCCCTGCCAGATCGACTTTAATCTCTCCCCCCAGGAAGTACTCCGGGTTGATCCGGCCGGCAATCAGGTTGGCGTCGGTCACCGTTGGTTCGGTGCCGCCGCGGCCGTAGGCTACCGGCCCGGGCAGGGCGCCGGCGCTTCGGGGGCCGACGTGCAAGGATCCGGCGTCATCAATCCAGGCGATGCTCCCGCCGCCGGCGCCGATTTCAATAATATCTACCACAGGGATTTTAATGGGATACCCGGCGGACTCCCGCGACCACTCGATCTTGTAGTCGGTAGTCACCTTCATCTCGCCGTTCTCGATCAGCGAGCACTTGGCGGTGGTCCCGCCGATATCCAGGGCGATGATATTCTTTTCTCCGATCAGCTTTCCCAGGGTGGCCGCGCCGAAGACGCCGGCCACCGGCCCGGATTCGACCATGTTGATGGGCGCTTCCTTCGCCCGGGCAAAGGAAGTGGTGCCACCGTTGGACTGCATGATGTAGCGCCTGTTACTGACCTGGAGTTTATTTAATTCCCGGTCCAGGGAGTCGATATACCTGGCGGCTACAGGTTGTACATAACTGTTAAGGACGGCGGTGCTGGTCCGCTCGTACTCGCGCCATTCTTTGCTGATCTCGTGGGAAACGGTGATATCTACTTCCGGCCACTCGCGGCGGATAATCTCCGCGCACCGGCGCTCATGCTCGGGGTTGGCGTAAGAGTGAAGGAAACAAATGCCAATGGCTTCCACGCCTTCTTTTTTAAACTGGGCGATACAGCGCCGCACGTCATCTTCCTTTAAGGGGACGAGGACCTCGCCCTTGTAGTTGATGCGTTCTTCTACCTCCAGCCGCAGGTAACGGGGCACAAAGGGAACGGGCTTTTTATAGTACACATTGTAAATATCCGCCCGGTTGGACCGCCCCAATTCGAGGACGTCGCGGAATCCCCTGGTGGTAATGAGGCCGGTCTTGGCCCCTTTACGCTCCGTCAGGGCGTTGATTATAACGGTAGTGCCGTGGACAAAAAAATTTATCCCCGTCTCCGTTAAGCCGGCTTTCTTGATGGCGTTGATTACCCCCTGCTCAAACTCCGGCGGGGTGGTATCTGTTTTGGCTACCCCTACCCGGCCGGTATCCTCATCCAGATAGACCAGGTCGGTAAAGGTACCGCCAATGTCGGTAGCGACACGCATGCCGATTTCCCTTCCTTTCTGGACCCTGCTAGTTACAGGTTTTACTATTATCCTTCCTAACTTCTATGGGTTTCTACAAAATTATTGCCTTTTCCTGCTTACCCGGCCGAATATGTCTGCTTCCGAACCGCAGGGGCATTATTCCTCGGTGCACTTTTTACCTGGCTCCCGCGCGGAGAGCCTCCGAAAGTTATTATTAAAAAATTATGAAATTTATTTTTAAATAAAAACCCCATTTGGCAAAGCCGGGAGGAGTAAAAAATATTTTTTCCGGCCCCTGTCCCTTAATGGGAAAGGGCCTCTATCTGTAAGGTCGGCTGCGCTCTTTTTCTCTTGTATTAACAAAGGGTTCCCCCACCGGGCTTAAACTAAACAGCCCTGCCGGCAGTGACCGGCTTTTATCAGGCACCGCCGCCCATGTTTAACACCAGCTCGACTCTGTCGCCAGGTTGCAGTTTCCGGCTATACTCCTCATGCAAAAGGAGCTGCCCATTCAGTTCAACGGCTACGGTTACAGGATTAAAATTAAGCTGCTGCACCAGCTCATTTACACTAATGCCGTCTGCAACCTCTTTTTCCTGGCGGTTGAAAATAATCTTCATTCTGCCTTACCCCTTTCAACAATTAATAAATAAGTATCGGGGCCCATTTTCTTGACCTGGAGAATCTTGTGGCCCTCGGACTTTAAACTCCGGGGTACATTGGCCAGGGGTTCTCCATCCTTGAGCAAGACCTCCAGGATTTCTCCGGGCTGCATCTCTTCCAGGGCCAGTTTAGTTTTGACAAAGGTTATGGGGCAACAATCCCCGGTAATATCCAGGCGCTTCGTTGCTCTAATCTCTGCCACCTGCAGCGACCTCCTCCCTGAATTGAGGGGGAATTAACTCCCGGAATCCACCACTACCAAGGCGTTCAATTGTGTCTGCAAGGCGCTCGTTTCCTTGCCGGTATTTGATAAAAACCTGTAAGATAGAGTTGATGCGAGGGATTACCTCGTCCTCCGGGATGAAATCAAACAGCCTGTCCCCCAGCCGAGGCCGGCGTCCCATTTTACCTCCGGCATAAAGGACGAAGCCCCTGGCACCCGCTGTCCAGGCGCCCGTTGGGCAGGAGGCTACGCAGGCCCCATCACCACAGCATTTCTGCCGATCAATGGTTACCCTGTCGGCAATAATCTTAATAGCGCCCCCGGGGCATATGGACTGGCAAAGGCCGCACAAACTGCAGCGGTCGGCCGCCAGCTGGGGGTAAACGACACCCTGCAGGCCGATATCGTTTTCCCGCGGTTTGGTGCAGGCGTTATGGCAGCCGGCGATGGCAATCTTAAACTTAACCGGTACATCGCGGCCGAAAAAGGCCTGATCCACTTGCCGGGCCATCTCCCGGGTGTCTACCACACCGTTGGGACAGACTTCCTTCCCCGGGCAACCGACGATAGATCGTATCCGCGGGCCGCAGGCACCCGGCAACAGTTGCAGGGTCTGGATTTCGGCGATCAACGCCTGGTAATCCGCCAGCCTGACGCCGGGAATTTCTACACCCTGACGGGTGGTCAGGTGCACCTCGCCCCGGCCGTATTTCCTGGCCAGCCGGGCGATATTCTCCAGATCCCGGCTGGTCAAATGGCCGCCGATACTCCGTAGCCGCATGATAAAAAGGTCGGGACCCTGCTGTCTGATAAAGCCGCCCTTTTTTAGTTGATTAAAATCAATATCCTTATAATCGTTGGTCATAGCAGGCTTCACCTGCCGCATTGAGTTTCGCAAACAAAAGTATACTCTTCCAGTTCCCGGATGCTGGGGTTATCGCCGCAGACAGGACAGTCGGGATTGCGTTCGGCCTTGATCTCGCGGAAGCGCATCTCCAGGGCATTATAAATCAATAGCCTGCCGGTAAGGGTTTCCCCCGTTGCCAGCAATATCTTCAGGACTTCCGTGGCCTGGATACAGCCGATAACGCCTGGTACCGGGCCGACCACCCCGGCTTCCTGACAGCTCGGTACGGCTCCGGGCGGAGGCGGGTCGGGAAAGATGCAACGGTAGCAGGGTCCCTGGCCGGGCTTGATGGTCATGACCAGCCCGTCCCACTGCAGAACGCCCGCCTCGACCAGGGTTTTACCCGTCATGACACAGGCGTCATTGAGCAGATAACGGGTAGGAAAGTTATCGACGCCATCAACAATAACGTCATAATCGCGGATAATATCCAGGATATTCTCTTTACCCAGCCTCAGCGGGTAGGTGTTTATGGTCAGCGCTGGATTTAAGGCCAGGAGGGTTTCCCGGGCGGATTCCGCCTTGGGCTGCCCGAGACGACCGGTGGTGTGGAGAATCTGGCGCTGCAGGTTGGACAGGTCGACGTTATCGCTGTCGATTATCCCCAGGGTACCGACCCCGGCCGCCGCCAGGTAGTAGGCTACCGGCGAGCCAAGGCCCCCGGCGCCGACAATCAGGACTTTTCCCTGTTTGAGCCTTTCCTGACCCCGGCCGCCGATGTTCTTGAGGATAATTTGCCGGCTGTAGCGCTCTATCTCTTCATTTGATAAGGCCATGCCCCCGCCCCCAATCTTGAGTAAACTTATCGGGTTGCATTGATTATATCAAGATCTAACGCCAAGGTCAAGAAAATATTTTTAACAATA